>JBGASC010000033.1:0-63169 GCA_044229935.1 Planctomycetota bacterium | reverse complement strand
GGCCTCCTTCAGCTCGGAGTAGAACTCGAGCACCTCGCGCAGCGTGGCGAACTGCCCGCGGTCCATGTAGGGCGCCGTGCGCGCGACGTTGCGCAGGCTGGGCGTGCGGTACGCGCCGAAGCTCTCGCTCGTGCGCACCAGCGCGCGCAGCTCGGCCGCGCCCGCGCCCTGCGGCGCGTCGCTGAACGCTCCGTCGGCGCGGAAGCGGCTGGCGAGCAGCGCCTGGACGCCCGCGAAGCGCGCCGGGTCGCTCGCACCGCCGCGGCGCGGCACGCCGATGTTGTGGAACTCGCCGTCGCTGAAGAGCGCGCCGGGGTGGCAGTTGCGGCAGCCCGCGCGAGCGTCGAAGAGCGCCAGGCCGCGCCGCGCGCGTTCGGGGTACTCCGCGGCCGCCGCCGCGTCGCCCGCGCGCAGCGCCGCGGCGTAGCGGTCGAAGGGCGAGGAGCGCGTGACCAGCCGCCGCTCGTAGGCCTCCAGGCACTTGCCCAGGTTGGCGAAGGCGCGCTCGAGCGCCTCGCCCGCGAGCGGATCGACGAGCGCGCCGAAGAGCGCCTCGTACGCGGCGCGCAGCTCGCTCTCGCCGCGCACGTGCGCCAGCGCCGCGGCCGGCGTGCTGCCCATCTCGATCGGGTTGGTCAGCGGTCCGAGCGCCTGGCTCCAGAGCGAATCGGCGCGTCCGTCCCAGAAGAACCAGCGCTGGTAGGCGACGTTCCACAGGGTCGGCGTGTTGCGCTCGCCGCGGCCGAGGCCCTCGAAGAGCGGCTTGCCGTCGGTGAAGGCCTGCTCGGGCACGTGGCAGCTGGCGCACGAGACGCGCCCGTTCTGCGACAGGCCCGCGTCGAAGAAGAGGAACTGACCCAGCCGCGCGGCGCGCGCATCGTCGGCCAGCGCGTTGGTGGGGTCGGGCGCGAGCGGCGGCAGCGGCGAGTGCTGCAGCGTGCGCGCGCTGTCGGGCACCTGGGCCAGGAGGCAGAGGGCGAGCGCGATCATTCGAGCGCGAGGTCGAACTGCGCGCGCTCGGTGTGCGCGCCCTCGACGATGTCGAAGTAGATCTGCCAGCGGCCGGGCATGTGCAGGCGCAGGCCGCTGACGTCGAAGTGCCCGTCGGCAGCCTGCTTCACCTCGCACAGGCGCGCCAGGCCGTGGCCGTGCTCGGGCATGTCGCCGTCGGCGAGGAGCTGGACGTCGGCGCGCACGTTCTTGCCGTCGACGTCGAGCACGTAGGCCGCGAGGCCGAAGAGCTCGCCGCGCGGCGGCGGATCCTGCGCGAGCCGGTAGCGCACGCGGTAGTGGCCCGCGTTGCTCGCGAGCTCCTTCCAGTTCGTCCAGGGCACAGGCGCGCTCGCGCTCTGGCGCGCGGGAGCGAGGAACGGGCTGCACACGGCGAGGACCAGGAGGAAACGCATCACTTCTCGCTCCGCTTGCGCGTCGGGTCGGTGAACAGGCGCGAGCCGAAGGCCTGCACGAACTCGCCCGAGGCCGTCAGCACCTGCACGCGGTGGTTGCCGAGATCGAGCACGTAGACCTGTCCGCGCTCGTCGATCGCGACGCCGTGCGGCCTGGCGAACTCGACGCGCCCCAGCCCGCGCTGGCCCCAGCTCGCGACACGCTCGAGCGCGGGCGAGAGGTGCACCACTTCGTCGCGCGCCTCGTCGGTGACGAACAGGCTGCCGTCGGCGGCGAAGGCGACGCCGCTGGGGCGCGGCTGGCGGCCCTCGGCCTTCCAGGGGATCGTCTTCCAGCCGTGCTCCTGCGCCTCGAACACGTGCAGCGCGTGCGCGGCCGGATCGGCGACGACGGCGCGCGAGCCGTCCGCGCGCACGGCGATCGCGCAGGGCGCGACCACGGTTGCCGCGGGCAGCGTGCGCGCCTGCGCCTCGCGGAAGCCGGGCGCGAAGACGAGCACCTCGCCGCGCGACTCGAGCACCCAGGCGCGGCCGTCTCCGTCGAGCGCGACCGCGACGGGCTCGCCGCCGTCGATCGCGGCGAAGTCGAGCGACTCGGCGAAGCGCGGCAGGAACGGGTCGTACTTGAGCGTCGCGTCCGCGGGCCGGTCGAGGCGGAAGATCGAGAGGCGCTTGAGGCCCGGGTCGCAGATCCAGGCGCGCTCGTCGGGCGCGAGCGCGACGCCCGCCGGCAGCGAGAACTGCGCCGGCTTCTCGCCCAGGCGCCCGAAGCGCGCGAGCTCGACCGCCTCGCCGCCGCTGGTGTCCAGCGCGAGGGCGCAGGGCGCGCTCGGCTCGAGCACGACGCACAGGCGGCCGCGCGCGGCCACGCCGCCGCCGTAGTGCGCGCTGCTGGTGCGCTCGCTCTGCGCGCGCAGGATGCGACTGGGCTCGTCCTCCGCGCCGAAGACCTGGACGCGATCCTCGAAGCCCTCGGCCAGCGCGGCCGTCCTGCCGTCGCTCGCGATCGCGAGCGCGTCGGGGTAGTGCAGGTGGCCCTGCCCTTCGTGCGGGCGCACGGCGTGCACGCCCCAGTCGTAGAGCAGCTTGCCGGCGCGGTCGAAGACCTGCACGCGGTGGTTGTCGCGGTCGGCGACGTAGACGCGGCCCGCCGCGTACTCGACGCTCGAAGGCGCGGCGAACAGGCCCGCGTACGGGCCGAAGCCGCCGAAGGCGCCGAGGAACTCGCCCGCGGCCGAGAAGCGCTGCACGCGGTGGTTGCCCTGGTCGGCGACGTAGAGGCGGCCCTCCTCGTCGACGGCGACGTCGACCGGGCGGCGGAACTGTCCGTCCGCGCCGCCCCAGCCGCCCAGCGCGCCGACGAACTTCGAGCTCTTGCGCTCGAAGATCAGCACGAGATGCAGGCCCGCGTCCGCGATGTACAGGCGCTGGGCGTCGACCGCGAGGCCGCGCGGCTCGACCAGCGCGTAGTTGACCGCCGAGCGCAGTCCCGTGTGACGCAGGCGCTCGCCGTCCCAGCCGAAGCCGACCACGCGCTTGGCGTCGCTGACGTAGACCGTGCCGTCGTCGGCGATCGCCAGGCCGCGCGGCTCGTTGAGCTTGAGGTTGGGCGGGATCTCGAGCGCGAGGCGTCGGCGCAGCGCGCCCTTCTCGTCGTAGATCGAGAGCGCGCGTCCCCAGGCCTCGGCGACCCACAGCTCGCCCTCGGGCGAGTAGGCCAGCGCCGCGGGCTGCTCGAGCCCGTCGATCTGGCGCAGGAAGCCGCCGAAGGTCGTCGGCGCCGCGGGCGCGTCCGGAGTCGCGGCCTCCTGCGGCGCGGACTCCGGCGCGGGTGCGGGGTCCTGCGCGAACGATCGCGCGGCGAGGAGCGGGACGAGGAGCAGCGCGTGGATCGGGGCCTTCACGCCCCGATGATCAGCGCCCCGTGCGGCAGAAGCAAGACGCGGAGAGCTCGATGTCGGCCGCGGCCCAGGCGCGCTGGAAGCGCTGCTCGACCTCGGCCGCCTCGCGCGTCGCGCCGCGCATGCGCAGGCACTCCGCGAGCCCGAACAGGGCCCAGCCGTTCGCCGGATGGCGCACGAGGTCGGCGCGGTAGACCTCCTCGGCCTCGGCCCAGCGCTTCTGCTCCGCGAGCAGCGCGCCCAGCGGATGGCGCGCGGGCATCAGCCAGCCCCAGGGCTCGTCGTAGTGCAGGTGATCGTCGAGCTCGACCGCGCGGCGCAGGTGCGCGAAGGCGCTCTCGACGAGGCCGCGGCGGTAGTCGAGCTCGCCCGCGAGCATCTCGCGCGCGACGGCGAGCACCGCGCTGACGGGGTTGTTGCCGTGCAGGTAGCTCGCGGGCACCTTCGCCGCCGCGCCTTCGAAGGCGACCTGCTCCAGCGCCGCCTCGTCGACGCGGCCGGTCGCCGCGAGCGCGATGCCGCGCGCGTAGTGCCAGTCGGCGCGCGTCGCGAGCAGCCCGGGCGCGGGCTCGCTCTCGCGCAGGATCTCGTCCCAGCGACCGAAGCGCACCAGCACGTGGTAGGGCGTGCCCAGGTACGACTCGACGAACTGCGGGATCGCCTGCACGAGCTCGGGCGGGATCTCGCGCACCATCTCGCGCGCCGAGTCGAGCGCGACGGCGCTGCGGCCCTCGAACATCGCGGACCAGGAGAGGAACTGGTAGTTGTGCGCGCGGTAGATCGTGTAGAAGCCCAGCGGCCCGGCGTGCTTCACGTACTCGCGGTCGGACTCGATCGCGCGCTGGTTGGCGAGCGAGGCGGCCGCGTAGCGGCCCAGGCGCATGTCGATGTGCGCCGGCATGTGCAGCAGGTGGCCCGCGCCGGGGATCAGCGTGCGCAGGCGGTCGGCCGAGGCGAGCGCGCGCTCGGGGACGCGCGAGGCCTCCAGCGCGTGGATGTAGGCGTGGTTGGCGAGCACGTGTCCGGGCGCGAAGGCCAGCACGCGCTCGAGGATCGCGACGATCTCGGGCGTCAGCGGCTGCGGCTTGCCCTCGAAGGTCCACTGGTCCCAGGGGTTGAGGTCGAGCAGCGACTCGGCGCACAGCGCGCCGACGTCGGCATCGTCGGGGTGCCGTGCCCACACGCCGCGCAGCGCGTCGGCCCAGGCGCGGTCGAGGGCGCCGCGGTCGGCCGGCGGGGGCCAGGCGTAGCGCTGCGCGAGCGCCTCGATCAGCTCGCGCTCGACGCCGCTCGCGCCCTTGGAGAGCAGGAGCGCGTTCTGCGTCGCGGTGAACGCGAGCTGCGAGCCCTGCTCGTCCATGGTCGGGTTGTTGATGTTCGGACCGTACGAGAGGCCGATGCCGAACCAGGCCATCGCACAGGTCGGATCGGCGCGCAGCGCGGCCTGGAACGAGCGGATCGCCTCCTCATGGTTGAACCCGCAGTAGAGCGTCCAGCCCTGGTCGAAGAGCGCCTGCGCCTGCGGCGAGCTCGTCTGGATCGAGCGGTGCGGTCCCTCGAGCCCCGCGAGGCCGCGCAGCGGCGCGCGTTCGGCCGCGCTGCGGCAACCGGAGCCGAGCACGAGGGTCAGCCAGACGAGGGACGAGAGGACGAGGAGGGGAGCGATGCGTTGGCGCATGGGGGATCCTGGGCTGGGTCGCGCCCAGGATGGGCACGGGTACGCGCCGGGTCCACCCCATGGATGTGCAGGAGGGCTCGCCCTTGCAGTCGAGGCTCGCTCCAGGCATCATGCTGCGTTCCCGCGTGGCTGCCGGAGGTTCCTCGACCGGAACCCTCCTCCCCGGCCGGCCCGCGTGCGAGCACACCTGCGATGGAACTCTCCCTGCCCCAGCGCCTCCAGAAGTCCGTCTGCGGTTACTTCCACAAGACGGCGCTGCTCCAGAAGCGCGTCCGCGAGCTGATCCGCGGCGCGGCCCCGCTGGTCGAGACCCGCGAGCAGAACCCGATCAAGATCGCCTTCCTCGAGATGGAGCGCGGCCTGATCGAGCTGATCCCCGACGAGGACTCGTCCGCCACGCTGTAAGCTCGCGGGCGAGGGGCCCGTCCCGGCTCCGACCAACGCCCCGTGATGCCCGCGCCCCTCGGAAAGCTCGCGCGCAGCGAGCCGAGCCCCGTCTGCCACCCCGATCGCGTCGAGCTGCCGCGCACGCGCGCCGACGAGCGCCTGCGCCGGCGCGGCGCGCAGTCGCTGCTGCGCGTGCCCGAGCTCGCCTTCCGCGCGCTGGTGCGCGCGCGCGGCGCCGCCTACGACTGCGGCCTCGCGCGCGCACGAGGCGGAGGTGCCCGTCCTCAGCGTCGGCAACCTGAGCGTCGGCGGCACGGGCAAGACGCCCTTCTGCATCTGGCTCGTGCGCGAGCTCGTGGCGCTGGGCGCCGGCCCGGCCTGCTCTCGCGCGGCTACGGTGCCGGCGACGAGGGCGCCAACGACGAGGGCCGGCTCGTGGCGCAGGCCTGCCCCGACCTGGCGCAGGTGCAGGACCCCGACCGCGTGCGCGGCGCGCGCGCGCTCGCCGCGCGCGGCGTCGACCTGATCGTGCTCGACGACGGCTTCCAGCACCGCCGCCTCGCGCGCGAGCAGGACTGGGTGCTGATCGACGCCACGCGGCCCTGCAGACGGGCTGCCGCGCGAGGCCGACGGGACGAGCGTGCGCGCCCTGCTGCCGCGCGGCCTCCTACGCGAGCCGCTCTCGGCGCTCGCGCGCGCCGACGTGCTCGTGATCACGCGCGCCGAGGATGTGCCGGAGCCCTGGCTGGCCGAGCTCGAGGCCGAGCTCGCGCGCGCCGCGCCCGGCGCGCCGATCCTGCTCGCCGCGCACCGTCCCGTCGCGCTGCGCGATGCGCAGGGCGCCGTGCACGCGCTGGAGGAGCTCGCCGGACGCGAGGTCGAGCTCGCCTCGGCGATCGGCAACCCGCAGGCCTTCGAAGGCACGCTGCGCAAGCTCGGCGCGCGCGTCGTGCGCCACGCGGTCTTCCCCGACCACCACCGCTTCCGGGCGGAGGAGGCGGCCGAACTCGGGAGGCACGCGCGCGCGAGCAGCCGTGCGCTGGTCGTCACGAGCAAGGACGCGGTCAAGCTCGCGCCGCTGGGGCTGGACTTCCTCGCGCTGGAGATCGAGCTCGTGCTCGTGCGCGGCGCGGCGATCGCGCGCGCGCGCCTGGAGAGCCTGCCGGCGGTGGCGCATGGCTGAGGCGCCGTCGAGCGTGCTGCCGGGCGCCCTGCGCCAGGACTGGCCGGTGCCGCGCCAGGAGGTGCTCGGCACGCGCGGCGGCGCGCTGGCCTGGATCGAGTGCCAGCTCGTGCGCGGGCTCGTCGGCGGACTGGCGCGCATCCCGCGCGCTCCGCGCAGCGTGCTGATCGGCCTGTTCGCGCGCCTGGCGCGCGCGCTCGACCGCAAGCACACGCGCGCGGCCGAGGCCTACCTGCGCCAGGCGCTCGGGCCGGAGCTCTCGCGCGAGGAACTCGCGCGCCGCACGCTGCAGGCCTGGAGGCATCTGTTCGAGATCACGCTGGACTCCGAGCTGTTCGAGCGCCGCATCCGGCCCGAGCGCGTGCGCGAGCACTTCGAGGTCGAGCTCTGCCCGGAGGCGCGCGAGCTGCTCGCGCGGCGCGAGGGCTGCGTGCTGATCAGCGCGCACGTCGGCGACTGGGAGGTCGGGACCGCGGTCATGCCCTGGCTGGGCTTCGATCCGCTCTACTCGATCTCCAAGCCGCCCAAGAACCGCTGGCTCTCGGTGCACGCGCAGCGCATGCGCGAGGCGCGCGGCATGCGCCTGCTGCCGCGGCGCGGCGCGATGCAGTTCGCACCCGCGGTCGTGCGCGCGGGCGGCACGCTGGCGATGATGCTCGACCAGCGCGCGCGCGTGAAGCCCGTGCTGGCGCCCTTCTTCGGCCGTCCGGCGCGCTGCGACCGCTCGGCCAGCGTGCTCCTGCGCCGCCTGCGCGCGCCGCTGGTCTTCGCCGCCTGCTACCGCACCGGCCAGCCGCTGCGCTGGCGCTTCGTCGCCACGCGCGTCGTGCGCCCCGAGGAGGTCGCCGGGGCCAGCCCGGCGGAGATCGCGGCGCTGGTCAACCGCGAGCTCGAGCGGCTGATCCTGGCCGCGCCCGAACAGTACTTCTGGCTGCACGATCGCTGGCGCGGCGCGGACGAGCCCTCCGGGATCCAGGAAGAAGCGCAGGAATCCGAAAGCTAGGATCGAGCCCACCCATGCCCCCCGAGCGCCTTGATCCCTTTCCCCAGATGCGCGCGGTCACGACCTACCCGCTGGCCTCCCGGCCGAGCCTGGTCGACCTGCGCGACTTCTGCCAGACGCCCGAGCCGCTCGCGGACTTCGGGCGCTTCGTCGACTCGCTGCCCGACATCTACGCGGGAAAGCACTTCAAGGAGCTCGTCGCGCGCATCGTCGCGGCCAAGCTCGCGCAGCGGCCCGTGGCGGTCGCGCTCGGCGCGCACGTGCTCAAGTGCGGGCTCGCGCCGCTCTTGATCGACCTGATGCGCCGCGGCGTGATCGACCATGTCGCGCTCAACAGCGCGGGCGCGATCCACGACTTCGAGATCGCCACGATCGGGCGCACTTCGGAGGACGTCGCCAAGCAGCTCCCGCTGGGGCAGTTCGGCTTCGCCGACGAGACGGGCAAGGGCCTGGCCGAGGCGGCCGCGCGCGGCTGCGCTCCCGCGCCCGGCGACGAGCCGGGGCTGGGCCGCGGCCTGGGCCGCATGCTGCTCGACCGGCGCGCGCCGCACGCCGCGCTCTCGGTCAGCGCCGAGGCCGTGCGGCTGAAGCTCGGCATCACCGCGCACGCCGCGCTGGGCGCCGACATCGTGCACATGCACCCGGCCTGCGACGGCGCCAAGGTCGGCGAGGCCGCGCTGCACGACTTCCGCCACGTCTGCCGCTTCGTGCACGGCATGGACGGCGGCGTGTGGATCAACCTGGGCTGCGCGGTCGTGCTGCCCGAGGTCTTCCTCAAGGCCGTCAGCGTCGCGCTCAACCTGGGCGCGAACCTCGATCGCATCACCACCGCCAACTTCGACATGCTGCGCCAGTACCGCGCCGAGACCAACGTCGTGCAGCGGCCGCCGGGCCGCGGCATCTCGATCCTGGGCCAGCACGAGCTGATGCTGCCGCTCCTGCGCATGGCGCTGCTCGCCAAGCTCGCCGAGGCCGGCTGGAAGGGAGTGCGCGCATGAACCCGCACGAACTCGAGCGCCTGGTCGAGCACCTGGGCCGGCCGCGCGTGCTGATCGTCGGCGACCTGATCCTCGACCAGTACGTCTCCGGCGACGTGACGCGCATCTCGCCCGAGGCGCCGATCCCGATCCTGACCGCGCGCCGCAGCGAGGAGCGCCTGGGCGGCGCGTGCAACGTCGCGGCCAACCTGGTCGCGATGGGGGCCGAGGTCGACATCGTCGGCGTGCTCGGCAACGACGGCTGGGGCCGCAAGCTGCGCGCGCTGCTCGAGGAGCAGCGGGTCGAGACCGGCGGCTGCGTGCTCGACGCCACGCGCCCGACGATCCAGAAGACGCGCATGATGAGCGGCAGCCAGCAGATGCTGCGCGTCGACAACGAGGATCCGCGCGCGATCAGCGGCGAGGCGCTCGCGCAGGTGCTCGCGATCCTGCCCGAGCGCGTGCGCCGCGCGCAGGCGGTCGTGCTCAGCGACTACGGCAAGGGCGTGCTGACGCCCGAGGTGATCCGCACCGCGATCGAGGCCGCGCGCGCCGCCAAGGTCCCGCTGCTGGTCGATCCCAAGGGCGAGGACTACCGCCGCTACCGCGGCGCGACGCTGGTCACGCCCAACCGCAAGGAGGCCGAGCAGGCGCTCGGCCGGCGCCTCTCGCGGCTCGAGGACGTCGCGCGCGGCGCAGAGGAGCTGCTCGCGCTGGCCGAGCTCGACGCGGCCGTGATCACGCTGGGGGCCGAGGGCATCTACTTCCAGAGCCGCCGCGGACCGACCGGCCACGTGCCGGCGCGCGCGCGCGCGGTCTTCGACGTCACCGGCGCGGGCGACACGGTGATCGCGCAGCTGGGTTTCTACCTCGCCGCGGGCGTCGAGCTCGACACGGCCGTCTACCTCGCCAACCAGGCCGCCGCGATCGTCGTCGGACGCCTGGGCACGCACGCGGTCACGCGCAGCGAGCTGTGCGCGGCGCTGGCCGAGAAGCAGGATCACGAGGGCAAGGTGCTGCGCACGCTCGAGGAGCTCGAGCGCCAGCTCGCCGCCTGGCGCAAGGACGGCCGGCGCATCGCCTTCACCAACGGCTGCTTCGACGTGCTGCACGTCGGCCACGTCAGCTACCTGCGCTTCGCCAAGAGCTACGGCGACGTGCTGCTCGTCGGCGTCAACGCCGACGAGAGCGTGCGGCGCCTCAAGGGACCGACGCGCCCGGTCAACCCGCTCGGCGACCGCATGGAGGTCCTCGCCGCGCTCGAGATGGTCGACGCGGTCTGCTCCTTCGCCGACGACACGCCCAAGGCGCTGATCGAGAAGGTCACGCCCAACGTGCTCGTCAAGGGCGCCGACTGGGCCGACAAGGGCGTCGTCGGCCGCGAGTGGGTCGAGGCGCACGGCGGACAGGTCGTGCTCGCGCCGCTGGTCGCGGGGAAATCGACGACGAGCATCCTCGAGCGGGCGAAGAAGAACTGTTGACGCGCCGCAAGGGACTCGAGATGCCCACCTTCGAAGAACACGTTCAGGCTGCCGGGTTCGCCGCGAGTCTCCCCTTGCTCTCTCGAAGTCGGACGCGCTCGATCCGCCTGCGCACGAAGGCCGGAGTGGTCGCCGCCGGCTGCTCGAGGATCGGCGGGTGTCCGGACCTGCCCCCGGGGTTCGAGTGGCCGAGCGTTCGCGGCAAACCCATGGCCTTCCTCGCCCAGATTCGATTGGAGGAAGTCCTGCCGCACGACGAACTGGGATTGCTGCCACGTACGGGCTGGCTTTGCTTCTTCCACGAGACCGCGGATCGGTTCGGTGACACGCTTGCAGACGCGGAAGGCTGGGCCGTGATCCACATCGATGGGCAGCCGAGCCGATTCGCGCGCCGGGGACTCCCCGAGGGAATCGAGGACTACCAGCACTACAACGAGTGCGGGCTGACGATCCTGCGCAGGGAGACGCTTCCTGATCCTCTCTCACCGGCTGGCCGTTCGCTCGCAAAGCAGATCGGGGCCACTGACAAGGCCTACTCCGCGCTGCGGTCGGCGCTCGCAGAGGAGGGCCAGTCCTCGCGAGAGTCGTGGGAACCCGCAGGCGTGCATCGCCTGCTCGGCTGGCCAGACCAGATCCAGGAAGGGGACCTGCGCAGGGACTGCCACTTCGTGACGAACGGGCTCCCCTACGAGGTCCGAGGGGGGAGATCCGCCGCCGCGCTCGCCGAGATCGAGCGTGCCAGCGCCGACTGGGAGCTGCTGCTGCAACTCGACAGCGACGACCAGGTGGGATTCGAGTTCGTCGATGTCGGGCGCGTCTACTTCCTCATCCGCAGGCAGGATCTGGCCGCTGCGCGGTTCGATCGCGTTTGGCATCTCGTCCAGTTCCATTGAGCAGGTCTTCTGTGGATCGTCCCCTCGAGCGACGCACGGCACGTCTTCCGTCGCTGGATTTCCCGCTCACGAGGTGGGAACGGGTCGCCGGGAAATCGACGACGAGCATCTTCGAGCGCGCGAAGGCGAAGAGCTGAGGCGCGGCTCCGGAACGGATCGAGTATTCTCGATGCGCGCCGCAACGACGCCCGCAGCGGGGGCAAGGAGCCGCGAGTTCTCGAGGCCCTCACCCCACGCTCCTCACGCATGCGCACGCTCTCTCGATCCACAGTCGCCCTCCTCCTGCTCGCGACCGTTCCCGCGCTGGCCCTCGGCCAGGGCCTGGACTGGAAGCCGGGCTTGGGGATCCAGGGGCTCGGCGGCGAGGTGCACGACCAGGTCGTCTTCGACGACGGATCCGGGCCCGCGCTGTACGCGGCCGGGTACTTCGCCGCGGCCGGCGACGTGCCGGTGACGAGCGTCGCGCGCTGGAACGGCAGCGCGTGGTCGAACGTCGGCGCCGGCGATCCGCGGCAGGGCTTCGGCACGGTCGACGCGCTCGCGGTCTTCGACGCGGGCTCGGGACCGGCGCTCTACGCGGGCGGCTCGTTCACGACGATCGGCGGCGTGCAGGCGATCTTCCTCGCGCGCTGGGACGGCAGCCAGTGGAGCAGCGTGCTCGCGCCCGGCACGCTCACGTTCGCGGTCAGCGACCTCGCCGTGTTCGACGACGGCAATGGTCCTGCGCTCTACCTCTCGATGGGCAGCACGGGGCCGTCGGGCGGCGTGCTGCGCTGGGACGGCGCGCAGCTGAGCTCTCTGCCGGGCGCGCCGACGGGCCTCGCCTTCGTCAACGCGCTGGGCGTGTTCGACGACGGCAGCGGACCGGCGCTCTACGCGGGCGGGAACGCCGCGGGCGGCTTCGCGATCAAGCGCTGGGACGGCGCGCAGTGGACGCAGGTCGGCGCGGGCCTGAACTCCTACATCCGCGGGTTCTGCGCGCACGACGAAGGCACGGGGCCGGCGCTGTACGCGTGCGGATCGTTCAGCGCGATCGGCGGCACGGCGATGCGCGGCGTCGCGCGCTGGGACGGGCAGCAGTGGAACGACGTGGGCGGCGGTGTCGTCGACGGCTTCTCGATCGGCGAGGTCTTCAGCCTCGCGAGCTTCGATGCGGGCGGTGGCGCGCGCTTGTTCGCGGGCGGCAGGTTCCAGAGCGCGGGTGGCGTCGCCTGCGCGGACATCGCGGCCTGGAACGGATCCGCCTGGTCGCCGCTGGGCAGCGGGGTCGCGGGTTCCGTGCGCGCGCTGACGGTCTTCGACGACGGCAGCGGCGCGCGCCTGTTCGCGGGCGGCCAGTTCGCCCTCGCGGGCGGGGTCGCCTCGCAGGGCAGCGCGCGCTGGGACGGCGCGAGCTGGTCGGCGGTGACCAACCCGGTCTCGCCGGGCGGGATCTACCCCGGCGTGACGGCGCTGGCGGTGCACGACGACGGCACGGGAGCGACGCTGTACGCCGGCGGTCCCTTCGTCGCTGCGGGCGGCGTGCCGGCGCGCTACGTTGCGAGGCTCGACGCCGCGGGCTGGCACGCGCTGGGGTCCGGGCCGAGCAGTCCCGTGCAAGCCCTGTGCAGCTTCGACGACGGCAGCGGTCCGAAGCTGTTCGCCGGCGAGCTGGGGACCACCGGCGTGCAGCGCTGGGACGGCGCGACGTGGACCACGGCGGGCAGCGGGACCGGCGGCTCCGTGCGCGCGCTCGCGGTCTTCGACGACGGCAACGGGCCGAAGCTCTACGCGGGCGGCGACTTCACCGGCGCGGGAGCGCACGTCGCGCGCTGGGACGGCACGAGCTGGACGCCGTTGGGAAGCGGCGTCAACAGCTGGGTCGCGGCGCTCGCGGTCTTCGACGACGGCAGCGGGCCTGCGCTCTACGCCGGCGGCGACTTCGAGCTCGCGGGCGGCGTGCAGGCGCTGATGATCGCGAAGTGGAACGGCACGAGCTGGTCGCCGGTCGGCGGCGGCGTCGGCTACGCCGGGTCGAGCGACTACGTCTACGCGCTGCAGCCGTACAGCGATGCGAACGGACCTGCGCTCGCCGTCGGCGGCAAGCTCGGCCTCGCGGGCGGGATCCCGGTCAACGGCGCGGCGCGCTGGAACGGCGCGAGCTGGAGCGCGCTCGGCAGCCCGTGGATCCTGCGCTCGCTGGCGGTCTTCGACGACGGCACGGGATCGAAGCTCTGCGCGGGCGCGTCCGGCCCGCTGCCGCTCAGGCGCTGGAGCGGGACGCAGTGGGAGGAGGTCGCCGGCTTCTCGAGCGCGACGACCACGGGCGAGGTCCTCGCGCTGTGCGCCTTCGACGACGGCACGAGCGGCGGCCCCGACCTGTACGTCGGCGGCGGCTTCGCCAACGTCGACGGGAAGGTCTCGCTCTCGATCGCCGAGTACCGCGGCCTTGCCGGCCCGGGCCGCCTGTTCTGCTCCGGCAGCGGCGCGTCCGCGCCGTGTCCGTGCGCGAACACGGGCGCGTACGGCCACGGCTGCGCGAACTCGGCCCACGCGGAGGGTGCGCTGCTCGCGAGCGTCGGCACGACGAACCCCGACACCGTGCTGCTGGCGGCCTGGGACGAGCTGCCCGGCGCGCTCTCGATCTTCCTGCAGGGCGACGCGGCGATCGCGCCGGTTGCCTTCGGCGACGGGCTGCGCTGCGTCGGCGGACACCTGCGGCGCCTGTACTCGAAGAACGCCTCGGGCGGCGTGGTCGCCGCGCCGCTCGGCGCGGAGCCGTCGATCACGGCGCGCTCGGCCCAGCTCGGCGACACGATCGCGCCCGGTTCGACGCGCGTGTACCAGGTCTACTACCGCGATCCGAGCGCGGCCTTCTGCTCTGCGCCGGCGGGCAACACCTGGAACGTCAGCGGAGCGCTCGAGATCCGCTGGTGAACCTTGCACGGTGACGCGCGGGCGGACGGGCCGTAGGCTGAGCCGCGGAGGAACCCGCCGGAGCCCATGAACCGCGTCGTGCTCGTCAGTGCTCTCGCGGTCGGCACGCTGGGGATCGCGCGCGTGATCGTCTCGTGGCGCAAGCGCCTGGCCGCCGCGCAGGTCCGCCAGCGCGCCGTGCTCGCTGCGCCCGGCTTCGACGAGGCCGCGCGCGCCGCTGGTCTCGAGGCGAAGCTCCCCGCGCTGCGCGCTGCGCGGCGCAGCTCGATCCGCCTGCGCACGCAGGCGCCGCCGCCCTGGCCGCTGGAAGATCGGCGGCCGCCCCGATCTGCCCAGTGGCGTCGCCTGGCCCGAGCACGAGGGCGAGCCCTTGCCGTTCCTCGCGCAGCTCGCGCTCTCCGAGCTCGCGCCCTTCGACGACGAGCACCTGCTGCCGAAGAGCGGCTGGCTGGTGTTCTTCCACGCCGGCGAGGAAGTCTGGGGCTTCTCTCCGGCCGACGCGTCCGCGTGGAAGGTGCTGCACGTGGAGTGTGCGCCCGCAGCCCTCGCGCCGCGCGAGTTCCCTGACGCGCTCGACGAGGAGGCGCGCTTTGCCGAGTGCGGCGTGGCGATCTCGCGCGAGGACAGCCTGCCCGACCTCGACGGCGCGGCCGGCGAGGCGCTCGGCCTCGCGGGCGACGACGAGACGGAGGGCTACGCCGAGCTCGTGCGCGCGCTCGCCGGCGGCGACGAGGACGAGCTGCACCGCGTGCTCGGCTGGCCCGACCCGATCCAGGGCGACATGCAGCTGGAGTGCCAGCTCGTCGCGAACGGGATCGACGTCGGCGAGCCCGCGGGCTACGCCGATCCGCGCCGCCAGCAGCTCGAGGCGGGCGTCGGCGACTGGCGTCTCCTGCTGCAGATCGACAGCGACGAGCGCACTGGCATGATGTTCGGCGACGCGGGCCGCGTGTACGTCTGGATCCGGAAGCAGGACCTCCTCGCGCGCCGCTTCGATCGCGCGTGGTCGCTCGTGCAGTGCTACTGAGTGGCGCGGCGCGCGGCTTGGACGACGGCGAGCGCAGCGCGGTATGCTGCCTGCGTGCTGAACCCTACGCCCAGCGAGTGGCTCGTCGACGGAAGGGACCGACCGTACTTCCTCTGGGACGAGGAACACACGACGCTTCCCGAGTTCGAACGTCGCCTGCGCGATCCGGATCCGCTGGTGCGCGCCTACAACATCGGGAAGCTGATGCGCCAGGCGAAGCCCGATGACGTGTTCACGTTCATCACGAAGCACGAAATCCGCGCGCTCTGGCCACAGATCGTGATCCATCTCGGCCTGGAGCGGCCATTCTGGGAATGGATGCTCGCCCAGTGGAACGGCACCGGGGATGAAGCGCGGTAACCTCACCGATCTCCAGTGCACCGTGCTCGGTGCCCTTGCCGGCATGTCACCGCCCTGGGTCCTCACCGGGGGTGGAGCCATCGTGGGATTCCATGTGCCGTACCGCACCACGCGCGACCTCGACTTGTTCTGGCGCGGCCTCGACCTGCTCGGAGACCTCGACCTCGAGGCCGTCGGAAGGCTGAGCGCGATCGGGCTCAGCCTGCGGACGCTGCGCAAGACGCCGGCGTTCGTCCGCATAGAGGTTCGGCGCGGCGACGACTCGTGCATCCTCGATCTAGTCGCGGATCCCGGGCCGACGCTGGCCGCACCGCTGCGCGAGGAGATCGAGGGCCACGAGTTCCTGGTCGACACACTGCAGGAGTTGGCGGTCAACAAGCTCGTCGCGCTGCTGTCGCGCTACGAGTTGCGCGACCTGGCCGACTTGCGCGAGCTCCTGGGCCGCGGCGTCGATCTGGATCGTGCGCTGCTTCTCGCTCCGAAGAAGGACGGCGGGTTCTCCGTGATGACGCTCGCCTGGGTGCTCGAAGGCCATCCCTACGAGAAATACCGGCCCGACCCGATGCTGCGGAACGAGAGCCTCGCGGATCTTCCCCAGTGGCGGCGAGGGTTCATCGCGGAGTTGAAGCGCCGCATCGATCCCGGCGATCGTGTTTGCGAGCGGCCGTAGCGAATCAGCCCTCGTCGCGGAAGACGAGCTCCGCTTCCTCGCCGGCCTGGACGTCGATCTCGCGGCGCTCTGGCTTCTCGGTCAGCACGGGCGTGAACTCGATCACGAGGTGACCCGGCGGGACCCAGGCATCGAACACCGCTCCGCGCGACACCGCGTCGCGCACGACCTCGGCCTCGGCGCTGTGCACGATCAACGCGCCCCAGGCGTGCTTGCCTTCGAGGCGCGCGCGCAGCCTCGCAGCGCGCTTCACGCGCACGACGAGGTCGGTCGTGCCGCGCGTCTGGATGTCGACGCCGCGCACGAGCCCGACGCGGCCGTCCAGCGTGCGGGCCATCACGTCGTAGAGGCCGGGCAGCACGCTCGTGCAACTGAAGTGCGCCGGATCGCTCGACAGGTTGACGTACGGACCGATGCTGTCGCCGCCGCGCAGGCTGAGGACGAGCCGAGCGTTGCAGGCCTCGCCGGATTCGTCGTCGACGATCGTCGCCTCGAGCCCGGCGCCCGCGCGAAGCCTGAGCACCACGTCCGCGTCCCCGGCATGCACGGTCTGCTCCTCGGAGGCGACGAACGAGCTCATCGGAACCGAGTCGGCCCTCACCACGAACGCGCCCGGGCCGACCGGGCCCGCGGTGAACGTGCCGTCCTCCGCCGACTGGTCGATCCAGGCGTTGTTCCCGCCCTCCGCGCGCATCCGCACGAACGTGCGGACGGGCTTCCCCTGCGCGTCGAGAACGCGGCCGCGCACGTAGAGTCCTGGCTGCAGGTGGATGTCGTGCTCGACGGCTTGCGCGGTCTCGGCGATCTCGACCTCGTCGGCGATCGGTGCGGGCTCGCCCGCAATGGGAGCCGCGCCTTGTCCGCGCTTGCACGCCGGTCCGACCCAGGCGATGCCGGGCGCCACGTTGTCGAAGCGGTATGCGCCGGACGCATCGCTCGTCGTGCTCGCGCTGATCGAGCTCTGGTACTGCTGGAAGAAGTAGTTCGCGCCCGGGAAGCGCTGGGCATTCGCAGAGTCGTACATGCAGCGCAGCCAGAGCTCCACGCCGGCGACGGGCTTGTTCTCGGCATCGAGCACACGGCCGCTGATCGAACACACAGCACCGAAGCGCCAGAGGATCTCGCGCTGCTCGCCGGCCTCGAGCGTGAACGGGTCGGGCGTGCCGCGCGCGTTGACACCCGGCTTCGAGAGCTTCGGGCGCAGCGTCATCGCGCTCGGGAGCTCGTCGATCGTGCAGCGACCGTCGGCGCGCGTCGTTCCCGACCAGGAGGCCGAGGGCCACATCGCGCCGCGCGGGGGAGCGGATCCCGCGGGCTGGACCAGCACGCGCGAGTCACCCTTGAGCTCGATCTCGACTCCTTCGACCGGCAGGCCGGCGAGATCGACGACATGCAGCGTCGCCGACGCACCGCGTTCGAGCAGCACCTCGAGCGGATCGTCGGGCGTCGAGTGGCCCTGCGGGAAGACGAATGCGGGCGTGAACCCGGCGGCGTGCACGCGCAGGTTCATCAGCCTCCACGAACCGAACCGGAAGTCGAGGCCTCCGGCCGTGTCGCTCGTCGCCGCGTCCTCGTTGACCGATTCAGGCCGCCTCGCACGGTCCTGCGCGAATCCGAATGCGAACGGCGGCCGCAGCGTGAGGCTGGCCACGGCACCCTCGATCGGATGTCGATCCGCCTTCGCCAGCACGCGCACGAAGAGGTGCATGTCGGGCGCGATGTTGAGTTCGATCCTCACCCGTCGATGCTCGCCGGGTGCCAGGGGAGCTTGATCCTGAACGAAGCCGGCGACGCCTAGGTCCTTGCGCGTCGAGAAGACGGACAACGGGACGCCGGACGGGACCGCGATGGTCGACTTCCCCCGTGCATCGGTGTGGCTCTCGGTGTGAAGCTGCGACTTCTCTGCCTCGGTGAGCTTCGAGTACCACTCCGTGGCCCCCGGATCGAAACCGATCGGCAAGGCCACATCGGGCACCGGCTCGTGCGTGAACGCGTCGGTCACCTCGACATCGAGGAACGCGTCGAGCGAGGACGGCGGAACCGCGGTCGCCGTTGCGAGGGCGTTCCGTTCGCCGGATCCCGGCGCCTCGAGCGCGGGCGCCTTCGACTTGGCCACGGGTGCTTGCGAGGTCTCCGGCTCGGCGGGCTGAGCGCGAGTCTGCAGGCCGATCCAAAGCAGCAGCGCCGCCGCACACGCGATCACCACCTTCGCCTTCGTTCCCATCGTGAGTGCTCCGATCGTGATCCCGCTCCCCGTGGCGATCGCCGCGGGCGTGTGCGTCCACGCGGCGAAGGCCGCGAGCCACGCGCCACGCCCGCCGTCCGCCGCGTCGAGCCGCCGCCGCAGCTCCGCGTGCGCCTCGTCGAGGCGCGCCCTCGCGACGCGCGGCGTCGTGGCGCGGCTGCGCGCGATCGCGGCGAGGCTGCGGCCTTCGAACCAGTGCGCGAGCACGAGCGAGCGCTGCGGTTCGTCGAGCGCGAGCACCGTCTCGACCAGCTTGCGGTGCAGCTCCGCGCGTTCGACGAGCTCGGCGGCGCCGGGTTCGTCGCGTTCGATCCAGCTGGACTGCTCGCGTTCGCTGCGGCGCCGCTCTCCGCGACGCAGGGCCTGCACGCTCGTGCGCACGCTCGCCGCGAGCCAGCCGCGCAGGTTGGTGCGTGCCCGGGGCGGCGAGCGCAGCGCGCGGGTCCACACCTCCTGCGTCACGTCGTCTGCCGCGGCGGGATCGCGCACCAGGCGCGCGGCGAGGCGCCGCACCCAGTCGGCGTGGGCGAGCAACTCCTCGATGCGGACTGCGCGGGATTCCATCGCCATGCTGAATGCCGCCCGGCGGCCGACCTTACCACCAATCCTGGAAAAGGCGCCGGGCGGCGCACGGGATGGAGCGCGCGCGACGCTACTTCGCCGGCGCCATCCGCACCTGGATCACGCTCTGCCAGGCGCGGAACATCCCGGTGTCGGGCGAGACCTCGCCACCGGGGGCGAGCTTCCAGTCGCGGTACTCGACGCGGCAGCGCTGCGGGACGTGGTCCAGCCCGGCGCGCACGAGGCCCTTCGCGTCGCTCGTGCCGGCGAGCTCGTCGTCGAGGAAGACCTTCGCGCCCTCGAGCGGCTCGAGCTTCGGTCCCGCCACCGTGATCTCCGCGCCCCAGCCGCGCGCGAGCTCGAGCGTGATCGGCGCGGGCGGATCGCTGGCGACGACGCTGGTCCAGAGCGTGCGGCGGCCGTCGCACTGGACACGCAGCTCCACCGTCGCGCCGACGGGCACCCGGCGCAGGCGCGCCTCGGTCTCGCCGTGCGTGAGCGACACCAGCGCATGGCATTCGCTGGCGCCCGTGATCGTCGCGTCGACGCGGAAGCCCTGCAGCGCCTTCTTGTCCTCGGCCGACTGCGCGCGCACGGCGAGCTCGACGCGCGCGCCGCCGTCGTGCACGAGGAACTCGCGCGTTTCAGGCCCCGGCCGCAGCGCGAGCGTGCGCGGCGCGAGCTCGACCAGATCGGCGGCGACGAGCTCGACCTCGTAGTCGCCCGGCGCGAGGCCCTCGAACGCGAAGCTGCCCGTGCGCGCCTGTGCCGGACCGCTCCACTCGACGTTCGTGGTCTGGCGGCCGAGCGAGCGCACGGCGGGCGTGAGCAGCACCCGCATGCGCTCGTCGTAGCGTCCGCTCTGGCTGGTGAGGTGCCCGCGGATCGGCGCCAGCGTGCTCGGGTCGGGGCGCGCCAGACGCACCTCGCGTTCGACGCGCGTCAGCGCCGGGACCTCGAGCGTCTCCGCGAAGGGCAGGCAGCCCTGCGCGCCGACCTTGAGCGTGTACGTGCCGGGCTCGATCGCGCGCAGGTCGAAGCTGCCGTCCGATTGCGTCGGGATCAGCGCGGGCCGGCGCGTCGTGCTCTCGAAGCTCGCGTCGGGGAGCCAGGCCTCGACCCACTGGCTCGCGAGCGGCTTGCCGTCCGGATCGAGCACGCGGCCGACCAGGCGCGAGCGCGCGGCGAAGGTCAACGCGAGCGGCGCGAGCGCGCGGCCCTCGAGCGCGTCGACGCGCGCGCTGGCGAGCCAGAACGCGTCCTCGCTCGTCACCGTCAGCGTCCAGGGCGGACCCGCGCCGAGCAGCTTCGCCACCGGGCTGAAGCGCACCCAGGCCGGCGGTCCCTCGTGCACCGGGGAACGCACGCGGTCGAAGGCGTGGCGCGGGTCGGCGCCGCGCAGCTCGGCGCGGAAGGAGGCCGAGGAGAGGCCGGCGGGCCAGGCCGCGACGAGCTCGAAGGTGGGACCGACCGGGATCGCGAGATCGGGGAGCGGCGCGTCCGCCGCCGCAGGCTCGAGCACGACCTCGGCGTCGGAAGGGATCGCCTTGGCCTCCTTGCCGCGCGTCTGGATCAGGTCGCCCTCGTGGCGCTCGGAGGAGAGATCGAGCACGTAGCGGCCGGGGGCAAACTCGGACCTGCCGAAGAGCACGCCCTGCGCGTCGCTCTCGAGCCGCTCGAGCGTCTCGACGCCGTGCTTGAGCTCGGCCTCCAGGTGCGGCACGGGTTCGTGCGTGCTCGCGTCGACCAGGCGCACGCGCACGCGCGCGAGGTTCGCATGCGAGGCAGCCTCGGCGGGCGCCGCCGTCTCGCGCGCAGCGTCCGGCTTCGCGCTCTCGAGCGCGCCGCCGGCGGACTCGCGCTCAGGCTTGCGCCTGGGCTCCTCCGCCAGGAGATCCGGGCTGGATTGGGTCGGAGGCCGGGTCGCGGGCGGCCGCGCGACCTCGCGCGTCAGCTGCCAGATGCCGAGGGCGATCACGCAGAGCAGGCCGAGGATCTTCCAGGTTCGGTTCATGGTCGGGGTCTGCGGTCCAGGCTAGCGTTCGCGCGGCGCACGCGCACAATCTGCGCCCGCGCCCGCGACGAACACGAACCCTGCGCACGCGCTCCAGTCGAACCATGCCGATCCTCGCCCAGACGACCCTCCTGCTCGTGCTCTCCAACGTCTTCATGACCTTCGCGTGGTACGGGCACTTGAAGAACCTGCGCGGCAAGCCCTGGTTCGTCGCGGCGCTGGTGAGCTGGGGCATCGCGCTCTTCGAGTACCTGCTGCAGGTCCCGGCCAACCGCATCGGCGCGAGCGTCTACACGGTGGCGCAGCTCAAGATCCTGCAGGAGGTGATCACGCTGATCGTCTTCGTGCCCTTTGCGGTGCTGTACCTGGGCCAGCCGCTCAGGCTCGACTTCGTCTGGGCGGGCTTGTGCCTGGTGGGGGCGGTCTACTTCGTGTTCCGCGGCTGAGCTGCCTTGCCGCGCGCGACGGGTTCGCGGAAACTGCGAATCCGCTGAACCCTCGCCGACGGGCGCGGCACTCGGGGGGCGAGGTCCACGATGAACGACAGCCCCGCGAACCCCGCCGTCCCGCTCGAAACCCTGCTGGCGCACGCCGACTGGGTGCGCGCCCTGGCCCGCCGCCTCGTCGCCGATCCCGCCAGCGCCGACGACGTCGAACAGGAGGTCTGGCGCGCGGCCCTGGAGCACCCGCCGCGCGAGGACGCCAACCCGCGCGGCTGGCTGGCGAGCGTCACGCGCAACGCGGCGCGCGCGCTCGGCCGCCAGCGCACGCGGCGCACGGCGCGCGAGACGCGTGCGGCGCGCGCGGAGGCGCTGCCGGCGACGAGCGAGCTCGTGGCCGAGGCCGAGCTCTCGCGCGAGCTCGCAGCCGAGGTGCTCGCGCTCGAGGAGCCGTACCGCACGGTGCTGCTGCTGCGCTACTGGCGCGCGATGGACGTCGACGCGATCGCGCGCGCGCAGTCGAGCCCGCGCGAGACGGTGCGCACGCAGCTCAAACGCGGCCTGGAACGGCTGCGCGAGCGGCTCGATCGGCGCTTCGGCGCGCGCGAGACCTGGATCGCGGCGCTCGCGCCGCTCGCGCGCGAGACGCCCGCCCCGCTCGCGGCGGCGGCGGGCGCAGGCGTGCTGGCCTTCGCGCTCCAGCTCGGCACGGCGGCGGCGCTGACCGCGCTGGCGTGGTGGGCCTGGCCCGCGGGCTCGCGGGCGGGCGAGGAGCTCGCGCGCACCGAGCGAGCTCCCGAGGCCCCCGCGGTGGCGCTCGAATCGAACGAGAGCGCGGCTTCGTCGCGCGCGCTCGCGCCGGCGCAGGCCGCGTCGGCTGCGAACGCGACGCGAGCGGGATCGTCCGCGCAGCCGGGAGCGCCGCACACGCTCGCGGGACACGTGGTCGACCTCGCCAACGCGCCGGTCGCCGGAGCGGAGCTCGAGTGGAAGCGCCAGGACGTGCCGCCCGCGCCGCACTGGGAAGGGACGAAGCTCGTGCTGAGTCGCGAGGTGATCGAGATCCCTCCGCACATCCTCGAGCTGATGCGCGCGCACCCCGAGGAGATCGACACGCTGATCGCCGATGTGGGCGACGAGCCGGGTTTCCGCGAGGCGCTGCTGGGAACGCCGCCGCGGCGCTTCCTGGCGCGCACGCGGACCGACGGCGGCTTCGAGATCGAGCTCGAGGAGGGGAACTGGACGATCGTGCCCACCGACGGGCGCAGCTCGATCGTCGCCGAGCTCTCGAAGGCCGGCGCGCCGGACTGGACGCTGCTGCTCGCGCCGTGCGTGAAGCTCGCGGGCGTCGTCGTCGACGAGGAAGGCAGCCCGGTTTCCGGCGCGATGCTCTCGTCCTCCTTCGACCTCGATCGGCTCGACGGCTTCGCTCGGACCCAGTCGAGCGTGAGCTACGTGGGCGGCTTCACGCCGGCGGGGCCGGACGGGCGCTTCGCAATCGACTGCGCGCCGAGCGGGCCCGCGCTGCGGCTCGAGGTACAGGCCGCGGGCTTCGAGTCCCGCCGGCTCGAGGCCTTCAGCCGGGACGAGCTCGCTCTGCGCGTCGTGCTCGCGCGGCCGGCGAAGGTCGAACGGCCCGAGCTCTCCGGTCTGGTGCTCGACGAGCACGGTGCTCCGGCGCCGCAGGCCTGGGTCTCGCTCGGCCAGGACGGCGGCGCGACGGACGCGAGCGGGCGCTTCGCGTTCGCGCTCTCGATCGGCCATCCCGGCGAGCCGCTGACGGCGACGAAGGCGGGCGTGCAAGCCGCGGTGCTCGAGGACTTCGGCCGGCAGACGATGGCGCCGCAGTCCGAGATCCTGCTGCGCCTGGGACCGCCCACGCTCTCGATCGAGGGCCGCGTCCTGCTCCCCGACGGATCGAGCCCGGGCCGCTGCCGCGTGCAGCTGATCGACGGGACGCAGCAGGGATCGAACAACTGCACGATCGAGGACGTCGCGGCAGGCCACTACCAGTCCGGCGTCGAGAGCGACGAGGAGGGGCATTTCGTGCTCGGCGGCCTGCGCGCGCGCGAGTACCGGCTGTTGGCGCACAGCGCTGCACACGGCCAGATCGCGCTGAGCGAGAGAATCGCGGCGGGAACCAAGGACGTGCTCCTGCAGGATCCGCCGAGCGCGTTCTTCCCGCGCCTGGCGGGCCGGCTGCTGACGCGCCACGGCGTGCCGCTCGCGGACGCGCAGGTGTACCTCAGCGTGCCGACCTTCCTCGGCCATCGATCGACGGAGAGCACGAGCTTCGGTCGCGTGCAGACCGACGCGCAGGGACGCTTCGAGCTGCACGACGTGCCGCGCCAGTGGTGCCGCATCGGCGTCTCGGGTGCGAGCGTGAAGATGGAGGACCATCCCGTGCCCGCCTCGGCCGACGACGAGTTCGTGCTGGTCGCCACGCTCGAGGTGCGCACGCGGGTCGAGGTCGCCGACGCCCGTGTCGACGAACTCGAGTTCCTCGACGCACAAGGCCAGCCCGTGCATCCCTGGGTCGAGCGCCCTCACTCCCTCTCGGCCCAGCTCTCGCTCGAGCGCGAGCAGGGAGTCTTCCCGACCTTCCGCATCACCGACGCCGCCGAGACGGCGGTGCTCAAGCAGGGGAAGACCGAGCTGCGCCGCGTGCCGCTCGAGCTCCGGCGCGAGAACCTGCTGCTGCTGCGCTTCTGAGTCGCGCGCCGCTCAGAAGGCGGAGTCGAGCAGCACCAGCGCGAGCGGGTTGGACCAGCGGCGCGCGCCGTTCGACTGCACGACGAAGACCTGCAGGTGCACGACCACCGACTGCACGCCCGCACCCAGGTCGGGCACGACCCAGCTCAGGCTGGCGTTTCCGATCGGATCGGCCGGGCCGACGATCTGCATCAGGTGCGGCGCGCTCGGATCCACCAGTCGCACGCCCGCGCCCGGCTGCGGCGCGAAGGCCGGGCGCCGGTCGGCGAGCAGGAAGACCTGGTCGCCGGGCGAGGCGTCGATCGCGAGCTGCACGCTCTGCCCTTCGCGAACGGGATTGAGCAGCGCGGAGAGGTGCGGTGCCGACCCCGCCAGCGTGGTCAGGCTGTCGTTCTGCCCGGCGAAGACGGCCAGGCCCGGTTCGCCGCCCCAGCAGTCGCACGTGGTGACGAGGCCGCAGCCGCAGTGGCCCGTGCCTCCGATGCCCTCGCTGCCTGGCTGCACCAAGTCGTCGAGCCGCCAGAGCGTGCTGCCGGCCGAGTCGAGCCGGTACGCGTCGCCGCCCTCGCCGCCGAAGCAGCACTGCTCCGACCCGCCGCCGCTCCCGCAGCCGTCCGAGCCATCGCGTCCGAGGCCGCCCGCGAGCAGCGCGCCCGCGACGTGCAGGAACGAGGTCGTCGTGACGCGCACCGCATTGCCTCCCGAACCACCGCCACAGCCCGGGAAGCCGAGCGAGGCGGAGCCCGCGACGTAGCCGTTCGCTCCGGCCGCGCTGCCGCCGCAGAGCACGAACGAGGAGGAGTCGAGTGCCAGGCCGTCGCCGCTGGCGACTTGCCATGCGCTCGGCGTTCCGGTTCCTCCCAGCAGCGTGCAGTCGCTCGCCGCCGCGTCGAGGCTTCCGCTCGAGCGCAGGCCCGGCAGGTTCGCGGCGCCCTCGGCGATGCAACCCTGCACGCGCACCGGGCCGAGGTCGTCCTTGAGCGTGATGCCCGGGCCGTCGTTGGCCGAGGCGCTGGTGGCCCCGATCGCATGCAGGTTCGCGAGCAGCACGTGGCGGTCGGCCGCGAGGTTGCGCACCTGGATCGTGCCCTGCACGAGCACGTTGGCCGAGACGTCGCCCACGATCGACACCGCCTTGTTCGCGACGGCGAACCCGGAGTAGGTGCCGCTCTTCACCAGCAGCACGTCGCCGGGCTGCGCGGCGGCGAGCGCGGCGGGGATCGTGGTGTAGGGGGCCCCGCCCCCGGAGGCCTGCACCACGAGCACATGGCCCTGGGCGGCGAGGGGCGCGGCGAGGAGCGGAACGAATACACCTCGGAGGAGCGGATGCATGGTGCTGCGAGTAGGCGGCCAGCGGACGTGCGTGGACTCCATCGGCGACACATTCCAGTCTACCCGGCCGCCCATCCACCGGGTCAGCGCCCCAGCGGCGCCGCGGGAGGCCGTTGCGCTCTCCCCGCAACGCGCAGAAACTCGTCTTTGCTGAACGCCGGGTCACCGGCTGCGGCGTTCCGCGATCAGGGAGACCGTGCAACCCGCATCACCCGCCACGATCGACACGCTGCTCGAGCACTCCCAGTGGGTGCGCGCGCTCGCGCGCCGGCTGGTCGCGGATCCCGCGGGTGCGCAGGACCTGGAGCAGGAGGTCTGGCGCACCGCGCTCGAGCACCCGCCCCGCGACGGCTCGAACCTGCGCGGCTGGCTGGCGCGCGTGGCGCGCAACGCGGCGATCTCGCTGGGCCGATCGGGTGCGCGTCGCGAGCAGCGCGAGCGCAGCGCCGCGCGTCCCGAGGCGCTGCCGGACTCGACCGAGCTCGTCGCCCAGGCGGAGCTCACGCGCGAGCTCGTGGCCGAGGTCGTCGCGCTCGAGGAGCCCTACCGCAGCGTGCTGATCCTGCGCTACTGGCACGGGCTCTCGGCGGGCGAGATCGCCGCACGGCGGAACATGCCCGAGGACACGGTGCACACCCAGCTGCGGCGCGGGCACGAACGCCTGCGCGAGCGGCTCGACCGGCGCTTCGGCGACCGCGAGAGCTGGCTCGCGGCCCTCGCTCCGCTCGCGCGCCTGGACGGCGTGCGCGCTGGCGCGGCGGCCGGAGGGCTCGCGCTGTTCCTGACGTCCGCCGCAGCCGCGCTGCTCGTCGCGTGCGGGCTGTGGTGGGCCTGGCCCGCACGCAGCACGGCAGCAGGAGGCCCCTGGGAGGAACCGGGGCTGGTGAAGACGGCCGATCGCGAACCCGAGGACCACTCGAGAACGTCCACGCCGAGCGACACGCAGCGCAACCCGGTGGCGCCGCTGCTCGTGGCTCCGCTCGGCGCTGCCGACCTCGCGAACGGCGCGCGACGCGCGCTCGTCGGCCGCCTGCTCGATCTCGTCGGGCAGCCGCTCGCGGCCGCGGAGATCGAGTGGCTGCCCACCGGCGCGCAGCAGACCGGGCGCAGCACGCGAACCGATGCCCAGGGACGGTTCACGCTCGAGGTGACCTCCGCCTCCGGCACGCCTCGGCCCGTCGATCCGCGGCTCGCGATCGCGGCCGAGCTCTCGCAGGCCGGCGCATCGGACTGGACCCTGATCGTCGCGCCCTGCATCCGACTCGAGGGCCGCGCCGTCGACGCCGAGGGTCGTCCGGTCCGGGGTGTGCGCCTGTCGAGCGTCGTGGACCTCGACCGGCTCGACAGGCTGGCGCTGCCGCAGGCGCGAGGCCGGCAGCGCCGGTCGCTCGGCGATGCGGCGGACGACGGACGCTTCGCGCTCGAGCGCGTGCCCGTCGGCGCCGGGATCGACCTCGAAGCCGGGGCGCAGGGGTTCGCGCCGCGCACGATCGCCGGCCTCGCGCAGGACGATCTCGCGCTCGAGCTCGCGCTCGAGCCCACGCGCGCGCTCGAGCGGCCGCACCTCCGCGGGCTGGTGCTCGACGCGCAAGGCACGCCCTCGCCTCACGCACAGGTCTCGCTGGGACAGGACGCCGGAGAGACGGATGCGAGCGGCCGCTTCGACTTCGCGGTCGCTCCGTTCCACCCGGGCGAGGCGTTGGTCGCGACGAAGCCGGGCGCGCAGGCCGCGGTGCTCGAGGGCTTCGGGTCGGCGCGGACCGGCGCGCAGGAGGAGATCCTGCTGCGCCTGGGCCCGCCGACGCTCGCGATCGCGGGCCGCGTGCGGCTCCCCGACGGATCGAACCCGGGACGATGCCGCGTGCAGCTGCTCGACGGCACGCCCGGCGGCGCGGGAGACGGCACGGCCGAGGATGCGAGCGCCGGTCGGCACCAGCCGGGCGTGGACACCGACGAGCAGGGCCGCTTCGTGCTGGACGGGCTGCGCGCGCGCGCCTACCGGCTGCTGGCGCAGAGCGAGGTGCGCGGCCCGATCGCCTGCACCGGTCCGATCACGGCCGGATCGACGGACGTGCTCGTGCAGGATCCGCCCTCGGCCTTCTTCGCGCGGCTCCAGGGCCGCCTGCGCACGCGCGCGGGAGTGCCGCTCTCCGACGCGGAGGTGTGTCTCACGACCAGCCTCGCACAGAACTCCGTCGGCGCCGCCGCCGTCGCGTTCGGCCGCGTGCGCACGGACGCGCTGGGCCGGTTCGAGCTCCACGACGTGCCGCGCCGCTGCAGCCGGCTCTCCGTCTCGGGCGCGGGAATCCTGGCGCAGCACTTCGACCTGCCCGAGTCGGATGCGCAGCCGCTCGAGCTCGTCGTCGCGCTCCAGGTGCGCACGCGCGTGCGCGTGGCCGACGAGCGCATCGACCGGATCGAGTTCCGCGACGCGCAGGACAGGCCGGTGTGGGTCGAGGTCGAAGGCCCGGGGTTGCGCTCGCAGGAGCCCGACCTGCGACGCGCGGCGGGGGAGTTCCCCGTCTTCCGCATCGTCGACCGGGCCGAGACGGCGCTCCTGATGCAGGGCACGGTCCCGCTGCGCCGCGCGCCGATCGAGCTGCGCGGCACGCGGCTGCTCGAGCTCGACCTCTGATCAGCGCAGGCGTCCCGCGCGCAGCTGGGCCAGGGGGTGGAACGTGTCGCGCCAACGCACGCCGCCCTGGCGCAGCGTGACGACGGTCGAGTTGAGCATCGCCCAGGGCAGCGCGAACAGGAACAGCGGCGAAGCGAGCGAGGGCAGGAGGCCGCTGCCGGTGGTGCGTGCGCCGAGGACGCTCGCGGGGAGCGTGCTCAGCGGCGCGCAGAAGGCGATCCAGCCGGCGATCGCCGTCCCGTCGTCGGCGAGGAGGCCCGCGGCGAGTCCGGCCAGGGGTGCCAGGCCGAAGGCGAGCGCGAGCGCGCTGAAGACGAGCGCCTTCGGGAGCGAGTAGCCCATCTGCGCGAACATGTTCTTCTCCAGCGCGCGCGGGACGTCGCGCAGCCGGCGTGCCCAGTCGGCGACGACCTCGTGCGCGCCGAAGCAGGCGCGCGTCCGGAACCCGGCGCGCGCGAGCAGACGGCCCAGGCCGATGTCGTCGACGACCTCGAGGCGCAGCCGCTCGTGACCGCCGACCGCCTCCCAGGCGCTGCGGCGCACGAGGTTGAAGGCTCCGATGCCGATGCCGCCGCCGCCGCGGCCGGAGTTCGCCGCGGCGAGCAGCGGCAGCATCGTCGCACCGAAGGCGGCGGTCGCCGCGCGCGCGGCGAAGCTCTGGCCCTCGATCGCCGGCGCGAGCACGACGTGGTCGGCCCCCTCGAGCTCGGCGTGAGCGAGCGCGCGCGCGAGCACGTCCGGCGCCAGGAAGATGTCGCCGTCGGTGAAGAGCAGCCACTCGCCGCGCGCCGCCTCGGCGCCGCGCTGGCAGGCGTGCGACTTGCCGAGCCAGCCCGCGGGGAGCTCCGCGACGCGCACGAGCCTCGCGCGCGCGTCCTCGCGTGCGACGCGCTCGACGATCTGCGCGGTCGCATCGCGCGAGCGGTCGTCGACGACCACGATCTCGAGCTCGAGGTGCTGCTGCGCGAGGAGTCGGCGCAGCGTGCCCTCGATGCGCTCGGCCTCGTCACGCGCGGGCACGATCACGCTGGCGCGCGGGAGCTTCGGCGCGGACGCGGGGAGCCTCGGCAGCGCCGGCACGCGGCCGAGGGCGAGCCAGCCGGCGAGGCCGGCCGCGATCCAGGCCAGCGCAGCGAGCGCGAGTGAGAACGTGAGCGCGTCGATGGCCGGAGGACGCTACCAGGTCAGCTGGTAGGAATTCGTCACGTTGAACGTGGAACCGAACGGCGCCGGACAGAAGCTCGACGAGCCGTCGCGGTAGTACGCGGTGTAGTAGCGCGTGCTCCCCGGGGCGAGCGCATCGCCCAGCGCCGCCGATTGCGCGCTCACCGACAGGTCGCCTGCCCCGGGAACGCTCTGGCCCAGGCCGTTCGCGTTGTTCCGGGCGTAGAGCCGCTTGAGCGCGCCACCGACGCACCGAAGCCCGTCACCGAACGCGACCGGCGCGATCGATGCCGTGCCCTGCATGTACACGCGCAGGCCGCCATGCGGCCTGGCGTTCTGCGCGTGCGAGACGAGCACGATCGTGTCGTTCGGAGCCGTGCTCCCGCAGACGAAGAGGTTCATCGAGCCCAGCTGGCTCGAGTACTGGCAGCCGCGCCCCAGTCCCGGCGTGCTGTCGTTGCCGCAGGGACAGGGCACGAGCGATCCGTCGCCGAAGCAGTAGGGGATGCCGGGCTCGTCGCGCACGAGCTGGAATCCGTTCAGGCAGCCCTCGGATCCGAGCGCGGTCGCCGTCACGTGCACGAAGCCCTGGGCGGGAACGTGCAGGGTGTGCCTCGCGTAGGTGGTTCCCAGCACGTGCGCACCGCTCCACGCGCCGCCGACCGGTTGCGGTGCCTGGAGTGCGCCGGCCACGGCGATCTCGGTCAGCGCCGAGCTCGACTGCGGGTTCCAGGCGCAGGTGTACACGGTGTACTCGCCTTCGAAGAGCGGGCCGATGTTCCAGTCGATTTGCGCGCCCTGCGGTCCGAAGCTGGCGTAGTCGTCGAGCAGCAGCTGGTCGTCACCGCTCGTGCCGGGATGATCGAAGGAGCTGCCCACGCCCGCGCCCGTACTGGAGGAGAAGGCGGTCTCCACGCCGTTGTCGTGCACGTCGGCCAGCGTGAAGCTGTTGCCCGGCAGGACGAAGCACCAGGCCCCAGCCTGTCCGGCCGGTCCGCCGTAGCTGGCCGAAGGCGGGTCGTAGAACCCGATCCTGCAGACATCGATGTTCATGCTCTGCGCGCAGAGCGGTGCGGCCGATGCGAGGAGTGCCAGGGCGATTCGGAGGAGCAGCATGCCGGGTACTGTCGCGGGGTCTCGCTGGCGTTGCACGATTCAGCGACGGAGCAGCCAGCGCTCGATGAACTCCAGGCTGGTCGCTCGCCAGTGGCGGTTGAGCTGCGGGTTGCTGATCCCGTGGCGCTGGCCGGCGTAGAACATCTCCTGGAAGGGCTTCTGCTCCTTCTGCAGCTCGTTCGCCAGCTGGCGCGTGTTGGCCGGGTGCACGTTGTCGTCCATCGCGCCGTGCACGAGCAGCAGCGCGCCGTGCAGGTCCTTGGCCGCCTTGAGCACCGAGGTCTCGGCGTAGCCCTTCTCGTTGTTCTTCGGCAGGCGCATGAAGCGCTCGGTGTAGATCGAATCGTAGTTGTGCCAGTCGGTCACCGAGCCGCCGGCGACGCCCATGCAGAAGCTCTTCGAGTGCGTCAGCGCGTAGCAGGTCATGAAGCCGCCGAAGCTCCAGCCGCCGATGCCGATGCGCGCGGCGTCGACCCAGGCCTGCGACTTGAGCCAGGCCAGGCCGTCCTCGATGTCGGCCAGCTCGCTCTCGCCGAAGCGCTGGTAGCAGGCGAACTCGGAGACGGCGCCCTGGCCGCTGGCCGAGCGGTTGTCGCAGACCCACACGATCACGCCGCGTTCGGCGAGCAGCTGTCCGAACATGCCGGGCCCGGCGTTCCAGGCGTTGCGCACCTGCGGCGCGTGCGGACCGGCGTAGGTCATCTGGTACACGGGGTAGCGGTGCTTGGGATCGAAGTCCGTCGGCTTGAGCAGGATCGCGTCCATGCTGAAGCCGTCGCGCGTCTTGACCTTGAGCAGCTCGGGTCGGCCGAGCTCGTACTCGGCCAGGACGGGCAGCGGGTTGGCGTCGACGACGCGCTCCTCGCCGCCGTCGGCGCGGTGCAGGCGCACCTGCGTGGGCGTCCACAGGTCGCTCCAGGTGTCGAGGTAGCGCGTCGCGTGCGGGTTGAAGAGCGCGCTGTGCGTGCCGGGCGTCGCGGAGAGCCGCTCGAAGCCGCTGCCGTCGAGCTTGACGCGGCACAGGTCGATGTCCACCGGGCTGCGCACGGTCCCCGAGACGTAGACCCAGCCGCCGCTCTCGTCGACCGCGTCGAGCTTGCGCGCCTCCCACTCGCCCGCGGTCAGCGGACCGATCAGCTTCCAGTCGCTCGTGTAGCGGTAGAGGTGCTTCCAGCCGGTGCGCTCGCTGAACCACAGGAACGTGCCGTCGGCGAGCTTGCGCGGCGAGCCGTTGTTGTCGACCCAGCACTTGGACTCCTCGCGCACGAGCACGCGCGGCGCGAGCTCCTTCGAGCTGGCGCTGGCGAGCTCGAGCCAGGTCTGTTCGCGGTCCTGCACCTGGAACCCGACGCGCTCCTCGTCGAGCCAGGCGACGTCGACCACCAGCGGTTCCGACGTGGCCCAGCGACCGAGATCGACCCAGCGCACCTCCGGACGCGTGACGGAGACCAGGCCCAGGCGCACCTTGGGGTTCTCCTCGCCGGCGCGCGGGTAGGGGCCGTTCTCGACCACCGGCGTGCGCGGCACGTCGTCGACCAGCGTCCAGTTCGGCACGCCCTTCTCGTCCAGCTGCAGGAAGGCGAGCTCGTCGGAGTCCGGGCTCCACCAGTAGCCCTGGAAGTGGCCGCGGCCGTAGACCTCCTCCTGGTAGAGCCAGTCGAGCCTGCCGTTCTGCAGCGTCGCGCTGCCGTCGCGCGTCAGGCGCCGCTCGGCCGGCGGGTCGAGGTCGCAGACGTAGAGGTCGTTCTCGCGCACGAAGGCCACGCGCTTGCCGTCGGGGCTGAAGCTGGGCTCCTCCTCGAGCGCGTCGGGCGTGTTCGTCAGGCGCACGACCTTGTCGGCGGCGGCGAGCCAGACGTAGAGGTCCTTGCGGATCGTGAGCAGCAGCGCGCCGTGGTCGGCCGACATGCGCGCGGGGTCCTGCTCGGCCAGTCGCGCGGCCTCGTCCTGCTTGACGCCCGCGATGCTCGCGATCGCATTGCGCGCGCGCAGCGGATCGCCGAAGACCTCCTCGCGGCCCGAGCTCGCCTCGACGCGCATCCACGTCCCGGCCTTCGTCTTCGGATCGGTGCGCAGCGTCAGGTAGTGCTCGTCGTCGAGCCAGGCGCTGCCGGTCTGCGGCTGGCCGCTGAAGTCGACGCGCTTCTGCGGATCGTAGAGATCGTCGAGCGAGAGCTGCTTCTGCCGCCCGGCGGACCCAAGCGGTGCGCGCGAGGGCGCGGAACCGGCCGCAGGCCGCGGCTCGAGCGGCTGGCAGGCGCTGGTGACCAGGAGCGGGAGGAGGAACAGGCAGGCCGGGCGCAAGGCCAGGCCCGCGGGGCGCGTGGGGGTAGTCGGCATGGCGGCGGGGGGACTCGGGATGCGCGATGATCCCCGTCGGAGGCGCGCTTGGCCAGGATCCAGGGGCTCCGGCAGGGGTTCGGGTTGCGTACCCGCCGGGAACGCCGGCCATCGCTTGCAGGGCCGGGGCGCGATCGCTATTCCTTTTCGCCCTTCGAACCGGACAACCGACCTCCAGAGACCCCTCCCATGCTGCACCTCCACCCCTTCCTCTCCGTCGTCGAACAGGCCAACACCGCTGCCCAGGGAAGCTCCTCGCCCGGACTGCTCGGCGCCCTGCTCGGCCTCGTGCTGGGCATCCTGCAGTTCATCGTCGGCCTCGCGATCGCCGCCTTCGCGATCAACAAGGGCTTCGCGCTGGTGAGCAAGATGCTGGACGGGCTCAACATCTGGGGCGAGGTCAAGAAGCGCAACGTCGCCGTGGCGCTGCTCGCCGCGGGCGTCGTGATCAGCTACACGAACGTCATCGGCGGCGGCATCGCCAGCATGACCAAGGGCCTGGGCTCGCTGACCAACATGGACTGGAGCTCGGGCGTGTCGGCGATCCTCGGCGGCGTGATCAACCTCGTGATCGCGATCCTGGTCGCGGGCTTCGGCATCAGCGTCACGTTCAACGTGATGGACAAGCTGACGACCGACATCAACGAGAAGGAAGAGCTCAAGGGCGGCAACGTCGCGATCGGCATCGTCTACGCCGGCATCCTGATCGGCGTCAGCGGCATGATCTCGGCCGGCGTCTCCGGCATCGGCCAGGCGCTGACGAACTTCTTCGACACGCTGATCTGAGCCTGGAGCGCGCGGCTGCGCCGGCTCCGGCGCCTTCCCGCACCGAGCAAGGAACCCCGCCGCGCGCGGGGTTCCTGCGTTCAGGCGCTGCGCTCCGCGTGGCGCTTCTTCCAGTCCCACATCCCGAACTGGACCTCCTTCTCCAGCGGGTAGCCCAGCGCGCGCGCGAGCAGGCAGACCTGGCCGCGGTGGTGCGCCTCGTGCGCGAGCGCGTAGCCCAGGAAGCCCACCACGTCGGGCTTGAAGTCCTTGACGTGTCCGCCGTCCGCGAGCGCGCGCTCGAGCAGGCCGCGCAGCGCGCGCGCGCTGGCCGCCAGCGCGAGCGCGGCCTGCGCCTGCGTGACCTTCGCGCGATCGAGCTTGTCGGGCGCGGGGTGGCCCTTGGCCGAGACCGCGAGCCACAGGTGCCGCACGTTGTGCACGTGGGCCACGATCGCGGCGATGGTGCGGCCCTGGCCCAGCGGCGGATCGGCGCGCCAGGCAGCCGGGTCGAGGTGCTCGAGCAGGTACTGGTTGAGGCGCTCGTTGGTGTCCCAGCACTCCAGGAGCGCCTGGGCGAGATCGATCGGCGGCTTCGAACGGGCGGCGCGTTTCTGCGGGCTCATCGGGTCCTCGGCGGTTGCAGGTCGTGCTCGGGGCGCGCACTCTAGCGTCCCGACGCGATGGAGCCGAGGCGAGTGCAGCTCGTGTGCACGGTGCGCGGATGCGGGCGCGAGCTCGCTCCGCAGGGGCGCAGCTACGCCTGCGCGGCGCGCCACAGCTTCGATCTCGCGCGCAGCGGCTACCTCAACCTGCTGCAGGTGCTCGACCGGCGCTCGCGCCAGCCCGGCGACTCGGCCGAGGTCGTCGCCGCGCGCAGGCGCTGGATGAAGTCGGGCCGCGCCGCGCCGCTGGTCGAAGCGGTGCGTGAGGAGCTCGCGGGCCTGGGCCTCGCGCGCGGGACGCGCGTGCTCGACGTCGGCTGCGGCGAGGGCTCGCTGCTCGGGCTCCTGCAGGCCGAGAGCGGCTGCGAGGCCTGGGGCGTCGACATCTCGCAGCCGGCGATCGAGGCCGCCGCACGGCGCTGGCCCGACGTGCGCTGGGTCGTCTGCAACGCCGACCTCGGGCTGCCCTTCGCCCCGCAGAGCTTCGAGCTCGTGCTCTCGATCACCGCGCGCCGCAACGGGCCCGAGTTCGCGCGCGTGCTCGCCGCAGGCGGCCGGCTGCTCTTCGCCCTGCCGGCCGACGACGACCAGGTCGAGCTGCGCGAGATCCTGCACGGCGACGCGCACCGCGTCGACCGGCTGCCCGGGCTGGTCGAGGAGCTCGCGCCGCGCTTCCGCCTGCTGGGGAGCCGCACGATCCGCTGGAGCAACACGCTCGACCGCGAGGGCTTCGACGATCTGCTGGCCGCGGCCTACCGCGGCGCGCGTGACCGCGAGCGCGCGCGCCTCTCGCAGCGCGAGCGGCTCGAGGTCACCTCGAGCTACGTGCTGGCGGGCTTCGCGCCGCTCGATCCTCCGGACACGCCGCGCGCTTGACGCGTGCACGCTCGGCGCTATCGTGCCTGCGAACGCGCGCAGGGCGCGTCCCGTCCGCGGCAAGGGCTGCGCCCACCTGTTCGCACCTCGCTCGTGCGACCGACACACCTCTTTCGGCCTGCCAGGCGGACACCAGGCGTCTTCGAAGGAGGTCCCATGTCCGTTCCCGATCGCCCTGCGCGTCGTCTCGCCGCGCGTCCCGACCTGGACCAGCAGCGCAAGCTGGCCCGCGAGCTCCTGCGCGCGCTCCACGCGCGCGATCCCGAGGCCCTGCGGCGCGTGCGTGAGCATCACCCGCGCTTCGTCGGCGCGCCGCCGGCGGCGCTGGCCGCCGCGACGTTCGCGCTGCACGACGCGCAGCTCGTGCTCGCGCGCGAGTACGGTTTCGCCAGCTGGCCGCGCCTCAAGGCCCACATCGACGCGCTCTCCGGGGCGCGCCTCACGCGGCCCTTCGTGCGCGAGCTCGGGTACTACGAGGCCCGCGCCGCCGGACTGCTCGCGATGCACGCGGGCGGTCTCGCCCCGGCGCTGGAGCAGATCCGCGCCTGGCACCCGCGCCTGGGCCGCACGACGGACGAGGATCTGCGTGCCGCGCCCTTCGGCCTCGACGACGCGCGCCTGGTCTACGCGCGCCAGCACGGCTGCGAGAGCTGGGGCGCGCTCGCGAGGCTGGTCGAGGACCTCGCCGCGGGCCGCGCACGCGAACCCTTCGCCGAGGCCTTCGAGGCGCTGCGCGACTGGGATCCCGCGCGCTTGGACACGCTGCTCGCCGCGCATCCCGAGCTGATCCTCGCGCGCGGGACCAACGGGAACACGCTGCTCAACCTGGCCGCGAGCCTCTCCGCGTCTGCTGCGCGGCCGGCCGGCGTGGAGCCGCTGGTTTTCACGCGACGCCTGCTCGCTGCCGGCGCGGATCCCGACGGGGCCAACGACCGCGGCTGGACGCCGCTGCACCAGGCGGCCTACTCCGACCAGCGCGTGCTGGTCGACCTGCTCGTCGCGTCCGGCGCGGCGATCGACATGGAGGCGCACGGCGAGGGCGGCACGCCGCTCGCCGTCGCGCTCTTCTGGGGCCACCACGCCTGCGCGGATCGCCTGGCGCTGGGCGGCATCGCGCCGCGCAACCTGCGCATCGCGGCCGGACTGGGCCGCGAGGAGCTCGTGCGCGAGTGCTTCTGCGAGGACGGCACGCTCGCGCCCGGGGCGAAACAGGGGCGCGGCTTCTACCGCCCGCACAGCGGCTTCCCGGTCTGGCACGCGAGCGGGTCCGACGCGGAGGTGCTCGACGAGGCGCTGGTCTGGGCCGCGAGGAACGACCGCGCCGCGATGGTCCCGCTGCTCGTCGCGCGCGGCGCGCGACTGGACGCCGATCCCTACCGCGGCACGCCGCTCTGCTGGGCCGCCTTCAGCGGGGCCGCGGCGGCCGCGCGCGCGCTGCTCGACCTGGGCGCGAGCGTGAACCAGCGCGCGGGCTTCGGCGGACCGTCGCACGGCCAGGGGCTGACGGCGCTGCACCTGGCGGCGCAGAACGATCGCGTCGCGCTGGTCGAGCTGCTGCTCGAACGCGGCGCCGATCCGGCGCTCGAGGACGAGCTCTACCACGGCACGGCCGAGGGCTGGGCCGAGCACCACGGCGCGCGGGAGTCGCTACGGCTCCTGCGGGCGCGGCGCCTGGGCGGATCGGAGCGGGCCTGAGCCCGCGCAGGGGCGGCGCGCGCGCCGCTCTAGCGCTTCGAGAGCTTGTTGAGCTCGAGCAGGCGCAGCACGGGCTCGAGCTGCGTCAGCAGCGCCTGCGCGTCGCCCTTGCGCAGGAAGGCGCCGTGGAAGCCGTGCTGGCGGTAGCCGGCCTGCATCTTCTGGTCGCTCGTGTAGATGTAGAAGCGCACGTTCGAGGGCGGGTTGGCCTGCGTGCGGATCTCGGCGAGCACCTCGGCGCCGGTCGCGCCGGGCATGTGGTAGTCGATGATCGCGACGTCGACCTTCCCGTCGGTCATGTGCGCGACGGCCTCGCCCACGTTGCTGGCGGTGCGCACCTCGAGGTTCTTCGTCAGCAGCGCGCGGCGCACGCTCTCGAGCTGGGTCTGGCTGTCGTCGACGTAGAGGATGCAGGTCATGCCGAACTCTCCGGAGCGCGTCTGGCGATCGTGGGGGCTGCGTGCAGCGAGCAGAACTTGAGGCGCAGGGTCATGCGGGTGTACTCCCCGCGCCGGGACTCGACTTCCGTCTCGTAGCCGGCGCCGGCGAGCTCGGTCTGCACGGCGTGCATTCCCACGCCGCGGCCCGAGTACTCGTCCACCTCATCGGCCGTCGAGAGGCCCGGGGCGAAGATCAGGCGCCATTCTTCGCCCGGCGTGCAGGGCAGGCCCAGCTCGCGCGCCTTGCGCGAGAGGGCTTCCGGGTTCAGGCCGCGGCCGTCGTCCTCGACCAGGATGCGCGGGCCGCACTCGTCCTGGGTGGCGACCAGGCGCACCGTCCCGATCGCGGCCTTGCCGGCTGCCTCCCGCTCGCTCGGGGTCTCGATGCCGTGCGAGATCGAGTTGCGCAGCATGTGCGTCAGGACGCCCGGCAGGCGGCGCGCGAGCAGCGGCGGGATCGGCACCTCGCGGCCCACGACCTCCAGCTGCACGCGCTTGTCCAGCTTCTGCGCCCACTGCGGCACGCGCTCGGTGAAGCTCGAGCAGATCTCGCCGAAGGGGCGCGAGTGGATGCGCTCGACCAGCTCGTGCACGGACCAGGCCAGCGAGTTGCCCAGCTCGTCGACCAGGCGGTTGGTCAGGCCCTCCAGCGCCTCGACGTCCGAGCGGCGCACGGAGATCTGGTCCAGGATCGCCTCGCCGATCGGGGAGGCGCGCACGAAGAGCTCCTGCGCCAGCACCAGCTCGGTGCGCGCGGAGATGACCAGGCGGTTGAGCGTGGTCAGGCGCTTCCCGCAGTCGACGCTCCCGCCGCGCGCGCCCTCGCGCAGCTCGACGAGGATGTCCTCCAGCTCGCCGCAGTTCTTCTCGAGCTCGACGATGTCGAAGACGCGCGCCTCGCCCTTGATCGTGTGCGCGTGGCGGAAGAGCAGATCGACGTCGGCCGCATCCAGGGCCTGCGGACGGGCCGCCAGCAGCGCGCCCATCTCGTCGAGGCGCTCGCGGCTGGAGCGCACGAAGCCGGCGAACATCTGCGCGCCGCCGGCGAGCAGCTTGCGCATCGCCTGCATCTGGCGCTCGTGCGCGCTCTCGCGCTCGGCCTGCTCGGCGAGCAGGCGCACCTTCTCGGTCTCGTCGGTCGCGATCAGGATCACGCGCTGCAGTCGGCCGTCCTGCACCAGCGCGCGGAACTCCAGCGCGAGGTGCGCCTCGCGCGCGCTGCCGGGTCGCAGCACCACGCGCCGCGGCGCCAGCTCGCAGACCGCGCTCCAGGAGTCCAGCGGCTGCGTGAAGACCACGGTCAGCCAGGCCTGGAAGGCCTCGGCCTCGACGTCGAACTCGTCGGCGTCGGGGAAGAAGAGCTCGCACAGGCGCACCCCCTCGAGGTCCTCGCGCGCGAACAGCTCGTGCGCGGCGCGCGAGGCACGCCCGCTGACGCGGCCCTCGGCGTCGAAGGCGACGATGGCCTGCGCCATGCCGTCGAAGACGCGCGCGATCTCCAGGTGCGCGCGGGTCAAGGCCTCCTCGCGCTCGAGGATCGCGTCGGACATCGCGTTGAAGTTGCGCGCCAGGTCCTGGAACTCGTCGCTCGTGCGCAGGATCACCTGCGTGTGCCGGCCCTCGCGCAGCGTGCGCGTCCCGTCCAGGAGCAGCTGCAGCGGCCGCAGGAGGCCGCGGCGCACGAAGAAGAAGGCGCAGCCGGCGAGCACGAGGCCGCCGCCGAGCAGCGTGTACATCGTCCAGCCCAGGATCGTGTGCGCGCGCTCGAGCATCTCGCGGTCGCAGGCGACGTGCAGCACCAGGGCCGGGCTGCCGTAGATGTCGTCGAGCAGGCCATAGCCCGAGATGCACGAGGGGCTGGTCTCGGCGACGTGCGAGGTCGCGCCCGCGGCGAGCGCCTCGCGCGCGCCCAGCTCCTCGTTCTCGATCGGCGTCTCGGCCGTGCGCGTGAACGAGAGCTCGAGGAAGGTGAAGCCCTTGAGGCGCTCGATCCAGGCCTGGTTCAGGCGCTCGCCCGTGACCAGGCGGCCCTCGACCGGGCCGGGCGTGCCGTCGGACTTGCGGATCGGCCGCGAGCTGACCACGTAGGTGCAGTCGGGGAAAGCCAGCAGTCCGGCGAAGGAATCGCCCGGGCGCATCAGGCCGCGCGCGTCGAGGTGCCGCAGGATGCGCTCGGCGCAGGGCTCGAGCGCGTCGCGCGCCTCGTTGACCTGCACGGCGTGCACGCGCGTTCCGTCGGCGCGCTCGACCACGAAGAAGTCGGCGTGGATCTGGTCGGCCAGCGCGCTCAGGCTGACGTTCGAGTCGAGGAAGGCCTGGTTGCCGTCGGCGAGGTACTGGTCCATGTCGTCCCAGTCGGTCCAGTCGGCGAAGCGCTGGCCGTACTCCTGCACGCAGCGCTGCACGACCGCCTGCACGTCGGCCACCTTGTGCGCGACGTCCTCGCGCTCGGCGCGCGCGAACTCGCTCATCACCACGCCGTCGATGACCCACAGCGTCGCGCCCATCAGCGCGGCGACGGAGAGCACCACGAAGGCCAGCGTCTTGCGTCGCAGGCTCATGCGCGGGGATGTCTGGGGCGCGTGCGTTTCGCGCTCGGCGGGGACCGGTGCATTCCGGATCGGTATCGAAGCGGACGGGGCGCACGCTTGATCGGCAGGGGACGAGTCCGGATGCCCCGTGGTGCAGGCCCGGAAACTCCTTCCGCCTGGAGCCGCGACTGGGCCTTCGCGTATCCTGCCGGCCCGACATGGAGGTCCACGTGATTCCCGCCCTCGTCCTTCTCGCCGCGCAAGGCGCCGCACCGCATCCCTTCTCCGTCCACGACATGCTGGCGATGGAGCGCCTCTCCGGCTGGGAGGTCTCGCCCGACGGCAAGTGGCTGCTCTACGAGCAGCGCAGCACCGACGTGGCGGCCAACCGCGGGCGCTTCGACATCTGGCTCGCCGCCGCCGACGGCTCGAGCACGCGCCGGCTGACGACGAACGAGGCGAACGACACCAGCCCGCGCTGGCTGCCCGACGGGCGCTCGTTCCTGTTCCTCTCGACGCGCGGCGGCTCGAGCCAGGTCTGGCGCATGTCGCTCGACGGCGGCGAGGCGGCGCAGCTGACGAGCTTCCCGCTCGACGTCGACAACCTGCGCGTCTTCCCCGACGGCAAGCACCTGCTCGTGACGATGGCGGTCTACCCGGACGCGCCGGCCGACAAGCTGCTCGAGGAGACCGCCAGGCGCGACGCGGCGCGCGAGTCGGGCAAGGTCAAGGCGCAGGTCTTCGACCAGCTGCTCTTCCGCCACTGGGACAGCTTCGACGACGGCAAGCGCAACCATCCCTTCGTCTGGGAGATCGGCGGCGCCGCGCCGCGCGACCTGCTCGCCGGCGTCGATGCGGACGCGCCGCCCAAGCCCTTCGGCGGCGCCGAGGAGCTGGCGATCGCGCCCGACGGCCGCACGGTCGCGTTCACGGCGCGCGTGCGCAGCGCGGACGCGGCCTGGACGACGGACCTCAACGTGTACCTCGCGAGCGCCGACGGCTCGTCGGCCGCGCGCAACCTGACCGCCGACAACAAGGCGCAGGACGTCTCGCCCGCGTTCTCACCCGACGGGCGCACCCTGGCCTGGCTGGCGATGGCGCGCCCCGGCTACGAGTCGGACCGCCAGCGCATCGCGCTCTGCGATCTCTCCGACCGCACCGGCGCCAAGCGCCGCGTGCTGACCGAGGCCTGGGATCGCAGCCCGGGCGAGATCGTCTGGTCGAAGGACTCGCGCACGCTCTACGCCACGGCCGACGACCTCGGCCAGCACGCGCTCTTCGCGGTCGACGCGCAATCCGGCAGCGTCAAGACGCTGGTCGCGCAGGGCACGACCTCCGCGCCGGCGGAGATCGCCGGCGGTCGCGTCGTGTTCGGACTCGACACGCTCGACGGTCCGCTCGAGATCTGCAGCGTGCCGGCCGCGGGCGGAGCTCCGACGCGGATCACGCACGTCAACGACGAGCGCATCGCGGCCACGCAGCGCGGCAGCTTCGAGCAGTTCACGTTCACCGGCGCGCACGGCGACAAGGTCTACGCCTACGCCGGCAAGCCGGCCGGGTTCGTCGAGGGCAAGAAGTACCCGGTCGCCTTCCTGATCCACGGCGGGCCGCAGGGATCCTTCGGCAACCACTTCCACTACCGCTGGAACCCGCAAGCCTACGCGGGTGCGGGCTACGCGACGGTCTTCGTCGACTTCCACGCCTCGACCGGCTACGGCCAGGCCTTCGTCGACGCGGTCAACCACGACTGGGGCGGCGCGCCCTACGAGGACCTGATGAAGGGCCTCGACGCGGCGCTGGCGAAGTACCCGTGGATGGACGGCTCGCACTGCGCGGCGCTCGGCGCGTCCTTCGGCGGCTACATGATCAACTGGATCGCGGGCCAGACCGACCGCTTCCAGTGCCTGGTCGCGCACGACGGCAACATCGACGAGCGCCTGGCCTACCTCGACACCGAGGAGCTGTGGTTCCCCGAGTGGGAGCACGGCGGCACGCCCTGGGACAACCCCGAGGGCTACGCCAAGCACAACCCGATCGACTACGTGAAGAACTGGAAGACGCCGATGCTCGTCGTGCACGGCGGCAAGGACTTCCGCGTCGTCGAGACGCAGGGCATGAGCACGTTCACCGCCTGCCAGCGCAAGGGCATCCCCTCGAAGTTCCTGTACTTCCCCGACGAGAACCACTGGGTGCTCAAGCCGCAGAACTCGATCCTCTGGCACGACACCGTGATCGGCTGGCTCGACCAGTGGACCAAGGGCGCGGGCGCCGGTGGCGGGAAGTCTGCGCAGGGCCGCTGAGCTCCTCGCCTGCGCGTTCGCGCTCGCGTCCTGCACGATCCACCCGCCCGACCTCCGGCGCACGTTCGCAGCGCGCCCGCGCGAGTACTGGGTCGTCGCGCCGCCCGAGCGCGAGTGCCTGCCGGAGCTGCAGCTCCTGCTCGAGCACAAGCGCGCGGAGGGCCTGCACGTCGAGCTCGTCGGCCTGGATCCCGCGCGCACGAGCGCGGCGAACTGGGAGCGCGTGCGCGCGCGGCTCGCCGCGCGACCCGGCCGCGAGCCGGCCTTCCTGCTCGTGCTGGCGACGCCGCAGGAGCTCGCGATGGGGCCCTGGACGCTGGAGGAGGGCGGCGCGCGCGTCGCGAGCGACCTGCCGCTCGCGCTCGAGCTCCCGCTCGAAGAGGCGCGCACGCTCTCGCGCGCGGAGCTCGAGCGCCCGCCGCGCTGGATCGTCGGGCGCGTGCCCTGGGCCGAGCGTGCCGTCGTGGCGCGCGCGCTGCGCTCGGCCAGCGAGTACGCGGACGGGACGCGCGAACGCAGCGCGCTGCTCGGCGCGCGGCGCTTCCTGCTGCCGGGCGACTCCTCGGCCGCGCTCGCGCGCGCGCGGGCGGAGCTCGTGCGCTTCGGCGTCGACGGCGAGCTGTGGGCCGACGCTCCGCCGCGCGACCGCGCGCTGGGGGAGTGCACGCGGCGCGCCGAGCGCACGGTCTGGATCGAGTTGCACAGCACGCAGTGGCGCGTGCACGAGCGCGCCGACGACGCGCCCTACGGCAGCACGCTGCAGCCCGCGCGCGTGTCGGAGCTGGTCAGCACGGACTTCGTCGAGCGCTGGGTCGAGCGCGAGCCGGCGCTGGTCTACCTGCTCGCGCACGCGAACTCGGGCCTGCACTCGATGGGCCGCGCGCTCCTGGGCACGAGCGTGCTCGCGGGCTGGGACGCGCGAGCGGGCGGCGCGCGAGCGCCGCAGCGGCCCGCGCTGCTGCTCGCCAGCGGCTGCGCGATCGGAGATCCGGCCGAGCCGCTCCTGCGCGAGCTCTTCGCGCGCGGCTTCGTCGCCGCCTGCGCGGCGTCGACGGCGGAGAACGGGCCGCTGCCGCTGGGCCCCGCCCTCGACGCGGAGCGCGACGTGGCCGCGTTCCTGGCGCAGGGCGCGCCGCTGGGCAGCGCGGCCGCGTGGACGAAACGCGTCTACGACCGCGCCGCCCGGCGCACGCTGAGCTGGTGGCTGTGGCCGTTCGCGCGCGAGATCTGGGCCACGAACCTGGCCTCGTACGTGGTGTACGGCGATCCCGCGCTCGCGCTCCCGCCGCGCGACTAGTTCTTCGGCTTCGCCGCGCCCTCGAACATCTCGGCCACCGGCACGACGCGGATCGCGCCCTCGCGCACGTGCAGCGGGTAGCGCGCGATCTCCGCGTCCTCGGCCAGCACCTCGGCGGGCTTCTGGATGCCCTCGCCGTACGCGATCGGGCTGGGCGCGTCGGCCGCGAGCGCCTTGGCGATGCCCTGCGCGTCGTTGGTCACGATCGCGATCACGGCGTCGTCGAGCTTCATGTACTTGCGGATCGCCGCGTTGCACTCCTCGAACGTGATCTCGTCCATCATCCGGCGGAACGTGGCGAGGTCGTCCTTGCAGCCGAAGTAGCGGTCGTCGACGGCGTAGCCCAGGCGCTCGAAGAGCGACTCGGCGAAGTGCAGCGAGTAGCCCTTGAGGAACTTCTTGGTGAACTCGAACTGCTCCTTCGTGAGCCCGTTCTGCACCAGCTTGTCGGTCTCGCGCAGCGCGGCGCGCAGCGAGAAGAGCGTCTTCTCGGCCGGCACGGTGCGTACCCACAGCTCGAACAGCTGCGAGCGTCGGCCCACGCCGGTGGGCGGCTTGGTGCGCCGGCCGCCGTTGGGATAGGCCTCGATGTAGGAGTAGTCGCCGTAGTTGATGCCGCGCTCCTCGCGGATCACCTGGTAGAGGTGGCTCGAGCTGTTGCGGTGCTCGCCCAGCCAGGAGTTGGCGATCCAGAGCGCGTAGTACTCGCGCGAGCCGCGGTGCAGGTCGATCGGCGCGCCGACCGAGATCGAGCTGCCGATCGCGCTGGGGTTGTCGACGATCAGGACCTGGCGTCCGTCCACGCGCGCGGGCTGCGAGGCCGGCACCGCGGCCGGCTTGCCGGCGGCGAGCGCGCCCAGGTCGCGCGCCATGCGCTCGGGCATGTCGGCCGGGTACGAGCCGCCCAGGCCGATCACGAGGTTGTCGCGCGTCCAGTGCCGCGCCCAGAACGTGCGCGCGTCCTCGGCCGTCAGCGACTTGAGCGCCGCGACGGTGCCCGCGTCGATGTGCGCGTAGGGCGTGCCGGCGAAGATGCGCTCGTACAGCGCCGCCTTGGCCAGCTCCTCGCCCGAGGCGAAGCGCAGCTGGTTCTCGATGCCCGAGACCATCGCGTCGCGCACGCGCTCGAAGTCCTCGGCGGCGAAGGCCGGCTGGCAGATCGCCTCGGTCAAGAGGCGGTAGTAGGCCTCGAGGTGGTCCTTGTGCACGCGTCCGGAGATCACGGTCATCTCGCGGTCGACCGAGACCGAGTAGCCCGCGGCCATCGGGTAGAGCTTCTGCAGGATCGCGGCGTAGGCGTTCTGCTTCGTCGCGCCCTCGCCGACCAGCGAGCCGACGAGGTTCGCCAGCCCCTCCTTGCCGGCGGGATCGTCCTGGCTGCCGGTCTGGATCCAGATCTTGAACGAGACCGTCGGATCGCTCGCCATCGGCATCAGCACCGGCGGTTGCGAGACGCGGCCCTGCTGTGCGAACGCGAGCGCAGGCTCGCGCGCATCGCCGAGCGCGAGACGCGCGGTCGCGGGAGCGGCGAAGGGCGCGTCGGCGCGCGCATGTCCCGTGCCCGTCGCGCTGGGGATGTCCTGGCCCTTGGTGTGCAGGATCGAGACGGTGCAGTTGGACTGCGTCATCCACTTCGCTGCGGCCGCGCGCACGTCCTCGGGCGTCACCTGGGAGAGCGTGTGGAACATGCGGTCGACGCACTCGACGTCGCCGCTGAGCGCGATGAAGCGCGCCAGCGACTGGCACACGTCGTCGGGCGTGCCGAGGTTGCCGAGGAACCCGTAGCGCAGGTTCGAGCGCACCGCGTCGAGGCGCTCGCGCGCGATCGGCGTCGTCTGCAGCTCGCGGATCGTCGTCCACAGCTCGCGCTCGACGGCCGGGACGTCCTTGGGCTCCTTGACCATCGCGTAGACGCTCCACAGGCTCGGATCGCGGTTGGGATCGAAGCCTGCGCCGAGCATCTCCAGGCGCTGCTCGTCGAGCACGAGCTTCTTGTAGAGCGGCGAGGTCTCGCCGAAGGCGAGCTCGGCCGCCAGGCGCGCCGCGACGACGGTGCGGTCGCTCGCGTCGAAGGCCGCGCCCTTGAAGTTGAGCGCGACGAGCGGGAGCGTCTGTCCGTCGAAGGGCACGTCGATGCGCCGCTCGGCGGTCTGCGCCGGTTCGGCCGGGATGCGCGGGGCCTGGTAGCCGCGCGCCCAGCCGCCGTACTGCTTCTGGATCTCGGCCAGCGTCGCGCGCGGATCGAAGTCGCCGACGACCAGCAGCACCACGTTCTCGGGGCGGTAGAAGCGCTTGAAGAAGCCCTTGGAGTACTGGTACTGGCGCGGCATCGCCTTGATGTCCGCCTCGAAGCCGATCGTCGTGTGCTTGTAGGTGTGCTTGTCGAAGGCCGCGTCGCGCGTGGCCTCCTCGAGCACCTCGAACGGGCTCGAGCGGCCCTTGCGGTACTCGCCGTAGACCGCGCCCGACTCGGTCTTGAACTGCTGCTCGTCGTACTGGAGGTTCTGGAAGCGGTCGGCCTCGATCTCGATCACCTTGGGCAGGTCGCTCTGCGAGACCGAGAGGTGATAGGCCGTGAAGTCGTCGGTCGTGAAGGCGTTGGCGTCCGCGCCCATGCCGTTGACGATGCGGTCGTAGACGCGGCCGGGGTTCTTCTCCGTGCCGCGGAACATCATGTGCTCGAAGAAGTGCGCGAAGCCGGTCACGCCCGCCTCGACCTCGTCGCGCGAGCCGGTGCGCACGACCGACCAGTACGAGACGAGCCCGTCGGAGGGCATCGGCACCATCAGCACCTTGAGCCCGTTCTCGAGCGTCGTGCGCTGGACCTGGTAGGGGAAGACGGCGTCCGCCGCGAGCGCGGTCGAGCCGCGCTCGGCGTGCAGGCTGCTGGAGGGCTGGCTCACGTTGGCGCACCCGCCGAGGGCGGGCAGGAGGAGCAGGGCGGTGGAGAGGAGGCGCATGGGGAGACTCGCTGGGGGACTGTGGGCCGCACAGGGTAGCGAGCGGGCGCGAAGCGCCGCCACACGCACGTCGCGGGAGGCCGTGCCGCGGATTTTCCTGGAATCCAAGAACCGGCGGGGCCCCGCCAGACATGCACGCGGCGGCGCGGGCCGGCAGGTCCTGGTCGGGCCTGATAGGTTCATCCCGGTATCCTCCCTGACCCCCTCCGCGCATGACGACTTCTCCTTTCCTATTCGTGCTGAGGTAGCTCCATGCATCGAACTCGACCGCTCTTCTTCCTGCTCCTCGCGAGTGCGCTGGCGACCGGCGCACGGGCCCAAGGCCAGTTCTTCGAACCGGGCGCGACGCTCACCTGGCCCTCCGGCTCGGCGCTCGCGCCGATGAAGCACCCGGTCGCCGGGCACTTCGTCGACACGGCGCAGACGGACGTCTGCTTCCTCGCGAACGGGGTGCCCACGCTCTGCATCTCTCCCGAGTCGCTGGGCAGCTACTCCTCGATCCCGACCACGGCGAACGAGGTCGTCAACGACATCGTGACGGTCGCGGGGGCGGGCGTCGGCGGCAGGGACGGTCTGGCGACGGTCGGCAGCGATGGCCTGCGCATGCGCACCTTCTCGCCGGGCACGAGCGCCTTCACGTGGACCGCGCTGTCCACGCATGCGAACTGGCTCGGTGCGAAGAAGATCCGCGTCGGCGATCTCGACGGCAGCGGGAGCTCCGACTACGCAGGCGTCGGATCGACCGGCCTGTTCGTCGTGTGCCGCTTCAACGGCACGTCCCCGGCTCCGCGCTTCACGGTCCCGAATGCGATCCGCGATCTCCAGCTGGTGCAGTGGGACGCCGACAGCGCGCGGGAACTCGCCGTGCTCACCACCTGGGGGCTCTACGTCTACGAGAGCAACGGCACGCTCGACGCGTCCTTCGCGAAGCCGGGAGGAAGCGCCGGCGCGATCGCGGTCGTCCACAGCGCGGGCAGCGGCACGGACGAGGTTGCCTGGCTCTCGCCGGCCTCGGGAGCGGGGAACCCCAGCCTGTACGAGGTGGTCCCCGGCGCCGGGAGCCCGTCGCTCCTGATCTCCGACCTGGGATCCAACTACTCGGTGATCACGGGCGCCGACATGCCCGGGTACCAGAGCCTCGTGCCGGACGGCAGCACCGACCTGATGCTGCTCGCGGGCGGGAACTGCGCGCCCTTGTTCCTGCGGCAGTCGAGCAGCGGAACGCGCTTCAGCCTCGCGACCTCGACGCTCGTCGATCCGCGTCCGGTCACGTGCGAACCGTTCGGCCGCCTCACGGAGCAGGTGGACGAGGTCGGCCCGCAGGAGCTGCTCTTCGACGATCTGACCTCCGACCAGCTGCCGGACCTGTTCCTCGGCATCGGGCTGGGACAGGCGTCGCCGCCGTACGGCGGCCGGCGCTGCGAGTTCCTGCACTGCAGGAACTACACCACCGGTGTACAGGATGCCTCCGGCTCGGTCGTCATCCAGGACGTCGCGCTCGGCACGACCGACCAGGCGGGGAAGCGCAAGCTCTACCTGAAGATCAACACGGATCCGTCCGCGCTCCCCGCGGGGACGATGACCAGCTCGACCAACTGCGTCGAGATCAACATCTGGCGGGAGCTGGGTCCCTCCTCGGCCCCGCAGCTCACGTCGAACTCCATCGTGCGGGAGGTCGTGGAGTTCACCCCTGGGCCGCAGACCAGCTGCATCTACACGGTCGATCTCACCGAGGACACGTGTTTCGGGAACGACTACCAGCTGTACTGGATCCAGGTGCGCTACGCGCACGTGGACACCCAGTCGAGCCCGGCCCAGCTCTCTCCCGCCGGCGGAGCGTGCGTGAGCTACCTCGGGACGGACCTCGCGCTCCTGGATAGCTGCTACATCATGGGGCAGTCGATCGCGCTGCAGGTCTGGATCCAGACCGGCGGCCTGTGCTCGAGTTCCACGCCGGGGGACGCCAAGAACTGCGAGGGATCGACCGTGTTCAGCCGCGGCCCCGGGCATGCGACCCGTCCGAGCATCCGGCGGGACACGAACGGGACGGTCCCGTATCCCAAGTCGGTCTGGAGCCTGATCGGGGCCTACACGGATCCGTTCCCGAGCGCAGCGACCGGGTGGCTCTGATCGCACCGCGCTAGGCGCGCCCGCGCCGTCGTCCGCGCCGGAACACGAGCGCGAGCAGCGCGAGCGCGGACAGCACCGAAAAACCCAGCACCGCGAGCCCGGCGGGGATCCTCGATCCCGAGCCGGGCTCGCTCGCGTCCAGCGGGGCGTGCGTCGCACGTGGGGCTGAGACGACGGAGCGGAAGCCCAGTCCGGCGACGACGAAGCCCGCGGACTCGTCGAGTTCGCGCGTGCGCGGATCGCGCCAGCGCGCCTCGCGCTCGGCGCGCACCGCCTCGGCCGGGCTCGCGCCGTCGTTCAGGATGCGTGCGTTGACGGCGCTCGCGAACGCGATCGTCGGCTGCAGGCGCACGTCCGTGCTCGCCGTGATCACGCAACACGCTCCGCGCTCGAACAGGGCGGCCGAGAGCAGCGAGTTGCTGTCGTCGCCGAAGCGCACGCGGCCGCGGTCCGAGCCGCAGGCGAGCAGCTCGACGAGTGGAGGCACCTGCTCCAGCCGTTCGATCGCGTCGCAGTCCATGCGCCCGTCGCGGCCGTCTCCCGTCGCGAGCTGGATCGCCGGCGGACGCTCGGCCTGTTCGTCCCACACGCCGTGACCGAGGACCAACCCCAGGCCCGACTGCTGCAGGCAGGCGCGAACTGCGGGCGAAAGCCAGGCCTCGGAGCCGAGGAAGCGCGGGCTCGAGTCGAGCGCCAGCCCGCCGCACAGCGCGTCGACCTGGGCGGGCTCGAGGGCGAAGTCGATCACGTTCGGCCAGCGGGCGCGCACGGGTTCGGAGGTCGTCGGGGCGCCGATCAGGACCAGCGAGGCAGGGACCTTCGATGCTCGATCGCAGAGGTGCAGGGCGACCGGAATCGAGGGCAGGTACGACAGCGCGTGACTCACGCCCAGCGGCGTCCCGTCCTCGAGCGGCAACCGCGGCAGCGGCAGCTTGCGCAGGTGCTCGATGCCCAGGACGTACAGCTGCGAGCACGCGCCGATCCGTGCGAGCGCCTCCTCCGGCAGAAGCGTCCGGCTGACGGCCCGTCCTCGCTCGAACAGCGCTCGCCGGCGCTCCTCGCGCGCGAGGGGATCGTCGGTACCGGCGATCGGAGCGTTCGCGACCTCGAGCCAGGCATCGATCCGATGCCACACCTCGTCCTGACCGGGGAGGAGGAGCGGACGCAGGACGCCCTCGCGGGTGACGACGAACAGGTAGGTGGCGTTGGGCGCGGGGAAGTACGCCAGGCACGCGCTGCGCTCGTCGAGCAGGCGCTGCGCGAGCGCGGCCACGTCCACCGCGGGAGCGTGCATCCTGCGTGCGAGCGTCCCCACCTGCTGGACGCGCACCAGCGCCTGCAGGGCGCGCGCGGCGCCCTCGGCGCCATCGTCGAGCGCGAGCTCCAGGTCGAACTGCGCAGCCACGCTCGCGCGCTGCGTTCCCCAGAGCAGCACGCCGAAGCCGCCCGGAGGCGGCGGCAGGGAGATCCAGTTCTCCAGCACGGCCTGGATCGCGCGTTCGAGCGCATCCCGGTGCTCGAGCAGGATCTCGCGCGCAGCCCCGCTCCCCAGGGCGAGCTCGGCCTCGAAGGCGCACAGTCGCGCGCGGTTCTCCAGGGGCATCGAGCCCAGCGAGAGCTCCAGCGCGCGCAGGCGCTGGATGCCCGGGCGCGCTTCGTCCCACAGCCGATCGCGGAGCTGGAGATCGACCAGCAGGAGCAGCGCCTCGTGCACGATCCAGGCCGGCGCGTCGGGAGCCTCCGCCAGCGCCAGCAGGTTGCGCCGCGCGAGCGCGGGATCGAAACGACCTTCGAAGCTGCGGTTGTGCTGCGCGGTCGCCTCGAGCAGGTCGACCTCACGCCTTCGTGCGGGCGTCTGGGGCAGGTCGCGTCGCAGGCAGCGTTCGCGCAGGCGCCGGCAGTTCTCGAGCGCGTCCTCGCTGCGCCCCTGGGCCAGCGCGACCGCGGTGGCGTCGTATCCGGTCGTGTACTCGGCGTCGACGAGGTCGTCCGCGTCGCGTGCGATGCGTCGCAACAGTTCCAGTGCCTCGAGCATCTCGCCGACCGCCGAATCGAAGCGTTCGACCAGCCCCAGTCGGCGCCACAGGTCCGCCTTCCGGTGTGCGATCTGGATGCCGACGATGCGCGCCTCGATCTCGTCGAGCCTGCGCCCGGGGGCCGCGCTCGCGAGCGCGATCCGCTGCGCGTTCAGCGCCTGCGCGCGCTGGCAGAGGTCGAACACGCCCTCGAAACGCTCGGCCTCGAGCAGGATCTCCGCCTCGAGCTGCAGGGCCCAGGGCAGGGACGGATCGGAGCTCGGCGCGTTCTCCACGGCGCGCCGCAGCTGCGGTAGCCCGTCCGCATGCCAGCGAGTGGGATCGAGCTCGTCGATCGCGCGGATGGCGGCGTCGAGCGCGGGATCCGGGGACGCACCCGGGGCCTGCGCCCAGACGAGTGCGCTGCAGCTCAGCGCAACGAGGCTTCCACCCAGTCGGAGGAGAGCCTTGCGTGCTCCTGTTCGAACGCGACCCGGTACCTGATCGACTTGCCGCATCTGTTCCGTTCCGCGTCCGTCGGGCTCCAGCTGGCGTCGGGCCCGCGGAACGGGCCATCGTACAGGAGCTGCCACGCGCCGGAGGCGTCGTCGCGCGTCTCGATCCGCAGGCTGGCGTGCTCGCTGCGCGCGAGCTGGTGCTTCCAGCGGATCGGGAAGAGCTCGTCGCACGGCCCGCGCGGGGAGAGCTCGAAGCGCGTCTCGCCGCTCAGGTACGGGTCCGGTCGAGCGGGCGGTTGTTGCGCGCGCCAGAGGATCAACGCAGCGCCGACCGCGAGCAGCACGGTGGCCGCGAGCAGCAGGAGCCTCGGCCGGCGCAGCGCCTGCGAGAGGCCCGAGCCCGCTCGTGCCTGCGCGATCTCCTCGCGCAGCCGCCGTTCGGCCTGGCGTTCCCCGGGCGTGTGGCGCAGGTCCGCGGCCTCGGTCAGGACCGCGCTCGCGGGGTTCGCGAGCTCGTCGAGGCTGCGCGTGATCTGCTGCATCTCCGCCCAGCTCGAGCGGCACTCGGCGCAGGCCGATAGCTGCGCCCGCACCTGGGGCGAGGCCGGGTCGAGGTCGCCGGCCAGCAGGCTCTCGAGCAGCGTCTCGTGCGTCGCGTCGTGCATCAGGCGTCCTCCTGCTGCCCGTGCCCGGTGCGGCCGAGCTTGCGCTGCAGGCCGCGGATGCCGCGATAGTAGCGCGTCTTGGCCGTGTTCGGCGAGATGCCGAGCTCCTCGGCGAGCTCCTCGAAGGTCTTGCCCTCGAAGTGCTTCTTGCGCACCACGGCGGACTCCTCGGGGTCGAGCTCGGAGAGCCAACCCTCGAGCTCCTCGCGCGCGAGGCCGTCGGCGGCCGGGGAGGGCTGTTCCGCTTCGCTGTCCGCGACGTCGAGCTCGAGCGCGTTGCGGCGTGCGCGCAGCTTGCGGCGCAGCGCGTTCATGTACTCCAGGCGCGCGATGCCGTAGGCCCAGGTCTCGAGCGTGCACGATCCGTCGAACGCGTCGAGCTTGCGCCAGACGAGCACGACGGTGTCCTGCGCGAGATCGGCGAGGTCGTGCTCGTCCAGCTGCGTCCCCAGGCGCCGGTTGAGCACGCTCAGGATGCGCGGCACGCAGCCCATGCGCCGCACGAAGGGCTCGACCGCCAGCTCCTCGCCTCGGCGCGCGCGCTCGAGCAGCTCGCGATCCGACCAGCCCGAGGCGGCTCCCGTCCTGCCGGTCGGGGTCGGATCAGAGAGGCCTGTGAGGTCCAAGCAGAGTTCGACCAGTCGTTTCCCGCGAGCGCCTCGCGAGGGTAGCTGGCACGCGATGGCCCGACAAGCGGACGAGTCATTCCCGGAGCGTAGGAACACGAGGTCTCCCTGATCCACGGCGCTGACGTCGGGGCCGCGCCGGGCGGTTCTCCCAAAACGCTGAACCCTGTGCGCGAGCGCACGCCTCCAGACGGCGACGCGCCACCCGTCGCTGTCCTCGCGCGCCGGGCTTCAGCCCAGCCGTCGCGCGAGGCCCGCGACCAGGCGTTGCAGGGCCGGCGGATGCTGGCGCAGGAAGAGCGAGGGCTCGACGAGCTCGAGCTCCATCACCTGCGGTCTTCCGTCGACCCCGCGTGCGACGTCGACGCGTGCGTAGAGCAGGTCCCGCGGCGCGCGCGCGAGCACCGCCTCGGCCAGCGCGCGCTCGTCGGGCTCGATCGGGAGGGCCGTCGAGACGCACTCGACGCCGTTGGCGAAGCGCGGCGCCTTGCGCACCGCGTGCGTGAGCTCGCCGTCGATGCACACCAGCGCGCGCTCGCCGTGGCCCTCGACCGACTCGAGGTAGGGCTGCACCAGCGCGTCGCCGCGCGCGAGCAGGCGTTCGAGGTGCCGCTGCGCCTCGGGTTCCTCGTGCGCCTCGAAGCGGCGCGTCTCGAAGGAGCCGGCGCCGACCGCGGGCTTGAGGATCAGGCGCCGCCAGCGCCGCTCGCGCGCCAGCGTGGCGAGCTCGAGCTGCCTGCCGCGCTCGACCAGCAGCGTCGGCACGGTCGGGATGTCCAGGCTCGCGAGCTCGGCGAGGTAGCGCTTGTGCACGTTGCCGCGCACGACCTCGAGCGGGTTCCACAGCGCAGCCGCGCGCTCGGCGCGCTCGGCCCAGGCGAGGAAGGCCGGCAGCGCGTGGATGTAGTTCCAGGTCGAGCGGATCACCGTCGGAACGTGCGCGTCCCAGTCCTCGCGCGGGTCGTTCCAGGCGGCCATGCGTGCCTGGATGCCGCGCGCGGCCAGGGCCTCGAGCAGCAGGTCCTCGTCTGCATCCGGCTCGGGCATGGGCCGACAGGTCGCGATGCGCAGGTGCATGGGGCGAGCGTACCATGCACGCGGGATGAGGAAGCTCGCGTACCTGCTGCTGGCCGCGATCTGGATCGCGGGGATCGCGCTGTGGTTCGCGCGCCCGCGCGCGCCGGCCGCGCTGCCGCAGGCCTCTCGCGCGCCGGCCGCGCCCGTCGCGCCGCGGGCGGAGGCGCTCGAATCGCCCGCGGCGCCCGCGCGCCCGCATCCCGTTCCCGCCGCACACCGCCAGCACGTCGCGAGCGCGGCGCCGCAGGCGGAGATGGTGCTGCTCACGGTGCGTTCCTCGGTCGGGCTGCCGCTGCTCTGGGTCGAGGGCCGGATCGGCGAGGGCGAGTGGCAGCGCGCGGACCTGCTCGACGGGACGATGGAGATCGAGTCGGACTCGCCCGCGTTCCGCCTGCGCGCGGCGGGACACCTCGAGGCGGAGGTGCCGGCAGGCGCGCGCGAGGTCGTGCTCGCGCCCGACGCGCTGCTGACGATCGAATCGCCGCGGCTGCGTCCGCGCGTGCGCGGCCTCTCCGTCTTCCAGCACGCGCGCGCGAGCATGGCGGGCGACGACCACGAGCGCTTGTTGCGCATCCAGGGCGAGGGCGTGCTGGCCGAGTTCCCCGACGCCGATCACCTGCTCGTGGCGTACTCGCCCGGGCGCCTCGCCGAGGCCTACCCCGGTGACCTCGAGGTCGAGTTCGCCTGCCAGGACGGGCCGAAGGTCGAGCTGCACCTGCGCCCGCAGCCGGGCCTGCGCGCGCACTGGCAGATGCCGGCGGAGGACGCGACGCGCACGGCGCCGCTCGACCTCGCGCTCACCGACGAAGGTCCGCGGCCGAGCTCGATCGACCTGAAGCTGCACGCGCTCGAGGCCGACGCGAGCGGCGAGTCGACGCTCGAATTCGCCTGGGGCAGCGTGCGGCTCGAGCTCGCCTCGCTGCCCGAGTTCCCGAGCGCGATCTACGGCAAGCCGGACCGCGTGCGCCTCGACGGTGTCCCGCTCGGCAAGCGCTACGCGGTCACGGGCACCGACTCGAACGGCTGCTTCGGCCGCATCGAGTTCGTGCACGACGGCGCGGAGCGCACGCTCGTGCTGCAGGCGCCCTTCACGGTCAGCGGCCGCATCGTCGACGCGCGCGATTCCTCGGCGCTCGCGCGCTCCGACGTGCGCTGCTTCCCGCAGGAGAAGCCCGACGATCGCAGCTGGTTCGCGCGCGAGGACGGCTACGACGAGGAGCAGGGTCGCTTCGAGCTGCACCTGCCGGGCTCGTCCTGGGACGCGCAGGGCGGCGCCGGCGTCCTCGCGCCGCCCGAGCGCTTCACGCTCGTCGCCTCGGCCAAGGGACATCGCTCCCGGTCGATCGAGTTCGCCTGGGACGGCAAGCGCAGCGTCGAGCTCGGGACGATCGCGCTCGCCCCGAACGCGCGGCCGCTCGTGCTCGGGAGCGAGGAGCTCGGGCTCGCCGGAGCGGTCGATGTCGCGGCGCTCGGCTTCGGCGACGAGCCGGAGCTCGCCTGGGCCGTGAAGCACCTGGTCTCGCGCGGCTTCGGCGAGTACGAGCTCGAGCTCGACTTCGCCGACGAGGGAGAGACGCAGCTTCCCTGCACCGATCTGCGCTCGGGCGAGCGCTCGACGCGCTCCTTCACGCGCGAGTTCGGCGAGCTCGCGCTCTTCAGCGCCGGCGGGCAGGCCTTCGCCTTCCGGCGCGAGAAGGACGAATACCGCGGCGTGAAGCGCAACCTGCACGCCGTGCGGATCGAGTGCGAGGCGCTGCCGGACTCGGGTGTCTGGACGATCGGCTGGAGCGGCGGCGGGACCTGGGCCGGCTTCCGCAGGGTGAGCGCGAAGGGGCCGGTGGTCGACACGCTCGCGCTGCCGGAGATCGCGAGCGAGCTGTGGTGGTCCGCGGGCGAGGCGCCGCCGCAGCTGTGCAACCGTGCGGGCGGGAAGCTCGCGCTGGCAGGCGGCGCGCAGGCGCTGCTGCTACGCTGAGCGCGTGCCGCCGAAGACGCTGATCCTGGCCCTGCTGCTCGCGCTCAGCGCGCCGGCGCTGTGGATCGGGCTCGCGGCGCGCCCGGGCCCGCTGCGCGCGTCCGCCGCGAGCGCAACCGCTCCGCGCGCGTCCGCACAGCGCCCGCCGGCACGCTCGATGCCCGAGCTCCTTCCGCTCGAAGTCGAGCTCGCGCGCAGCACGGAGCCCCACGGTTCGCTGCACCTCGTGCTCGCCAGCGGCGCACAGCGCGAGGACCGCACGCTCGGGCCCAGCTGCACGCGCACGATGCTCGAGGGCGCGCAGCGCGGCTCGGCCTGCGTGCTGGCCGCGCTCGACGAGACCACCCACGAATGGGCGCACCTCGCGTTCGTGCACGACGGCAGCCCGCGCGCGCTCGCGCTCGAGCCGGCGCTGCGCGTGCGAGGTCGGCTGGTCGAGTCGGCGAGCCGCACGCCCGTGCTGGTCGCGAGCGTGCGCCTCGCCGCGTGCGAGGATCCGGCCTGGAGCGCGGAGAGGAACGGTCTCAACCCGGACTTCGAGGGGTGGTTCGGGCTGCTCCTGCCCGCGAGCCCGCCGCTGGTCGTCGGTGCCGAGCCGACCGCCTTCGCGTTGTCCGTCCAGGCGCACGAGTTCCTCCCGCTCGAGCTCGACGTGCGCACGCGCGAGCGGCACGGTCTCGATCTGGGCGAAATCGGCCTGGAGCTTCCCGACGGACCGTTCGCCCTCGCGCCCGGCCACGGGCTCTCGCGCGAGATGCCGGGTGGACTCGGCCTCGCGTTCGGCGACGAGCCCGGCACTCGCTGGAGGTCGCGCCTTTCGAGCGAACGCCCCGACGGCAGCCTCGTGCTGCGCCTGGACACCCAAGCCCACGACGAGCAGAACCGGCCGCGCGTCTGGTGCGAGGACCGCGTGCGCCGGACGCAGGAGTTGCGCACCTGGACGCGGGCACCCGGATCGTCGCTCGTGCTCTACGCCGGCCAGGATCCGCCGCGGCTCTTCGAACGCCAGGCGAACCACAGCTACGCGCTCGTGCGCTCCCGGGACATCCGCGTGCAGCTCGCGTCGATCGGCGAGTGGTCTCACGCGCGCACCTGGATCTTCGGCTGGAAGCGCGGCGACGTGTGGGCTGCGCTGCCGCACCTTCTGTACCCGCCCAGCAGCGAGGACCGCGTGCGCACGATCGAGGTGCCTGCGGACGCGAACGAGCTCTGGTGGTCGACCTCGGGCCTGCCGCCGGAGCTGTGCGGCGATCCGGGCGGCTCGCAGCGGCTCGACGGGCAGCTGCTGAGCCTGGAGTTGCCCTGAGCGGAGGTGGCGGGGACGAGGCCTGGCTGCGCGATCGCACGCGATCGACTATCCTCGTGCGCTCGCATCCCCGGAGCACCCGAGCATGTCCCTCCCCAAGGCACGCATCCCCTGGCCGCGCGACGAACTGGCCGAGACGCTCGCGCGCTTGCGCGCGAAGGGCCTGATCGAGACGGTCGTCCTCGCCGACGGCTGCTTCGACGGCCTGCGCGCCGCGCACGTGCGCGCGCTCGAGGCGGCCGCCGGCCCCGGGCAGCTTCGCGTCGTCGCGCTGCGCACCGATGCCGCGGCGCGCAAGCTCGCGGGCAGCGGGCGAAGCGTGTTGCCGCTGCGCGAGCGCGCCGAGATCGTCGCGGCGCTGCGCTGCGTCGACGCGGTGACGAGCTTCGACGAGGAGACGCTCGAGCGCACGTTCGCGATCCTCGCGCCCGACCTGCACGCCGAGGGCACCGACGGCGCTCCGCGCCAGGCCGCGCCTGCGGGTGCGCGCGGCGCGAAGTCGCGCGCGAAGAGCGGATCGAGGGCAGGTTCGGGCCGGCGCAGCACGCCGCGCGCGGCCAAGCGCGGCCGCGGGAGCCGCGCGCGGTGAGCGGGCTCGAGGCCGCGCGAGCGACGCAGGCGGTCCCGCTGTCGCGAGCGCTGCTGCTGGTCGTGCTGGGCCTGGTCATCGGCAGCTGGGGCTCGTTGTGCGGGATCGGCGGCGGCATCTTCGCCGTGCCGCTCTTCCACTACGGCTTCGGGCTGCCGATGCCGCGCGCGGTGGCGAGCTCGCTCGTGCTCGTGGCGGTGATGACCAGCGGCGGCACGCTGGCCGAGCTCCTGCGCGCCGATGGTGCGCTGCGCTGGGACGTCTTCGGCGTGCTCGTGGCGACGAGCTGGATCGGCACGCAGCTGGGCTACCGGCTCGCGCGGCGGATGCAGGTGCGCACGCTCAAGCTGTGCTTCTGCGTGCTGCTCGTGCTCGTCGCGGCCGAGATCCTGCTCAGCCAGGAGTCGCGCGCCGCGCGCGCGGCCGCGCCGTTCGCCTGGGACGCGCTCGCGCTCGCCTTCGTCGCGGGCACCGGCCTGGCGGCGGGCTTCGTCGCGCCGCTGCTGGGCATCGGCGGCGGGCTGATCGCGGTGCCGGCGCTCCTGCTCGGGCCGACCTCGCTGGGCTACCTCGGCGCGCGCGCCTGCAGCACGGCGATGTCGATGTGCAACGGCTGGCAGTCGGTGTGGCTCTACCGCGAGCAGGGCGGCGTCGAGCTGGGGATCGCGCTGTGGGCCTCGCTGGGCGCGCTCGGCGGCTCGTGGATCGGCGTCGCGCTGGCGCACGTGCCGGGCGTGACGCGCGCGGCGGAGCTCGTCGTCGTCGCGACGCTGCTGCTCGTCGCCGCGCGCTTTGCCTGGGACCTGCGTCGCACGCGAACTACGGCTGCATCGTGACGCTGACCGCGTTGGTCAGGTTGATGCCCGATCCGCACGGACCGGCGAGGTCGCGGTACCAGGCCTGCAGGAAGTAGGTCTGACCCGCGGTCCAGTTCCCGAACACGCTCCCCGGCCGCCAGAGGTACGGGTTGACGCAGGGCGTCTTCGTCGAGATGCGCACGAGCGACCCTCCGACCCCGCGCAGTCCGTCGCCGAGCGGCGTGCCCAGGCCGCCGTTGACGTTCGTCGTGCCCCGGAAGAGCACCGCGAGGTGCTGCACCGGGATGTCGGTCGAGACCGCGTCGAGGCTGCGGTTGAGCACCGAGGGCGGACCGAGCGCGCGCAGGCTGGCGCCGACGCCGAGCGAGTTCATGCAGCCGACCTGGCCGACCGCGTTGTTGCCGCACGGACAGGCCGCGCCGCTCCCGTTGCCGAAGGTCAGCGGCGTGCCGGCTCCCGCGCGCTGTCCGTCGATGGCGATCTCGACTCGACCGGAGAGGATCTGCGCCGTGCTCGCCGATCCCAGGCCGAGCACGACGTCGGCGCGTCCGTCGCCGTTGTGGTCACCCGTGCTGGCCATCGCGGTGATCTCCCAGCGCGGCAGATCCCAGATCTGTGCTCCGCTGGCGGAGAAGACGCGCCAGCGGCGGCCCGCATACTCGCCTGCGCCGAAGTCCGCGTGGCCGTCGGCATCGACGTCGCCGAGCGCCGTCAAGCCGGTGCCGAGCTCACGGCTGTCGCAGGGAGCCAGGCTCCCGATCATCCCGCCCGTCGCGCCCGAGTAGATGCGAACGCCTCCCTTGTCCCCGTTCCCGAAGGCGAATCCGAGTGCGAAATCGCCGTGGCCATCGCCGTCGACATCGACGTTCCCCGCGCACGCCGTGGGGTGCCCCCAGCCCCCGGCACTGATCGAGTAGCGCTGCACGCCGGTGGCGCCGGAGATCACCCGCGCGGCGACCGTGCCGGTCCCGCCCGAGGTCGCGATGAGGTCGGGGACGCCGTCGCCGTCGGTGTCCTCGATGCGCGAGACGCTCGTGCCGCAGTGCTCGCCCGCGAGACCCGTGAGGGTGTGCAACACCGCGCCGTTCGCTCCCGAGAGGATCGACACGCTGCCGTTGGACTGCGCGCCGTCGTCGGGCGTTCCCAGGAACACGTCCGCGAGACCGTCGCCATCGACGTCTCCCAGCGTGCCCAGGCCCCAGACGTAGCCCGCGAGCCCCGTCCAGTCGCGCACGAGCAGTCCCGTCGCGCCGGAGTAGATGCGCACGTGTCCCGCCGGCTCGGCGGTGAGCGCGGTGACGCCGACATCAGGGATCGAGTCGCCGTCGACGTCGCCCACGGCGGCGACGATCAGGCCCATCTGCCCGTTGGGATGCGGTCCGAGCGCCGTCGCGAGCACCGCACCGTTCGCGCCGGAGAGGATGTACACGGCGCCGGCGAAGTAGCCGCCCGTGCTGTCGCCCGGCGCGCCGATCGCGAGGTCGGCGATCCCGTCGCCGTTCACGTCGCCGATCTCGACGACCGTCGTTCCAAACTGCTGGTTGGCGGCGGTGCCGTCGATGCCCAGCAGCGCAGTCTGGGCGCGAGCGGGGAGGGACAGGGCGAGGAACGGGAGGAACGAAAGCGTCGTGAAGGGTCGCATGAGGACTTCCTTGGCCTGGGGCCGTCCGCTCGTTCGCGCTCGGGAGCCGAGCTGCTCACGGTTTCGATTCTACGCAGCGGTTCGAGATCGCGGAAGCGCGCGGCGTCCTCGGCGTGGTGCACACAGCGAGGAGCCGCAACCCCGGATCCCCGGCCGCACCGCGTGCCTTGGCCCACGTGCGGCGCTCGAAGTTGCAGCCAACTCGGGTTTCTCTCGCTGCGCGCTCAACGCGCACACTTCCAGCCCGTCAGCAACGGACCGGACGCTATTCTGTCGCCGATGCGCTGCTCCTGGCTGGTTCTCGTGCCCGCACTCCTCGCCCCCGCATGCCACGCTCCCGCCGCGGTGCGACCGCAGGCGATCGCACCCGTTCCGAGCGCGCGGCAGCTCGAGTGGCAGGCGCTCGAGCGCTGCGCCTTCGCGCACTTCGGCGTCGACACGTTCACCGACGCGGAGTGGGGGACGGGCAAGGAGGAGGAGGCGATCTTCAACCCGACCGACTTCGACGCGCGGCAGTGGGTGAGCGCGCTCAAGGACGCCGGCTTCCGCGGGCTGATCCTGACCGCGAAGCACCACGACGGCTTCTGCCTGTGGCCGTCGAAGTTCAGCGCGCACACGGTCGCCAAGAGCCCGTGGAGGAACGGCCAGGGCGACGTCGTGCGCGAGGTCTCCGACGCCTGTCGCGAGGCCGGCTTGAAGTTCGGCGTGTACCTCTCGCCATGGGATCGCCACGAGCCGAGCTACGGCGATTCGCCGCGCTACAACCAGCACTACGTCGACCAGTTGACCGAGCTGCTCACGAACTACGGACCGATCTTCGAGGTCTGGTGGGACGGCGCGTGCGGCGAAGGCCCCAACGGCAAGAAGCAGGAGTACGACTGGCCGCGCTTCCGCGAGGTCGTGCGCAAGCTGCAGCCGAACGCGGTGATCTTCAGCGACGTCGGGCCTGACGTGCGCTGGGTCGGCAACGAGCGCGGCTTCGCGGGCGAGACGTGCTGGGGCATGATCTCGCCCGAGGGCAAGGTGCCCGGGATCGGCGCGCCGAGCGAGCAGGAGTTGAACGAGGGGAGGATCGACGGCACGCAGTGGATCCCGGCCGAGTGCGACGTCTCGATCCGGCCGGGCTGGTTCTACCACGCGAGCCAGGACGCAGCGGTGAAGTCGGTGCGCGAGCTGCTCGAGATCTGGTACGCGTCGGTCGGACGCGGCGCGAACCTGCTGCTCAACGTGCCGCCGGACCGGCGCGGGAGGTTCCACGAGAACGACGTCGCGCGCTTGAAGGAGTTCGACGCGGCGCTGAAGGCGATCTTCGCGGAGGATCTCGCGCGAGGGGCGAAGATCCAGCGCGAGGGCGGAAAGATGTGGATCGAGCTTCCGCGCGAGACGGAGATCGACCACGTCGTGCTCGGCGAGGACGTCGCGCTCGGGCAGCGCGTCGAGCGCTTCACCCTCTTCACGCCGGGCTGGGGCAATTCCCAGGTGCTCGCACACGGCACGACGATCGGCAGGAAGCGCGTGCTGCGTTTCCCGCGGACGCGCGTGAAGGACCTGGTCCTCGAGATCGAGCAGTCGCGCGCCGAGCCGATGATCTCGCGTTTCGAGCTGTACGACTCGCCGCCGGAGGTGACGCTCGCGACGGCCACGCGCTCCTTCCTGGGCACGCTCGAGGTCGAGCTCGCCTGCGATCATCCCTCGGCGGAGATTCGCTACACGCTCGACGGCAGCGAGCCGACGCGCGCCTCGGCCTCGTGCGCGGGCAGGCTGCGCCTGGAGCGGAGCTGCACGCTGCGCGCTCGCGCCTTCGAGGGTGCGCGTGCCGGGATCTTCGAGGCGCGCGCCGACTTCCGGCGCTGGAGCGAGGCGGACCTGCGCCCCGCGATCCAGTTCATCCGCGCGCCCGATCCCGGCCTCGTGCGCACGCGCCACGCGCTCGCGCGCACGACGCTCGACGGCATCGAGCAGGCCGCGCCGCTGGGCATCGAGAACGTGACCGGTTTCGAGCTCCCGCCCGCGGGCGAGCCGATCGCCGCGCAGTTCCAGGGCTTCGTCGACGTTCCGGCCGACGGCGTGTGGAGCTTCGCTCTCGCGAGCGACGACGGCAGCCGTCTGTGGGTCGACGGACAGCTCGTGGTCGACGACGACGGCCTGCACGGGATGCAGTCGAAGAGCGGCGAGATCGGCCTGCGCGCGGGCTGGCACGCGCTGCGCGTCGCCTGGTTCAACGGCGGCGGGGCGCAGGGGCTCGAGGTGCGCTGGGCCGGTCCAGGAATGTCAGAATCGCCGGTTTCAGATAGGAACCTCGCCCATTGAACGGTGGGTTGGCGCGCACAGAGATCGATCCTGGGCGCAATGCTCGACCGCTCTGGCGGTTGCGGATCGTGTACACAGTCGAACGTGGCACTACTCGACGATGGCCAGTTCGTGATTCTCAATCTGGTACCTGACTACGGTTTCGCTGACTTGAAACTCTGCTGCGAGTGCCTCTAGTTGTGACTGTGGGACGATACCGTCAATACGCTCTCGGATTGCGGCATGCGGAGCCAGGAGCTCGGCGGCGAACGCTCGAGATTCCCGCTGTACTCTGGTTCTTGACGCGGTAAGCAGTCTAGGGCTGGAACCAATTCGCCTAGTGAAGGCGAGGTAGACCGCTCTCGCCCACCGGAACCGTCGCGTTGTCTGCCCACCGCCCGAATCAATGAGTACAGGTGCCCCGGTGGCTTCGCAGATTCCAATCAGTGCCTCAAGGCTCCGGGCCGGGAGCGGTTCGGCGGTTGGATTGCCAGGGTATACAACGCCCGTGTTTCGTGCCACTTCCTTGTCGTCGCAGGTCGCCCCAGCGGGCGCTCCAAGAAGCTCTCGCAACGCCCCCGCCTGTCGATACCCGACTTCAAAAGCAGGCAGCGATCCATCTGTGGAGCGTTTGCTTGCGTTCGCGACGATCTCAGAATGCAGACCCGAGGAATGAGCAGTGACCCACTCTGCGCAGTTGGAGAATTCAGCCGGTTGGATTCCTGAATCGAGTAGATCTATCCCGAGTTCCTCCGGAAGGCCCCCAACAGCCCGACCGAGCGTGTCCAGGAAGTCATCAGGAGCTTCGCAAGGGTCTTGCGCATCAACTCCTAGACGGGCCGCCCAATCGCAGAGCTTTCGGTCGCCATCGTCCAGCAAACGTATCTGTTCCCAGTCGCGCGCTAGCAAGTCGACATCCGGGTGCTTGACGTTTCGCAATCGCTCCAGTACGGCATCGACGAACCTCTGGATCCCAAGCTCGCAGTCGCGCACTTGGATTACTTGGGTGCCTTGACAGACAAACCTCACCCTAGAGTTTGGTGGCGAGACTGGGTCAGGATGGGCGAGTATGGAGACGGAGTCTTCCTCGCGAGCTATTGAGAGATCGGGAAGCGCGCCGCCCTCCCGCGCGGCAAGCAGGTTGTGGCGCTGGACCCACGACCTCAGTTCCTGTTGCCGTCCCAATTCTCGCCCGCTCAGCTTGGAGCCTGTCCGGGGAGGTTCGTACAGGACAAACCAATAGGGATCAACAAGCCACCTTGCGAGTGAGAACCACGATCCATAGACAGCCTCTCGGGCTTGCGAGAGATTCAAGTCCAGGCACTGTGTCAGGCATGTTCGTGATCCCTCGCGGCCTGTGAGGTTGATCGAGAGCCGCCCCCATGATGCCGCTTGTACAGCATCATTGATGCCGGGGGCGTCGAGCCATTCCACATCAAAGGAAAGGCTCATGGGAAACCACGCTTCCTGGCACACACGAGTACTCCGGTTTCGTCCCGAGGGTACTCCGCCTTTTCCAGCGGCCCGTAGGCCTTGTATGTCCCCCGGGGGCCTCGGATATGGCGTGCCTCCCAAAGCTGATCGTCTATCCAGATCCAAACGTACTTAG
>JBGASC010000032.1:0-63007 GCA_044229935.1 Planctomycetota bacterium | reverse complement strand
TCGCGCGCGTAGACGTGGCGATCGACGCGCGGGATCCCGCGCGCGCGCCGCGCGGCATCGTCGAGCGCGAAGAAGTCGGCCGCGTGCTCGCCGGGCACGAGGTCGGCGTCCTGGCTGGCGTAGAACTCGCCCTCGGGGCTGCACAGGAACTCTCGCAGGTAGCGCGCGATCGACTCGGCCGCGGCGCGCCAGCGCGCGTCGCCGAAGGCGGCGAAGGCCAGCGCGTACGTGCGCAGCGCGTCGGCCTGGAACGAGGTCAGCTTCTCGAAGTGCGGCTCGTGCCAGTCGCCGCCGACCGAGTACTGGTAGATGCCGCCCCAGACCGGATCGAGCAGCGCGCGCGTCGCCTCGAGCGTCGCGTCGGCGCGGCGGCGCGCCTCTTCCGATCCGGAGAGCGCCGCGCGGATCAGGTGCTCGTAGCTCGGCGCATCGAGGAACTTGTGGCCGCCGTGGCCGAAGCCGGCGTGCTGCTCGTCGTAGAGCTCGTCGGCGCGCTCGGCCAGGCGCGCGGCGAGCTCGGGCGCGAGCTGCGCGGCGCCTGCACGCGGGCGAGCGCTCGCCGCGGGCGCGCCCTGCGCCGAGGGGCCCGGCGTCGGATCGGCGATCACGGCCTCGAGCAGCGCGCGCATCGACTCGGGCTCGATGTAGCCGGCGCGCTTCACGAGCTCCGTCCCGTCGGCCGCGAAGAGGATCGTCGCGGGCCAGCCCCAGTCCTCGTAGCGGTTGGCGAGATCCGGCCGCGCATCCTGGTCGACGCCGATCGTCACGAAGTGCTGCTCGAGCAGCGCCGCGACGCGCGCGTCGCGGTAGGTCGTCGCCTCCATCACGTGGCACCAGTGGCACCAGACCGCGTGCAGGTCCAGCAGCACGAGCTTGTGCTCGGCCGCGGCGCGCGCGAAGGCGCCCGCGCCCCAGTCCTCCCAGTGCAGGGCGTGCGCGGGCATCGGGGCGCTGGCGCGGCAGGCCGGAGCGCAGGCGAGGAGCAGGGCGAACAGGGGCGAGGTGCGCATGCGCGTGCAGTACGCCGCAGGCGCGCGGATCGGACTCAGGGAACGAGCAGTTCCCGCCGGCGCGGCTCGTACCAGCTGCTCGGCGGCAGCTTCTGCGCGCCCTCGGCGAGCTGCGGGGCGGGCATGCCCAGCTGCGCCAGCGTCCAGGACATCAGCGCCACGAGGTCGGCCGGCAGCGGCGTGCCCGGCTCGCGCGCCTGCGTCAGCGAGCGCAGCAGCGCCAGCGCATCCGCCGGTGCGCCCGAGAGGGCCAGCGCCTCGGCGCGCGCGAGCGCCGCAGGAACGGCGAACTTCCCGCCCAGGCCCTCGAGCAGCGCCTGCGCTTCCTCGACGCGCCGGCCCGCCAGCAGCACGTTGGCCAGCTGCAGCCGCGCCGCATCGCCGGTCGTGCCGTGGTTGATCGGGATCGTGAAGCGCTGGCCGGCCATCGCCAGGCACGCGCGCATGCAGCGCTCCGCGCCCTCGAGGTCGGACAGGCGCGCGCGGGCGACGCCCTCGAGGAAGACCAGGTTGGGGTGCGGCTCGCGGCAGCGCCGCGCGGCCTCGAGCACGGTCGCGAGCGCCTCGTCCGGCGCGCCGCGGTTGAGCTGTGCGCTGGCGAGCACGCCCGCGAGCGGGATGGGCGAGGCCTTGAGCGCGTCGGCGGGCAACGCGTCGAGGCTGGCGTAGAAGAGCGGCAGCGTGCGCCGCGCGAGCTCCTCCGCCTCCTTCCAGCGGTTGGCGCGCGTGTACTCGATGCCGAGGTAGCCGGCGAGGTCGCCGTCGGCGGGATCCTCGGCCATCGCCAGCTCGAGCAGGCGCGTGTTGCGGCGGTCCTTCTTGAGCTCGACGCGCAGGCTCTTCACCTCGCCCAGGTGCACGATGGGGGCGTCGACGGCCAGGAACTCGCCGCCGAGCTCGCGGCGCTTCTGCTCGATCTCGCGGAACATGGTCTCGTGCACGCGGCGCTCGAAGCGCAGGCGCGGGTGGTTGCGGAACAGGCGCGGCAGCCAGATCGGCTCCTGCAGGCGCCGCTTGCCCGAGAGCACGTCCTCGAAGGGCGCGTCGAGCGCGTCCGCGTCGTGCAGGGGCAGCATCCCGAACAGGAGGCGTCGATCCGTGCAGGCGTTCCGCAGCGCATCGGCCGCGCGCCCGGCCAGGCGCTCGTCGGCGTCGAGCACGAGGATGTGCGTGCCGCTCGCGGCCTCGAGCCCGCGGTTGCGGGCGGCCGAGAAGTCGTCGCACCAGGGGAAGTCGATCACGCGCGCCCCGTGCTCGAGGGCGATCGCGCGCGTGCGGTCGCGCGAGCCCGTGTCGACCACGATCATCTCGTCGGCGCACCCCCGCGCGCTCGCCAGCGCCGGGCCGAGGAAGCGCTCCTCGTCGCGCACGATCATGCAGAGGGACAGGCGCGGCATGCGCCTGGAGCCTACGCAGGCGCGCCGCTCCAGGCTAGACTGCGCCGCCGATGCAGTCCTCCCTCGCGCGCGACGTGACCGCGTTGATCTTCGGCGTGCCGGTGCTGTTCCAGCTGGTCGTCGGGCTGCTCGCCGTCGCGATCCTGCGCGCTCGCAACCAGCGCGCGACCGGCCGCGTTCTCGCCTCCGACCTGCCGCTGCGCACGCTGCGCCGCGTCGGCTCCAGCCTCGGGCTGGCCGCGGTGCTGCTGGCGGTGATCCTGGCCGGACCCGAACCGCGCGTCGTCTACTTCACGCTGCTGCTCCTCGTGCCCGCCCTCGGGCTGGTCTGGCTCGGACCCGGTTTCCAGGACGCGATCCTGGGCGAGCACGGCGTGCAGCGCGGCTGGCTGGCGCGCCGCTTCGAGGAGCTCGAGGAATGGCGCCTCTCGGGCGAGCACCTGCGCTTCCGCCTGCACGGGGAGTGGACCGCGGTTCCCTGTCCGCCGGCCGAGCAGCCGCGCGTGCGCGCCGAGCTCGAGCGCCTGAACGCCGGACGCGAGAGTCCGTTCCGCGACTGACGCGCAGCGCGGGGCGAGCATTGCATTCGGCGCTCGCGCGGCGGATGCTCGGCCGCGTGAGCCCCTCCGACGCAGACAACCGACGCTCGCACGATCGCATCCTGCTCCTGGCCAAGGTCGAGGTGCAGGACGCGACCAGCGGCGAGAAGCTGGGCGTGATCGAGGACCTCAGCCTGGGCGGCTTCCGCCTCTCGACGCCCAAGGTGATCGCGGTCGGCGTGCGCAAGGAGCTGCGCATCGCGCTGCCGGCGGCGCTGCAGGGCGTGGGCGAGCTGCGCGTGGTCGCCGAGTGCCGCTGGCTGCGCACGCAGGCCAAGGGCCCGGGCTTCGCCTGCGGCTTCGAGTTCACCAGCGACAATCCGCCCGAGCTGCAGGGCCGGATCGGCGAGCTGCTGCACGGCCTGGGCTGAGAGAGCCTCAGCGCCGCGGCGACTGCGCTGCGCGCTCCTCGGCCAGGATCCTCGCGAAGCGCTCGCGCTCGGCCGGTTCGAGCGGCAGCCGCGCGGCGAGATCGCGCGCGGAGCTGCGCGGCGCGCCGCGCGAGCGCTCGAGGAACCAGACGCGGCCGTGCGCGGCGCCGCGCTCGACCCGCACGCTGCTGCCGCAGGCGGCGCGCAGCGCGAAGTGCAGCGAGTCCAGGCGCGCCAGCTCGCGCGCGAGCTCGTCGAGCACCTCGGCGCGCAGCGGCTCGTCGCGCCGCGCGAGGAACGCGTCGAGGCTCTCGGCCCGCGCGGGATCCTCGCTCAGCAGGAACTCCAGCGCCGGCAGCGCGCCGCGCACGAACACGCCGGACGCCAGCGGCCGGGGCGCGAGGAACACGCGCGCGCGCAGCCAGTCCAGTCGCGCCGGCTGCGCGCGCAGAGCGCTGCCCGGGAGCGCCGCGCGCAGCCGCGCCGCGCCGCGCAGCAGGTTCAGCTCGAGCCAGGCCGGAGCGCCCTCGAAGCCGCAGGCGCGGCCGCCGCCCGCGCCGCGCGCGAGCTCGGCGCGCACGAGCTCCAGCGCCGGCACGGCGAGAGCGGGCTCGGCGGCGCGCACGCGCCAGCGGCCCTCGGCTGTGCGCAGCTCACGCACCGCCGAGCGTGCCCGGCGCGCGATCCAGCGGCAGGTCGAGCAGCTCGCGCGAGAGCCGCGCGGTCGTCGCCAGGCGCGCCTCGGCGCTGGCGCGCTTGTGCGCCACGACGAAGGCCTGCTGCGAGACGAAGCGGAACGAGTGGTGGAAGCCGATCACCTCGGCACCGCTCTCGCGGAAGAGCGCGCGCACCAGGCGCTTGGAGACCGCGCGCCGCACGCCGCGGCCCTCGCCGCGTCGCAGGCCGACGCGCCGGCGCAGCGCGTGCAGCGAGGCCGAGTCCCAGAAGGACGCCACGACCAGCCGGTGCGTGACGCGCGTCAGCTCGGCGAGCACGGCGCGGATCTCGTCGGGATCCTCGAGCTGGTGCAGGTGCCGGCAGCACACGACGACGTCGAACGAATCGTCGCGGAAGGGCAGGTGCGCGACCTCGGCCACGAGCAGGCTCGAGGTGCGCTCGCCGGCCTCGTCCACGGCGCTCTCGCCGCGCAGGAGCTCGCCCGAGGCGTCGACGCCGACGTAGCGCAGGCCGCGGCGCACGAAGACCTCGCGCAGCCGCCCGCTGCCGCAGGGTGCGTCGAGCACGGGCTTCAATCCGGGACGCGCGCCGTAGCGCTCGAGGATGCGCTCGACCAGGATCGGATCGCGCTGCACGGCGCGCGCGCCGCGGGCGGGCAGGTCGGAGTCGAAGGCGTGAAGCGCCGGCGCGGCCCAGGCGCTGGCGGAGCGGGAGTGGGAGGGTCCCGTGGCTTCCATCGCGGGAGAGTATAGGGTGCGCGCAGGTGGTTGGCCCCTCCGGCGGGCGCTAGCATCGGGAACGGCGAGCCCGCGCCGGACGCGGGACGCAAGCGCATGCGCCGCGAGATCCACGAAGTGCTGGCCGAGCTCGAGGCCGAAGGCGCGATCGCTCCCGAACAGCGCCGGCGCATCGCCGAAGCGCTCGCCACGCGCCTGGCGCCCGCGCGCGATCTCTCCGGCCGCCTGGTCACGGTCGTCGCGGTCTTCGGCGCGCTGCTCGTCGGCGCGGGCCTGTTGTACCTGGTCGGCTACAACTGGGACGCGCTCGGACGCATGACCCGGCTCGCGCTGATCCTCGGCACGTGGATCGCGCTGCACGTCGCGGGCTTCGCCTGCGCCGAGCGGCCCGGGCGTCATCCGATCCTCGGTCGCGCGCTGACGCTCCTGGGCATGCTCTGGTTCGGCGCCGCGCTGTACCTCGTGGCGCAGATCTACAACCTCTCCTCGCACCATCCGTGGGCGATGCTGGCGTGGTGGGGCCTGAACGTGCCGCTCGTGCTGTGGCTGCGCTCGCGCTCGGCGCAAGCGCTCGCGACGGGGCTCTTCCTGGTCTGGGCCTTCTGGCAGGCCGGCGTGTGGATCGAGGACCAGCCCGAGCTCGCGGACTCCTGGCGTTACGACCCGCTGGGCGAGTTCCAGCTCGCGAGCGCGCTCGGTGTCCTCCTCGGCGCGCTGGCCGCGCTGGCCGAGGTCAGCCGCGAGCCGCGCTTCGCGCCGCTGTGGCGCCAGCTCGCGCTCGTCACGGGACTCCTGGGCGCCTACCTGCTCTCCTTCCGCGATCTGGACCCGCAGGACGTCTCGGCGCGCACGATGCTCCTGCTCTCCTGGCCGAGCCTGGTCGCGCTGCTGGCCGGCCTGCTGGTGCTGGTCGCGGCGCTCGTGCACGGGGCGCGCGGAGCGCTGGTGCAGGAGACGCTCGGCCTCCTCGCGCTCGCGCTGGTGCTCGTCGCGATCGACCTGGGGGCGCGCGAATGGATGCCGCTCCTGGGCAACCTGCTCTTCCTGGCGGCGCTGCTCGTGCTCGTCGCGCACGCCTCGCGCCGGCGCGACCTGGCGCAGATCAACCTCGCGCTGGGCGCGTTCGCGCTCTTGATCGTGACGCGCTACGTCGAGTACCTCTGGGACAAGCTGCAGGGCGCCTACGCCTTCCTCGGCGCGGGCGTGCTGCTGCTCGTCCTGGGCTGGTTCCTCGAGCGCCGCCGCCGTTCGTGGAAGGCGCGCCTGCGCCAGGAGGCGACGTGAAGCGCGGCCTGGGACTGTTCCTGTGTATCGCGCCGCAGGTGCTCGTGGTCGCGGGCGTGGTCGTGCGCGAGGAGCTCGTGCGGCAGGCCGGCGTCGTCGTGCGCCTCGAGGTGCGCGCGGTCGATCCGATGTCGCTCTTCTCCGGCCGCTACGTCAGCACGCCGCTCGCGATCACGCGCGTCGACGAACACGAGACGCGCATCGCGGAAGGGCTCGCCCGCGGCAGCGAGGTCTTCGTCGCGCTCGAGGAGCGCGGCAGCGCCTGGATCGCGAGCGCCGTCACGCGCGAGCGGCCGCGCGAGAGCGGGATCGTCTACCTGCGCGGGACGTGGATGCAGGACGGCACGATCGACTACGGCCTCGACCGCTTCTACATCCCCGAGGACGGCGCGGATCCCTCCGCGCTCGCGCGGCGCTTCCCCGGCGGCGACGCGCCGCTCCTGGTCGAGGTGCGCATCGACGCGAACGGTCGCGGCTCGATCTGCGACCTGATCGTCCTGGGGCATCCGTACGCGGAGTGGAACGCGAGCGAGAAGGGGCGCGCGCGCTAGGATCGCGCCGCGCCGATCCGACGCGCACGCCCCGGGCGTGATAGCCTTCCTGGATCGGACCATGATCGTTCGCACGCAGCCGTCCAGGCGGGGATCCACGCGACTGTGGGCCGGTGGGCTGCTCGTGCTCGCGCTGCTGGCCGGCCTTTTCTTCTGGCCGCGCCGCGCCGGCGTCGAGGCCGGCCTGGCCCGCCCGCGCAACGTGCTGCTGGTCGTGGTCGACACGCTGCGCGCCAACCGGCTGGGCTGCTACGGCTACCCGCGGCCGACCTCGCCCAACATCGACGCGCTCGCGCGCCGCGGCACGCTCTACCGCCGCAACTACTCGCAGGCCTGCTGGACGCTGCCCTCGATGGTCTCGCTGATGAGCGGCCGCAGCGTGGTCGACGAGATCAAGCAGCTGCCCGAGGAGGCGCCCGTGCTGGGCGAGACGCTCGCCGCCGCGGGCTTCGAGACCGCCGGCTTCGTCGCCAACAAGGGCCTGGGCCACGACTCGGGTTTCCAGCGCGGCTACCAGACCTTCGTCGTCGAGGACAACGTCGACGCGCTCGAGCTCAGCGAGGCCTTCCGCGGCTGGCACGCCGCGCGCACCGAGCGCGCGCGCAGCGGCGCCGAGGCGCGACCGTGGTTCGCCTGGGTGCAGTTCATCGATCCGCACGAGCCCTACGAGCCCGATCCGGCGCACGACGTGTTCCACGGTCCGCGCGTCGACCAGCCGCGCCTGGACGCGGCGCTCGCGCTCGCGCGCGAGGAGGCCGCCGTGCTCTCGCCGGATCCGCCGACGCCTTCGTTCGAGAAGGCGCGCGTGCGCGCGATCGCCGACAGCAACCGCTACGACGGCGAGGTGCTCTGCGCCGACGAGGGCGTCGGACGCGTGCTGGACCGGCTGCGCGAGGCGAACGAGCTCGAGAACACGCTCGTGATCCTCTGCGCCGACCACGGCGAGATGCTCTACGAGCACCGCCAGCAGCCGGTCTTCACGCAGGCCGCGCTCAAGGCCAACGGCCACCTGCCCGCCGGCGTGCTCGATCTGTTCGGGCACGGCCACCGGCCCTGGTACTTCGACGACCTGTGGAACACGCCGCTCCTGATCGCGGGCCCGGGCTTTCCCGCGGGTGCGGAGCGCACGACGCTCTCGGCCAACCTCGACCTCGTGCCGACGGTGCTCGAGGCGCTCGGTCTCGCGCGCCCCGTGACGCTCGAAGGCACCAGCCTGTGGGGCGGTCGCGAGGCCGATCACGAGCGCGTCTTCGCGCACGGGCACCGCGTCAGCGCGGTGGTCGAGCGCTCGGGATGGAAGCTGGTCGTCGAGCCGCCGGTGATGTTCGCTCTTCCGGCCGACGCGCCGCCCAAGCTCGAGCTCTTCGATCGCGCGCTCGATCCCGGAGAGGACCTTGACCTCGCGGCCACGAAGCCGGACGAGTGCGCGCGCCTCCTGCGCGAGATCGAGGCGTGGAGATCGCGCGCGCCGCACTACGACGCGAGCCGCACCGGCGCGAAGCAGATCCAGGTGCTCAAGCACCTGGGGTACGTCGACGACGAGCGGTGAGCTTCTGCCGCGGATCTCGCGCTAGTCTGTGCGCGCCATGAGCTCCCTCGACCCTCTCGCCGAGCGCCTCTGCGCGCTCGAGCCGCGCTTGCGCCTGCTCTTCGCGCACCTCGCGGGCAAGCGGCTGCGCGAGCGCGTCGAGGTCGAGGACCTCGTGCAGGAGGTCTTCCTGCGCGCGCTCGGCTCGCGCGAGACGCTGCCGCCGGAGAGCGCAGGGGAAGCCGAGCTGTGGCGCTTCCTCGTGCACCTCGCGCGGCACGTCGCGGTCGATGCGGCGCGGGCGCTGCGCGCGCAGAAGCGCTCGGGCGTCGAGCAGCGCCTCGTGCACTCCGACTGGAGCCGCGCGGGCTCGCACCCGGGCGGCGCGCTGGCCGAGAGCGCTCTTGCGGCGCGCACGCACGGTCCGTCGACGCGCGTGGCGGCGCTCGAGGGCCTGGAGCACATGACGCGCGCCTTCCGGCGCCTCTCGCCCGAGCACCGGCGCGTGATCGGGCTGCGCCAGTTCGAGGGCCTCTCCGCGGCCGAGGCCGGCCTGCGCCTCTCGCGCAGCGAGACGGCCGTGCACTCGCTCTACCGCCGCGCGCTGGAGGCCTGGGAGCTCGAGATCGAGCGCGAGAAATCGCCGGGTTCGCGCGGCGAGCCGGGCCCGGACCAGCGCTAGGACCCGCATGCAGGCACACGACGACGAAGAGCTGCTCGACGCCCTGGTGGCCGAGTACTCCGCGCGGCTCTCGCGCGGCGAGCGCGGCGGGGGCGACCTCGTCCTGCGCGCGCCGGAGGCGGCCCGCGAGCGCCTCGAGCGCGTCTTCCGACTGATGGAGCGCGGCCAGGTCTCCGCGCCCGCGGCGGCCGGCGCGCTCGGGCCCGGCGCGGAGCTCGGCGGCTTCCGCATCGTGCGCGAGCTCGGGCGCGGCGGGATGGCGGTCGTGTACCTCGCGACGCAGCTCGACCTGCGCCGACCGGTCGCGCTCAAGGTGCTGCGCGCGGGCCTCTCGGTCGACCGCCGCCACGTCGAGCGCTTCCAGCGCGAGGCGCTGGCGGTCGCGCGCCTCAACCATCCGCACATCGTGCAGGTCTTCGCGGTCGGCGAGGCGCGCGGCTGGCACTACCTCGCGATGGAGTACGTCGAGGGCCCGACGCTGGCCGAGCTCTACGAGAAGTTGCCGCCCGCGCGGCAGCGCACGGCCGAGGACCTCGCGCAGCTGGTCGGCGCGAGCGCCGAGAGCGTCGCGGGCCTGTCCTTCGAGCGTGCGCTCGCGCGCCTGCTCGCCCCGGTCGCGCGGGCGCTGGCGACCACGCACGAGCTCGGCTTGCTGCACCGCGACGTCAAGCCCTCGAACATCCTGATCCAGCGGGGCGGCCTGGCGAAGATCGCCGACTTCGGCCTGGCCAAGGGCGACAACGATCCTGGGCTCTCGCTGACGGGCGAGCCGGTCGGCACGCCGTTCTACATGTCGCCCGAGCAGGCGCTGCTCGTGGAGCAGGAGATCGACGCGCGCACCGACGTGTACTCGCTGGGCGTGACGCTCTACGAGGGGCTCGGCGGGCGCCGGCCCTTCGAGGGCCGCACGCTGCTGGCCGTCCTCGACGCGCTGCGCGGCGAGAGCCCGCCGCAGCTGCGCTCGCTCGCACCGCGCGTCACGCGCGACGCGGACGCGGTCGTGTCGCGCGCGATGGCGCGCGAGCGCGAGCAGCGCTACCCGAGCGCGCTCGAGTTCGCGGCCGACCTCGCGGCGCTCGCGGACGGCACGCCGACGCAGGCGCGCGCGCGGGAGAAGCGCGTGCGCGGCTTCCTGCTGCGCGTCAAGCTGCACGGCCGCGGCGAGTACGTCTCGGAGCAGAGGCTGCTCGGCCTGCCGCTGGTGCACGTGCACTTCGGGCCGCGCACGGCGGGCCACCGGCGGCGCGTCGCGAAGGGCTGGATCGCGATCGGCGACATCGCCGTGGGCGCGGTCGCCTTCGGCAACGTCAGCGTGGGCGGCTTCGCCTTCGGCGGCGTGGCGCTGGGCCTGGTCGCCTTCGCGGGCGTCGCGGCGGGCGGCCTCGCGCTGGGCGGCCTGGCGGCGGGCTACGCCGCGATCGGCGGGCTCGCGCTGGGAGTGCACGCCTTCGGCGGGCTCGCCTACGGACTGCACGTGATCGACGACGCGCGGCGCGACCCCGCCGCCGTCGAGCTCTTCCGCCACGTGCCCGGGGTCGAGTGGCTGCTGGATCGCGTGCCGCGGCGCTGATCAGCGCCGCGCGACCCTCCAGATGCGCAGCTCCGGCCCGAGCGCGCGCTGCTGCAGCTGGCGCCAGGCGAAGCGCTCGATCGCCTGGTAGTCGAGCGCGCCCTGCTCGACCAGGCGAGGCCCGGCGCCCGCGGAGGTGAAGACGAGCTCGCCGCGCGTGCGCGCCGCCTCCTCGAGGCTCGGCAGGATCGGCTTGCGCCACATGCGCTGGCTGTACTCGACCACGAGGTAGTCGACGCGCTCGTCGGCGAGCCACTGCTGCATGCTCCCGACGTCGGGGCCGTTGCGCGGCAGGGCGCGCCGCGCGGGGAAGCTGCGCACGTCGAAGGTGCGCGTGCCGGGCGCGAGCGAGGGGATCGTCGCCTGGTAGGTGACCCAGGGCACGTTCTCCTGCGCGGGATCGACGATCTGCGCCGCGACCGACGCGGGCGTGTAGAGCAGCGGCAGCGCGTTGTCGGGAAAGAGCGCGATGCGCTCGCCCTCGCGCGCGTGCTCGCGCAGCCAGCCGGCGGCCTGTTCGAAGGCGTCGGGCACGAGCGCCAGGCGCGCGAACTGCGCCGCCGACACGCAGCCGAACGCCAGCGCGGCGATCGGCACGACGCGCAGCGGCCGCTTCGACCACAGCCAACCGGCGCAGTGCGCGCCCAGGATGGCGAGGAACGGAAGCAGCGGCAGCAGGAAGCGCTCGTAGACCTCGCCCTGGATCGTGATCACGAGCGTGTACGGCAGCGCGAACGCGCACGCGACCAGCAGCGCGCGCCGCGTCGGGACCTGCGCCTCGCGCCACAAGCTCCGCGCGCGGACGAGCACCAGCAGCAGTCCTGCCCCGGCCAGCGCGGCCAGTGCCGGATCGTGCTCGAAGAGCATCACCGCGCCGCGCCAGGAGCCGAGGAAGTCCATCAGCTGGAAGAAGAGCGTGTGCCCGCCGCCCTCCGCGCTCGCGAGGTGGATGCCCTGCGCGTCGACGTAGGGCTTGTTCGTGTACCAGGCCAGCGCCAGCGCCCCGGCCACCAGCGGCGCGGCGAGCGCGACCAGCGCGCGGCGCGCGAAGCCGCGCCCGGCCGCGAGGAAGCAGGCCAGCGCGAGCGGCGGCAGCGTCGAGAGCCCCAGCTGCAGCGTGGCGACGGCAGCGGCGCTGCCCAGCACCGCCAGCGAGAGGCGCGCGAGCGAGAACCGCTCCGCGAGCTGCAGGGTCGCGATCAGCGCGAGCAGGGCGAGCCCGGCGTGCGCGCCGTGCGGACGCGCCTCGACCGAGAAGAGCAGCTGCAACAGGCTCGTTGCGACGAGCAGGCTCGCGAGCAGCGCGAGACGCTCGGACACGAAGCGCCGCGCCAGGAAGAAGGTCAGGAGCACCTGCAGCGTCGCGAGCAGCGCGACCGCCGTCCGCACGACCACGAAGGGCCGCGCGGCGAGCGCGAGGTGGCGCTCCTCGGCCTCGGCGGGGGCGAGCTCCGCCGGCGCGTGCGCCGCGGGCAGCGCGGCCAGCGTCCAGGCGAGCAGCCAGGGGTAGCGCTCGTGGAAGTTGACGCCCTTGACCAGCGCGGGATCGCCCTGCGCGCGCTGCATCTCGTAGACCTCGAAGGCGTCCGGCTCGCGCAGGCTCGGCAGCAGGCGCCCGACGCTCGCCAGTCGCAGCCCCAGCGCCAGCGCGACGATCAGCGCCAGGAGCCAGGCGGTCCGCGCGCGTCCCGAGCGGTCTTCGTGCATCGCGCGGATTCTAGGGATTCGTGCGCGGCGAGTCGTGCGCGCACTCTGTGTCCTGCGCGGCGAGGCGCTACAATCCGCGGGTTCCATGGACTGGTTGGATGTCTCCGCGCTCGAGGCGCAATCCGCGGCCCCGGCGCAGCCGGTCGGGGGCGTCGCATCCCTGCTGGCCGGACTGAACGCGCCGCAGCTGGAGGCCGTCACGCACGGCGGCGGCCCGCTGCTGATCCTGGCCGGTCCCGGCTCGGGCAAGACGCGCGTGATCACGCGCCGGATCGCCTGGCTGATCGCCGAGGGCCACGCGCGTCCCTCGGGCATCCTCGCGATCACGTTCACCAACAAGGCCGCGCGCGAGATGCGCGAGCGCGTCGAGGCGCTGCTGCCGGTCTCGGGCCTGTGGATCAGCACCTTCCACGCCATGGGCGCGCGCATCCTGCGGCGCGAGATCGAGGGGCTCGGCCAGGGCTGGACGCGCGACTTCACGATCTACGACACGCACGACCGCAACCAGCTCCTGCGGCGCCTGGTGGCCGAGTCGGGCTACGACGCGGCGCGCTTCAAGCCGGCCGCGGTCGGCGGCTGGATCAGCGCGCAGAAGAACCGCGCGCGGCGCGCCGGCGACGAGTTCGACGACGGCGTCGAGGCCGAGGCGCTGCGCAAGCTCTCGCGCGCCTACGACGAGGCGCTGGCGCAGGCCAACGCGCTCGACTTCGACGACCTGCTGCTCAAGGTGCTCGAGCTGTTCGAGAAGCAGCCCGGCGTGCGCGACGCCTACGCCAGCCGTTTCCAGTGGGTGCTGGTCGACGAGTACCAGGACACCAACCGCGTCCAGTACGAGCTGACGCGGCACCTCTCGGGCTGGCACAAGAACCTGGCCGTCTGCGGCGATCCGGACCAGTCGATCTACGCCTGGCGCGGTGCCGACATCCGCAACATCCTCGACTTCGAGCGCGACTTCGGCGCGCCCAAGGTGGTCAAGCTGGAGCAGAACTACCGCTCCACGCGCCGCATCCTCGAGGCCGCGCAGGCGCTGATCGCGAACAACCGCGCGCGCAAGGACAAGACCACCTTCTCCAGCGGCGAGCCCGGCGAGAAGCTGTGCATCCTGGAGTGCGGCAACGAGGACGACGAGGCGCGCGAGATCGCGCACCAGCTGCTGGCGCTGCGCGCGCAGGGCACGCGCCTCTCGCAGCTGGCGATCTTCTACCGCGCCAACTTCATGCAGCGCGCGCTCGAGGCCGCGCTGCGGCGCGCCTCGATCCCGTACCGCATCGTCGCCGGCGTCGAGTTCTACGAGCGGCGCGAGATCCGCGACCTGCTCGCCTGGCTCAAGCTGGCGGTCAACCCCAGCGACGACGTGGCCTTCCTGCGCGTGGTCAACGTGCCGGCGCGCGGCATCGGCGAGAAGAGCCTCGACGAGCTGCGCCGCTTCGCCGCCGACCGGCGCATCACGCTGGCGCAGGCCGTGCGCTCGAGCGAGCTGCACCTGCTCGTGCGCGGCCGCGCGCGCGCGGGCCTGCAGGCCTTCGGCGAGCTCCTGGCCCAGCTCGCCGCTCTGGCCGACCGTCCGGCCGCCGCGGCCATCGACGCGCTGCTCGCCGCGATCGACCGCCAGGCCTGGCTCTCCGAGATGGACGACGACAGCGTCGCCGACCGCGAGGCCAACGTCGAGGAGCTGCGCGCGCACGCCGAGCAGTGGGATCAGGCTGCCGAGACGCCGCTCGCGCCGCGCAGCCTGCGCGGCTTCCTGCAGGAGGTCGCGCTGGTCAGCGAGACCGACGGCGGCGCCGGCGACAACGAGCGCGTCACGCTGATGACGCTGCACGCGGCCAAGGGCCTGGAGTTCGACGCGGTCTTCGTCGCCGGGTGCGAGGAGGAGCTCCTGCCGCACGCGCGCGCCTTGAGCGAGGCGCGCGGGGACGACCCCGAGAGCGGCCTGGAGGAGGAGCGCCGGCTCTTCTACGTGGGCATGACGCGCGCGCGCAAGCGCCTCTTCCTCTCCTGGGCGCGCGAACGCTTGCACTTCGGCGCGCTCTCGATCCGCCGGCCCTCGCGCTTCCTGGAGGAGATCCCGCGCACGCTGGTCGAAGGCGCGCTGGGCGAGGGCGCCGACGAGGATCCCTTCGGCGCCGCGCCCCAGTCCGAGCCCGCCGCCCCCGGGCTGCGCGCGGGCGACCGCGTCGAGCACGCGCACTTCGGCCGCGGCACGGTGCTGCTCGTGCAGGGCTCGGGCGCCAACGCGCGCGCCACGGTGCGCTTCCCCGCGCACGGAGACCGCCAGCTGCTGCTGGTCTACGCCAAGCTGCAGCTGTTGGGGAGGGCGGGCGCGTGAGCGCCGACGCGATCCGCGAAGCGTTGCGCGCGCGCCTGGCGGCGCTCGTCGACGAGGCGCGCGCGGCCGGCCTGGCCTCCGAGCTCGAGCGCTGCTGGCAGGAGCTGCACGCGGCGCCGCCCGCGCCGAGCGGGCCGGGCGCGGCGATCCCGATGCGCTTCGGCATGGTCGGCGACAGCGCGCCGATGCGCGCGCTCTTCGAGCTGCTCGCCAAGGTCGCGCCGAGCGACGTCAGCGTGCTGATCCAGGGCGAGACGGGCACGGGCAAGGAGCTCGTCGCGCGCGCGCTGCACGAGCACTCGCGCCGCAAGCCCAGGCCCTTCCTGGCCGAGAACTGCGCCGCGGTGCCGGCCAACCTGCTCGAGAGCGAGCTGTTCGGCCACAAGAAGGGCAGCTTCACCGGCGCGGTGGCCGACCGCAACGGGCACTTCGTCGCGGCCGACGGCGGGACCGTCTTCCTCGACGAGATCGGCGACATGCCGCTCGCGATGCAGTCGAAGCTCCTGCGCGTGCTGCAGGAGGGCGAGGTGCGCCCGGTCGGCTCGAACAAGACCGTCAAGGTCGACGTGCGCGTGGTCGCGGCCAGCAACAAGGACCTCGCCGCGATGTGCAAGCAGGGCACGTTCCGCGAGGACCTCTTCTTCCGACTCAACGTGCTCACGCTGCGTCTGGCGCCGCTGCGCGAGCGCACGGGCGACGTGGCGCACCTGGTGCGCTTCTACCTCGTGCGCATCGGCGAGGAGCTCGGCCGCGCGATCACGATCCGGCCCGAGGCCCTCGCCGCGCTCGAGCGCTGGAACTGGCCCGGCAACGTGCGCGAGCTGGAGAACGTGATCCGCCGCGCGGCCGTCTTCGCCAAGGACGAGATCACGCTCGACGAGCTGCCGGCGCCGGTCGCGGCGGCGGGGGCGCGCGCGTGAGGGGCGCCGCGTTCGCGCTGCTCCTCGCGCCGTTCGCGCTGGTGCAGGAGACGCCGGAGGCGCTCGAGGCCCGCGCGCGCGAGCTCGAATCGCGCGGAGCCCTCGATGCCGCGCGCGACGCGCTGCTCGCGCTCTCGCGCCAGCGCCAGCCGGGACCTCGCGCGACGCCTGCGTCGACGCGGCGCGCGCGCTCGACATGCGCCTTGCGCTGCGCCGCGAGCTCGCCGACGCGCGTGCGCTGGACGAGCGCGTCTTCGCCGAGCTGGGGATCCAGGCCGCCGACGCCGAGGGCCTGCGCGTCGACGGCCGCGCGCTCGGCTGGAACGCCGCGCCCTTCGATCTCCTCGGCCGCGCAGCGCCGCGGCGCGCGTCTCGGCCGGCCGCTCGCGCGGGGCTGGTGTTCGAGCGCCTCGCGCGCGGCGACGCGCGCGAGATCGAGGGCGCGCTGGCCGACCTCGCGCGCCTGGTCGAGAAGCAGGAGCTGGCGGCGCACGACGCCTCGGCCGCGGTCGCGCGCGTTCGGCGCGAGGCGCTGCCCGCGCGCGGCTACCTCTTCCGCGCGGGCAAGTGGATCGACGCCGACGCGCTCGAGCGCGACCTGCACGCGAGCGGGCTCGAGGGCCTGGGCCGCGCGCTCGAGACGCCGGCCGCCGCCGACCGCGTCGCGCGCCTGGCGGCCCTCGACGCGCTCGGCGAGGAGGGCCACGCGCGCGCCGACCTCGCGCTCGCGACGCGCTGGCAGGCGGCGCTGGCCGAGATCGCGGCGCAGCCCTGCTACGAGCCGCTCTGCGCGCTCGCCGCGGAGCACGCCGAGCTCGAGGCGCGCCGCAAGCACGCGCTCGAGCTGATCTTCGACGAGAAGACCTACTTCTATCCCTACGCGCCGCCCGAGTGCCCGCCCGAGAAGGCCCGGCTCTACGCCGGCGTGCAGCAGGAGGTCGACAAGCGCGTCGCAGCCGTGCGCGAGAGCTGGAAGAGCGCACGCCGCGTGCGCGTCTCCGAACGCATGCGCGCGCTGGTCGAGGACCTCGCCTGGAACCAGGGCGTGCAAGCGAAGCGCAAGCTCGCGTTCAGCTGGCCGAACAGCGTGCCGGAGTGGGTGCGCTGGCTCGACCCGCGCGCGGACACGGTCGAGCTCGCGAGCTTCGCCTGCGACGCGAAGGAGCGCGCGCGCCTCGCGCAGGACGCCGAGGTGGCGGTCTGGAACACCTCCGCCTTCGCCGCGCGCGAGAGCGACAAGCTCGCCGAGCCCAACAACGAGGAGCGCGCGCAGCTGGCGATCACCAACGAGTACCGCCGCATGCTCGGCCGCGCGCTGCTGGCCTGGAGCCGCAAGCTGCAGCTCTCCGCGCAGAAGCACAGCGACTACCAGTCGCAGACCGGCGACTTCGGCCACTTCGAGAAGGACCCCGCGCGCCGCTCGCCCTTCGACCGCATGAAGCTCGAGGGGTACAGATCCGGCGGCGGCGAGAACTGCCACATGGGGGACTCGGGTCCCGAGGGCGCGCACGTCGGATGGATCCACTCGAGCGGACACCACCGGCAGGTGCTCTCCGAGCGCGCGCACGAGCTCGGCGTCGGCGTGTCGGGCTCGTACTGGACGCAGAACTACGGCGACGGAACGGAATGGCGCGAGACGAAGCTCGCGCCCGCGCGCTGAGTCAGTTGACCTGCCCGGCGCGCAGTTCGTCGAGCGGGTACAGCGTGCCGCGCCACTTCACGCCGCCCTGGCGCAGCGTGACCCAGGCCGAGTTCGCGATCGCGACGAAGAGCACCATCACCGACCAGGGCACGAGCAGCGCGGGCGCGAGTTCCATGCGCGCGCGGCGTGCGAGCACGGCGGCGGGCACGACCAGCGAGACGAGCCCCGCGAACGCGCACCAGCCGCCGAGCGTGCCCGACAAGGGCCCGAGCACCGCCCCGAGCCAGGCGAGCAGCAGCAGGCCGCCGCAGCACAACGTCAGCCAGAAGTGGAAGCGCATCTGCGCGAAGAGGTTCTTCTCCGTCGCGCGCACGATCGCCCACAGGCTCGGTGCCCACTCCGCCTCGCAGTCGTGCCGCCCGAGGTAGGCGCGCGTGCGAAAACCCCTGCGCGCGAGCAGCAGGCCGAGCTTCATGTCGTCGACGATCTCCAGGCGCAGCGGCTCGTGTCCGCCGATCGCGCGCCAGGCGTCCGCGCGCACGAGGTTGAACGCGCCGATGCCGAAGAAGCCCGTGCGGTCGTCGCGGTTGACGCGCGCCATGTAGGTCGAGAGACCCAGCAGCACGGCCAGGAGCCCGCTCTTCCCCGCGAAGCTCTGGTGGGCGACGTCCGGCGTGATCACGACGTGCTCGGCGCGCTCCTCCTGCGCCAGCAGCACGGCGCGCGCGAGCGCGTCCTCGTGGATCCAGATGTCTCCGTCGCTGAAGAGCAGCCACTCGCCGCGCGCGCGAGAGCCGGCCAGCTGGCAGGCGTGCGCCTTGCCGAGCCAGCCCTTGGGCAGCTCGTCGACGCGCAGCACGCAGAGGCGCGGATCCTCGGCCGCGACGCGCCGCAGGATTTCGCCCGTGCCGTCGACCGAGCGGTCGTCGACGACGAGCAGCTCGAGCTCGACGCCGCGCGCGCCGAGCAGCCGCCGCACGGTGCCCTCGATGCGCGCGGCCTCGTCGCGCGCGGCGATCACGATCGAGACGCGCGGCCGCTCGCTCGGCAGCGTGCGCTCGCGCGGGAAGCGCCGCAGCGCCAGTACGTCGCGCGCCAGGCGCAGGTTCCAGGCGAACCAGACCAGCGCCACCGCCCAGAAGAAGAGGGAGAGGTCGAGCACGGACCGCGCGATTCTAGTGTGCGCGCTGCCTACAATCCGCGCCCGATCGCCGTGGCCGGCGCGACCCGCGCGGCTATGGAGCGCCATCGTCCGCCGGACACCGCATATGAAACGAATCCTGCTGCTCGCCCTCTCGCTCGTCGCCGCCGCGTGTGCCCAGACGCCGAGCGCGCCCGCGCCGACGGGCTTCGCGTCGCCCGCTCGGCCGGCCGAGGACCTCTCGCGCCAGATCCTCTGGCAGCGCTCGCTCGAGGACGCGCTCGCGCTGTGCAAGTCGACGGGCCGCCCGCTGCTCGTCGCTCTCAACATGGACGGCGAGTCGGCCTCCGAGCGCATCCCCAGGGAGAACTACCGCGATCCGAAGTTCGTCGCGCTGACGCGCTCGTTCGTGTGCGTGATCGGCAGCGTCTTCCGCCACAACCTGCGCGACCACGACGAGCAGGGCCGGCGCATCGCGTGCCCGCGCCTGGGCGAGGTGACCTGCGGCGAGCACATCGCGCTCGAGCCGCAGCTGTTCGACAAGTACCTCGGCGGCGAGCGCATCGCGCCGCGTCACGCGCTGATCCTCCCCGACGGCACGAAGAAGTTCGACGAGTTCCTGCTGTACGACCTGCGCGACCTCTACCAGATCCTCCGCGATGCGGGGCCGCAGGGGGACCCGGCGCCGCTGGGGCCCGATGGGCTCGACCGCAACCGGCCGCGTCTGGCCTTCGAGGATGCGCTCGCCGCCGCGCCTCGCCCGGATCTCGCGCGGCTGCGCCGCGAAGGCGATGCCGGGAGCCTCGACGCGCTGCTGCGCCTGTCCGTCCGTCCCGAGCTCGGCGTGGAGCTCGCGGAGACCGCGCGCGCCCTGAAGCTCGGACCCGCGTACGCGGCGTTCCTGAAGCAGCGGCTGCTTCCGGGCGATCTGGAGCCGCTCTCCCGACTCGACGACTCCAAGGAGACGCGCACCCTCCTGCGTGCAGCGACGACGCTCGCGGGAAGCGCCGAGGGCCCCTGGCCGATCGCGGAGGTGCTCGAGCGCTCGAAGGCGCTGGTCGGCGCCCCGCTCGTCTCGGACGAGCGCGCGCCCGCGGACCTGCCCGCGCTGGAGAGCGAGCTCGAGCAGGCGGACGCAGCCCTGCAGAAGCAGCCTTCGAGCCTGGAGACCCGCGCGCGCTTCGGCCGCGTCTCGCTGGCGCTGGCCCGCGGCCGGATCGAGGCGGGCTTCACGCGCGACGTGCCGCTGCTGCTGCAGGACGCGGATCACTGGCTGGCGAAGGCCGCCGAGCTCGCGCCGAAGGACCTCTCGCTGGCGCTCGAGCGCGCCGAGGCGAGCTACCGCCTGTCCGACTTCGCGGCCGAGGAACAGCGCGCGCTCGAGGCCCTCGCGCTGAGCGGCGCGGAGAAGGCCACCGATCCCACACGCGAACAGCGCGAGGCGCTGCGCTGGGTGGGGGACTCGGCCGCGCGCAACGTCGCGGCACGCTCGGGCGGAGACCAGACGGCCGAGGTCGCGGCGATCCGGCGCGGCGCGCGCGCGCTCCAGCGCATCGCGCTGACGACGGCGGCCGGCGAGAGCGACTGGCTCGCGCTCGCCTCGTTCCACGGGCTGCTCGGGCTCGCCCGGCACGAACGCGACTACCTGCACGCGGGCGTGCTGCGACTGCCGGAATCGCAAGCCCTGCGCGCCGCGCTGGCCGACGCGTGCTGGCGCGCCGGCGACCTCGAGCCGCTGACGCGCACTGCGGAGGAGGCTGCGACGCTGCACGAGTCCTCGGCCGCCGCGCAGTGGTACCTCGGCGTGGCCTGGATCCAGCGCGCGGAGTGGGCGCGGCGCTCGGAGCGGCCGGGCGACGCGATCCGCGAGTACCAGGGCGCCGAGCGCGCCTTCGAGCGCTGCGCGGAGCTCCACGCGGGCTTCGCCGCGAACTGCGCGCAGCAACGCGCCCTCTGCCGCCTGGGCCAGGGCTTCGCGCACCTGCTCGAGGACGATCGCGGCGCGGCCGCGCAGCGCCTGGTCGAGGCGCTGCGGCTCTCGATCGCGCTGCAGGGGACGCGCGACGGGCTCGATCGCGAGCCGATCGACCTGCTCGACCAGTCGCTCGAGTGGCGCGCCAGCGGGCCGAGCCCGGTCGACGCGACGAAGCTGCTCGCCGATCTCGAGGCGGTCGCGCCGGACGATCCCTTCTGGCCGCGCGCGCTCTCCGACAGCGAGCTGCGCGAGGCGCGTCGCGCGCAGCACCGTGCCGCGCCCGACGAGGCGCTGCGCTACGCGCAGGTCGCGGTCGCCGCGGCGCGCGCGGCGCGCGCCCTGGTCGATGACGAGGAGGCACGCCGCGCGTACCAGCTGCCGCTCTCGCTCCAGGCCGAGCTCCTGCTCGCGCGCGGCGAGCTCGCGCGCGCGAAGCCGATGCTCGAGGAGCTCGCCACGGCGCTGGGGATGAAGGCGCCCGGCGGCGACGCAGCCGACACCTGGAGAGAGCTGGCCGCCGCCGTGCGCGAGAAGCTGGGCGAGGCCGCGCCGGTCAACCGGCCCGGCCGCTGAGCGCTCGCGGGCAAGTCGGTCCCGCGCGCGCCTCCCAGCCCGGCCGCGCCTCACCATGCGCGCGGCCCGCAGGATCCGCGATCGCGTCGCGGTCCCTGGTTCCGTCGAACGCTATCCGCGCGGCTTCTGCTCGTCCGCCAGCGCGGCGCGCGCGCGCAGCGTCAGCTGCTTGCGCAGCTCGTCGAAGTCCGCGCGCGTCAGGCCGGACTCGCCGGCGCGATGCTCGAGGGCGTCGAGGGCCGCGAGCAGCTTCTTCTGCAGCTCACGCGCCTTGGGATCGTGCTTGGATTGCAGCTCGAGATGGTCCGCGATGTGGTTGCGCGCGCGTGCGAAGTCGGTCGGCGTGGCGACCTTCTCCGTGGCGTGCTTCTCGAGCAGGGCCTCGGCGCGCAGGGCGCGCGCGTGGGCCAGCTCCTCGCCGAGCGGAACGAGATCCGCGGCCTCGACCACGGCCTTCTTCCGCAGGCCCGCGAGCAGCGCCTCGGCGCGAGCGCGCCATTCGCTCGTGGCGGGATCGACGGCCTGCGCCGCGTCGGCGAGCTCCTTCAGGTCCGCGGTCAGCGGGTCCAGGCCCGTCTCGGCCGGGTGCGCGGAGGTCTCGGCCAGCGTCGAGGCGAGCTCGGCGTCGAGCACGTCGACGCGCAGCGCGGCGAACTCGTCGGGAGCGATGCGCGCCGAGCGGGCGCGCGTGTAGATGTCGTCGACCGCGGCGACCAGGCGCGCGCGCACGCTGCTCGCGTCCGGCGTCGCGTGCTCGAGGCCGCCGAAGCTCTCGCGGATCGCGGTCACGAGCTCCTCGTAGGCCGCCTTGTCGAGATCGCCGGCGAGCACGCGCGCGCGCGCGGCCTCCAGCGCGAGATCGATGCGCGTGCGCAGCCCGGGGGCGGCGGGTTTCGCCGGCGCGGACTGGCTCCGGGGCGCGGCGACCTGCGCTTCGACGGGCAGGGCCAGCAGGGTAGCGAGGATGATCAGCGTGCGACGTGAATGACGGTTCATCGACAACCTCCTGGTGCGGCTCGCGCCGCGGGAATCCTCGAGCGCGACATCGTGCACGAGTGCGATCCGAATCGATCGCGCCTCGTCGCGCGCCGTTCCAGCCGCGAAATGCGCCTTGTCTTGCGGCTCCCGAAGTCTCCTGCGCGAAACGCGCCGGAATCAGCCGCTCGATTGCGATGCGCTCATCTCAGAGCGGCTTGGGAGTCGTGCCGAGCGCGCTGGCCTCGTCGAGCTCCTGCATGTGGTGGCGCACGATGCGTCCCTGCACGACGAAGATGACGTCCTCGGCGATGTTGGTCGCGTGGTCGGCCAGACGCTCGAGGTTGCGCAGGGCGCCCGTCAGGTGCATCACGTCGCCCAGTCGGTCGGGGTGCTCGCGCATGAACTGGATCGCCTGGCCGATCAGCTCGCGGTAGAGCTTGTCGGCCTCGACATCCGCCTTCCAGACGCGCCAGGCGAGCGCCGCGTCGAGACGCACGAGCGCGTCGAGGCTGTCGCGCAGCATGCGCTTGGCCGTGCCCGCCAGGCGCGAGACGTCGGGACGGAAGGGCAGCGGCGGGACGCGGCTGAGCACCTCGGCGCGCTCGGCGACGTTGACCGCGAGGTCGGCCATGCGCTCGAGGTCCGAGTTGATCTTGAGGATGCCGCAGACCAGGCGCAGGTCGCGCGCCACCGGCTGGCGCAGCGCGAGCAGGTCCAGGCAGCGCTCCTCGATCTGGTTCTCGAGCTCGTCGACGACGCCGTCGCTCTCGACCACCTCGCGCGCCAGCGCCGCATCGCGCTCGAGCAGCGCCTGCAGCGAACGGTCGAGCGCCTGCTCGACCAGGCCGCCCATGTGCAGCACGGACTTGGTGATGGCGCCCAGGTCTTCCTCGATCTGCTTCGACATGCGTTGTTCCTCAGGCTGCGCTGCTCGCGGGCAGCGGTCCGTCCAGGGCCGGCAGGGAGACGCGGAAGAGCGTGCCGTGGCCTTCCTGGCTCTCGACCTCCACGCTGCCGCCGTGCGCGCGCACGATGTGCTTGACGATGGCCAGGCCCAGGCCCGTGCCGCCCATCTCGCGCGAGCGCGAGCGGTCGACGCGGTAGAAGCGCTCGAAGATGCGCGGCAGGTGCACGGCCGGGATGCCCACGCCGTCGTCGCTGACCTCGATCTCGAGCGTGCGCCCGGCGCGCCGCGCGCGCGCGCGCACGTGGCCGCCGCGCGGCGTGTACTTGATCGCGTTCTCGATCAGGTTGGTGAAGACGCGCTCGAGGCGCTCGTGGTTGCCCGCGACGGCGGGCAGGTCGGCCGGCACGGGCTCGACCAGGAGCTCGACGCCCTTGGACTCCGCGGCGCCGGCCAGCGCGGCTGCGGCGCTGCGCAGCGGCGCGCCGATGCCCAGCGGCTCGACGGCCATGCGGCTGGACTGCGACTCGATCGAGGAGAGCTCGAGCAGGTCGGAGACGATCGCCTGCAGGCGCGCGGCGTTGCGCTGCGCGATGTCGAGGAAGCGCCGCACGGTCTCCTCGTCGCTGCGGTCGTCGGAGATCGTCTCGAGCGCGCCCAGCACGGCCGAGAGCGGCGTGCGCAGCTCGTGGCTGACGTTGGCGACGAAGTCGATGCGCATCTGCTCGACCTTGCGCACCGCGGTCACGTCGAGCAGCAGCGCCACGGCGCCCTGGAAGCCGTGCTTGGAGCGCACCGCGTGCACCGAGATCGAGAGCGTGCGCCCGTCCGGCCGCGGCGAGTGCGCGTCGAAGGGCTCCTGCCCGATGCCGTCGAGCGAGGCGCGCAGCGCGCGCTCGAGCTCGGGGAAGCGCACGTGCTCCCACAGGCGCGTGCCCTCGCCGAGCTCGGCCTCCAGGCCCAGGAGCTCGGCCGCCGAGCGGTTCATCAGCAGCACGCGCTCCTGCAGGTCGACCGCCACGACGCCCTCGGCCATCCCGGCGAGCAGCGAGGCCGTGTGCAGCCGCGCGCTGGCCGCGCGCTCGGCGTCCTGGCGCGCCTGCTCGGCCGCGTGAACGAGGGCGGTCTCGATCTCGGCCAGCTCCTGCGCGCCGTCGTCGCGAACCGGCGCGGCCGTCTCGGCGCGCACCAGCGCGCGCGCGCGCGCTGCGAGGCTCTCGACCGGCCGCGACAGGGCCAGCGCGCCGGCCCAGGCCGCGAGCAGGAGCAGCAGCCCGAGCACGGCCGCGGCGAGCCCGCCGAGCTCTCCCGCACCGCGCGCCAGCCAGGACGCGCCCGCACCGGCCGCGGCCAGCGCGGCGAGCGCGATCCAGGCCCGCAGGCGGAAGGAGGTGGCGGTCATGCTGGCGTGTTCGCCGAGGCGTCTCAGCCGTCGGGAGCGCCGACGGCCTCGCGGAACTTGTACCCCAGTCCGCGGATCGTGAGGATGTTCGCGCCGAAGGCGCCCAGCTTCTTGCGCAGCGTGGCCACGTGCACGTCGACGTTGCGGTCGATCACGTACACGTCGGCGCCCATCACGGCGTTGAGCAGCTCGTTGCGGGTGAAGGCGCGCCCGCGGTTCTGCACCAGGTGGCGCAGGAGCTTGAACTCCGTCACGGTCAGCACGACCGGTTCGCCCGCGAGCAGGACCTCGTGCTTGACCGAGTCGATCACGAGGTCGCCGAAGCGCACGACCTTCTGCACGTCGGCCGCCTGCAGCTCGGCCGCGCGCAGGCGGGTCGCCACGCGCGCGACGAGCTCCTTGACGCCGAAGGGCTTGCGCACGTAGTCGTCGGCCCCCTGCGCGAGCCCGATCACGGCGTCGGATTCCTCGCCCTTGGCGGTCAGCATCACGATCGGGATGTGCGCCGTGCGCGTGTCCGCGCGCAGCTTGCGGCAGACCTCCAGGCCGTCGATGCCGGGCAGCATCAGGTCGAGGATCACCAGGTCCGGCACGCGCCGGCGCGCCTCGGCCAGGGCCGTCTCGCCGTCGCCGGCGGTGACCACCTCGTAGTGCTCGCGCTGCAGGTGGTGGCGCACGAGCTCGACCAGATCGGGCTCGTCGTCGACCACCAGGATGCGGGCTTTCTTCATGTGCGGCGAGCGTGGCTCGAGGCCATCAGGCCCTGCGTAATGCTTCATCAGCGGCTTGTAAAGACACCGGCCGCTGGATCGGGGCGCCTGCGGGGAGGCAGCCGGCCCTTCTTGACGTCCCGCGGGGGCCCGTCGAGACTCGGAGCGCACGCCGCAGATTCCCTCCGGCCCCGTTCCCTGGAGTTCCACGGTGCACCCTCGATCCGTCCCTGCCTGGCGCCTGCCGCCGCGTCCGCGTCCTTCTCGCGTCGCGTTCGCCGCCGCCGGCTTCGCGCTGGCCTGGGGCGCTCCGCTCCCGGCGCAGACCTGCACCACCCGGCTCGTGAGCTGCGACGCGAGCGGCACCCCGGGGAATGCGAACTCCGACAGCGTGTCGGTCACCCCCGACGGCCGCTACGTGGCGTTCTGCAGCGCCTCGAGCAACCTCGTCAGCGGGGACCTCGAGGGGCAGCGCGACGTGTTCCTGAAGGACCTCCGCACCGGCGCGATCGAGAGGATCTCCGCGGCCCCCAGCGGGGGCAACGGTGCCTGCGTGGGCACCGCGCTCTCGCCGGACGCGCGCTTCGTCGTGTTCGGCAGCCTGGCGTCGAACCTGGCCCCGAACGACACGAACGGAAACGTGCGCGACGTCTTCCTGTGCGACCGCCAGTCCGGGCAGATCGAGCTCGTGAGCGTGACTCCGACCGGGCAGAGCGGCAACGCGGCCTCCGGCCCGGATGTGGATCCCGGGCTGTGCATCTCGGCGGACGGGCGCTTCGTCGCGTTCCACAGCGACGCGACCGACCTCGTGGCGGGGGACACCAACGCGCAGCCGGACGTGTTCCTGCGCGACCGCTGGCTTGGGCAGACCATGCGCGCGAGCGTCACCTCGACCGGCGCGCAGGCCAACCACGGCGCGCAGTTCCCGGCGCTCAGCGCGGACGGCCGCTACGTCGCCTTCCAGAGCGCCTCCACCAACCTCGTCGCGAACTCGGGCAGCTTCCTCAACATCTACGTGCACGACATGCAGACAGGGGCGACGACTCTCGCCAGCCCGAACCTGATCGGCGCCGGCGCGAACCAGCCCTGCCGGATGGCGTCGCTCTCGGGAGACGGGCGCTGGCTGGCCTTCGTCAGCACGGCCACGGACCTGGTGCCGGGGATGTCTCCTACGAGCCTGAGCGAGGTCTTCCTGCGCGATCTCCAGCAGTTCACCACCGCGCGCGTCAGCCTGCCGCTGACCGGCACGGACACGACGGGCAGCTCGGAGGCGCCCTCGCTCTCCGCGGACGGCCAGTTCCTGGCCTTCACCAGCGCGGCCTGGAACCTGGTCCCGGGAGACACGACGACCTGGGATGTGTTCCTGCGCGCGCTCGGTCCCGGGACGACGGCGCGCGAGAGCCTGCGCACCGACGGCACGCAGTACAACGCGGTGACCAACACCTTCCCGGCGTGCGCCAACGGTTCGGAGGTGGTGTTTCCCAGCGCCTGTCCGCTCGTGCCCGGTGTCGGAAGCAGCGAGCAGATCTACGCCCGGGTCGTCGACGTACCGCCGCCAGGGACGATCTACTGCGCGTCCAGCACGGGGCCCTGTCCGTGCAGCAACGGGGCACAACCCTACGCCGGCTGCCAGAACTCGTCCTCCTGGGGTGGGATGCTCAGTGCCGAAGGCTGGCCGCAGCTGTCGCTCGACACGCTGCGCCTGGTCGTCGCGGGCCTGCCCTCGAGCGCTTCGATCGTCTTCCTGCAGGGGACCGCGACCGCGGGCGGAGGATCGGGAACCGTCCTGGGGGACGGGCTCCTGTGCGTCAGTGGCAGCGTCGTGCGCCTGGGACAGCGCTTCGCCAACGTGGGCACGTGCGCCTTCGGGAGCGGCGTGGGCTCGGATCCGACGATCTCTGCCGCCGGCAGCTTGCCGCCAGCGGGAGGCACGCGCTTCTACCAGGCGTGGTATCGCGACACGGGACCGGCGTGCACGCCCGCGACGTACAACCTCACGAACGGGGTCTCGGTCACCTGGATGCCCTGACGACCGGCGCCGCGCGACGGAAGCTGTTTCCCACCCCCTGCGTGTGCGTACGATGGGCGTCCGGTCCGGGCCGGGAAGAAAGCCCGCGGCCGTCCGTCCCTGGACCCGATGTCCTGCCCGCGCATGAACCCCGCGAACCGCAACGCCCTCGTCGTCTTCCTGGCGCTCCCCCTGACGCTCGCCGGCTGCGCCAGCGCGCCGCGGGAGTCGGACACGAGCGTCGAGTGGAACCTGCGCCACATGCACTTCGCCCGCGCGCTGGAGCTGGCACGCGCCGGCGTGCAGGAGCACCCCGACGACGCGGCCGCGCAGGAGCTGCTGCGGCGCGCCTCGGTCGCGGCGCTGATGGAGGAGGGCCGGCGCCTGACGCTGGCCGACCAGGACGTCGAGGCCCTGGGCGCCTTCCGCAAGGCGCTCGATCTGGATCCGAACTCGTTCGAGCTCGCCTCGTGGATCGACAAGACGCAGAAGAAGCTCTGCGATGCGTGGCTGCAGGTGGCGCTCGAGGAGCACGCCAGCGGACGCCTCGAGCCCGCGATCGACGCCTACGAGCAGGCCCTGCGCTTCCAGCCCGGCCACGAGATGGCGCTGGGGGGCATGGACCAGGCCGTGCGCGAGGTCAACCACCGCGAGTACCTGGCCAAGAAGTACTTCGAGGAGGGCGTGCACGCGCTGGCCGACTACTGGCTCGAGCGCTCGAACTCGCGCTTCTCCTACTCGAACAAGTACAAGCCCGGCCAGGAGCGCACGGCGACGCGCACGAAGCAGGTCAAGCTGCTCCTCGCCCAGCAGCGCCAGCGCGTGGCGGTCGAGTTCGAGAAGATCCTGCTCTTCGGCGCGGCGCGCAACGAGTACCGCATGGCGCTCGCGCTGGCGCCCGACGACGCCGCGTCCGCAGCTGCGCTGGAACGCTGCACGCGCGAGGTCAAGGCGCAGCGCAAGCTCGAGGACGCCAACTACCAGATCATGCGCGGCGAGTACGACCGCGCCAACAAGCTGATCGACGAGGGCCTGGCGCTGACCGAGGCGCAGAAGGAGAGCTTCGAGGGCGCGCGCAGCAAGATCCAGGAGCGCATGCACGAGAGCCTGTACAACGAAGCGCTCGCGCTGGAGCGCGACCAGCGCTTCCCCGAGGCGATCGCCAAGTACCAGGAGCTGCTGCAGAAGGCGCAGTACTACAAGGACGTCTTCGCGCGCATCGACACGCTGCAGGGCTACGTGCAGCTCGCGGGCGAGCTCTTCAAGAAGTTCGAGGAGGCCGCCGACGACAAGGTGCGTCTGGAGTTCCTGCAGCAGATCCGCGTCTTCTGGCCCGAGTACCGCGACATCGGCCAGCGCATCGTCGAGCTCGAGCGCAAGAGCGCGAACTGAGCCGCGGCCCGCCGCGCGCGGCGAACGGCTATCATGCGGCGGCGCATGTTCCGCCGCCTGTCCACGAAGTGGGTCCTGACCGTTCTCGCGGCGGTCATCGTTCCCTTCCTGTGCTACGCGCTGTACCTCTCGCGGCGCCTGGAACAGCGCGAGTCGGACACGGTCAAGTTCTACCTGCTCAGCCTGGCCTCGGAGCTCGCCGACCGCGTCGACAACGACCTCGCCGAGCGCAAGTGGGACGTCGAGTTCGGGCTGGCGGGGAACCCGATGGCCTCCTGGGCGGCGGACATGCGAGACGACAAGAACCAGGACCTGTTCCTGGATCGCCTGCGGCGCATCTTCACCAGCTTCTGCGTCAAGTCGACCTACTACGACCGCGCGCTCCTGGTGAGCCTCTCCGGCAAGGTCCTCGTGATGAACGATCGCGGGCCAGGCGGCATCGAGTATCCGGAGGAGGCTGAGAAGCGCATTCGCTCTCTCGACCTCTCGCACGAGGATTGGTTCCTGCGCGCGTTGCGAGGCCAGGTTGCGCTTGTCGACTACCACAGCTCCCAACTCGTGCCGCGAGCGCAGTTCGGGCCGCTGCTCTCCGACTACCAGGTGGGGATCGCCGCGCCAGTGCTGGAGGACATCGATCCGTCGCGCGTGCTCGGCGTCGTCTACGTCCTCGTCGACTGGCGCCACTTCCAGGACGACGTGATCAAGCCGCCGCGTCCCTCGGTGCGCACCGCGTCGGTGCCCGACATCTACGCCTCGTGCTACGCCTGGCTGTGGAAGTCGGACTGCGACACGATCATCGCGCACCTGGACACCTCGCTCTACAACAAGAGCGTCGCGCGCGACACCGGGCTGCCGCAGCTGGTCGAGGCGGCGCGCAAGGCCGACGCGGGGCTCTACCCCGACTACTCGTTCCGCGGCGTGGACAAGAAGGCCGCCTTCAAGCACTGCAACAGCGAGGAGCTCGGCGGCCTGGGCTGGGTCGTGGGGGTCGGCATCAACGACGAGGACTCGTTCGTGTGGGTGCAGGAGGTCCGGCGCATCCTGGTGATCGCCACGCTCTTCGCGCTTGGCTTCGTGCTGCTCTTCACGATCGTCATCGCGCGGCGCACCACGGCGCCGATCCGCGCGCTGCAGCAGCAGACGCAGCGCATCGCTTCCGGCGACTTCGAGGCGCGCCTGGACGTGCGCAGCCAGGACGAGCTCGGCGACCTCGCGCGCTCGTTCGACCGCATGGCGCTCGAGCTCGGCGAGAGCCGCGCCAAGCTGATCAAGGCCGAGAAGGACGCCGCCTGGCGCGAGATGGCGCGCCAGGTCGCGCACGAGATCAAGAACCCGCTGACGCCGATCAGCCTGTCGGCAACGCTGCTCAAGCGCGCGCGGAACGAGAAGAGCCCCGAGTTCGACGCGATCTTCGAGCGCACGATCGACATGATCCAGCGCCAGGTCGAGGCGATGCGCCAGATCGCCTCGGATTTCTCCGCCTTCGCCGGCAACCGCAAGGCGACGCCCGAGCGGCTCGACCCGCGCACGCTGGTCGAGGAGGTGCTCGAGCTCAACGCGGCCTGGGCGCGCGAGCTGAAGGTGGAGGTGACGCTCGCCGGCGAGTGCGGGATGGTCTTCGCCGACCGCGGCGAACTGCGCCGCGTGCTGATCAACCTGGTCAGCAACGCGCTCGAGGCGATGCAGCAGGGCGGGCGCCTGGTGGTCGAGCTCGCGCGCGTCGAGGATGGCGGACGCTGGAACCAGATCACGCTGCAGGACACGGGCGTGGGGCTCTCGACCGAGGTGCGCCGCCACCTCTTCGAACCGTACTTCACCACGCGCACGCACGGCACGGGCCTGGGCCTGGCGATCTGCGCGCGCCTGGTGCACGAGATGGGGGGCACGATCGAGCTCGTGCCCGTGCCGGGGGGGCCGGGCACGCGCGCGTGCATCCGCCTGCCGGAGTCGCCCGCATGAACGCCTGCGTGCTGGTCACGGGCGCCACGGGCTTCGTGGGCGGCGAGGTGGTGCGGCTGCTGGTCGAGCGCGGCGTGGCGACGCACGTCTTCGCGCGCGCCGACTCCGCGCGCGGCGCGCTGGCGCAGCTGCCGATCGCCTGGCACACCGGGGACCTGTGCGACCCGCGCGCGGTGGCCGGCGCCGTCGCGGCGGCCGCGGCGGCGGCGCGCGCGCAGCACAGGCCGCTGCACGTGGTGCACAGCGCGGCCCTGATCAGCTACGCGACGCGCGACGGCGAGCGCCAGCGCGCGGTCAACGTCGACGGCACGCGCCACGTCCTCGATGCCTGCCGCGCCGCGCGCGTCGAGCGCCTGTGCTTCGTCAGCAGCGTGGTCGCCGTGGGCCCCTCGCCCGACGGGCGCGCGCTCGACGAGAGCGCGCCCTTCCACGGAGCGCGCGTGCCCGTCGACTACATGCACACCAAGCGCGCGGCCGAGGAGCTCGTGCTCGCCGCGCGCGACGCGCTCGACGTCGTCGTGGTCAACCCCGGCGCGGTGTTCGGGCCGGCCACGCGCACCTCGAACACCGTGCGCTTCCTGCGCGAGGTCTGCGCGGGCCGCAAGCCCTTCGCGGCGCCGCCGGGCTCGATCGCGGTCGTCGGCATCCGCGACACGGCGCTGGGAATCCTGCTCGCGCTGGAGCGCGGGCGGCGCGGCGAGCGCTACCTGCTCGTCGAGCGCTCGCTCCCCGCACGCGAGCTGTTCAGCCTGCTCTGCCGCGAAGTCGGCCAAAGCGGCGTGCGGCGCACGTTCCCGGGCTGGATCTGGCCCCTGGTGGTCGCGGGAGCGCGCCTTCTCGACCGCATCCGGCCGCTGGAGCTGACGCCGCCGCAGGCGCTGGCGATGCTCGGAACGCGCCTGGAGTTCGACAACGCCAAGGCCCGGCGCGAGCTGGGCTGGCAGCCGCAGCCCTTCGAGCTCGTGCTGCGCGAGACCGTGATCGAACTGCGCCGCCGCGGCCTGCTGCCGGCAGCGGATGGAAACGCGCGCACACCGGAGCTGGTATAGCGCCACCCCCATGCACAAGCGCCCGCTCCTTGCCGTCCTCGCCCTCGGACTCCTGCTCGTGGCCGGCATCGGCTTGTGGCTCTTCCTGCGAGCGGAGACGGCCCGGCCGGCCGGGAGCGAATTGCCCGCGCCCGCGGTGGCGGGGAACACGGCCGCCGAGGCGACCGGCGCACTGGACGAGAGCGCCAACGCGGGCGCCTTCGACACCGGCCGCCCGCGGACCAGCGCGATCCCCGTCGGCGTGCGCCTCCCCGGACCTGGACGCCTGGTGGGGCGCGTGATCGAGCGCGAGAGCGGGCTGGGCGTGGCGCACGCGCGCGTCGACCTGATGCCCGTGCCGCCCGCTGCGGAGACGTTCCTGGGTCAGATGCTGCGCATGGCGCCGCAGACCGCGCACATGGCCAACCGCGTCAAGCCCATCGCCGTCGCCGAGACCGACGCGCAGGGCAACTTCCGCTTCGAGGGCGTGCGCACGGGAACGTGGTTCGTCGATGCGCGCGCTCCCTACCACGTGCCCGAGACGACCGTGCGCGCGCGCGTGCTGGCCTCGGGCGCGGGCGGACCACTCGACGTGTTCGTGATCGGCGGCGGACGCGTGCTCGGCACCGTCTTCGCCCCCGACGGGACTCCGGCTCCGCGCGCGAAGGTCGTGCTGGTCGCCGGACCGGGCAACTTCATCACCACCCTGCAGAACGGCGACCTGCGCCAGCTCGAGCTGGAGACCGACGCGCGCGGGGCGTTCGCGTTCGAGGCGGTGCCGCCCGGCGCGGGCTGGGAACTCTCCGCGATCGGCAGCGGCTTCGCGCTGACGCACGCGACGGGGCTGAAGGTGCTCGCCGGCCAGGACACGCACGCCGACGTGCACGGACGGCTGCCGGGCAAGATCAGCGGGCGCGTCGTCTCGGTTGCCGGCAAGGACGGGGTCGGCAAGGACGAGCCCGTGGCGCTGGCCGATGCGCACCTGGGCGCGATCCCGCGCGGACTGCGCGACCTGCGCTGTGCGGAGGAGATCCTCGAGCGGACGCACTGCGTCAGCGCGGCCGACGGCACGTTCCACATGGACAACGTCCCGCCGGGCGAGGTCGATGTCGTCGCGATCGCCTGGGGCCACCTGCCCGCGATCGGCGCGCGTGTCGACGCGGGCGAAGGCGTCGTCAGCGAAGCCCCCGAGATCCAGCTCCAGCGCGGCCCGGTGATCTCGGGGCGCGTGGTCGACGGCACGGGGACGCCGCTCGAGGGCGTGCAGATGAGCTGGAACCTCGTCGACTGGCGCAACTTCCAGTTCGACTTCAGCTTCGCGCCGATGATGGCCGCCGCGGTCAAGGGCATCGATCTCCCCAAGACCGGCCCGGACGGCCGCTTCAAGGTCGGCCCGGTCGCCGGCGACGCGCCCTGGAAGGTCGATTTCCAGAAGCTGGGCTTCGTCGATGGACAGCTCAGCTTCGATCCGGCCAAGGATGGAGCCGCCGAGACGTCCGACGTGACCGTGACCCTGCACCGCGGCGGTGCGATCGAAGGCGTGGTGATGGACGAACTCGCCGCCGAGCCGGTGACGTGCTTCACGATCAGCACCAGCGACCGCGTCGACACCGAGGCCGATGCACCGGGCGGCCGCAATCCGTTCGGCGGCGGGCTCACGTTCGAGGACGCCGGCGGGCGCTTCCGCCTCGACTCGCTCAAGCCCGGCAAGGTCCACCTCACCATCGGCGCTCCCGGCTATCCCGAGACGACCGTGGAAGACCTCGATGTGGTCGAGGGCGGGGTCAAGAAGGGCGTGATCGTCAAGCTGCACCCGGGCGCGACGATCCGCGGGCGCGTCGAGGACGTCGACGGCAAGCCCGTGGCCGGCGCGCAGGTGGTCGTCGTGCCGGGGGACGGGAAGCTGCGCGCATCGCCCGGCATGCGCGAGGAGTCGCAGCGCCGGCGCCAGGGTCGCCGCGCGCGCGGACCGTTCGGCGGAGGCGGGGGCGGCCCGTTCGGCACGGGTGATTCGTTCCCGCCGGCCCTGCTCGGGTTCGCGGCCAACATGGGCATGCTCGGCGAGCGCACCTTCGTGTCGAAGAGCGACGGCAGCTTCGAGATCACGGGCGCGGAGCCGGGCAGCGTGCGCCTGCAGGCCTTCCACCGCGAGTACGCCTGGGGCTCCTCGCCGACGGTCGACATCGCTGCCGGTCGCGCGCTGGAAGGCGTGCTGGTGACGATGCACGAGGGCGGCGGGCTCGAGGGCAAGGTCAGCGACCGGCACGGCCGCGCCCTGCCGCAGGCGATCGTGGCGGCCTTCTCGCCGGCGGCCTTCGCCGGCATGGGCGCCTCGAACGCGGGCGGGCTGTACGAGGGCGAGACCGACGCGCAGGGCGAGTACTCGATCCGCCACGTCTCGCCGGGCAGCTACTTCGTGGTCGTCACCCGCGGCGACGAGGAGCTCAACCCGTTGAGCTTCTTCGGCACGCTCAACTTCGATCTCGTGACCGTGCCCGACGACGAGATCGTGCGCTACGACCTGGTCGATTCCTCCGCCGGCGCCTGCCGCGTGTTCGGCATCGTGGTCGACGAGGGCCGTTCCGTCACGCGCGGGATGCTCTCGGCCGTGCGCTTCGACGGGGAGAGCGTGCTCGGCGTCGAGTTCAAGGTGGCGCGCCTCGACGCGAAGGGGCACTTCGAGTTCGCCGGGCTCGCGCCGGGCGACTACCAGCTCAGCCTCGACGGGCAGGGCGGCAAGATCAACATGCTGCTCGAGGTCCCCGACGCGCCCGAGCTGGAGTTGCGCCTGGAGCTGCCGCACGGCGGCCTGGAGGGGACGGTGCTCGACGACGCGACCAACGAGCCCATCCCCAACGCCGAGGTGCTGCTCGAGAGCACCGACGCGCCGCAGGCCAGCGGCCTGCTCGGCAGCATGATCGGTCGCGAGGGACGCGTGCAGCGCAAGCGCACCGACGAGAAGGGCCAGTACCGCTTCGAGCGCCTGCGCAGCGCCGTGTACGTCCTCAGCGCGCGCGGCCCGCGCGACGGCGACAAGCGCGGAGCCTACGCGCCGAGCGAGTCGCGGCGGGTCGAGGTCGACGAGCGGCGCACCGAGCGCGGCGTCGACGTGCGGCTGTTGCCCTCCCTGACGCTCAAGGGCGTGGTCAAGGACGCGCAGGGCAACCCGATCAAGGACGCCAGCGTGCTCGCGTCGCCGGAGGGTTCGGCCAGCACGTTCACCGAGCGCGCCAAGAGCGGCGAGGACGGTCGCTACGAGCTGAAAGGCCTCGCTCCCGGCAAGTTCGTGGTCAGCGCCAGCGCCCGCGACTTCGCCGACCTCGAGAAGAAGGGCGTCGAGATCAAGCGGCTGCCGGGCAAGGACAACGAGCTCGACCTCGTGATGCAGAAGGGCGTGCTGGTGCGCGTGCGCATCCGCGACGCCTACGGACGTGCGGTCGCCGGGGCTCACGCCCAGCTCGCGCGCAAGGGCGCGGCGGCGAACTCGGCCGGAGCGGAGCGCGTGCTGACCAGCTTCTTCAGCGACGAGGGCAGTTCGAACGACGAGGGCGTGATCGAACTGGGGCGCTATGCCCCGGGCGAGTACCGCCTCGAGGTGCAGCGCGGCTTCTCGCGCACCGTGCAGGACCCGCTCAAGGTCGAGGCAGGCAAGGACGAGCAGGAAGTCGACGTCGAGCTGCCCTGAAGCGCGCCGCGCGGGCCTGGCGGCAGATCGGCTTCTCGCCCGCTCCTCCGGCGCACTAGACTGGATCCGATGATCCTCGCGCTGCTGCTGCTCCAGACCTCGCTGCTCGTCAAGCCGATGTACCTCGGCGAGGCCCCGCCCGAGCTGCGTGCGGCGCGCGCGATCCTCGTCGCCCACGAGGGCGCGCGCAACGCGCCGCCGGGAACCAAGCGCACGCGCGCGCAGGCCGAGGAGCTCGCCGCGGAGCTCGAGAAGCGCGCCCGGGCCGGCGAGGATTTCGGCGCGCTGGTGCGCGAGCACTCCGATGCCCGCAACGCGTCCAAGGGGGGCGTGCTCGGCTCCTTCGCGCCGGGCATGCTCGATCCGCACCTCGACGAGTTCCTCTTCGCCGCCGCACCGGGCGCCGTCAGCGGACCGATCGCCACGCCTGCGGGATGGAACGTGCTGCAGCGGATCGAGAGCGAGGTCGCCGTGCTGCAGATCCGCATCGACGTGCCCGACCCGAACGACGAAGCGCAGCCGCGTGCTCGCCTTGCACAGCTCCTGGCCCGGCTTTCGGCCGGAGGTGACTTCGCCGCGCTGGCTCGCGAGTTCTCCGACGACGCGCAATCCAAGGCGCGCGGCGGACAGTTCGCCATCTACCAGCGCGGCAGTGACGACCAGCAGCTCAAGCTGGCGGCCTTCGAGCTCGCGCCCGGCGCGATCTCGCAGCCGCTGCGCACGCCGCTGGGCTATCACGTGTTGAAGCGCGTGAACTCCGACCAGGTCGATCCGTCGCTGCGCGAGAACCGCTGGGTTCGATTGCGCGCGATCCTGGTGCAGTACGACCTGGCCAAGGGGGCCGACATGCTGAAGGCGCCCGACCAGAAGCGCGCGCGGGAGATCGTCGACGCGCTCGCCGAGCGCGCAGCGAAGGGCGAGGATCTCGCGGCGTTGGCCGGCGAGTTCAACGACGATCCGGGCGGCAAGGCTCGCCAGGGCGACCTGGGCTGGGTCTTGCGAGGTGCGCCCGGGCTGCCGCCGGCGATCGAGATGGCGGCGCTGCTGCCGGCGGGGAAGCTCGGCGATCCGCTCTTGACCGACTTCGGGTACCTGCTGATCCGACGCGAGCGTTGAGCACGTGCCGATCGCTCCCACGACCGGCGCGACCAACATCGAGTCGCGGGGCGGGCGGCCGCGCGTCGCTCTGGTCATCCCCGCGCTCGACGAGGAGGAGGCGCTCCCCGGCGTGCTGGCGAGCCTGTCGCGGGCACCCGTGGATGCCCTGGTGGTGGTCGACAACGGCTCACGCGATCGCACGCCGGAGCTGGCGCGTGCTGCTGGAGCCACGGTGCTGCGCGAGGACCGGCGCGGGTACGGCAGCGCCTGCCAGAAGGGGCTGGCGTGGCTCTTCGGGCGCGCGGACGGAGGCCCGCGACCGCCGTGGAGCGGCGGCGACGTGATCGTCTTCCTGGATGCCGACGGCTCCGACGATCCGGCCGATCTCGAGTCGATCCTTGGGCCTGTGCTGCGAGACGAGGCGGATGTGGTGATCGGCTCGCGCGTCCTGGGCCGCAGCGGGCCGGGCGCGCTGACGCCCCAGCAGCGCTTTGGCAACGCCCTGGCCTGCTTCCTGATGCGGTTACTCTTCGGCGCACGCCACACGGACCTCGGTCCGTTCCGCGCGATTCGCGCCGACGCGCTCGAGCACCTCCAGATGCGCGATGTGGACTACGGCTGGACGATCGAGCTGCAGCTGAAGGCCGCGGTCGCCGGACTGCGCGTGCGCGAGGTTCCGGCGCGGTACCGCGCGCGCGCGGGCGGCACGAGCAAGATCTCGGGCAGCCTGTGGGGCAGCGCGCGCGCGGGCGTCAAGATCCTGGGGTGGGTTCTCGGCTGGCGCTGCGCGCTCTGGTTCACTTCCCGGCGAATCCCCAGGTTCCCTCGATCCGCGCGTACCGGATGCTGAAGAGGTCGAGGATCCAGTTGAACGTCCCGAGGTCCGGCACGACCAGCACCTTCTCCACCTGGAGGTTCGCCATGTTGGAATCGGAGGCGTTCTCCCGGGCGATCTGAAGGGCGGACTTGGGCAAGTCGACGGAGAGGAACGTGACGGCCCATCCCGAGGAGGTGAACGTGCCCGAGGTCTCCGTCTTGCGCTGGAACGACAGGCTCGAGCAGCTGCTGGCCAGAGCTGTGAGCGAGAGGACGAGGACGCACGCGCAGCGCTGGTGCCGGAGCATGCTGCAGACGATAGCGCCGCCCCCGGTCCGGCGGAAGCTGTGCGTGGTCCGCACGGGCGCTATGCTCAGCACGCAGTGAATCCGTCGGGGCCCGAGGACCTGGTGCGTGGGCTGGCTGCGCACGAAGCCGCCTTCGTCCAGCGCTTCGGGAGTGCCGGTCGGCCGCGGCTCTTCTTCAGCCCGGGTCGTGTCAACCTGATGGGGGCGCACCTGGACTACAACGGCGGTCCCGTGATGCCGACGGCGATCGACCGCGGCACGTTCCTGGCCGTGCGTCCTCGGACCGACCGCCGCGTGCTGCTGGCTTCGACGCTGGAGCCCGGGGGGACGGAACTCGATCTCTCCGACCTACCCGCACGTCCGGCGCGCCGCTGGTGGGACTATCCCGTCGGCGTGCTGCGCGAGCTCTCGTCGCGGGCATCCCTGGCGGGGATGCAGCTCACCGGTGTCGACCTGCTGTTCGGCGGCAACCTGCCCGTAGGGGCCGGTCTCTCGTCCTCGGCCTCGATCTGCGTTGGGACCGCCCTGGTGCTCGCCGAGATCTCGGGACTCGAGCTCTCGAGGATCGAGTTGGTCCAAGTCGCGTTGTCCGCCGAGCGAGAGTTCGTCGGCGTGCAGTGCGGGATCATGGATCCCTACGCGGTCGGACTCGCGCGCCCGGGTCAGCTCCTGTGGCTGGACTGCAAGGACCGGACGAGTTCCTGGATGCCGCTGGACGCGCGCGAGGTCTCGATCGCCGTTGCGGACTCGCTCGTGCGGCGCGAGCTGGCCCAAGGAGCCTTCAACGAGCGCGTGCGACAGTGCGCCGAGGCCTTCCGGCACCTCGCAGCCTTCGAGCCCGGGGCCACGTGCTTGCGCGACATACGACTGGCGACCCTCGAGAAGCACGGTGGTGAACTCGCGTCGGTTCTCGCCCGGCGTGCCGAGCACGTCATTCGTGAGGTCGCGCGCACCTTCGCTGCTCGCGATGCACTGCGTCGAGGGGACGCGCGCGGCTTCGGCGAGGAGATGACCCGTGCCCACGCGAGTCTGCGCGACCTGTTCGAGGTCAGCGTACCGGAACTCGACACGCTGGTTGGCTCGGCCGTGACCGTCGAGGGCGTCCTGGGGGCGCGCCTCACCGGCGCCGGCTTCGGCGGCTGCGTGGTCGTGCTTCTCCGGCGCGGCGCCGAGAGCGATCTCTCCGAGCGTCTGACTGGCGAGTTCCGCGCGCGCTTCGGTCGGGATCCGGTCGTGGCGTTCTTCGGGGGCGATCCCGGGCCGCGCGAGCTGAAGGCCGGGGCCTGAGTCAAACGAAGCCGCCCCGCTCATGCGGGGCAGCAGACGTGCGGTGGGCTGCGCTACGTGCTACTTCGAGAAGGGATTCTCGGAGGCGAGCTTGCGGGCGCGCTCGTAGAGCAGCGAGCCCGCGCTCGTCTTGCGCACCTCCGCACTGAAGCTCGACTCGAGCAGATCGAGTGCCTGGTGCGGCTTGTTGCCGAAGAGGTAGTTCGCGGCGAGCACGAGTCGTGCGTCCTCGTCCGTGAAGTTGTCCTTCAGGTAGCCCTCGAGGTAGCTCAGCTGCTTCTCGAAGTCCCCGGCGTCCGCGTAGACCGAGTGCTTGTCGACGATCGTGTCGACGAGGCGCGGCTCGAGCTCGAGCGCCTTGCGCAGCGCGAAGGCCGCGTAGTGGTAGTCGCCCGTCGCGAAGAGTGCGTCGGCGAGCAGCATGTAGAGCACGCCGTCGTCCGGCGCGTACTCGATCGCCTTCGCATAGTGGGCGACCGCGTCCCCGAAACGGCGCTCGCTGAAGGCCAGATCGCCGAGCGACACGTACTGCTGCGCCGTCCGGGCCAGCGCCTGGGCCATCATCGGGTCGCGCTTCTCGGGCGGGAGATTGGCTCCAGCCTGGGCCTCACCGGCGGCCGCCGGGGCCGCGGGCTGTGCTTCCTCGGGGCGGGCTTCGTACTCGTGCACGATCACGACCTGCTGTTGCGGGGGCGTGTAGGTGTCCACGTAGATCACGTTCGAATACCACCAGGGCGAGCAGCCCCAGTAGTGGTAGCCCGGGTAACTCCAGTTCGAGTGGCCGCTCCAGGCGAGACCACAGTTGCTCCAGCCCGGCCCCCAGGACCAACCCCAGCCCCAGCTCGGCCACCAGTAGGTGCAGCCATTCCACCACCACCAGGAACACGGGCCGCAGGCATACCACCAGCTCGAGTTCGAGTAGCCGTGATTGCACGGGTCCCACCACAGCCAACTCGACCCGCCGTTGCAGAAGCCGAAGCTCGCACCGATTCCCAGTCGGAGGGAAATGCTGGTCGCCGCGGCCAGCCCTTCGCCATCCCGCATGATCTCCCGCGCGCGCTTGGGGTCCGTCTTCGCCAGCGTCTCGATCCGCTTGCGTGTGTGGTCGAACTGCTGCTTGCCCAGTTCGTTCGAAACCGCCCTCGACGTGCGCGGCGTGCGGACCGGGGGAATGGCGGTCCCGACCCGTTCCTTCGAACCACGCGCTCGCGAGAGGCCGGCCTCGGACTTCTCCTGCGCACGGACGAGATCACCGTCGCGGGTGGGGGCGGGCCGGTACCGCTCCAGCAGGCCCTCGCGGGTCATCGGGCGGGTGCGCAGCGGGAGGCTAGTCAGAGCCCCGGGCTGCCCCTCGCGGATCGGGCGCAGGCCGCCGCTCGAACTGGAGAGCGACGGTACCGACGAGCGGCGCTGCCTGCCGAATTCCGAGAGATCGATCTCCCCGCGGCCAGGACGGCTGCCTTCCGCCCTGGAGCCATCGACCCGGCCGATGCCGTCCGTCGAGTTGCCATTCCCTGCCGGTTGCCGCGCGGAGTCGTAGACGCGAGAGGGTGTGCTCGGTGCCTGCCAGCCCGAGTCCGTGCGCCCGCGCGAGGAGTCGTCGCGGGTGCGACTGTCCCTTCCGCCCGACCGTGTCGGTTCACTTGCAGAAGGAGTGTCATTCGCCGGGCGCCCTGCGTCGGGGTTCGTGCGTGGAGGTGGGGTGTACGACGGGCGTCCAGTGTCCACAGGCCGGGTGACCGGCGCGGGCGTGGGCGGGCGGGTTCTGGGCGGGCCGGCTCGGTGTACGTGGGCCGACTCGGTTGGGGGTTCGTCGGTCGGCTCGGCTCGGTGTAGGTCGGTCGAGACTGCGCAGGGGCGGGGGCCGAGGCACTCGGCCGCGAGGCGCTCCCCGAGTCGGAAGGACGCGAGTGCGAAGCTCCCCCGGACCCCCCCCCGCTCGGTCGCTCATGAGGGCGCTGGGCTTGCGCGTCCAGGCAGAGGCTGTTGCATGCACCGACGGCCAGAAGTGTGTGGATCCAGGTCTGCAGGCGAGAGGTCATCGGAGTGCCTCCTTGGGGGTGAGTCCGATCCAGCAAAACAGGTGCCGCCCGTGGAACTCGCTCGGCGGCGGTCAGTTCCCAGCCCCGACCCATCGTGTCCTCGATCGACTGCACTCCAGAGCGGACAAAGGTCGTCTGATTCAGCGAGCGCTGGCCCAGGGGAGCAGGAGCAGGATCTGTCTCTCCCCTCCAGGGTCCAGAATCCAACGCACGTACGGCATCCCCGTGGGACTGCCGGCTGGCACCTTGGCCCGCAGTGCCTGCAGGGCGCCCGGTGCGAGCTTTTCAAACCCCTCGAGCTGTGTGCCCACGGCGCTGCGGCCCGCAACGCGCTCGAATCCCTCAGGCAGCGTGGCCGGCACTGTGGTCAGCCTGAGCACCACGAAGCGCGGGTGAAGCCCCTCGTCGAGCTCCAGCGTGCCTCTCTTCTCGAGTTCCAGTCCGAGTGCAGCCAGCTTCGGCGTCCACTCGCTGCGCAGCCGTGCGAGTTCCTTCCGGGCGGATTCCCACGTCGCGCCCTCCTTGAGCTCGAACCTACGCCCAGCGTACTCAGGAGCTGGGGTCGAGAGGATCTTCCACTGGGTCGGGCCTGGAGCACCCTCGCGTGCTTCCCGCGGCAGGAAGAGGCTCCGAGCAAACGTCTTCGCCTGCACACGCTCGACGGTCTCCTTCCACACCCGCTGATCTGCGTGCCAGAACTCCAGCGCGGCTGGATAGGTGCCCGCGTCACCGCGGTTCCACCGGATCGCCCGGCAGCTGTCCCCACGGACGCCTTTGGCGTCGACCAGATCGATCTCCACGGGGCGCGAATCCTCGGCCGCGGCGAAACGCGCGGTCAGGCTGCCAAGCGCGCCGAGCGTGGCCGTGCGAGTCATCCCTTCGCCAGTCCAGGCCAACTGGTCGAACTGGACCAGCGCGCGGCGCAACTCGAACTGGCCGAGTGCCTCCTCCCGCTCCTGGCCGCTGAGCTCGACCGAACTTCCGCTCGCAAGCAGCAGTCCGAAGACACGTTCACCCGAGCGCAGACGCAGCAGCCGGGTGGACTGTTCGTCGGCCTTCGAGCCCAGCCAGAGGCGCGCGTGTTCCTTGCCTGCGAACGAGGCTCGCAGCAGGTGCTCGAGCTTCGGATCGGCATCGTAGAGCAGCGTCGATTCGAGTTCCGTCCCGCTCAGGAGCTGAGGCTCTGCGGCCGGATGCGGCGGCGAGGCGGGCGGGGTCTGTGCTGGGGCAGCGTGCGCGAGCGCGAACAGGGCGATGCCCTGCAGGCTCACGGCAATCGTCCGGCCCATTCGGTCCATGCCTTGCTCTCGTTCCCGTAGCTTACCCCGGCGAGCTCCACCAGCCCGCGTTGAACCTGGACGCGCAGCGGATTGCGCGTCGAATCGAGCATGGCGACGAGCTCCCTGGCCACGCGTCCCTTGCTCCTGTCGTCGTGCCGGCCGATCCACACCAGCGAGTGCACGGCGGCCGACGTGACCAGGGGCACAGGGTCGTGGACCATGTCGATCAGCGCCTGCAGCGACTCGATGTCGACCAGCGCGGCCAGCACCAGGGCGCTGTGAGAGCGCACGCCCGGCTCGGGGTCCGAGATCCCCAGGCGCGCACAGGGGAGCACGCAGCTCGCACGCGCTCCAGCTTGCACCAGATTCGACAGGCATTGCGCCGCGTTCGTGCGCACCCACGGATCACTGTCGTTGCGCATCAGGTCGCAGATGCGTTCGAGGGGCGCATCCTTGTTCCCGAGGATCATCAAGCCGAGCAGCGCGTTCCCGACCACCTCGGGGTTCTTGTCGTCGAGGCTGCCGACCAGCGGCGAGAGTGCCTCAGGTTCATGGGTGAACCCCAGCGCAGACGCGGCCACGACGCGGTTGGCGAGCGGTCCCGTCTGGAGCTGGTCGATCAACTCGTCGCGTCGTGCGTGGGCCTTGGTCGTGATCACCTTCTCGAGCTCCCGCGCCTTGTTGCGCTCCTCCGGGGTTGCCGCCGTCATCTTGAAGCGGGTCCAGGCGCGGATCTCCAGGTCGAGGTCGCTCAGCACCTTCCCGATCGGCTCGGGCGTGTTCGTGCGCTCGACGACGTCCGCGATCGGCTTGGGGTCCTTGCCGGCCTCGACAGCTTGTCCCGACGGATTCGAGCGGCAGGCAGCGAGAACGAGAGCACAGACGAGGAGGGGAGTGGTTCGGGAGAACAGCATGGGGGAGATCCTGGACGAGGGAAGCACAGTCCTCTTCCCACGTCCTCGGCGCAGCGACTACCCTAGCCATCTTCGCCCCCCCGCGCCCAGACGACGCACCGACCTCGATGGCCATCCACCTGCTCGACGCCATGTCCCGCGAGGGATTCGAGGAGCTGATCGCGCTGCACGATCGTCGCTCGGGCCTGCGCGCCTTCCTCGCCATCCACGATTCGACCCAGGGGCCGGCCTTTGGCGGGTTGCGACGCTGGTCCTATGTCGACGAGGACCAGGCCCTGCGCGACTGCCTGCGTCTCTCCCGGGCGATGACGTACAAGTGCGCGCTGGCAGGCCTCGCCGCGGGTGGTGCAAAGCTCGTGATCCTCGATCGGCAGGACCTGGACCTGCCCGGCGCCTACCGCGCGATCGGTCAGCTCGTCGAACGCCTCGCCGGCCGTTTCTACACGGGGCCGGACGTGGGCACGGACGCCGCGGAGCTGGCCTGGGTCGCCGAAGAGACGCGCTTTGTCACGCGGCCCGACGCGCAAGGTCCGGGCGAGCTCGCCGAGGCGACCTGCGCGGGCGTGTTCGCGGGAATGGCTTCCGCGCTGCGTCACCTCGATGGCGAGGAGGACTGGGCCCGGCGCACGGTGGTCGTCCAGGGCCTGGGCGCGGTCGGTCGCGGCCTTGCGCGACGCCTGCGCGAGGTCGGCGCGCGCGTGCGCGCCTCCGATCTGGATCCCGACAAGGCCGAGGAGATCGCCCGGGTGCTCGAGCTCGAGCTGATCGATCCGGCGACCGAGTACGACCAGCGCTGTGACGTCTTCGCGCCCTGCGCCCTGGGCGGAATCCTGCATGACCTCACGCTCACGCGCCTGCGCTGTCGTGTCGTCGCCGGCGGTGCGAACAACGTGCTCGCGCGCACCCTGCACGGGGAACGCCTGCACGAGCGCGGCATCCTGTACGCCCCGGATTTCGTGATCAACTCGGGCGCGCTGATCCGCGGGGCCCTGTTCCATCTCGAGGGTCGCCGCGAGCCGGTCGAGGCGATCGGCGCACGCATCGGGGGTGTCCTCGACGAGATCCTGGCCCGCGCGCGGGCGGAGTCGCTCGCCCCCGTCCGGGTGGCCGTCGACACGGCCAGCGAACGCATCGAGCGCTGGCGATCCACTCCGGGATCGTAGCGCGCAAGCGGACCCTTCCTTTCCTGCGCAGGAGGCGTCAGGATCGCGGCACATGTTGCGTCGTTTGGCAGCGCTCGCGCTCGTTTCCGCTCCGGCGCTCGCACCCGCCTGCCTGTGGGGCGGGGGCGTGTCCGTGCAGGGGCCGCGCACGCACGGAGTGCCGGAAACCCTCGAGAGTCCAGGGAGCAGCGCCGCGCCGAGCGCGGAGGTGCGGGCGCTCGAGGCGAGCGCGGAGATGGCGCGGGGTCTCCCCGCGGATCCGCATCCCGGCGCCGTGGCCGAGCAGCCGGAGCCCGACAAGGAGTTCGAAGGCGATGCGCTGCGCTTCGAGCGCGCCGAAGGACTCCTGCCGCTCTTCGTGCCCAAGGACGAGCGCCTGGACTTCGACGTGGTGGTCGACCTGCCGATCGTGGGCGAGACCACGGCCGGCGAGGTGGTGCTGGCAGCCAAGGTCGAACCCTACGTCGCGGGCCTGCCCTCGGCGAAGGACGCGAAGAGCACGCAGCACGACTGGATGGGCTGGGTCGAGAGCACGGCCACCGGCTCGCACTTCGGCTACAAGCTGCACGAGGAGCTCAAGTCGCGCCTCCTGCCGCAGGACTACCCGCGCATCTACTACACCGACACGCAGAGCGGCACGGAGAACCGCAAGAAGGAGCTCAAGCTCGGCCTGCAGGGCGGCAAGTGGATCGACTGGTACCGCAACGACGGCCACTGCAAGGGCTGCAACAACCGCGAGCACTTCGTCGACTCGAACTGGCTCTGGGGCAAGCCGAGCCATTGCGACGGTTGCAAGCGCGGCGAGCACCGCGTCTGGCGTCCGAACACGCAGCGCGACGTGCCTCCGGGCACGGTCGACATGCTCAGCGCGGTCTACCTCGCGCGGGGCATGATCCAGGAAGGCCGCACCGAGGTCGAGCTGCAGCTGGTCGACGAGACCAAGCTCTGGAACGTCAAGCTCTCGCAGGGCGCGCGCAAGCGCCTCAAGGTGCCCGCAGGCCGCTTCGACTGCGTCGAGGTGCGCCTGATGTCGTCCGTGCCCAAGGGCGAGCCCCCGCCGAAGGACGGCTTCGAGGGACTCTTCGGCCTGCGCGGCACGATTCAGATCTGGCTCGACTCCAAGAGCGGAGTGCCGGTCGAGATCCGCGGCGAGTTCCCGATCAAGCTGCTCTCGACGAACCTCGACGTGTTCGTGCGCCTCAAGGGCTACCGCGGCACGCCCGCGAGCTTCGCGCCGGTGCCGTGAGGCGATTGGGCGCCCCGGGCCCGGCTTCGGGAATCGCAAGACGGTGCCAGCCGACCCGCAGTGCCACGAGCTTGGCGTGCAGGTCGGCTCGGAAGCGTGCAGAAGGGGAGCTCAGCGGAACTTCACGAGCTCGCCGTCGGGCGTGAGCCCGGTGCGCGTGCCGTCCGCGTTCGTGCCGTTGATGGTCAGGAGGACGTACTTGCCATCGCTGGTCTTGCCGACCCACCATTCCTTGTTGACGCCATCGACAACGATCTTGCGGCGGTACACCCCGACGAGTCCGCAGTCCGGCGTCTGGGAGAGGATGGTGCACGGATCCTGGGTGTAGCCCTGGCTCTGCGCGACGACCGGAGCGGGCGCGGACATCGCCGTGGCAGGCTGCAGGTTGGCACCGATGCCGACGAGACCGAGGGTGGCGACCGAGGCGAGGAGCAGGGCGTTGCGTGCGGACTTCATGGGATTCGTCTTCCTGGGGGTGGTTCGAGTGGATGCGGCCGACGGCCGCGTGCCGCAACGATTGCCGACGTGCACACGGCGGAGTTGCAGCGATCCAGCGAATCACAGCCGCTGCGGGAACTACGGTCCGCGCAGGCCGATCTCCGCCAGCAGCGGAGCGAGCTCGATCGGCCGCTCTTCGCGCGAGGAGCGCCGCGCGGCCTCCATCAGGCAGAAGGTCTCCAGGCCGTGCTCGAGATCGGGCGCGTGCGGGGTCCCTTCGATCAGCGCGCGCGAGAAGTGCTCGGCGTAGTTGGCGAACTCGCCGTAGTGCATGCCGTGCACCTCGCTGCCGAAGTAGTAGTGTCGCCCGGCGTAGAGGTGGTCCTCGGTGACCTCGGTGTTGTCCTTCGCCGTGTGCACGTAGCGCATGTCGTGGTACTGCGCGAGGCTCGTGCCCGCGTCGCCGTAGAGCACGAGCTCGATGCAGTTGCGCGCGCTCGGGAGCTCGTGCACGCCGTAGTGGCCGAGCGCGCGGCCGAGGCGTCCGTCCTGCGCGACGACGTTGACGATGTACACGTCCATCCCGGCGACGCCGTGCGCGCTGCCGAGCTTCGAGCGCGAGCCGAAGGCCTGCACCTGGCGGATCGGGCCGAGGTACCAGCGCAGGAGGTCGAGCGGGTGCGAGAGGCCGAGGAAGATCCAGTCCGTGTCGCGCGCGACCCAGGGCGACTTGGCGTAGTACCAGTCCATGCGGTGGATGTAGTGCGCGTCCGCGAGCTCGATCGCGCCGAGCTCGCCCCGCTCGAAGGCCGCGCGCTGGCGCAGGAAGGGCTCGAAGAAGCGCGTGCTCTGCCCGACGAGCAGCTTGCGTCCCGTGCGCCGCGCGGCCGCGAGCACGCGCCGGGCGTCGGCGACCGAGTTGACCAGCGGCTTGGTGCAGATCACGTCCTTGCCGGCCTCGAAGGCGCGCTCGACGTGCTCGCCGTGCTGCGCATCGGGCGTGTAGATCGCGACGATGTCGACGTCGGGCCGCGCGAGCATCGCCGCGTAGTCGCGCGTGCAGAACAGCCCCGGCGCCGCCGCGCGCGCCGAGGCGATCTTCGCCTCGTCGAGATCGCAGCCCGCGACCGCGCGCGCGTGCGCGATGCGATCGAGCGCGAGCAGCAGCGTGCGCCCCTCGTGCAGCCCGAGGATGCCGATGCCCTTGGCGCGCGGGTGCTTCTCCGGGTGGGGGAGCGGGTTCGTGCCGGGAATGTGCTCGAGGTAGGTCATTGGCCGCGCCGCCGATTGATCTCGGCGCCGACGCGGGTCAACATCCCGCCGATGAGCCTGGAACGCAAGCACGTGGGGGAGCGGATCCACGATGGCCGGGCACAGCACGTGCTCGACGCGGCGCGCGAGTGTGTCTCGAGACCGGCCTGGATTGCGGCCCTCGTGCTCGGTGCCTGCGCCCGTGCACCGTCGTCGACCCCGGTCGAGATCCCGCCCGAGGAGAGCGACTTCGAGCTCCGCTTCGAGAGCAAGGGCGTCGGCGAGGGGATCCCGGTCCTGTATTCGTTCACGATCCACGGCGACGGGCGCGTCGAGTACGTCGGCGAGCTCCACGTGAAGGAGCTCGGTCGTCGCGAGGGGCGGATTGCGAGCGGAGAGGCGCGTGCGCTGCTCGGGCGGGCCGAGTCGTTGCACTTCCTCGAGCTGGAGAACTCGTACTCCCCGAAGGGCGTGAGCGATCTGCCGTGCTTCGAGCTGTCCTTGCGCCGCGGCGAGCGCCGCAAGACGATCTTCCTGGCGTGGTTCCACGACGCCGAGCCGGACTGGAAGCCCCGCTCGCCCAGGGAGCAGACCGGCGCCGCGCTCGACGCGTTCGGCCTCGAGCTCGAGCGCGTGGTCGACGTCGCGCAGTGGGTGGGCACGCTGGACGAGCTCTCGGCGAACCACTTCTGGATCGAGCGGGACGAGCACATGGGGCGCTGAGCTCGCGCGGCGCGGCCGCTAGGATGAGCGCGTGCCGATCACCCGCTCCCACGCCGACTACACGATCTCGGACGACCCCGCGCGCCTGGACCTCGATGCGATCCACGGCTTCCTCTCGCGCTCGTACTGGTCGCCGGGCATCCCGCGCGCAACCGTTGCGCGCGCGATCGCGAACTCGCTCTGCTTCGGCGTGTACCTGGGCACGACGCAGGTCGGCTTCGCGCGCCTGGTCACCGACCGCGCGACCTTCGCCTACCTCGCCGACGTGTACGTGCTCGAGCCGCACCGCGGGCGCGGACTCTCGCGCGCGCTGATGGAGCTCGTGATGTCGCATCCCGAGGTGCAGGGCCTGCGCCGCTGGCTGCTCGCGACGCGCGACGCGCATGGCCTCTACCGCAAGTTCGGCTTCGTCGACCTCGCCAACCCGGCCATGTTCCTGACGCGCCACGATCCGGATGTGTACCAGCGCGGCGGTCGTGTCTGCTGAGTGCTACCAGTCGCCGGTGGTGTCGAAGTTGAAGTCGGTGACGAAGCCCTCGCGGAAGCGGAAGCAGAGCGAGTACTCGCCGCTGTAGGTCTCGAGCGCGAAACGGCCGTAGTGGAAGGCGAGGCCGTCGTTCCCGTCGACGTGCAGAGGCGGGCCGTAGGTGCGCACCACGTCCTCGACGGTCCACAGGCTGTGCTCGCGCAGGATCGTCGGGATGGCCTCTTCGCCGCGCTCGCCGGCATGGTCGTGGCGCGCCTGCTCCTGGACCCGTGCGATCATCTTCTCGATCGACTCGCTACCCGGTCCGCGCGCGTTGGCCCAGGCGCGGCCGCCGATGCCTGGGCGCACGCCGGTCGAGAGCACCGCCACGCGCGCGTCGAGTCCGTCGAGCTTGCGCCCGAGCTCGATCACGGCCTCGTCCGCCGCGGTCGCGGGCGTCGAGGGATCCGCGGCGCGTGCGCGGCCGATCCGTTCGAGCTGCGCGAGGACCTCTCGCCGGAACGCATCGAACTCCTCGTGCGTCACGCTTTCGATCCTGTGCACGGGATCGGGAGCGGTCAGGCTGGCCGGCGCAGGTGGAGTGCCTCGGGCTAGCCAGCCGACGGCGAACCCGAGCGCGCCGAGCGCGAACGCAGCGAGGAGCGCGATGGATCGGGTCGGGCCGGGGCTCATGCAGGTTCTGCGACGGGGAGGCTCACTTCGTACCCAGGCACTCGACTCGGGTCACGAGATCGTCGTGGAAGTGGAAGAACACCAGGCACTCGCGACCGTCGGGCCCCGCGCAGTCCGGCACCCGGTACATCAGGCTCCAATCCGGGGCGAGGTAGCTCATGCGGTCCGGCTTGCCGAACTGGCGCACGACGTCCTCGATCCGCCAGAGCACGAACGCCTGGTTGAGGACCTCGGGGTTCTCGGGCTGCCACTCGAGGATGGCGCGCGTCGATTCCCTTCCGGGTCCGCGCGCGCTCTCGCGCCAGGCATCGTCCCGCACCCGCGCGGGCGAGCGCTCGAGCACGGCGACGCGCGTCGCGAGCTCGTCGAGCCTGGGGCCGAGCTCGTTCGCAGCTCCCTGCGCGCCCGCCGGCGCGCTCGGGTTCGGCACGCGCACGCGCGCGATCTCGTCCAGGCGCTCGAGGATGTGGCGCTGCGCGCCCTCGAACTCCTCGCGCGTCAAGGCGTCCGCGCTGCGGTTCGGCTCGGTTGGCGGAACGCTCGGCGCCGACGGCGCGCCGCGCAGGAACCAGCCGGTGCACAGACCGAGGAGCGCGGCGCCGAGCGCGACGAGCATCGGTGCCAGCCAAGGGCTCGACGGAGCTCGCTCGCTGTTCATTTCGGCTTCTCCAGCATCACGATCGTCACCTGCCCGCGCTGCGCGGCGCTCTTGCCGTTGTACGCCTGCAGCGGGTCGTTCTGCATCGTCCAGCCCGCGTAGCGCACCTCGATCCGCTGCGGTTCCTTCGCCGCGCGGACCGCCAGCGTGCCGTCCTCGGCCGTGAAGCCGCACGAGCGGCCGTCGACGAGCACCTCGGCGCGCACGGCCGGCTTCGGCGCGGGATCGCGCGCGAGCACGAGCACCTGTGTCGCCCAGCCGCGCTCGAGCGCGACCTCGGCCACGCGCTCGTCGCCGCGGCGCAGGAAGGCGCTCTCGTCGCCGAAGGCAGGGCGGTAGCCCTCGGCCCAGAGCGACCACTTGAAGCGCGCATCGAGCGGCACGGCCGAGCGCTCGAGCGGGCCGGTCTGCAGGAACACGCCGTTGTCCTGCGAGGGCGTGAGCTGCAGCTGGCGCACCTCGAAGTGCTCGATCTCCGCGCCGCTCTCGCGGTCGACGACGTGAAAGGCGATGCTCGTGCTGCGATCGAGGTCGTAGCGCAGGAACGTGATCCCCTCGGCCGGCGGCGTGACGCGCTGCGCGACCGGGCTCCAGCGGAACGCGCCCAGGCTCGAGAGCGTCAGCTCGTACTCGCCGTGCGGCAGGCTGCCGAACTCGAAGCGCAGGCGGGTGCGGCCCTGGTCGTCGGCCTCGCTGACGAGCTCGGCGCGCCGGCTCCACTTCGCGCCGCCGACCGGCACGAGGTCGATCATCACCGTGCCGGGCCTGGGCAGCGTCTCTTCGGTCCATGCTCCGCCCTCGCGCAGGAGCTCGCCGCGGATCGCGCCGGCCAGCGTGCGCGGGTCGCGGTGCAGCGGGACGAGGATCTCGCCGCGGCGCTCGGCGAGATCGACGCGCGCCTCGTCGGCGAGGAAGCCCTCGGGCGGCTCGACGCGCATCCAGCGCGGCTCGTGGTCGAGCACCTGCGTGCGGAAGCGGCCCTGCGCGTCGCTCTCCGCGCGGAAGAGCTCGCGCACCGGGCCGAGCGCGGCATCGCTCTCGAAGACGAGCGTGGCGCCCGGGAGCGGCTGGTCGAGGTCGATGTCGAGCACGTAGCCGCGGTAGGACCAGGGCCCGTTCGCGCGCGCGGCCAGACCCGCCGCGGGCTTCGCGACCGGAGCGCTCGCCGGCGCGTGTGTCGCGGCCGCGCTCGAGCGCTCGGTGCGCGGCTCGCGCGCGACGTCGGCGCCGGCCGCCTCGAGCGTCGCCGCGCGCGCGGCCTCGGGGCGCGGCCTCTCCGCGTCGCGCTCGGGTGCGGGCGGCTCCGGCGTCCGGTTCGCGTGCACGAGAAGCCGCCAGCCGAGCAGCCCCGCGAGCGCGAGCACGAGCGGGACGACGGCGAGCAGGACGCGGCGCGCGCCGCTCCGCGGGGATCCGGGCGGGTTCACGCGCACGAGACTAGCACGGCTCCCGCCGCGGCTCGTTCACGGCGCCTCGAGGGCGCGCACTTCGAGCGAGCGCAGGAGGTACCTCGTCCCTGCGGTGCGCCCGGGGCGCAGCCGCAACCGGCGCACGTGTTCGCTCGCGGCGAAGAAGACCTCGATGCTGTTCTTGCCGCGCCGGAGCGCGAGCGGGATGCTCTGGCGCTGGCTCCAGGACTCCTTCTCGGTCGCGTAGAACAGGTCGGCCTGCGACTCGACCGGGCTGTTGATCGCCAGGCGCAGGACGAGGTCGCGCGCGGGCCCCGGGGCCAACTCGGGCAGGAGCAGGCTGCTGCCCGCGCCCGAGCTCTCGAGCAGCAGTCCGGGAGCCGGCGGCAGGAGGCGCGCCTCCAGCTTGATGCCACCCTGTGGCGGGAACGACTCGAGCGGGGTCTGCGCATCGCAGCGCAGCCGCACGTCCTGCGAGAGGTCGAAGCGCGGGTCGGGCTCGGTGTCGACGCGCACGAGCGCCGACCCGGGTTGCGAGGAGAACACCCAGGGGTTCGGGACGGCCAGCGCGCGCTCGACGAACAGGTCGAGCACGAGGTCGGCGTGCTCCGCCGCGACCAGCGCGTCGTCGAGGGCCATGCAGTTCTCGCTCGTGAACGTCCCGCAGCGCTCGGCCAGCAGCTTGAACACGCCCGGGCCGAACGAGTCGTGGAACATCACCACGCGCGGCAGGCCGGAACCCTGCACGAGCTGCTCGAAGCGCTGCACGGAGGCGAGCGGGTCGCGCGCGACCGGCCGTGCGCGTCGCGAGTCGTCGCCCTGGCGCCACTCGTCGCGCAAGCGCGTCGGCAGCGGCTCGAGGTACATCTTCGTGCGCCAGGTCTCGGCCGTGGGCGAGGTCTCCAGCCTCCAGTTCGTGGGCGCGACCTCCGCGACCGCGGGGAAGTGCAGCGCGATCCGGCGCAGGATCTCGTTCGCCGCAGCCATGCAGCCGCGTCCGTGCCAGTGCGTGCCCTCCTCGTAGTAGAGGTGGTGATCCGGCGTGTCCTCCGCGCGCGCCGCACGCAGCACCGGCCGCAGGTCGACGACATCGACGTCGGAGTGCGCGCCCATCCACTCCAGGAACTGGTCCAGCCGCGTCGGGCCGAGCGGCTCCCAGCCGTCGGGCAGGAAGTCGGGGTAGATCGACTCCTTGTTGGGGCCGTACACCAGCAGGTAGCGCGCGCCGAGCGAGCGCGCGCGGTCGCGCCGGCGTTCGATCACGCGCTGCCACAGGGAGAGCTGCTCTGGCGAGAAGCGGTTGAGCCCGCGCCAGGTCGCCGCCGAGTCCTCGCCGGTGTAGAACATCCAGCCCCGCTTGCCGACCAGCACGACGGGCGAAGGCGAGCAGTCCCAGACGTCCAGGCGCAGGCGGCTCTGCCAGCGCAGCAGCACATCGCGCAGCCCGAGATGGTCCGTGAACGCGAGCTCGAAGCGCGACGCGAAGTTCTGCCGGCGCAGCGACTCCCAGGTCCAAGGCGGGAACTCCTCGGCCGTGCGGCCCTCGACCACGGGCCCGCGCTCGTCGGCCGGACGCGCCAGCGCATCGATCCACGGCGCCAGCAGCGCACCCAGGAAGAGCAGCACGAGCAGGCGTGCAGCGCGCGGACTGGGGCGGTGGAGGTGCGCGGGCATGCAGGTCGCGCAGGAAGAACCTCCGCGCGCGAAGCGATCATTCTACGCGCCGCGGTCGAGTTCGCAGCGCGGCACGGATCACCACACGATCTTGAGCGCGTTGCCGACGTTGAACGAGTTGCCGTTCGGCGCCGGACAGAACGTCAGGTCGGGATCGCGGTAGTAGACCTGGTAGTAGCGCCGCTCGCCCGGGGCGATCGGGTCGCCCAGCGCCGCGGACTGCTGCGTGATCGAGGCATCGCCCGGTTCGGGCGCGACCGCCAGCCCGTGCGCGGCGTGCTTGACGTACAGGCGCTTGAGGATCCCGCCGGCGCAGCGCACGCCATCGCCGAAGGGCACGGGCGCGATCACGGCGTTGCCCTGCAGGAAGATCGAGAGCGCGGTCGGGAGCTCGCCCTCGGAGCGCAAGACCAGCGTGTCGGGCGCGATGCCGCCCGACGCGTACAGCTCCGCGCCGCCTGTCCCGGCGGAGTTCTCGCATCCGTGTCCCGTGCTGCCCGAGTTGCCGCACGGACAGGGCGCAGCGCTGCCGTCGCCGAAGCACAACGGCGTCGCGTCCGCCTCGTTCACCCGGACGACCTGCGCGCCGTTGAACCAGGCGCTGCCCGTGCCCGAGTTGGGCTGCACGCCGATGCCGATGTTGCCGTTGGTGACGATCACCGTGTGGCGCGCGTAGTTCACGCCGCGCGCGTAGTCGCCGCTCCAGCTCGCGCCGAGGACCTCGGGGCCCTCGAGCGCGTTGACCACCGTGACGCGCTGCGGAACGGCAGCGGCGCAGGGACGGAACGCGAGCGTGTAGACGACGTACCGGCCGTTGGCGAGGCCCGAGAAGCCGACGCCCAGGAACTGGCAGCTCTGTCCGTCGTCGAGCAGCGCATCGTCCGGGCTCGGCGTCGCGGGATCGTTGCAGGCGAAGTACCCGGGGCAACCGAGGCTGTCGTCGAAGAACGCGTTGGGGAAGTACGTCCCGTGCACGTCGACGAGGTCGGTCGACAGGAAGCAGGGGTTCCAGTGGCCGGGCGAGCGCGCGGGACCACCGACGCTGGCGGGAGGCACGGGGCTGCCGAAGCCGCCCTCGTCGACGTTGAAGTCCTGCGCGCGAGCGGGCGCGGAGCCCAGCACGAGGACGGCGAGAGGGAGGAAGGCACGCACGGTGGTCGACCGTCGGGGGAGACAGCGCATGGGGGACACCTCGCGCCCTGTAGCCCGGCGGGCCGGGGAACTGGACTCGACGCTACCCGCGTCGCGGGAATTGCGCCAAGCGCCGCTCGACCCGGCCGGTCCTACTCGAACGCACCGCTGACCGGCAGCGCGCCCGCGCGCACCGGCAACGCGACGATCACCGCGCTCGCGGGGCCGTCGCCGACGCGAAACTCGGTGCCGATCTTCTGGTGCCGGCGCTTGACGTAGGCGAGCACGAGGCCCGTGTCGAGCACGAACGAGTAGGCCCAGCTCGTGACCACGCCCAGATCGCGCCACTCGCCCTCGTCCAGGCGCAGGAGGCGCGTGCCGCGCGCGACCGGATCGTCGTGCGAGACGCGCAACGCCACCAGGCGCTTGTTGAGCCCGCCGTAGGTGTCGATCTTGGCCACGACCTCCTGCCCGATGTAGCAGCCCTTGGTCAGCGAGAAGGCGTCCTCCAGGCGCGCCTCCTGCGGATAGACGCTCTCGTCGATGTCCTCGCCCGCGAGCGCCGCGCCCGCCTCGACGCGCAGGATGTCGCGCACGACGATCCCCGAGGCGGCCGCGCCTGCCGCGCGCAGCGCGTTCCACAGCGCCGGCGCGAGCTGTGGCGTCGCGACCAGGCGGATCGCGCGCGAGCCGGCGTAGCGCGTGCGCACGGCGATCACGCTCGCGCCGCCGAAGCTGCCGCTCGCCCAGCGCTGCTCCTCGGCCGGCACCGCGCAGCCGAGCGTGCGCTCGACCAGCGCGTCGCTCGACGGCCCGAGCACGACCAGCGGCGCGTAGTCGGCACCGCGCTCGGCGAAGGCGAGCTTCTCGCTGAAGTGGTAGCGCTCGAGCGCCGCGCGCAGCGCGCTCGCGCGGCCCTGCGGCACGCTCAGCACGTAGCGCTGCTCCTCGGTGCGGTAGAGCTCGAAGTCGAAGAGCACCTTGCCCTTGGCCTCCAGCAGCAGCGCGCGCTGCCCGCGGCCGACCTCGAGCGCGCGCACGTCGCTGGCGAGCAGCCGGTGCAGGAACGCGCCCGCCTCGGGACCGCTGACCTCCAGCCGGCCGCGGTCGGTGTCGTCGAAGAGCGCGCAGCCCTCGAGGGCCGCGTGGTACTCGGCCGGGACGTCGCCGTAGGTCAGGACCTGCGGCGGCTCGGCGTCGCGCAGGCGCGCTCCGGCGGCCTGGTGCTGGGGGATGAGGATGCTGCGGTCCAATCGGGTGGTCCTTGCGTGGCGCGCGCGGCGCGCTCGAACCGCACAGCATATCCGCTGAGGGTTCTCCCCGCGCCGCTTGACACCCGTCCGCGGCTGACGAGACTGAAGCGCTTCGATGAAGCGCGTCCACGCCCCTCCGATCGTCCTCGCGAGCGCGCTGCTCCTCGCGGCGAGCTGCGGGTTCCAGCCCCAGCCGGGCCTCCTCTCGCTGCACCTCAACCGCGCCAGCGTCGAGGCGCTCGCCGACGCTCCCGACAAGCAGAAGGAGCTCGAGGCGCTGCTCGTCAAGTACTTCGGCACGCGCGCTTCCCCGCGCTACGAGCTGCTCGAGAGCTGGAAGAAGGAGGGCCTCGACCCCAACCATCCCGAGCGCGAGCTCCCCGGCGGCGGCCGCGCCGAGTTCTCGCCCGAACGCTGGTCGCAGATCGTCGCCGACAACCGCCAGCGCCTCTCCTACGAGATCGCGCACGCCGCGAGCGCCGAGGAGAAGCAGAAGCTCGAGAACCACTATCCCTCGCTGCTGGTCTCGGCCGAGCTCTTCCGCACCGAGTGCCTGCACTGCCACGGCGTCGAGGGCGGCGGCGACGGCGAGACGGGCAACACGCTCGTGCCCAAGCCGCGCGACTTCCGCAAGGGCATCTTCAAGTACACCGCGGTCAAGGACCAGGCGCACCCGCGGCGCGAGGACCTGAACGAGGTCCTCGAGCGCGGCGTCGACGGCACCGCGATGCCCTCCTTCGCGCGGCTCCCGCTGGCCGATCGCGAGGGGCTGGTCGACTACGTGCGGCTGCTCGCGATGCGCGGCGAGGTCGAGGCGCTGCTCGTCGCGAGCTTCAAGGACGACGAGAAGCTCGACGACGAGGCCGCCGTCGACGCGATCGACACGGTCTGGGGCCGCTGGCAGCGCGCGCGGGAGAAGGTGATCGCCTTCGCCGGCGAGATCCCGGCCGACACGCCCGAGCGCCGCACGCGCGGGCGCGAGCTCTTCCTCGACGTCAAGAAGGGCAACTGCGTCAGCTGCCACGGGCCCGAGGGACACGGCGACGGGCCCGCGGTCTTCAAGTCGAACGCGCGCGGCGAGCGCGTGCCGGCCTACCAGGACGCCTGGGGCTTCGACATCCTGCCGCGCGACCTGACCGCCGGCATCTTCCACGGCGGCGCTCGGCCGATCGACGTCTACCGGCGCGTCTACGCCGGGATCAACGGCACGCCGATGCCCGGCATCGGCGAGGCCAAGGACGCCGCGGGGGCGCCGCTGGTCTCGAGCGAGGAGCTGTGGTCGATCGTGCACTACGTGCGCTCGCTCTCGCAGCGCGTGCAGTAGAGCGTCGATGCGCGCGCTGACCGCCACGCTCTTCGCGCTCTTCGGCCTGACCGTGGTGTGGAGCTTCGCGGTCGCGCCGCGGCGCGGCTGGTGGCTGCCGGCGAGCGTGACCAGCTTCGGCGGCCGCGTCGACGCGCTCTTCGTGCTGATCCTGTGGATCGTGGCCGTGTTCTTCGTGCTGACGCTGGGCCTGCTCGTGTGGAGCATCTGGCGCCATTCCCAGGGCGGCGCCGGCGCGCCGCGCGCGAGCGCGGGCAACCACAGGCTCGAGATCGTCTGGACCCTGGTGCCCGGCGCGATCCTGGTCTGGCTCGCGCTGGCGCAGATCGGCACGTGGAAGGAGATCAAGTTCGAGGCGAGCCTGCCGCGCGCGGCCGACGGCACGCCGCAGGCGCCGCTGGCCGAGGTGTGGGCCAGCCAGTTCGACTGGCGCTTCGTCTACCCCGGTGCCGACGGTCGCTTCGGCAGCGGCGACGATCCGCACGTCGCGTACGAGCTGTGCGTGCCCGCGGGCGAGAAGGTCGTGCTGCGCCTGTACTCGCGCGACGTGATCCACAGCTTCTTCGTGCCGCGCTTCCGCCTCAAGCAGGACGTGCTGCCCGGCCGCGCGACGCTGGTCTGGTTCCAGTGCGACGAGCCGGGCCGCTACGAGCTGCTGTGCGCCGAGCTGTGCGGCTGGGGCCACTACAAGATGGCCGGCGCGGTGCGCGCGCTGCCGCGCGCGGAGTACGAGGCCTGGCTCGCCGCGCGCGAGCGCGAGCAGCGCTCCAACGGCACGGAGGACCTGCGGTGAAGCTCCTCGCGCGCGTGGTCTCGACCGACCACAAGACGATCGGCCTGCAGTTCTTCTGGCTCTCGCTGGCGATGACGCTGTTCGGGGCGCTGAGCGCGCTGCTGATCCGCTGGCAGCTGGCCTGGCCCTGGACCGAGATGCCGCTGGTCGGGCGCCTGCTCTTCCCGCGCTCGGGCGGCGTGCCCTCGCCCGAGTTCTACACGGCGCTCTTCACGTTCCACGGCACGCTGATGATCTTCTTCGTGGTCATCCCGCTGCTGACGGGCTGGCTCGGCAACTACCTGATCCCGCTGATGATCGGCGCGCGCGACATGGCCTTCCCGCGGCTCAACGCGCTCTCGTTCTGGCTGATGCCGCCGGCGATCGTCGCGCTCGGCATCGGCTTCTGCGTCGAGGGCGGCGCGGCGCAGGCCGGCTGGACCGCGTACCCGCCGCTCTCGACCACCAGCAGCGCGGCGCCGGGCTCGCTGCACGGGCAGACCTGGTGGCTCGTCGCGGTCGTGCTGGCCGGCCTCTCCTCGACGGTGGGCGCGATCAACTACGTCACGACGGTGCTCAAGCTGCGTGCGCGCGGGCTCACGATGCTGCGCCTGCCGCTGACGATCTGGGCACTGTTCCTGGCGGCCTGCATCCAGCTCGCGGGCATCCCCGTGCTGACCGCGGGCGGGCTGCTGCAGCTCTCCGACCGCGTGCTCGGCTCGGGCTTCTACTCGAGCACGGGCTCGCCGCTGTTGTGGCAGCACCTGTTCTGGTTCTACGGCCACCCTGCGGTCTACGTGGTGATCCTGCCCGCGATGGGCGTGGTCTCCGACGTGCTCAGCGTGCACGCGCGCAAGAGCGTCTTCGGCTACCGGCCGATGGTGTTCTCGATGCTCGCGATCACCCTGCTGGGCTTCCTGGTCTGGGCGCACCACATGTTCGTCTCGGGTCTGAACCCGGCGCTGGGCATGGCCTTCGGCATCGCGACGATGCTGATCGCGCTGCCCTCGGGCGTGAAGGTCTTCAACTGGCTCGCGACGCTCTGGCGCGCACGGCTGCAGCTCACCAGCGCGATGCTCTTCGCGCTGGGCTTCGTGGCGCTGTTCATCACCGGCGGGCTCTCGGGCCTGTGGCTGGCGGCGACGCCGGTCGACATCTACGTGCACGACACGTACTTCGTCGTCGCGCACTTCCACTTCATCGTCTTCGGCGGCTCGGTCTTCGGCCTCTTCGCCGCGTGCTACCACTGGTTCCCGAAGATGTTCGGGCGCCGCCTCGACGAGCGCCTGGGCCGACTGCACTTCGTCGGCACGTTCTTCTTCACGACCGGCGTGTTCCTGCTGATGCACCAGCTCGGGCTGGCGGGCATGCCGCGGCGCATCGCCGATCCCAACGTCTACGAGTCGCTGCGCCACCTGCGGCCGCTCAACGTCTCGATCAGCTGGTGCGCCTTCGGGCTGGCGGGCTGGCAGCTCGTCTTCCTGGTCAACCTGGCCTGGAGCCTCGTGCGCGGCGCGCCGGCCGGCCGCAACCCCTGGCGCGCCAACACGCTGGAGTGGGAGACGGATTCGCCGCCCCCGCACGGCAACTTCGCGCGCGAGCTCGTCGTCGAGCGCGGGCCCTACGAATACGATCCGGCGCGCGCGGAGGACGACTTCCGGCCGCAAGCCGCTACACTCTCCGCCCCCCGATGAACCCGAGCCCGAGCCCCTGGCCCTTCCGCCTCGCGCTGGCGACGCTGGTCGCGGCCGTGCCGCTGGTCTTCCTGGGCGGTTCGGTGACCACGCTCGGCGCGGGCATGGCGATCGACGGCTGGCTGGTCGTCGACCGCGGCCGCGGCGACTTCTTCATGCCCTTCTACCCGCTGGAGCGCTGGCTGCGCGACACGGGCTCGTTCGTCGAGCACTCGCACCGGCTCTTCGGCACGCTGGTCGGCTGCCTCGCGATCGCGACGGTGGTCGCGGCCTTCGCGACGCGTTCGGCGCGCATGGTCAAGACCGCGGCGATCGTCGGCCTGGCGGCGGTGATCGTGCAGGGCACGCTCGGCGGCCTGCGCGTGCTCGAGAACTCGGGCGAGCTCGCCTTCCTGCACGGCGCGGTCGGCCAGGCGGTCTTCGCCGCGCTGGGCGCGGTGATGGTCGTCAGCTCGCGCCGCTTCCAGGAGGCGCGCCACGAGCCCTCGCTGGCGGCGCAGCGCGCGCTGCCGGTGGCGCTGGTCGCGACGGGCATCGTCTACCTGCAGATCGTGCTCGGCGCCTGGCTGCGGCACGGCCACGACGACTTCGTGCTGCTGGCGCACCTCCTGACCGTGCTGCTGGTGGTGGTCGCGATCCTGGTGCTCGGCAAGGCGCTGCGCGGCGCAGGCGAGGCGAGCGCGCTCTCGCGCCTGCCGCGCTGGCTCTTCACCGCGCTGATCGTGCAGGCCGTGCTCGGGATCATCGCCTTCATGTCGGTCTACCGCTTCGTCGGACCCAAGCCGACCGACCTGCGCCAGGCGCTCTTCCCGACGCTGCACGTCGTCGGCGGCGCGGCGCTGCTCGCCAGCACGCTCGCCTGCGTGCTGTGGAGCTGGCGCGTGCGCAGCGCGCGCAGCGAGCCGGCACAGGCGCGCTCGGGCGCGGGCGCGCTGGGGAGGAGCACGTGAAGGCGCGCACCGCCGAGTCGGCGACGGGCGAGCGCGCGGGCCTGCGCGACTGGGTCACGCTGACCAAGCCGCGCATCGGCTCGTTCATCTTCCTCGCGGCGCTGATCGGCGCGGCGCTGGCGAGCGGGACGCACGTGCCCTGGCTCTACGCCTGCGAGGCGGCGCTGTACGTGACCTTCGCGGCGGCCGGCGGCAGCGCGCTCAACCAGGTGCTCGAGCGCGACACGGACCGGCGCATGCTGCGCACCTGCGAGCGCCCGATCGCCGCGGGCCGCATCCGCGTGCGCGACGCGATCCTCTTCGGCAGCGCGCTGGGCGGCGCCGGCGTGCTCGGTCTCGCGCTGCGCTTCAACCTGCTCGCGGCGCTGCTCGCCTGCGCCACGCTCTTCGCCTACGTCGCGGTCTACACGCCGCTCAAGCGCGTCAGCACCCTGAACACGATCGTCGGCGCGCTGCCCGGCGCCTCGCCGCCGCTCCTGGGCTACGTCGCGCTCGCGGGCGGCGCGGGCCGCTGGGCCTGGGCGCTCTTCGCGGTGATCTTCGTCTGGCAGTTCCCGCACTTCCTGGCGATCGCCTGGCTCTACCGCGAGGACTACGCGCGCGCCGGCTTGCGCATGCTGCCCTCGGTGCCGGGCGGGCTGGGCGTCGCCTCGCGTGCGGCGCTGGTCTACGCGCTGGTGCTCGTGCCGGTCGCGCTCGTGCCGGCGGCCTGCGGCGACGCGGGGCGCGTCTACGGCATCGGCGCGCTCGCGGCGAGCGTGCTGTATGCCGCGGCCGCGCTGCGCTTCGCCTGGAAGGAGAACGCGCGCAACGCGCGGCTGGTGCTGTACGTCTCGCTGCTCTACCTGCCGCTGGTGCTGGCGCTGGCGATGCTCGATCCGGTCGCGCGCCAGGCCGCGGTCTGGGCGCACGGTTGAGGCCGATGCACGGCGTGCTGCACGAGCCTGTCGCCGCGATCCACGAGAGCGGCCCGCGCATCGAGACGGCGCGCCTGGGCCTGTGGCTCTTCCTCGCCTCCGAGGCGCTGCTCTTCGCCGCGCTGATCGGCTCGTACCTCTTCCTGCGCACCGGCGTGCGCGAGTTCCCCGGCGCGGACGGGCACCTCGATCGCCTGCTCGTCGGCGGCAACACGCTGGCGCTGGTCGCGAGCTCGCTGACGCTCGGCCGCGCGCTGCGCAGCGCCGGCCGCGCCGCGCGCACGCGCTGGCTGGCCGCGACGCTGCTGCTCGGCGCGGCCTTCCTCGCCCTGCAGGTGCACGAGTACGCCGGCCTGCTCGGGCAGGGCCTCGCACCGCGCACGAACCTCTTCTGGTCGTGCTTCTTCGTGCTGACCGGCGTGCACGGACTGCACGTGCTCGCGGGCCTGGTGGCGCTGGCCTGGTTCGGCTCGCGCGCGCTGGCCGGACGCGGCGCGCTGGCGCTCGAGCTCGCGGCCTCGTACTGGCACTTCGTCGACGTCGTCTGGCTGATCCTGTTCGCGCTCCTGTACCTGCGATGAGCTCACGATCCCTGCTCCTGCTCCTGGCGCTCGCGTGCGCGAGCTCCTGCGATCGTCCGCACGACGAGGGCGTCGTGCTGGCGCAGCCGGCGGACTCCAGCGAGTCCTTCGGCAGCGTGCTGCCCTTCTCGTTCACCGACCAGGCCGGGAAGACGGTCACGCTCGAGAGCCTGAAAGGCCACGCCTGGGCCGCGTGCTTCGTCTTCACGCGCTGCAGCGGCCCGTGTCCGCGCGTCAGCGCGACGATGAAGCGCCTGCAGGCCGAGCTGCACGATCCGCAGGTGCACCTCGTCAGCGTCAGCGTCGACCCGCAGTGGGACACGCCCGCGGTGCTCGCGAAGTACGCCGAGGCGCTCGGCGCGGATCCCCGGCGCTGGTCGTTCCTGACCGGCGACGAGAAGACCATCGACGGCTGGATCACCAGGAGCTTCCTCTCCGCCGTCGCGCGCGATCCCGCCGCGCCGGTGGGCGAGCGCGTCACGCACCGCACGAGCATCTCGGCGGTCGACAAGCAGGGCCGCGTGCGCGGCTTCTACGAGGGGGAGACGGCCGAGGAGCTGGACAAGCTGCGCGCGCGGCTGGAGTGGCTGCAGAAGCAATGAGCCTGCCGCTGGTCAACGCGATCCTGAACGGCACGTCCTTCGTGCTGCTCCTGGCCGGCCTCGCGGCGATCAAGTCGGGCCGGCGCGAGCTGCACGAGCGCCTGATGTACTCGGCGACCGCGACCAGCGCGGCCTTCCTCGGCTGCTACCTCTACTACCACCTCGTGATCCGCACCACGACGCCGTTCCGCCACACGGGCGCGATCAAGACCGCGTACCTCGTGATGCTCGCGACCCATGTCGTCCTCGCGGCGCTCAACGTGCCGCTGATCCTGCGCACGCTCTACCTCGCGCGGCGCGAGCGCTGGGAGCAGCACAAGCGCTGGGCCAAGGTCACGCTCCCGATCTGGCTCTACGTCTCGATCACCGGCGTGCTGGTGTACCTGTGCCTCTACGTCTGGAACGCGCCGGAGGGAGCATGACCTTCTTCTTCTGAGCCATGTGCGCCAGCGCGGTCGGGTCCGATCGCGACCCCTGGAGCGCGAGCGTCAACGGCGGGGTGTTCTTCCTGCTGGGCGCGCTCGTGCTCGTCGTCGGCACGCTCGTGATCGCGCTCTGGCGCCGCACGCGCGCGGCCGAGCGCACGAGCCGGCCATGAGCGGCGCGCCCGTGATCCGCCGCGCCTGGGTCGCGACGGGCCTCGGCCGCTTCCTGCTCGCCGCGAGCGAGCGCGGCCTGTGCTCGATCTCGCTCGAGGAGGAAGGCGCACAGGTGCGCCTGTCGGCCTGGGTGGCGGAGCACGTGCCCGGCGCGGCGATCGTCGACGATCCGGCCGCGCTCGCGGCTTCCGCCGCGCAGCTCGAGCAGTATGCGCGCGGCCAGCGGCGCGTCTTCGATCTCGCGCTGGACCTCGTCGGCACACAGTTCGAGCTCAGCGTCTGGGAGGCGCTGCGCGCGATCCCCTGGGGCTGTTCGCGCACCTACGGCCAGATCGCGGCGGCGATCGGCGCGCCGCACGCCTCGCGCGCCGTCGGCCGCGCCAACGGCCGCAACCCGCTGCCGATCGTCGTGCCCTGCCACCGCGTGCTCTCCGCCGACGGTCTGGGCGGGTTCAGCGCCGGGCTGGCGCTGAAGCAGCGCCTGCTCGCGCTCGAGGGTCTGCAACTTTTCGCCTGAGCGACGCGCGACCTTCGCGCCTGGCGAGCGTCTCTTCCTGTGGAGGAAGCGATGCAGAACGCGGATCGGCGTGCGTGGGCGTGGAGCTGGGCGGGGATCGGGGCCTTGGCACTCTTCGGTGCGGCGCTGGCGAGCGGCGCGGCGCGCAGCGCGGAGCTCGCGCCGCCCGGCGAGGTCGCGCTGTGGGCCGCGGACCGCGACGCGGGCGCGCTCTACGGGCTCGACGCGGACCTGATCCTCGCGCGCACGCTGCCGCTGGGCTGGCCGCTCGACGTCGAGCGCGCGCACGACGGCGGCCTGTTCGTGCTGCGCTCGGGCAACCAGGGCTCGAGCTTCGGGCACCGGCTGGTCAAGCTCGACGCGGCCGGCAACCAGACCAACCAGACGTATCTCGATCCGTGCCTGGACCTCGACTCGCTCGACGGGCGCGAGGCGCTCCTG
>JBGASC010000089.1:0-8590 GCA_044229935.1 Planctomycetota bacterium | reverse complement strand
CGAGGCGCCGCCGGGCTACCGCGGTCGCCTGTGGATCGAGATCGCGCCGCTCTCCTTCCCGGTGCGCCTCAAGCGCGGCGATCGCCTGGCGCAGCTGCGCCTGGCGCGCGGATCGGCCGCGCTCTCGGCCACCGAGCTGCGCGCGCTCTACCAGCGCACGCCGCTGTGCTTCGACGCGCGCGACCGCGAGCGCGCCCTCTCGCCCGACGAGGTGCACATCGACGAGGAGGGCGGCCTCGCGCTGCGCGTCGGGCTGGCCGGGCGCGAGCCGGCCGGCTGGCGCGCGGGCGCGCACACCGACGTCGTGCGCTTCGCCAGCGACGGCGCGCACCCGACGCGCGACTTCTGGGAGCCGGTGCACGCGCACGAGGGACACTGCATCCTCGAGCCGGGCAGCTTCTACATCTTCGCCAGCCGCGAGCGCCTGCGCGTGCCGCCCGAGCACGCGGCCGAGATGCTGCCGGTCGACGTCGGCATCGGCGAGCTGCGCAACAACTACGCGGGCTTCTTCGACAACGGCTTCGGCTGGCGCGAGCGCGGCGGCGCGGTGCTCCCCGGCGGCACGCCGGCCGTGCTCGAGGTGCGCGCGCACGACGTGCCGTTCCTGGTCGAGGACGGGCAGCTGTTCTGCCGCCTGCGCTTCTTCCGCACCAGCGGGAGGCCCGAGCGCGTCTACGGCGAGGGCCGCGCGCAGTCGTACCAGGACCAGGACCTGACGCTGGCGCGCTGCTTCCGTCGCGCGGAGGGAACATGAGCGGCGCGGCGGGATCGACGCTCTACCTCGACGGCGCGTACAAGCCGCGCGCGAAGGCCACGCTCGACGTCGAGGACCGCGGCTTCCTCTTCGGCGACGGCGTCTACGAGGTCGTGCGCTACTACCGCGGCCGGCCCTTCGCGATGGCGGCGCACGTCGAGCGCATGCGCGCCAGCCTGAAGGCCGTGCGCATCGCCTTCGACTGGTCCAAGCACGACCTCGCGCGCATCAGCGACGAGCTGGTGCAGAAGAACAAGCTCTCCGACGCGCAGGTCTACTGGCAGGTGACGCGCGGCACGGCGCCGCGCATGCACGGCTTCCCGCCCGCCGGCGTCGCCCCCACCGTGCTGGCTCTGTGCTACCCCGAGCCGCCGCTCGACATCGCGGCGCGCATCCGCGGCATGAAGGCCATCACGCGCCCCGACCTGCGCTGGGGCCGCTGCTCGATCAAGTCGATCAACCTGCTGCCGAACCTGCTCGACACGCAAGCGGCCCTGGACGCGGGCGCCGACCTCGCCATCCTGGTGCGCGGCCGCATCGTCACCGAGTGCCCCTCGCGCAGCCTGTTCGTGGTCGAGCGCGGGACGCTGCTGACGCACCCGCTCGACGGCACGATCCTCGACTCGATCACGCGCCGCGTGGTGATCGAGCTCGCCGCGGCCGAGCACATCGCCGTGCGCGAGGAGCGCTTCGACCGGCGCAAGCTCGTCAGCGCCGAGGAGGTCATCGTCTGCGGCACGACCACCGAGATCGCCTCGGTCGTGGAGATCGACCGGCGCAAGGTCGGCGACGGCGATCCGGGCCTGGTCGCGCGCAAGCTGCAACGCGGCTTCGTCGCGCGCGTCTGGCGCGAGTGCGGGTTCACCACCGCGCAGCAGGCCTGAGGCGCGCCGCGGCGCCGCGCCGTGCCTCAGGAGAGGTCGAGACCGCGCCTCAGGGCTGGTAGAGCTCGACGCTCCCCGGGCCGCCGCCGACGATCACGACTCGGCCGTTGGAGGGGTCGAGCAGCGCGCTCGCACCCGCGCGGGGCGCGGAGAGATCGGGTCCGTCGGCGCGCGTGCTGGCCGTGACGAGCTCGCTCGAGGCGACCGCGGCGGGCAGCTGGATGTCGCCGCTCAGGATCGCGCCGATGTCGAGCGTGCCGCTGAAGCCGCCTGCGACCAGCACGCGGCCGTCGACGAGCTTCGTCGCCGTGTGGAACACGCGCGTGGTCGCGAGCGTCGGCCCGTTGGAGAAGGAGCCGCCCAGCGTGGTCCCGTAGACCGCGCTCGTGCCCAGCGTGGTGAACGCGATCTGCGTCGGGTCGCCGCTGGTCAGGATGCCGCTCAGGTCGGCCGTGATGCCGCCGGTCAGGATCACCCGGCCGTCGGCGAGCTTCGTCGCGCTGTGGAAGAGGCGCCCGTCGGTGAAGAGCTTGGGGAAGATCCCGAAGGTGTTGTTCGTGTTGTAGAGGTAGGCCGTGTTCGAGACGAAGGGCAGGTTGACGATCGGCAGCACGCCCAGGCCGCCGGCGACGAGCACCTGGCCGTTGTTGAGCAGCGTCGCGCTCGCGAAGGCCTTGGGCTCGACCAGCGTCGGGCCGGCCGTGAACGTGTTCGTCGCCGGATCGAAGAGCTCGCTCGTGCCGAGGATGCCGCCGAAGAACGTGGTCGGGTCCGTGAGATCGATCGTCGAGAGCCCGCCGACGATCAGCACCTTGCCGTTCGAGAGGCGCGCCGCGGCGGCGCCCGCGCGCGGCGAGAGCATCGGTCCGACGCTGGTCGTGCTGCCGTCGGCCGGATCGAAGAGCGTCGCGTCGGCGATCGGCGCGCCGTTCGCGTCGATGCCGCCGAAGCTGAGCACGCGCCCGTCGGCGAGCTGCGCGCGCGCCTGGAAGAAGGTCGGCGCCACGGGCAGGATCCCGGCGAGCGTGGTCGCCTCGGCGACGGTGTCGTAGGCGGTCACCAGCGGGCCCGCGCCGCCGATCGCGAGCATGCGCCCGTCGGCGAGCGGGTAGAGGTCGCCGAAGAGCGAGAGCGCGATCGCGGTGTCGGAGGCCGGGCCGCAGCTGTGCGGTGCGAGGTACGACTTGCGGCAGGTGTTCGAGAACGGGCCGTTGGGCGCGATCTGTCGCGCGAGGAAGCGCAGGTGGTGGCCCGCGAGACCCGGCTGCGCGGAGAGATCGAAGTCGGCGCGGCCGCTCGCGTCGAGCGTGCCGCCCAGCATCAGGTTGTTCGGCCCGTCGCGCAGCGGGACGATCGAGGGCACGAGCAGGCTCGAGAGCGGCAGCTGCGGATCGTCCCCGCGCACGTAGAGCAGCACGTGCAGCCCGGGGTCGCCGCTGACGCGCACCAGGCTGGTGCCGGGCGCGGCCCCCGAGCGGCATTCGACGCGCAGGTCGGTGGCGAGGGCCGGAACGGAGAGGACCAGGGACGCGAGGAGGATGCTGGGGCGGATCATAGGGGGGCTCGTACGAGGGGCTCTCTCCAGAGGTTACCAGGGAGTCGCCCGGGCGGCCTCGGTCCTCGTGCACGAGCGCGCCGCGGCTCCTAGCATGGCGGAGATGATCGCCCTCGCGCTGCTCCTGGCCGCCCTCGCGGACGCCCGCGCCCTCTGGCTGCGCGGGGCGCGCGAGGAGGCCATCGCCGCGCGCGTCGCAGAGCTCGCGGCGCCCGGCGGCGAGCAGCCCTCCGCGCGCCTGGAGCTGGTGCGCTGGGAGCTCGAGGTGCACCGACCGACCGCCGCGCTCGAACACCTCGCGTCGCTGGGCAAGGACGCCGATCCGCTGCGCGGCGAGGCGCACTACGCGCTGGCGCACTACGCCGAGGCGGCCGCGCTGCTCGACGAGGCGACGAACGAGCACAGCCTGATGAAGATCGACGCGCTCGAGGCGCTCGGGACGATCGGCGAGTCCGACGCCGTGCTCGCGCGCGCGCTCGCGAAGGGCGGCGCGGGCGACGCGCGCCTGTGGAGCGCCGAGGGCCGCCGCCTCGCGCGCAACGGCAACGCCGCGCCGGCGGTCGCGGCCTTCCGCAAGGCGCTCGCGCTCGACGACTGCAGCACCGAGGCCTGGTTCGGCCTGGGGCGCGCGCTGATCGCCGACGGCAAGCAGGACGAGGGCCTGCAGGCGCTCGCCAGGCACCGCAAGCTGACGCCGCTGGTCGACCAGTGGGACTTCGCGCGCCGCGCGGTCGACCTCGCGCCGCTGCACGCGCCCAACCTCGCCGGCCTCGCCGACGCCGAGCGCGCGCTCGGACACCTCGCGCGCGCAAAGGAGCTCTACACGCGCGCCCTCGAGCTCGCCCAGGGCGCCGAGCAGCTCGTACCGATCGCGCTGCGCGCCGCGCGTCTGGTGGCGGAGGACGAGACGAACGCGAAGGGCGCGATCGAGCTGCTCGCCAAGGCCGCCGAGCGCACGCCGGACGCGCGGCTGTACGTGCGCGCCGGCGATCTCGCACTGGAGGCGAAGGACGCGCCGCGCGCGATCGAGCTCTTCGAGAAGGCGCGCGCGCTGCGGCCGAAGGACGCCGAGATCGAGAAGCGCCTGGCCAAGGCCAAGGAGGCGCGGTGAGGCGCGTTCTCGCTCTCGCCGGGCTCGTGCTCGCGGCGTGCAGCCGCGAGGGCGCGTCGCCCGTGCCGGCGCCTTCCGCCGCCAATCCGGCGGTGAAGAGCGACACGTCGGCGATCGCGTTCACCGACGTCAGCAGCACCTGCGGCGTCGACTTCGTGCATGACGCGGGCAAGACCGAGGCGAAGCAGCTGCCCGAGACGATGGGTGCGGGCGCCGCGGTCGTCGACGTCGACGAGGACGGCGATCTCGACCTCTACTTCGTGCAGAGCGGACCGCTGCCGATCCCCGGCCAGCCGCGGCCTGCGAAGCGCCCGACCAACCGCCTGTTCCTCAACGACGGCCAGGCGCACTTTCGCGACGCGACGGTGGAGTCCGGCGACGCGGCGCAGGCGAGCTACGGCATGGGCGTGGTCAGCGGCGACGTCAACGGCGACGGGCACGCCGACTTCTTCCTGACCAACCTCGGGCCCGACGTGCTGCTCGTTGGCGATGGCAAGGCGCACTTTCGCGACGCGACGGCGCAGAGCGGCATCCGCGGCGACGAGTGGACGACCGGCGCCGCCTTCCTCGACGCGGACGACGACGGCGATCTCGACCTGTTCGTGTGCACCTACGTCGCGATCGACCTCGCGCATCCCCTGTGGTGCGGCGAGCGCAAGCCGGGCTGGCGCTCGTACTGCCATCCGGACGCGTACCCGGGCCTGGAGGACCACTTCTGGAAGAACAACGGCGACGGCACGTTCGTCGAGGCGACGAAGGAGGCCGGCTTCTCCGATCCGGGCGGCAAGGGATTGTGCGTCGCGGCGGGCGATCTCGACCAGGACGGCCACGTCGATCTGTACGTCGCGAACGACTCGACCGAGAACCGCTTCTACCGCGGCAAGGGCGACGGCACGTTCGAGGACGCGACGCTGCTCACGGGAACGGGCGTCGATCGCTTCGGCCGCACCGAGGCGAGCATGGGCGTCGCGATCGGCGATGTCGACGGCAACGGCATGCCGGACCTGTTCGTCACCGGCTTCGACGACGAGTCGGACACGCTCTACGAGCAGAGATCGCGCGGCATCCTGGAGGATCGGACCGTGCAGGCCGGCCTCGAGGCCGCGACGATGCTGCCGGTGGGCTTCGGCTGCGTGCTCGCGGACTTCGATCTCGACGGCGACCTCGATCTCGCGATCACCAACGGCCACATCATCGACAACATCGAGCTCTACAACGACGGCAAGATGCACGCGCAGAAGGCGCTGCTCTTCGAGAACGACGGCAAGGGCCGCTTCCGCGAGATCGACGGCGGGTCGTTCAGCGCGTCGCCGTTCGTCGGGCGCGGTCTCTACACCGGCGACCTCGATGGCGACGGCGCGCCGGACCTCGTGCTGACGCAGAACGACGGCCCGGCGCGGATCTGGATCACCCACCGTCCCGGCGTCCCCTCGCTGACGCTGCGCGGGCTGCCCCCGCACACGCGCGTCCTCTCCGGCGGGCGCCTGCGTGGCGTCAGCGGCGCGCAGCCCTCGTACCTGGGCGCGAGCGCGGACGAGCTGTGCGTGCCGGCCGGGCCCAACGGCCTGGACGCGCTCGTGCTCGACTTCCCGGGGCGCGCGAAGGAAGAGACGATCGAGCTCCGCGGGCCGGCCATCGACGAGGTGCTCCAGTTCCGCGGCAAGCCCGGCGCGCTCCACGTCGAGCAGCGCAAACGCTAACCTCCCTCCCCCATGCAACAGGACTTCGAGAAGCTCGGCGTCTTCTACCTCGGCCGGCCGTACGACCTCGCGCAGAAGAAGCCTCTCGACGGCTGGCTGCTCTACGACTCGAAGGACCTCGTCACGCACGCGGTCTGCGTCGGCATGACCGGCAGCGGCAAGACCGGCCTGTGCCTGGGCATCCTCGAGGAGGCCGCGATCGACGGCATCCCCGCGATCGTGATCGATCCCAAGGGCGACCTCGCCAACCTGCTGCTCGCGTTCCCCAGGCTCGAGCCGGCCGACTTCCGCCCCTGGGTCAACGCCGACGAGGCGCGCACGCAGGGCATCAGCGCCGACGATCTCGCTGCGCGCGAGGCGGCGCGCTGGAAGCAGGGCCTGGCGGGCTGGAACCAGGACGGCGAGCGCATCCAGCGCATGCTCGACGCGGCGGAGTTCGCGATCTACACGCCCGGGAGCTCCGCGGGACTGCCGGTCTCGATCCTGAAGTCGTTCGCGGCGCCGCCGCCGGCGCTGCTCGAGGACGAGGAGCTCCTGCGCGAGCGCATCGCGACGACGACCTCGAGCCTGCTCGGGCTGCTCGGCATCGACGCGGATCCGCTCTCCAGCCGCGAGCACATCCTGGTCAGCACGATCTTCGACCGCGCCTGGCGCGGGGCTGAGGACCTCGATCTCGCCGGGCTGATCCAGCGCATCCAGAACCCGCCTGTGCAGCGCGTCGGCGTGTTCGAGCTCGAGTCCTTCTTCCCGAGCAAGGAGCGCTTCGGCCTGGCGATGCGGCTCAACAACCTGCTCGCCTCGCCCTCGTTCGGCGCATGGATGGAGGGCGAGCCGCTCGACATCGGCGCCGCGCTGTGGACGAAGAGCGGCAAGCCGCGCATCAGCGTCTTCTCGATCGCGCACCTGTCCGACTCCGAGCGCATGTTCTTCGTCTCGCTGCTGCTCTCGCAGACGCTCTCGTGGATGCGCACGCAGTCGGGCACGACCTCGCTGCGCGCGCTGCTCTACATGGACGAGATCTTCGGGTACTTCCCGCCGGTGGCGAACCCGCCCTCCAAGCAGCCGCTCCTGACGCTGCTCAAGCAGGCACGCGCCTATGGCCTCGGCGTCGTGCTCGCGACGCAGAACCCGGTCGACCTCGACTACAAGGGCCTGGCCAACGCGGGCACGTGGTTCCTCGGTCGCCTGCAGACCGAGCGCGACAAGCAGCGCGTGCTCGAGGGCCTCGAGGGCGCCGCCGCGCAGGCCGGCTCGGGCTTCGACCGCGCGCGCATGGAGGAGACGCTCGCGGGCCTGGGCAAGCGCGTGTTCCTGATGAACAACGTGCACGACGCGCATCCGGTGACCTTCGAGACGCGCTGGACGCTCTCGTATCTCGCCGGGCCGCTGACGCGCAACCAGATCAAGTCGCTGATGGATCCGCGCCGCGCGGCGAGCGCCGCTGCGAAGCCCGTCGCGACAGCTGCCGCGCAGCCCGCACCCGCAGCGCGGGGCACGGCCCCCGCCGCGGCCGCGGTCCGTGCTGCGCCCGCACCGAGCGCGAGCGCTCCGGCTCCGAGCGGCGGCGCGCGCCCGGTGCTGCCGCCGGAGATCCCGCAGTGCTTCCTGCCGCGGCGCACGAGCCCGCCCCCCAATGCGCGCCTCTTCTACCTGCCGGGCCTGTACGCCTCGACCTCGGTGTACTTCCAGGACACCAGGCTCGGCCTCTCGACCGAGCAGAAGGCCGACGTGATCCTCGAGCTCGATCCCGCCGCCGTCGCGCTCGACTGGAACCAGGCCAGCCCGGCCGGCGCGACGCCCGACGAGCTCGAGCGCGAACCCGAGGACGACGCGGGCTTCGGCGAGCTGCCGGGCGCGGCCTCGAAGGCCAAGAGCTACGACGCCTGGTCGAAGGCGCTCACCGACACGCTCTTCCGCGGTCTGCAGCTCGAGCTGTACAAGAGCCCCAGCCTGGGGATCGTCTCGCAGGCCGGCGAGGACGAGCGCGCCTTCCGCATCCGCCTGCAGCAGGCCGCGCGCGAGGAGCGCGACCGCGCCGCGGAGAAGCTGCGCTCGAAGTACGCGCCCAGGATGGCGGTGCTCGACGAGCGCCTGCGCCGCGCGCAGCAGGCGCTGGCCAAGGAGCAGCAGGAGGCGAGCGAGTCGAAGGTCTCGAGCTTCCTCTCGATCGGCGCCTCGCTCCTGGGCGCGTTCACCGGGCGCAAGGCGCTCAGCTCGACCAACGTCTCGCGCATGGCCACCGGCGCGCGCGCGGTCGGGCGCTCGATGAAGCAGGGCGCCGACGTCGAGCGCGCCAGCGAGAACATCGGTGCGCTCCAGGCGCAGCGCCAGGAGCTCGAGCACGCCTTCCAGGACGAGCTCACGGGCCTCGAGCACGTCTACGACCCGCTCCACGAGACGCTCGAGAAGCTGCCGGTGCGCCCGAAGAAGGCCAACATCGCCGTGCGAACGCTGGTGCTGGTCTGGATGCCGCACTGGCGCACGAGCGACGGCAAGCTCGCGCCGGCCTGGGGCTGAGCGCGCCCCGCCGAGTGCACGGCCGCGCTTGAAAGCCGTGCGCCCGCGGTCGACGAAGCGCGCCCCATG
>JBGASC010000031.1:0-65509 GCA_044229935.1 Planctomycetota bacterium | reverse complement strand
CACGCGGACGTGCACTCGCGCGCCGGGTGAACACTCAGAGCTTGACGTTCTTCGCGTGCTTCGCACAGGCCTTCTTGGCCTCGCCGCACTTCGGGCAAGCCGGTTCGAAGCCGACCATGCCGCGATCGAGGATGCTCTTCGCCCGCCCGGTCGCAACCGATCCGATGCGGTTGTCGGCGTACTTCTTGGCGATGTCCTTGAAGGCGTTGAAGGCGGCCAGGAAGTCCTGCGCCTCCTCCTTCTTGTCGGCGGCCTCGAACGCTTCGCCGCCCTTCATCTCCTCGTCGAACTTGGCGCCGCCCTTGAGCTCGGCCAGCAGGCGGCCGGCCTCCTCGCTCACCGTCAACGGCGGCTGCGCCGCCGCGAGCGGCTCGAGGCGCTTGACCGCTCGGTAGATCAGGCCCGCGCCGGACTCCTTCTTGGCCGCCGCGAGGTCGTCGCTGACGTTGCTCTCGACGTAGGCCTGGAAGCGGTCGAGCACGCGCTTCTCGCGATCGTCGAGCCCGCTGTCCTTGCCGAGCGACTGGATCTCCGCCCATGCGTCGCCGAAGCGACCGGCACGCAAGGCCAGGGAGGCCTTGACGAGCTTCTTGGGCCAGATCGAGCCGCCCTTGGCGTTCTTCATCACCTTGCCCAGCGTGCTCTCGGGCGAGTCGCCTGCGTAGACGAGCTTGCCGTCGGTGTCGATCACGCCGTTGAAGGGGAAGTGCGGGACGGCGAGTGCCGTCTCCAGGTCGTGGTTCTTGAGGATCACGACCGGGTACGTGGGCTTGCGCTTGGCGACGAACTCGTCGACCAGCTTCGTCTCTTCATCGGTCACGCCGATGATCACCAGGCCCTTGGACTCTTCCTTGCCGAACTTGGCGGAGAGCTCAGGGACCTCGGCGTTGCAAGGCCCTCACCAGGTGCGGAAGACGACGACGTGGACCGCCTTCCCCTTGAGATCCTCGAGCGTCAGCGGAGCGGTGTTGTACCACTTCTTGCCATCGAACTCGGGCGCGTCGCGCCCTCCCTGGGCCCGTGCCGGCGCGAGCAGCGCGGCGCAGGTGAGCAGCAGTCCGAACAGGAGTCTCATGAGCGTGTCTCCAAGACGGGGAATCGGCCCGCAGTCCGGACGATGGCCCGGCGCAGGCGCCCTCCAGCAGAACCCAGAGCACGCCCCCAGGCAAGCTCCCGCCCGCCGCTTGCGCACGATTCACGCCGCGCGTGCGCCTCGATTCGACCTGCGCCAGGGGCTAGGCTCTCCGTCCCCTGCCATGAACATCCGCGGACGGGCAACCCGGGAGCTGGCGCTGCGATGAAGGATCCCTCGGAAGGTCTCCCCATGATCCCGGTCGTGCTCGGCCGGATCGTCATCCGCGAAGGTGCCGACCAGCAGTACATCTTCCTCAAGGAGCGCGACGGCCAGCGCGGCTTCCCGATCGTGATCGGCTCGACGGAGGCGAACGAGATCCGGCGCGTGGTCACGGGCCTGCAGACCGAGCGGCCGCTGACGCACCAGCTCGCCTACGACACGATCCGCGCCCTGGGCTCCGACCTGCGTCGCGTGGACATCGTGTCCCTGCGCAACAACACCTTCTACGCGCAGATCGTCCTGCAGAACAAGAAGGGCGAGCTCAACGCCGTGGTCGACGCGCGCCCGAGCGATGCCGTCGCGCTGGCGCTGCGCGCAGGATGTCCGCTGCGCGTGGCGGCCGACGTGCTGGAGAACGTGCGCACCGACCTCAGCGGCCCGGATCCCGTTCCGCCCGAGCCCGAGGAGCCGCCGGAGGCTGGCTGACGCGCCTCAACCGGCGGATCCGCCGCCTTGTCCGGGGCCTCGACCGTTGCCCTTGACGACGCGTTCGATCCGGTGCTCGATCCAGCCTCCGAAGTAGAGCAGCGCGAGCACGAGCAGCGTCACCAGCAAGGCCTCGGCCTGCATTCCCGCGCCACAGGCGGCTCCGATGCAGGCCACGACCCAGACGCAGGCTGCGGTCGTCAGGCCACGCACCTCGCGCACGCGCTCGTCGGCGCCCGGCTGCAGGATCACGCCTGCGCCGAGGAAGCCGATGCCGGTGAGGATCCCCTGGAAGACGCGCGAAGCCGATCCGTCGTTGGCACCTGCGAGGCTGACGCCGAGGTAGGTCATCAGGGCGGCGCCCATGCCGACCAGACCGAGGGTCCGGAAGCCGACCGGCTTGCCGCGCAAGTCGCGGTTGAGGCCGATCAGCCCCCCCATCAGCAGTGCGGGGATGAGCCGCAGCAGGGCCTCCTCGAAGCGCGTGTCGATCGGGAACACGGAATGGAGCATCTCGAACTGGCGCTATCGGACGTTCGCGCCGGTGCCTGGACGCTTCTCCGCCGACGACCTACGCTGGCGCCTCGCATTCCCAGCGGAGGCGTGGCAGAGCGGCCGATCGCGGCGGTTTTGAAAACCGCTGTGCCGCAAGGCACCAGGGGTTCGAATCCTCTCGCCTCCGCCATCTGCGAACTCGCACTCCCCGGTGTGGGAGCCGCGCACGCGGCCGGTTCGCGGGCATCAAGTCCCGCTGGCATCCGGCCGATGGCGTCGATCCAGGTCCCCTGACGAGGTCGACGATGCCCACGACGCGTTTCCTGATCGCTTGCGAAGCCCGCACGGGCAGCAACTGGATGTGCGGACTGCTCAACTCGCATCCGCAGGTGCTCTGCCACCACGAGGTGTTCCATCCGGAGGCCCTCTACTACGCGTTCGGCTACCGGGACGGACGCCTGGCGCACCTGGGGGCGATCCAGGACCGCGATCGCGATCCGCTGCGGTTCGCCCGCGCGCTGTGGGACGAGGACCACGGGCACGCGGCCGTGGGCTTCAAGATCCTCGCCGGCCAGGTGCCCGCGCTGCTGCAGACGCTGCTCGCCGACGCCTCGGTACGCAAGCTGATCTTGCGCCGGCGCAGCCGCGTGCGTGCGTACCTCTCGCTGTTGCGAGCGCGGCAGACCGGACACTGGGCGCAGAAGTCCTACGACGGCGTCGCCGTCCACGTCGAGCCCCTGCAGCTGGCCGAGTTCGCGCGGCGCTACGAGCGCTACTACACCGAATTGCGCGCCGCGACGCTGCTGCAGCCCGCGCGGGAGGTCGTCTACGAGGATCTGGAGCGCGACCCGCGCGTGCTCGCCGGCGTGCTGCGATTCCTCGGGGTCGATGCGCAGGACGTGGAGTTGTCGGCGCGCAACGTGCGCCAGAGCCAAGACACGCTCGTCGCGGCGATCGCGAACCACGCTGAGCTCGTCGACGCGTTGCGCGGGACGCCGCTGGAGGCCGAGCTCCAGGACGACGTGCTGGCCGAGAGCGCGGGAGCCTGTTTCGGCACCACGCATCGAGTGGTCCTTCGGGAATCGAGGGGCGGGCGAGACTGCCTTGCCCCTCCTGCCCCCACCGAGTACCATCCCGCGCCGCTTTGCGGAGAGGTGGCTGAGTGGCCGATAGCGCCGGCTTGCTAAGCCGGTGTACTGGTTTTTCCGGTACCGAGGGTTCGAATCCCTCCCTCTCCGCCAACTCCAACGTCTGCGAGGGGTCGTGACGGATCGAGCCGAGCGATGGACTTTGCCCTGCGTGCTGTTGCTGTGCGTCGGATGCGCCGCACATCGGACGCTCACGGTCGAGAGCACACCTCCCGGCGCCACGCTGCGCATCGACGACCGCATCGTGGGCACCACTCCCTACACCGAGGAGTTCTACGACTACGGCACGCGACGGCTGACGCTCTACAAGGAGGGCTACCACAGCCTGTCGCAGGTCGTCGCACTGGAACCGCGCTGGTATGCGCGCTTCCCGATCGACGTACTCAGCGAGGTCGTCGTGCCGTGGGGCTGGAAGGACCCGCATACCGTGCACGTCGACCTGGAGGCCGTGAAGGGCTCGGTGACGGAGCCGGACCTCGACGCAGTGCTCGGGCGAGCGCAAGCCCTGCGCATGGCGGGCCCGGATGGCCCGAGCCTGCTGCCCTCGCGCATGTCGGCACGAGCCACGCCCGTGCCTCGCCCCCCTCACCCTCAGCAACCGCATCCCTGACGTGAGCCATCCTCGAACCACCGCACGGACACCGGACGCAAGCTCGCACCTCGACGCTCTGGAGGGGCGCCGAGTGACCGTGATGGGCCTCGGCCTGTTCGGGGGCGGTGCGACGGTCGCGCGCTTCCTGGCTCGACGGGGCGCGCACGTGACGGTCACGGACCTGCGCCGCGAGGCCGAACTCGCCCCTGCCCTGCGCTCGCTCTCGGATCTGCCGCTGCGCTTCGTCCTGGGCGAGCATCGCGAGGAGGACTTCGCCCGCACGGACCTCGTCGTGGCGAACCCGGCGGTCCCACCGCACAGCCCCTACCTGCAGGCAGCCCGTGCAGGCGGCGTTCCGATCACGTCCGAGGTCGCACTCTTCCTGGAGCTGTGTCCGGCACGGATCGCGGCCGTGACGGGCACACAGGGCAAGAGCTCGACCTGCAACACCCTGTTCCAGCTGCTGCGCGCGGCCGGTCTGCCCGCGCACTTGGGAGGGAACATCGGGAACTCCCTGCTCGAGGACTGCGAGTCGATGAGCGCGGCGGACGTGGTGGTCCTCGAGCTCTCCTCGTACCAGCTCGAGGCGCTGCCCGATCGGCTGGGGACAACGCAGCGGCCGCCGCGGGTCGAGGTCGTCAGCGTGACGAACGTCCTCGCCGACCATCTGGAGCGACACGGCACGCTCGACGCGTACGCAGCGGCCAAGCGCCGCATCCTGGGACTGGTCGAGGCCAGCGCGGGCGTGGGGCTGCTCTCCGCAGAGTGCCCGCGCCTGGCCAGCTGGACTCCGACGAGTTGGAGACGCGTCGACAGTTGGCCCACGCGCCCCTCGCAACGTGGAGCGAACGTCGACCAAGGGTGGTTCCGGCTGGACGAAGAGCGCCTGGGACGAGTCGAGGACTTGCGACTGCCGGGCCTGTTCCAGCGCGAGAACACGCTGCTGTCCATCTGCATGGCGCGCATCCTCGGGGCTCAGGCCGAGTCGCTCGTGGCCGCCGTGCCGGCGCTGGAGGGACTGCCGCACCGCATGCAGGACCTCGGCTTGCACGCGGGCCATCGCGTGATCGACAACGGTGTGTCGACCACCCCGGACTCGACCATTTCGGCGGTGCTCTCGATGCGACCAGGGTTCACCCTGCTCCTGGGCGGAAAGCCCAAAGCACTCGCCCTGGACGAACTGGTGCAGACACTGCGCGGGCGAGCCCGACGGGTGGGAGTCTTCGGAGCCGCGAGCGAGTCGATGCCGGAGGTGCTGCGCTCGGCAGGCCTGGAGTGCTTCGCGACCCGCAAGCTCGAGGATGCCGTCGCCAGCGCGTTCGAGGGCATGCAGTCGGGTGAGGAGTTGCTGTTCTCCCCCGCCTGTGCCAGCTTCGATGCCTACCTCAACTTCCGCGAGCGAGCCTTGGCGTTCCGCGCCTGCCTGCCCGGCCGCCAGGGCCCCTGAGCGGGCAGCCTGGGCGGCCGGCCCTCCAGGGCTGGGCCCGGCCTCGACGATAGGGATTTCAGGGGTTATAGGTGGATCCTACGGGTGCCTTCGGACCGAACTCATCCATGAACCTCTGCCAGAACTGCAACAAGAACCCGGCCTCGGTGCACGTGACGGAGTTGGTGCACGAGTCACCGACGGCCGACGCGCAGGCCAAGACTCCGCAGGTGCACGAGCAGCACCTCTGCGAGGTCTGCGCGCAGACGATGGACTTGCCGCACGCTGCGCCCACGAAGAAGACGCCGGCAGACATCTGGAAGCTGCTGCAGCTCTCCGCCAACCAGGCACGGAAGAAGGCCGGGCCGGCCTGCCCGGCCTGTGGGATGACCCTGGACGAGTTCCGGAAGAAGGGGCGCCTGGGCTGTCCGCAGGACTACGAGGTGTTCCGCTCGCACTTGGCCGAGGTGCTGGAACGCGTGCACGGAGCGAGTCGCCACGAGGGTCGCATCCCTGGTGGAACGGCGGCAGCTGCTGCGCCGCAGAGCGGGCAGGGCGGACGCATCGAGCATCTCAGGCAGGAGCTGGAGAACGCCATCCGCGCCGAGGCCTACGAGAGTGCCGCGCGCCTGCGTGACGAGATCAAGGCCATCGAGGACTCCGCGCGCGCCTGAGCCCGGCGCGGCGTGACGCAGTCTTTTTTTCGCGCGCTCGTGCCTCCGCGCGCGAAGTGGGGATAAACCCGCGGGCCCTTGAAGGCCGAAAGACTGGAGTTAGCTACCATCACACCCCTGTTCGGTCGCTCCCGCGCGACCAGACGGGTCTTTCCCCCAACGAGCGAGGCTCGAGGACAACATGTTCGACCGCTTCACCGACCGCGCGAAGAAGGTGATGAACCTGGCCCGTCAGGAGGCCCAGCGCTTCAACCACGAGTATCTGGGTACCGAGCACATCCTGCTGGGCCTCGTCCAGGAGGGCAGCGGGGTCGCCGCGAACGTGCTCAAGAACATGGGCATCGACCTGAACAAGATCCGCGCCGAGGTCGAGAAGATCGTCAAGACCGGCCCCTCGATGGTGACGATGGGCCAGCTGCCCTTCACGCCGCGCGCCAAGAAGGTGCTCGAGCTCTCGATGGAAGAGGCGAGCAACCTCGGGCACAACTACATCGGTACGGAGCACCTGCTGCTCGGCCTGATCAAGGAGAACGAGGGCATCGCCGCGCAGGTGCTGATGAACCTCGGCGTCAAGCTCGAGGACGTGCGCGAGGAAGTGCTCGACTTCCTCGGAGCCGATCGTGAGGAGGAGGAAGAGGACGAGCAGCAGCCGTCCTCGGAGCCCGCTCAGCAGCAGGGCAATTCCAAGAGCAAGACACCCGCGCTGGACTCCTTCGGCCGCGACCTTACCGAGCTCGCGCGCGAAGGCAAGCTCGACGCCGTGATCGGCCGCGCCAACGAGATCGAGCGCGTGATCCAGATCCTCTCGCGCCGCACGAAGAACAACCCCGTCCTGCTCGGCGAGCCGGGCGTGGGCAAGACCGCGATCGTGGAAGGGCTGGCACAGCAGATCATCGAGAATCGCGTCCCGGACATCCTGCGCAACAAGCGCATCGTGGTGCTCGACCTGGCGCTGATGGTCGCCGGGACCAAGTACCGCGGCCAGTTCGAGGAGCGCATCAAGGCGGTCATGACCGAGGTGCGCCGCGTCAAGGACGTCGTGCTGTTCATCGACGAGCTGCACACGCTGGTCGGCGCGGGCGGCGCGGAAGGCGCGATCGACGCGAGCAACGTGCTCAAGCCGGCGCTCTCGCGCGGCGAGATCCAGTGCATCGGCGCAACCACCCTCGACGAGTACCGCAAGCACATCGAGAAGGACGGGGCGCTGGAACGCCGCTTCCAGGCGGTCAACGTCGATCCGCCCTCGCCCACGGAGACGATCGAGATCCTGAAGGGCCTGCGCGACAAGTACGAGGCACACCACCGCGTCCACTACACCGACGAAGCGCTGGAGACGGCGGTCGAGCTCTCGACGCGCTACATCAACAACCGCTTCCTGCCGGACAAGGCCATCGACGTGATCGACGAGGCCGGCGCGCGCGTGCGCATCAAGTCGATGATCGCGCCTCCGGACATGCGCGAGCTCTCGACCGAGATCGAGCGCCTCGAACGCGCCAAGGACGAGGCCGTTTCCTCCCAGGACTTCGAGAAGGCCGCGCAGCTGCGCGACAAGGCCTACCAGCTCAAGAAGAAGAAGGAGGAGATGCAGCAGCGCTGGCGTTCCGAGCAGGCCGACAAGGAACAGGTCGGCGAGGTCAACGCCGAGGTCATCGCCGAGACCGTCTCGAAGATGACGGGCATCCCGCTGACGCGCCTGGAGAAGGCCGAAGCGGAGCGCCTCCTGCAGATGGAGGCGGAGCTGGGCGCGACGGTGATCAACCAGGAGGACGCGGTCAAGGCGATCGCGCGCGCGGTACGCCGCTCGCGCTCGGGCCTCAAGGACCCGCGCCGGCCGATGGGTTCCTTCGTCTTCCTCGGCCCCTCGGGCGTGGGCAAGACCTACCTCTGCAAGCAGCTCGCGAAGTTCATGTTCGGCACCGAAGACGCGGTGATCACCATGGACATGAGCGAGTACATGGAAAAGCACAACGCCTCGCGACTGGTCGGCGCGCCCCCGGGCTACGTCGGCTACGAGGAGGGCGGCCAGCTGACCGAAAAGGTCCGGCGTCGGCCGTACTCGGTGGTGCTCCTCGATGAAATCGAGAAGGCGCACCCCGATGTCTTCAACATGCTGCTGCAGATCATGGAGGAAGGACGCCTGACCGACTCGTTCGGCCGGCACGTCGACTTCCGCAACGTGATCCTGATCATGACGAGCAACCTCGGATCGCAGCAGATGAAGCAGGGCGCGAAGCTCGGCTTCGATCGTCTCTCGAGCGCGTCGCAGAAGCTGACCGCCGACGAGAAGTCCAAGCGACTGCGCTCGGACGTCATGATCGAGGTCGAGCGCTACTTCCGTCCCGAGTTCCTCAACCGCGTGGACGAGCTGATCGTCTTCAACACGCTGACGCACGAGGACCTGCAGCGCATCGTGCTGCTGCAGCTGGGCGACGTGCGCAAGCGCATCTCCGACAAGGGTGTCGAGCTCACGCTGGACGCCAAGGCGATCGACTTCCTCATCAACAAGGGATTCCACGAGGACTACGGCGCCCGTCCGCTGCGTCGGGCGATCGAACGGTTCATCGAGGACCCGCTGGCGGAGGAGATCCTGCGCACGAGCTTCACGGGCAAGGACGTCATCACCGCGACCGTAGACGAGGCGGGCGAGAAGATCGTCTTCACGCACCAGCCGGTCACTGCAGAACCGGTCCCGGCTGGCGCGCCTCCCGCCAGCTGACACGGTCCCGATCCGATCGCCGCGCCCCCGGTTCCGGCCGGGGGCGCGGCCGTTTCACTTCCAGGTCCCTCGGACGCGCACGCTCGCAGATCCTGCGAGCCCGCATACATCCTGATCGGTGGACTCGATGCTGCTACGACTGCTGACGCTCGTTCTCATGCTGGTGCCTGCGCGCCTCGCCTGGGCCGCTGATGCACCGCAAACCGACCCGCAGCGGATCAAGCTGGCGCTGGTCGAACTCGAGAAGGCCTGGAAGAGCGACGATGCGAGCGCGCGGATCCAGGCCATCCACAACAACGCGCAGGTCGCGGACGGAGAGGTGATCAAGCTCGTCGCCCGCGGGCTGCGGGACAAGGAGACCGATGTCCAGCGCGCCGCCATCGACGCCCTGCGCTTCGTCGGCCACCCCGACGCGCTCAAGGAGCTTCAAGCCGTCGCCCGCGACGAGAAGCCCTTCAAGAAGGACCCTCTGCTCTACGCCAGCCTGCTCAAGGGCGTGGGACAGTACGGCAACGCCTCGTCGATCGCGGTCCTCTCCGACGACGTCTGGTCGATTCAGGAGGAGCACGTGATCCAGGCCCGCATCCTGGGCCTGGGTCGCATCCGCACGCGCGAATCCGTCGAGAAGCTCGTGGACCTGATGAAGGTCGCCGGTCCGCAGCGCATCCAGGCCGTCATGCCGGACTTCCGCCTGGCCCTCGTGGCGCTCACTGGGACGGACCAGGGCAACTCGCAGCTCGGCTGGCAGACCTGGTGGAACGACAACCGCAGCAAGCTGAAGGTCGAAGCACGCCGTCCGGAGCTGCCCAAGGAGCTCGAGCGCAAGTGGAAGACCTACTGGGGCGAGATGGAAGGCGAGGACCGTCCCCGCAAGCGCAACGAGCGCGGCAAGGACGATCCGCTGTCGACCCCGCGCATGGGACGGCACGGGTGAACCGGCGCGACGGCCAGCGCCGAGGGCGAGGCGCTCGGGTGCTGCGAGCGAGGCCCGACGCTCAGTCCTGCCAGACCTTCGCGACCTTCCCGTCGTCGAACATGACGTAGGTCGTCCCGCGCACCTCGGTCGTCTTGTCCGAGTCGAGGATGAAGATGAAGGAGCCGCTGCGGTGTTCGCGGGTCTTGTACTCCCACTTCCAGATCTCGGTCTTGTCTCCGGCATGGCTGCGCGAGGTGGGTTCGCCGAGCAGCGCGAGCACGAACTCCTGCGTGCGGCCGGGCCGCACTTCGTCCAGGGTCTCGTGACTGAATTGGCGGCCGCTCTTCTCGACGTGAGCGCTCGTGTCGATGACACAGGCGCCGAGACCGGCGACGGCAACGAGCAGGGCTAGGGTAGGGATCTTCTTCATCATCGGGGGGCGGAGGGGGGGACGTACTCCGGCGCCCCCTACGATGGGAGACGCCTCGCTGTTTCGAGGCACGCGCGTTCAGCGAGGAAATTCCGCGCAGCGACGACGACCCGACGCTCGAGCGAGCGTCTCCTGGGTGTGAGGCCCGAGCACACACCCCTGCGCATCCTCCCGGGATCCGAACTCTGGCCGAGCGAGTTCGTGGGGCTCGAGGCTCCACCCGACTTCCTCTGGATCCGCGGTCGACGCGAGGTTCTGCCGCACTCCCCGCGGGTCGCGATCGTCGGGTCGCGATCGCCGAGTGCCTACGGCGAGGCGCAGGCGCGGCGCTTTGCGCGCGTCTTGGCCGAGGCCGAAGTCACGATCGTCTCCGGGTTCGCTCGCGGGATCGATCAGTGCGCACACCGGGCCGCGCTCGAGGCCGGAGGCCGGACGCTGGCGGTGCTGGGAAATGGCGTCGGGAATCCCTGGCCGGCGAGCGAGCTCCTCCCCGTGATGCTCGAGCGCGGCCTCTTCCTGTCGGAGCGGGAGCCCGAGGAGCCGCCGCGCCCGCATCACTTTCCGCTGCGCAACCGGCTGATCTCCGGGTTGGCCCGGGCCGTGCTCGTGATCGAGGCCGCCCATGCCTCGGGATCGCTGATCACGGCGCGCTGGGCAGCCGACCAAGGACGGGAGGTCTTCGCCCTGCCTGGCCGCGTGGACCATCCGATGTCGCGCGGCTGCCACCGCCTGCTGCGAGAGGGGGCACGCCTCGTGGAGGATCCCGAGGAGATCCTCGAGGAACTGGGCATCCGCCCGTCCTGCGCCGCCGACTCGCCAGTCGGCGAGGCACGGCCCGACTCGCCCGTCGTGCTGGAGCTTCGTGGCGCAACCCTGTCCGCGGACGAACTCGCGAGGCGCTTGCGTCGGCCGCTACCTCAGGTGCTGGTGGAACTGGTCGAGGCCGAGATGGCGGGCAGGGTCGCTCGCACGCCAGGGGGCCTGTTCCGCCTGCGTGAACGCAGCGAGTGAGCGCCCCGGTGCGTCCACTCCGTTCGCTACGTGCGAGGGAGGCGTCAGCCTGCTCGCACCGAGGTCAGCGCGTCGAGGCCAGCGTGTGCTCGGCCACGATCAGCGCCAATGCGAGGACGCCGCACCAGAGGCAGAACCAGCCGACCTTGCGCGGCAAGGCACGCATCAGGGGCTCGTCCCCCAGCTCGGAGAACGTCGAGCCGGCGAACACGATCGCGATGGCCGCCAGTGCGAACAGCAGCGTGTGGACGATGGGATCGATCATGGCGCGCTCGTCTGGAGCGGGAGCGGGGCCGGATCCGGAGCGGGAGGCGCCTCGAGCGCGCGCTTCTCGGCGAAGGTGTAGGCGTCGATCATCGCCAGCACGTTCAGCAGTCCGGCCAGGCAGGCCAGATCCAGTCCCGCGTCCGCGTAGGCAATCTCCCCTCGCACGCCGAGACGACCGAAGAGTGCTTCGAGCCCGAAGGCTGGCAGTCCGGACAGGAACTGGCCGGCCCAGTAGTAGAAGTGCCGCTCGCGACTGAGGTTCGAGCCTTGCGCGAGCCACGTCCCCAGGAAGAGCATCCCTCCCAACAGGCAGAAGAAGCAGATCGCGCGCAACTTGCGTCCCTGCAGCCAGTGCCCGAGCCCGGGGACGGCCCAGGCCGCGAGCACGTCTCGAGCGATCCTCCCCAGGGCTCCAGTCGATTCCGCGCTCTTGGGGGAGCGCGCATCGCTGTGGGCTCGCACCATCAGGCACGCATTGATGATGCCGCTGCACGCCGTGAGCCAGCAGCCGAGCCACATCGGATCGGGCCAGGGACGCATGCTCCCGGTCCCGTACCCGTAGGCTTTCATGTGGTAGACCAGCGCGCCGAGGTTGCCGACTTCGGGGGTCAGGGCCCCGGCGAAGTTGCTGCGCAGGTCGGGCTCCAGGTACTCGAACAGCATGCCGTTCGAAAGGCGCAGCCCGAGCAGGTACAGGCCCTGCACCACGACGAACGCGATCAACCCGAATACCGGCATCCCCAGGTAGAGGTGCCCCGCCCCCGGCAGGATCCAGGTCAGCACGGCGGCGACGGTCGAGTCGCCGCGAGGCTCGTTCTTGGATCCAGCAGGCCAGCCCATCTCAGGCGAGCGTTCTACCAGCCTGCCCGGGTCCGCGCCAGGAATCGGGTCGCTGGAGCGGGTCGATCCGACATGCGATCATCCTCGCGATGAGCGCTGAGCGACACGAGCACCGCGTGAGGGTTCGCTATGCCGAAACCGACCAGATGGGTGTCGTCCACCACGCGAACTACCTCCTGTACCTGGAGGAGAGTCGCACGGCGCTGATGGCAGCTCGCGGGGCCTCGTACGCGGCGCTGGAGCGATCCGGATGGGCGCTCCCCGTCCGCAAGGCCGAGCTGCGCTTCCGCGCACCGGCACGCTACGAGGACGAGCTCGTCGTGCGCACCTGGGTCGCGAAGATCGGCCAGGCGTCCGTGACGTTCGCCTCGGAGATCTGGCGCGAGGCCGACCAGACCTTCGTCGCCTCGGGATCGATCGAACTCGCCTGCGTCGAGTTGCGCGAGGGCACGCGCAAGCTCGCTCCCCTGCCGGAGTCGTTGCTGCGAGCGCTGGATCCGGTCGCCTAGGACGCGAACCCGCTGCGACCGTCGTCGGGGCCGTGCCACTCGGCCTCGCGTGCCTGGACGCGTTCTTCGACCTCCAGCTCGGGCTCCCGCGCCTGGGGGGCCGAGGGCAGGGCCGGCGGCAGCCAGTGCAGGACCCGGTCGCGGCATGTGGGGCAGACTTGTCCGTTGGTCAGCCGACTGAGCCGGGGTGGCAGTTCGATCGTCAATCCGCAGGTGAAGCAGACCGCGTTGGTCAGTTCGCTCATGCTGGAGAGCATCGACGCGGTGGGGCGGAGCCTTGAGGGCGTCCGCGGTGGGCAATCCAGGCCGTCGACAGCCTCGGCCGGCGCCAGGGGGAGCACACCGACCCAAAACCTCCCGCTCACGGCAGGTTTCTGCCGAGGACGTATGGCGCTGGGCCGACGTGGCCCCTACACTTGCCGCAAATAGCACTGAACCAGTGCTCAATCCTGTGCTCCAACTGACCAAGCGCACCGAATACGGCCTGATCGCCATGACCCACATGGTCGACCGGGGGCAAGCGCCCGTGAGCGTGCGCGAGATCAGCGAGCAGTACCCGATCCCCAAGCGTCTGCTGGCCGAGGTGCTCAAGGACCTCTGCCGGGAGAACCTGGTCGAATCGCAGCGAGGAGCGAGCGGCGGCTACACGCTGGCGCGCTCGGCCGATGCGATCACCGTCGGGGACATCGTCGCCGCGCTCGAAGGGCGACCGGCGATCTCGAACTGCGAGACCTCGAGCCTGCGCCGCAACGCCGAGTGCGAGATGCAGACCACCTGCAGGATCCGCTCCCCCCTGCAGCGCATCCGCGAGGGCATCTGGTCCATGCTCGAGCGCACGACGCTGCGCTCGCTGCGCGAGTCCGCACCCCTCTTCCCGCTCGCACCGACGCACGACACCGCGCTGCGCTCACCGCTCCCATGAAGCTGCCCATCTACCTCGACTACCAGGCCACGACCCCGCTCGATCCGCGCGTGCTCGAGGCGATGCTGCCCTACTTCACGACCGAGTTCGGCAACGCCGCCAGCCGCAGCCACCCCTTCGGCTGGAAGGCCGAGGAGGCGGTCGAGAAGGCGCGCGAGTCGATCGGAGCCCTGATCGGCGCGTCGGGCAAGGAGATCGTGTTCACCTCGGGCTCGACCGAGTCCATCAACCTCGCGCTCAAGGGCGTCGCGGAGATGTACGTCGAGAAGGGCAAGCACGTGATCACGAGCGAGGTCGAGCACAAGGCCGTGCTCGACACGTGCAAGCACCTCGAGAAGCTGGGCTACGACGTGACCTACCTGAAGCCCACGCGAGCCGGCCGCGTGACGGCCGAGATGGTGCAGGCGGCGCTGCGCCCGGACACGATCCTGGTGGCGCTGATGTGGGCCAACAACGAGGTCGGCACACTCAACCCCGTGCGCGAGATCGGCGCGCTGTGCCACGAGCGCGGCGTGATCTTCTTCACCGACGCCACGCAGGCCGCGGGCAAGGTCCCGATCGACGTGGAGGCCGATCACGTCGACCTGCTCTGCCTCTCGGCGCACAAGATCTACGGCCCCAAGGGCGTCGGCTGCCTGTACGTGCGGCGCAAGAACCCGCGCGTGCGCCTCGTCGCGCAGATCGACGGCGGCGGCCACGAGCGCGGCATGCGCTCGGGCACGCTCAACGTGCCGGGCATCGTCGGCCTGGGCAAGGCCTGCGAGCTCGCGCGCACGGAGCTCGCGCAGGACGCCGCGCACGCACGCGAGCTGCGCGACTACTTCGAGTCGCGCATCTTCGCCGCGCTCGACCACGTGGCGCTCAACGGCGACCGCGAGCACCGCCTGCCGACCAACTCGAACCTCTCCTTCTCCTACGTCGAGGGCGAGTCGCTCATCATGGGCGTGAAGGACCTGGCGGTCTCCTCCGGCTCGGCCTGCACCAGCGCCAGCCTCGAGCCCAGCCACGTGCTGCGCGCGATGGGCGTCGGCGACGAACTGGCGCACAGCTCGATCCGCTTCGGCTTCGGGCGCTTCACGACGCGCGCGGAGGTCGACTTCGCCGTCGAGCAGGTCGTGACGGCGGTGCGGCGGCTGCGCGAGCTCTCCCCGCTCTACGAGATGGTCAAGGAAGGCATCGATCCGTCCACGGTGCAATGGCAGTCCGGCCACTAGTCCCACGCAGGTCAATCCAACCATGGCATACAGCGACAAGGTCATCGATCACTACAACAACCCGCGCAACGTGGGCTCGCTGGACAAGGGCAAGCCCAACGTCGGTACCGGCGTGGTCGGGGCGCCCGAGTGCGGCGACGTGATGAAGCTGCAGATCCAGGTCGAGGGCGACCGCATCGTCGACGCCAAGTTCAAGACCTTCGGCTGCGGGTCGGCCATCGCGAGTTCCTCGCTGGCGACCGAGTGGATCAAGGGCAAGACGCTCGACGAGGCCCTGGAGATCAAGAACACGCAGATCGTCGAGGAGCTCTCGCTGCCGCCGGTCAAGATCCACTGCAGCGTGCTCGCCGAGGACGCGATCAAGTCCACCGTCGCGGACTTCAAGCAAGCGCAGAACCCGCGGGGCCAGCACATGATCGAGCTCACCGAACGCGCGGCGAAGGAGATCCTCCGCATCATCGAGGACCAGAAGCTGGCCGAAGGAACCGCACTGCGGGTCGGCGTCAAGGGCGGGGGCTGCTCGGGCTTCAGCTACACGCTGGGCTTCGACGACCAGGTGGCCGAGATCGACCAGGTCACCGAGCTCGACGGCATCCGCGTGGTCTGCGATCCGAAGAGCTTCCTCTACCTCAACGGCACGCAGATCGACTTCGAGGACAACCTGATGGGGCGCGGCTGCAAGTTCGGGAACCCGAACGCGTCGAAGAGCTGCGGCTGCGGCGAGTCCTTCTCGGTCTGAGGCACGCCCCGCGATGCGCGCCTGCCCGCACTGCGCCGCCGAGCTCGAGAGCCCGCTCGCCTGCGCGGCCTGCGGGCGTCTCCTCGACGTGCCCGAGGCGACCTCCCCCTTCGAGATCCTGGGCCTCGCGCCAAAGCACGCGCTCGACGCGGGCGAGCTGCGCAAGCGACTCCTGCGCCTGGGCCGCCTGGTGCACCCGGACTTCTTCGGCGCCGCGGGTGCGCCCGAGCGCGCGCGCGCCGAGCGCAACTCGGCGCTCTTGAACCGCGCGCACGAGCTGCTCGCCGACGAGTTCCGCCGGGCGAGCTGGCTGGTGGGCGCGCTGGGCGGACCCGACGAGCTCCAGGAACGCGCGATGCCGCCGGCCTTCCTGGCCGAGGTGCTGGAGTGGAACGAGACGCTCGAGGCCGCGCGCAGCGCCGGAGCGGCTGCGACGCCCGAGCTCGAGGCGCTCGAGGGCACCCTGCGAACCGAGCGCGCGCGCACGCTGGCCTCCGTCGCGGCGGCGCTCGATCCGCTGCCCGAACACGGCGCGGAGCGACTGCGCACGCTGCGCTCGCAGCTCAACGCGGTGCGCTACATCGACCGCGCGCTGTCCGAGATCGAGGCCTTGAGGCTCGCGCGCGCCTCCGTACGCTGAGCTCCCACGCATGGGCTACATCGAGCTGAACGTCCTCCAACACGCCGAGCAACTCGCCCAGCACGCTGGCGCTGGGGATCGACCTGGGCACGACCAATTCGCTGGCCGCGATCTGGCGGGACGGCCGACCGGTGGTGCTGCATCCGGAGGGCAGGAGCGGGCTCGTGCCCTCCGTCGTGCAGTTCCCGCCCGACGGCACGCCCGTGGTCGGGCGCGAGGCGCGCGACAACGCCGTCGTCGACCCGCGCCACGTCGTGTTCAGCATCAAGCGCTTCATGGGCCGCGGACTCAAGGACGTCGAGAGCGAGCTGGCCTCGCTGCCCTACCGCGCCAGCGAGACCGAGCGCGGCCTGATCCAGCTCGAGCTGCACGGCCGCAAGTACACGCCCGAGCAGCTCTCGGCCCTGATCCTGATGCGCGTGCACGATCTGGCCTGCCGCGCCCTCGGCGGACAGGACGTGCGCAAGTGCGTGATCACCGTGCCCGCCTACTTCGACGACACGCAGCGCCAGGCGACACGCGACGCCGCACGCCTGGCCGGCCTGGAGGTGCTGCGCATCGTCAACGAGCCCACCGCGGCGAGCCTCGCCTACGGACTCGACCAGCGCGACAAGGGCAACGTGGTCGTCTTCGACCTCGGCGGCGGCACCTTCGACGTGACCGTGCTGGCGATCGAGGACGGCGTCTTCCGCGTGCTCGCCACGGCCGGTGACACGCACCTGGGCGGCGACGACTTCGACCAGCTGCTGGCGGAGCTCGCGCGGCGCGAGCTCGGACCGCTGCACGGCTCGGCGCTGCTCGAGGACCCCGGGTTCCAGCAGGCCATCCGCCTGGCGGCGGAGCAGTGCAAGATCGCGCTCACGACCGACCCCGAGTCCGAGCTGCACCTGGTGATCCCCGAGAAGCGCCTGAGCTGGCGCCGGCGCGTGACGCGCGAGGAGTTCGAGGCGCTCGGCGCCTGGTCGAGCGCACGATCGCGGCCTGCCGGCAGGCGCTCTCCGACGCGAAGCTCGCGACCGATCGCATCGACGAGGTCGTGCTGGTCGGAGGCTCGACGCGCATGCCCTGCGTGCGCGCGCGCGTGGAGCGCTTCTTCGGCCGCAAGCCGCACACCGAGATCAACCCCGACGAGGTCGTCGCGCTCGGCGCCGCCGTGCAGGCCAACATCCTGATGGGCGGCCGGCGCGATCTGGATGGATGTCTTCCATCGTGCAGGGCGACCGCGCGAGCTGGCGCGCGACTGCCGCAGCCTGGGCCGCTTCCAGCTGAAAGGCCTCCCGCCGCTGCCGGCCGGCATGGCGCGCGTTGCGGTCAAGTTCCACATCGACGCCGACGGCGTGCTGACCGTCAGCGCCAAGGAGCAGCGCACCGGCGTCAGCGCCGAGGTCGAGATCCAGCCGATGCACGGGCTGACCGACGCCGAGGTCGAGACGATGCTGCAGGCGGGCTTCGCGAACGCCAAGGAGGACTTCGAGCGCCGCCGCGCCGCCGACCTCAAGATCGAGATCGGCACGATGTTGCACGCGACCGAGAAGAACCTCAACGCGGGCCGCGCCGGGCTGGACCGCGAGAGCGTGCAGGACCTGGAGAAGGCCATGCAGCGCGCCAAGGACGCTTGTCGCAGCGACGATCTGCAGCGCCTGCAGCAGGCGCGCGACGAGTTCGAGCGCGCGACGCTGCCGCTGGCCGCGCTGCTGATGAACAACGTGGCGCAGAAGGCCCTGATGGGCAAGGCGCTGGGCGAGGTGTGAGCGCACCGCAGCGCACGCTGGACTGGTCGGACGTGCGCGAGATCGCGATCACGCTCGAGGAGGCGCACCCGCAGGTCGAGATCCTCCAGCTGCGCTTCACCGAGCTCCATCGGCTCGTGACGGCGCTGCCGGGCTTCCGCGGGGATCCGCGCGCGAGCCACGAGAAGGTCCTGGAAGCGATTCAGATGACCTGGCTGGACGAGCGCGACTGAGTGGCGGCCGGACGCGTCCTCGCGTTCCGGCTCGTCCGTCCGTTTCCGGAATCCCTGTCTCGCCGCCCGGGCGCGTGCAGGTCCTGGAGCATGGCCCGCAGCCGCGCGCTGGCGAGCGCGCCTGGAGGCGAGCCTCCCGTCCCGGCCTCCGATGAACGATTCCTTCTCCCGTGCGCGTCGTGCCGTGCTGGTGCCCATGCTCGTCTGCGCGCCGTTCGCCGCGACGGCGCGCGCGCAGCTGAGCGACATCACGCAGACCCCCAACACGGGGCCGGCATCCAGAAGTCGCTGCGGCAGGAGATCGGTGCCGGGCGAGCCGACGACCGGATGCCCGGTTCCTCGCTGTACCTGATCGGACGCGACCCGTTCCGTTCGATCCAGCGCGGGCGCCAGCTCTTCCAGCGCAAGTTCACGCGCGCGCAGGGCCTCGGTCCGCGGTTCCACGACGGCGCGGGCAACCTGGACCAGGACGCGGCGCTCGGCGCGGGGCTCTCCGACAGCTGCGCGGGCTGCCACAGCCGGCCCTTCGGCTCGGCGGGTTTCGGCGGCAACGTCTTCACGCGGCCCGACAGCCGCGACGCGCCGCACCTGTTCGGCCTGGGGCTGAAGGAGATGCTCGCCGACGAGATCACGCACGATCTACGCGCGATCCGCGCGCAAGCGCTGCAGCTCGCGCAGCAGCAGGGCACGAACGTCTCGCTGCCGCTCGCGAGCAAGACCATCCACTACGGCACGATCACCGCCCGCCCCGACGGGACGCTCGACACCAGCGCGTGGCGGTGCACGGCGTCGACACCGACCTGCGCGTGCGGCCGTTCTTCGCGCAGGGCAAGACGATCTCGATGCGCGAGTTCATCGTCGGCGCGCTCGACGCGGAGATGGGGCTCCAGGCCCATGATCCGGACCTGTTGCGCGCCTCGCACGGCCAGGACGTGCGGACGCCGGCAGGGATGCTGCTCAGCGGAACGACGGACGCCATCCAGGCACCGCCCGTGTCGAGCGCCACGCAGGTCGGGGATGCCGACGGGGTGACCGACGAGATCCCCGCCAGCCTCGTCGATCACCTCGAGTTCTACCTGCTCAACTACTTCAAGCCCGGACTGGGTCAGCAAACCGCGGCCACGCAGCACGGCCAGGCCTGCTGCACTCTCCAGTCGGCTGCACCGACTGCCACGTGCAGGACCTCCTGATCGAGCACGATCGTCGCGTCGCCGACGTCCGCACCGCGTTCGATCCGGTGCACGCCAACGGCGTTTTCTCGCGCCTGTACGCCAGCGCCAGCCTGCGCTGCTCCACGCTGGACGAGCAGGACGAACCTGCGCATCGCTGCGACCACGCGGGGTACCTCGTTCCGCGTCGAGGACATCTACACCGACTTCAAGCGCCACGACCTGGGGCCGGGATTCCACGAACGCAACTTCGACGGCAGCGTGCACACCCAGTTCCTGACCACGGCGCTCTGGGGCGTCGGGTCGACAGCCCCCTACGGCCACGACGGTCGGAGCCTGACGCTGGAGGACGCGATCCTGCGGCACGGCGGCGAGGCGCAGGCCCAGCGCGACGCGTTCGCCGCGCTCCCCGCTTCCGACAAGGCCGACGTGCTGGCCGCGCTCGGGGGGCTGCTGCTCTTCTCGCCGCCGGACACCGCGTCGAACCTCGCGCCCGCCAACCCCTCCGATCCGCAGTTCCCGCTGCACGGTCACGGCAGCATCGACCTGAGCGTGTTGTTCCTCGCCCCGTATGACAAGGAGTGAGGCGACGCGATCCTCGCGGGTCGCATCCGGGAGCGCGTCCGGCCTCGGCCCGCGCGATCCCGATCCAGGTCCCGACCTCAGCCCTTCTTCTTGCCCTGCGCCGCGACCGCGTGCTGCGCGGCCGCGACCTCCTCGTCGCTGGCGAGATAGCGGCTGCGGATCGGCTGCAGCTGTTCGTCGAGCTCGTACACCAGCGGGATCCCGGTCGGGATGTTGAGCGCGACGATCTTGTCGTCGGGGATGCGGTCGAGGTGCTTGACCAGCGCGCGCAACGAGTTGCCGTGCGCGGCGACGATCAGGCGCTCGCCGGCGCGCACGCGCGGCGCGAGCACCTCGTTCCAGCACGGCACCACGCGCGCGACGGTGTCCTTGAGCGACTCGCACAGCGGCAGCTGGGCGGGCGCGAGCTTCGCGTAGCGCCGGTCGATCGAGGGGTTGGCCGGATCGCCGGGCGCGAAGGCCGGCGGCGGGATGTCGTAGCTGCGGCGCCAGACGAGCACCTGCTGCTCGCCGTGGCGCGCGGCGGTCTCGGCCTTGTCCAGGCCGGTCAGCGCGCCGTAGTGTGCCGCTGAGGCGCCAGTCGCGCGTCACCGGCAGCCACATCAGGTCCATCTCCTCCAGCACCAGCCAGAGCGTCTTGATCGCGCGCTTGAGCACCGAGGTGTAGGCGGCGTCGAAGCTGAAGCCCTCCGCCGCGAGCCTGCGTCCGGCCTCGCGCGCCTCGGCGATGCCCTTCTCGGAGAGCGGCACGTCGCGCCAGCCGGTGAAGCGGTTCTCGCGGTTCCACTGGCTCTCGCCGTGACGGACGAAGACGATGCGATGCATGGGGATCCTCAGCCGAGCTTGTGTTCGATCGCCGCGCGCGCGCTCTCGGCGAGGGCGCGGGCCTGGGCGAGGTCGCGCTCGCAGGCCGCCAGGCGCGCGCGGCCGGCTTCCTTGTCCGCCAGCGAACCGACGTTGATGCGCACGTTGAGGAAGGCGGCCTCGGCCGCGCTCCACAGGCACCAGACCCCGCTGGCGCAGTCGCTGACGAGGTTGGGGTTGATCGCCGGCGCGCCGTCGGCGACAAGGCGCAACGCGCGCAGGGCGAGATCGAGCGTCTCGGCCGGCACCGCGATCGCCTGGCGCATCCCGGCCTGGATGGCGGCGCTGCGGGCGGTCTTCTCGGCCTCGCTCGCCTTCGGAAGGCGGTAGGCCGAGGTGACGAGATCGTAGGCAGCCGCATCCGCGTCGATCAGCTCGGCGGCGCGCGCGCGGATCGTCTCCAGCTCGGCCGCGCGCGCCGTCATGGCCGCCTCGACGGCGGCGAACTTCTCCCCGCTGGTGAAGCGGAAGGCCATGCAGCCCAGCGCCGCTCCGACCTGCGCGAGGTGCGCGGCGACCGATCCGCCGCCGGGCGTGGGCGTCTTCTCGGCGAGGCGGCCGGCAAACTGCGTCAGGCTGAGGTCGCGAAGGCTGGTGTTGGACATGTGGGGTTGCGCTCGGGCGCCGGATTCTACGGGCTCGCCGGGCCGCGGGGGATCCGCTTTCCGCCCCGGGAAACCCACCCGGCCGACCTGGAAAGAACCAAATGCAAGCCATTATCTGGCATTGACTTGCGAGATTATCCACAAGTGGCACGTGGGCCCGTCGCTAGGAGTTTTCTAGCTTGGGAGCGCCAAGGGACGGCCGGCCCTCGGAATCCCCCACCCGCGGAGAGAGCCAGCGCCCGACCGGATCCTTGGAACCCTCACCCCCAGCAGTCTCCAGCAGCCCGAGGGCCTCGGCAGGTCGCCGAGCTCCAGGCCGCCCTGCGACGGACGAGGCCCGACCAGCTTGAAGAAATCGCCTTCGTCACTCCTGAACTGCAATCGCTCGTGCGGCGCACGAGCCTCGCCGAAGTGTCGGAGTCCCTGGCTCGCACCCTGCGCCAGGAGGGCGGCGACGTGCGCGTCTTTCTCCCCTACCACGCGGAGACGCTGCTGACGCCTCTGGCCGATCTCAAGACCGTCGGCGAGATCAAGGTCAAGGACGGCGCGGGCAAGGCGACGGTCACGATCCACACGGCGCTGCTCGGCGATGTGCCCGTGGTGCTGGTCGACCACACGCAGTACTTCCGCTCGCGCCATCCCTACGGCGACGAGGAAGGGCCCTATCCCGACAACTGGCGGCGCTATTCGGTCTTCTGCCGGGCCGTGCTCGAGAGCTTCCCGCTGCTCGGCTTCGAGCCCGACATCGTGCACTGCATGGACTGGGTCACGGGCCTGATCCCGCTCCTGCGCGAGGTCGAGTACGCCCCCAAGCACCCCGATCACCCCGCCGCGCGCGCCGGGACGTTCTTCGCGATCCACAACCTCGCGATGCAGGGCGCCTTCGAGCGCGAGATCCTGCCCCAGATCGGGCTGCCCCACCAGGTCTTCCAGTTCGTGCGCGGCGTCGAGCTGCACGGCAAGGTCAACTTCCTCAAGGCCGGCGCCGAGTTCGCGACCATCGTCGGGGTCTCCTCGCCCAGCCAGGCGCTGCGCATCCAGGAGACCGACCGCGGCTACGGGCTGGAGGACACCTTCCGCCGTCGCGCCAAGGAGCTCGTCGGGATCACGCACGGCATCGACTACCGCGCCTGGGACCCGAGCAACGACCCGCTCCTGCCGCAGACCTTCTCGATCAAGGACAAGGAGCTCGCGGGCAAGAAGAAGTGCAAGACCTCGCTGCAGCAGGCGCTCGGCCTCGACAACGGGCCGCGCATCGCGCTCGCGGCCGTGATCGGGCGCTTCGACGCCGACAGCGGCTTCGACATCCTGGCCGAGGTGCTGACCTCGATCCTCGAGCGCAACGTCGAGGTCGTGCTGATGGGCTCGGGCAAGCACGAGATCCTCGAGCGCGTCAAGACGATGGAGCAGACCTTCGCCGGCCGCTGCCGGCTGATCGAGGGCTACCAGGTCAACAGCGCGCACACGCTGCTGGGCGGCGCAGACCTCCTGATCCTGCCCTCGCACTACCACTCCTCGAACGCGCTCGTCGCGATCGGCATGCGCTACGGCGTGGTGCCGGTCGTGTACGCGGCGAGCGGACTGGACGACACCGTCGAGGACGTCGAGAAGGACCCGCGCCGCGGCACGGGCATCTGCTTCCGGAACTACTCCGGCGACGGCCTGCTCGAGGGCATCGACCTCGCGCGCAAGTTCTACAAGGAAGCCGCCGACTGGCGCTCGATCGTGATGCGCTGCCTGAAGCAGGACTTCTCCTGGCAGACGACGGCGCAGACCTACCTCAAGGCCTACCGCCGCGTCACGCGGCGCGTGAAGAACCAGTCGGAGGAGTAGGATCCGGCGATGCTGCACGTCGGCATCGATCTCGGCGGGACGGCGATCAAGGCCGGGGCCGTCGACGAGAACGGGCGCATCCTCGCGCGCCAGGAGATCCCCACCGGCTTCGAGCGCGGCGCGGAGGACGTCCTCGATCGATCGCGGCGCTCTCGCGTTCGCTGGGCGCCGAGTCGAGCGTCGGGCTGGGCGCGCCGGGCCTGGTCGACCACGCCAGCGGGCGCGTGCTCGCCAGCCCGAACCTGCACTGCATGCAGGGCGTGCCGCTGGTGGCCGGTCTGGCGCGACGACTGGGGCTGCTGCCGTCCGGGCGTCCGGCTCGAGAACGACGCCAACGCCGCCGCTCTGGGCGAGAGCTGGCTCGGCCGCGGGCGCGACGAGCGTGACTTCCTGCTGGTCACTCTGGGAACCGGCGTGGGCGGCGGGCTGATCCTCGACGGGAAGCTCTACGCGGGTCCGGGCGGCATGGCCGGCGAGGTCGGACACGTGGTGATCGAGCCCGGCGGGCCGCTCTGCGGTTGCGGCGGGCACGGTTGCCTGGAGACGCTGGCTTCGGCCACGGCCGCGGCGCGCCGCGCGCGCGAGGCCGGCCTGCCGCGGTCGAACCCCGGCGACCTGATCGAGCTCGCCGCGCGCGCGCGGGCCGGCGCTGCGGACGAGCGCGCGCTGTGCGAGGCGATCGGCCGGGATCTGGGCCACGGTCTGGCGCTGGTCGTCTCGCTGCTCGATCTGCGCTGCTTCGTGATCGGCGGCGGCTTCGGCGCCGCGCTCGACGTGCTGCTCCCCGGCGTGCGCGCCGGCCTGTTCGAACGCAGCTACGGGGAGCGGCTCGCCGGCGTGCGCGTGCTGCGCGCCGAGCTGGGCGCGGACGCGGGCTGGATCGGCGCGGCGCGGCTTGGGATGCTGCACGCGTGAGCGCGGCAGCCACAGCGCCCCCCCTGCTCCGCGTCCGCGAGCTGGTCAAGGTCTACTCGAGCGGCCTGCGTCGCGGCGCAGGCTTCCGCGCGCTCGACGGCGTCAGCCTCGAGGTCGGGCGCGGCAGCGTCTTCGGCCTGCTCGGCCCCAACGGCGCGGGCAAGACGACGATGGTCAAGATCCTGCTCGGCCTGGTGCGCCGCACCAGCGGCGAGGTCGAGATCCTCGGCCGCCCGCCCCAGGACCCCGACGTGCGCCGGCGCATCGGCTACCTGCCCGAGGCGCACCGCCTGCCGGGCTACCTGACCGGGCGGCAGATGCTGCGCCTGTTCGCGCTGATGAGCGGCTGCGCCCAGAGCGAGATCGACGATCGCATCGACCAGCAGATCGCGCAGGTGGGCATGCGCGAGTCGGCCGACCGCAAGATCGCCGAGTACTCCAAGGGCATGCAGCAGCGCATCGGCCTCGCGCAGGCCCTGATCCACGATCCGGAGCTGGTCTTCCTCGACGAGCCCACCGACGGCGTCGATCCCGTCGGGCGCATGCAGATCCGCGAGATCGTGATGGAGCTCAAGCGCCGCGGCGTGACGCTCTTCCTCAACTCGCACCTGTTGATGGAGGTCGAGCTGATCTGCGATCGCGCCGTGATCCTCGCGCGCGGACGCATCCTGCGCGAGGGCACGATGGCCGAGCTGACGCCGCGCACCGGTTCGGTGCGCTTCGAGCTCGCGCGCACGCCGCCCGACCTCGGCGCGCTGCTCGCCGGAATCGGCAGCGCGCTGGTGCCGCAGCCCGACGGCTTCGAGCTCGCGCTGGGCGACGACGCCGAGCTCGACCGCTGCATCGACCGCCTGCGCGGCGCGGGCGTCTCGATCCGTGCCGTCTGGCCGCGCAAGCTCAGCCTCGAAGAGGCCTTCGTGGGCCTGGTCAAGGAACAGGGAGGCGCGCGATGAACCGCTCGATCGTGCGCGCGCTGTTCCTCGACGCCTACTACCAGGTGCTCGACAACAAGGTCTTCCGCATGCTGGCGGTGCTGGTCGGCCTGCTGGTGCTGCCCACCTTCGTGCTCGGAGCGCGCGAGCAGGGCCTGGTGGTGCTCTTCGGCGTCAAGACCATCGCCTGGGACGATCTGGGCTGGCTGGTCGGCGGCCAGCACAACCCCGACCTGCTCGTGCAGCGCTTCCAGGAGCTCGTCGTCAGCGGTATCGCCGGCACGCTGGGCATCCTCTTCAGCATCGCGGCGACCGCCTTCTTCGTGCCGCGCATGCTCGAGAAGGGCGCGGCCGACGTGGTCTTCTCGCGGCCGATCGCGCGCTCGACGCTGCTCATCGCGCGCTACTGCGCGGGCGTGCTCTTCGTCGCGATCCTCGCCTCCGCGCTGGTCGTCGGCATGCATCTGGGGCTGCGCCTGGTCTCGGGGCGCAGCGATCCGGCCTTCCTGTGGACGATCCTGACCATCGTCTACGTGTTCGCGCTGGTGCACTCGGTCTCGCTGCTGGTCGGCGTGCTGACGCGCAACTCGGTGGCGGCGCTGCTCGCGACGATCCTGTTCTTCGCGCTCAACGGCTGCGTGCACAACGTCTGGATCCTGTCCGAGTACGCGCGCGAGCAGAAGCAGCTGCAGCGCGAGGAGCTGGACAAGGACGCGCCGCCGCTGCACGACAACATCCCGCCGATCGTCTACCACGCGCTCGACACGCTGCACTTCGTGCTGCCCAAGACCACCGACGCGGACCTGATCGTCAGCAAGCTGCGCAGCGTGATCTTCGACCGCGAGCCGCTCGTGCGCGACGAGGCGACCGGCGCGAGCCTCGAGGAGTCCCCCAACGGGCTGGCCCTGGACGGAGCGGGCGGGAGGCTCGACCTCGAGCAGCAGCCCGCGCGCTGGCACGCGGCCCAGGCCGCGGACACGCTCGAGCTCGTGCTGCGGCGGGAGCCGCGCGCGCTCGAGGGCAAGCGCCGCTCGGCACGCACGGCCGCGCGCACGCTCGGCGCGGAGCTCGAGAAGGCCGGCACGAAGCCGCTCGCCGTGCCGGGAGCGGAGCCCGGCCCGGGCCTGCGTCCCGAGATCGTCGCCTGGAAGGAGAACGACTCGAACGGCGAGTGGAGCCGCGCCAAGGGCTTCCTCGCGCTGGGCGACTGGATGCTCGTGATCGAGGCGCGCGAGCGCATCGGCCCCGCGGCCGCGGACGCTGCCGTCGGCCGTGTGCGCGCGCTCGTGCGCGAGATCCGGCTCGACGACGACCCGCGCGGCATGGATCCGCCGCGCTGGTACCAGCGCCAGCTCGACTGGACCGCGCCGCCACGCCACAACATCTTCGTCTCGCTCGCCAGCTCGATCGCGTTCGCGGCGCTGCTCCTGTGGCTGGCCGCCTGGCGCCTCTCGCGCATCGACTTCTGATGGACGCCGGACTGCTGCGTGCGCTGCGCGAGGTCCTCGGCCCGGCCGGGATGGTCGAGCGCGCCAGCCAGCGCGTGCCGTACGAGTGCGACGGACTCGCCTTCGTGCGCCACGTGCCCGAGCTCGTGCTGCTGCCGCGCGACACGGCCGAGACCGCCGCGGCGATGCGGCTGCTCGCGGAGGCCGGCGTTCCGATCGTGCCGCGCGGCGCGGGCACGGGCCTCTCGGGCGGCGCGACGCCGGTCGAGCACGGCGTGCTGCTCGGCACCGCGCGCATGCGCGACGTGCTCGAGATCGACGCCGCGAACCGCTGGGCGCGCGTGCAGGCCGGCGTCGTCAACGTCGACCTGACGCACGCCTGCGAGCGGCACAGCCTGTTCTACGCGCCCGATCCCTCGAGCCAGAAGGCCTGCACGCTGGGCGGCAACGTCGCCGAGAACTCGGGCGGACCGCACTGCTTCCGGCACGGCACGACCACGCAGCACGTGCTCGGCCTGGTGATCGTCACGCCGACGGGCGAAGTGCTCGATCTCTCCGCGCCGCGCGCCGATCCGGACGGGCTCGACCTCGTCGGGCTCTTCGTCGGCAGCGAGGGCATGCTCGGCGTCGCGACCGAGATCACCGTGCGCCTGACGCCGGCGCCGCCGGTGGTCGAGACCTGGCTGGCCCTCTTCCGCGAGCTCGACGACGCCTGCGACGCGGTCACCGACCTGATCGCGGCGCGCGCCGAGCCTTCGGCGATCGAGATCCTCGACCGGCTGACGATCGAGGCCGTCGAGGCCAGCGTGCTGCGTGCGGGCTACCCGCGCGAGGCCGGCGCGGTGCTGCTGCTCGAGCTCGAGGGCCGCGAGAGCGAGGTCGCGGCGCAGGCGCGCGTGCTCGAGCCGCTGATCCGCGCCCGCGGCGCCTTCGAGCTGCGCCGCGCGCGCGATGCGGGCGAGCGCACGCGCCTGTGGGCCGGGCGCAAGGGGGCCTACGGCGCGATGGGCCGCGTGGCACCCGACCTGTACGTGTGCGACGCGGTCGTGCCGCGCCGCAAGCTGCGCGAGCTCGTGCGCGCGACGACGCAGATCTGCCACGAGCGCGGGCTCAAGGTCGCCAACGTGTTCCACGCCGGCGACGGCAACCTGCACCCGAACATCTCCTACGACCGGCGCGACGCGGACGAGTTGCGCCGGGTGCTCGAGGCCGGCGACGAGATCCTCAAGGCCTGCCTCGCGGCCGGCGGCTCGCTCTCGGGCGAGCACGGCATCGGCCTGGAGAAGCTCGGCGCGATGGAGTGGCTCTTCACGCGCGAGGATCTCGCCGCGATGTGCCGCGCGCGCGAGGCCTTCGATCCGCACTGCCGCATGAACCCGGGCAAGCTGATCCCGATGCGCGCCTGCATGGAGACGCGCACACGCGCGCCGCGGCGCGAGGAGGCGCGGTGAGCGCGCCGCGCGAACGCCTCGAGCGCGAGTTCGGCGCCGCACGCGTCGAGACGCTGCGCGCACCCGCGCTGGCGCGCGAGCTGCCGCTCTTCGCTCCCGCGAGCGAGGACGAGCTCGTCGCGCTGCTCGCGCTCGCTTCGCGCGAGCGCTGGCGCGTGCTGCCGCTGGGCCGCGGGAGCGAGCTCGCGCGGCGCGGCACGCGCGACGCGGACCTAGCGCTCTCGACGCGCGCGCTCGAGGGCATCGTCGAGTACGAGCCCGGCGAAGGCGTGATCACGGCGCGCGCCGGCAGCACGCTGGCAGGGCTGCGCGAGGCGACCGCGCGCGAGCGCCACTGGCTGACGCCCTTGGTCGCGCACGAGGAGCGGCGCACGCTCGGCGGCGTGCTCTCCGCGGGACGATCGGGCCTGGACCGCGCGCGCTTCGGCCCGGTGCGCCACCACGTGCTCGGCATGCGCGTGGCACTCGGCGACGGCACGCGCGTCAAGAGCGGCGGCCGGCTGGTCAAGAACGTCACGGGCTACGACATGCACCGGCTCTACACCGGCGCGCACGGCTGCCTGTGCGTCGTGCTCGAGGCCTCGCTGCGCCTGTTCCCCGCGCCGGATGCGCTGGCCTGGTCGTGTACGCCGCTCGACGCGCCCGGCGCGGCGCGCACGCTGGTCGAGGCGGCCTGGAACGGCGCGCTGCGCCCGCTGGTCCTGGCGCTCGCGCGCGACGAGCGCGCGCGCTGGCAGCTGGGCCTGTTGCTGGGCGGCGCATCCGAGGTGCTCGACGAGGAGCTCGCGCTCGCGGGCCGCCTCGGCGCGCAGGGCGAGGCAGCGAGCGGCGCGGCGGCGATCGCCTCCGCGCGCGCCTTCGCCGACCGGAGCGCGCCTGCGCCCGATCACGTCGCGCTCGAGTGCCCGCCGAGCGAGCTGTTCGCGCGCCTGGAATCCCTGGCGGCCCATCCCGGGCGCGTGCTCGCGCTGCCGAACGTCGCCACGCTCGCGCTCGACGTCGCACCGGCGGATGTCCGCAGCGCACCTGCGCGTCCCGCGCTGCAACGCGAGCTCGAGCGCCGCCTCAAGCTCGCGCTCGATCCCGCCGGCGTGCTGGCCGAGGCCTGAGCATGGATCCGCGCACGCTGGTCGACTACGCGAAGAGCCTGGACTGCGTGCACTGCGGCCTGTGCCTCAACACCTGCCCGACGTACAAGCTGACCGGCCGCGAGCCCTCGAGTCCGCGCGGGCGCATCCACCTGATGCGTTCGCTGGCCGAGGGCGCGATCGAGCCCGACGCCGACTTCGCCGAGGAGATGGACTTCTGCCTGCTGTGCCGGCACTGCGAGAGCGTCTGCCCTTCGGGCGTGCGCTTCGGCGCGATGATGGAGCACACGCGCGGCGCGCTGGAGCCGCTGCGCCGCCGCCCGCTGCACGTGCGGATCGCGCGCGCTCTCGGGTTCGGCCTCTTCCTGCGCGACCGTGGCGCGCTGTCGCTGGCTGCGCGCGTCGCGCGGATCGTCGGACGCTCGCGGCTGCCGGCCTCGAGCGAGCGCGTGGTGTTGCCGACGCTGACGCCGGCCGAGGGCGAGCGCCACGCGACCGTCGTGCTGCTCGAGGGCTGCGTGATGCCCGAGCTGCTCGGCAACGTCAACCGCGCCAGCGCCACCGTGCTCGCGCGCGCGGGCTGCGAGGTGCGCGTCTCGCCGAACCTCTTCTGCTGCGGCTCGCTGCACGCGCACAACGGCGAGCTCGCGGGCGCGCGTGCCCTGGCGCGCGCCGCGATCGAGGCCTGCGAGAGCCTGTGCGACGAGCGCGGCACGCCGCTCGCATTGGTCACCAACAGCGCCGGCTGCGGATCGCACCTGAAGGAGCTCGCGGCCCTGTTCGAGCCCGGCGATCCCTGGCGCGCGCGCGCGGCGGCCCTCGCCGCGCGCACGCTCGACCTCGCGGAGCTGCTCGCGCGCGAGCCGATCCGCGCGCGGCTCGCCTCGCGCGTGCGGCGCTCGAACGCGCTCGAGTCGCTGGCGCCGATCACCTGGGACGATCCCTGCCACCTCTGCCACGGCCAGGGCATCCGCCGCGAGCCGCGCGCGCTGCTCGGGCTCGTGCCGCTCGCGCGCGTCGAGCTCGATGGCTCGGAGAACTGCTGCGGTTCGGCCGGCACGTGGTCGCTGGCGCGGCCGGCGGACGCGAAGGCCGTCCTCGCGCCGCGCCTGGACGCGCTGCGCGCGAGCGGCGCGCGCACGCTGGTGACCGCAAACCCGGGTTGTCACCTGCAGTGGGACACCGGCGTGCGCGCGGCGGGCCTCGACGTGCGCGTGCTGCACCTCGCGGAGCTGCTCGAGCTCGCGACGCGCGCGTAGCTCCGCGACGCGACTACTTCCCCGCCGGTGCCGGCGCCGGCGCGTGCGGCGGGAACAGCGCGAGCACCTTCGACGCCGACTCGCGGCTGCCGCGCACGCCCCAGGGCCAGAGCACGTTGAGCACGCAGAACTGCCCCGGCGAGCTCAGGTTGACGCGCAGCGCGTCGCGGAACGCCCCCTTCTCGAAGAGGCGCTCGTGCACGAAGTCCGCGTCGAACGAGCCCCAGGTGAGCTTGCCGACGTCGATGCGCACGATGCCGCCCTTCTCGCCCAGCTGCGAGAGCTCCTGCGCGCGGTGCGAGTCGAGCTGGCGCTGCACGTCCTGGCTGCCGGAAGACGGCGGATACCAGGCCAGGAAGAGCCGCGTCGGCTCGCCCGCGGCCGCCTTCTCCGCCAGCGCCTTCCAGTCGGGCTTCGCCTCCGGCGTCTCGCTCGGCGCGGGATCGGCCGGCGCGTCGGCGCGCACCAGGCGCACGATGCGCTGCTCGGAGCTGAAGTCGAAGAAGCCGTCGGGCACGGCCTGCGCGAGAGCGACGTTCCAGCCGGCGGGAACCGCGCTGACGGCGAACGAGCCGCGCAGCTGGTCGGCCGCGTCGATCGGGTGCCCGCGCGAGATCCACATCCAGACGAAGATGCCGGCGATCAGGAGGAAGCCGCCGGCGATGCCGACGATCCCCAGCGCGCTGTCGCGGCGCGCGTTCGTCGAGGGATCAGCGCTGGGTGCCGACATGGAAGGGTGCCAGGATCTCGATGACCTGCTCGTCGGGGATCGGCGTGTCCTCGCCGTTGGCGCGCGTCACCTGCAGCAGCACGGCGCGATCGGAACCCTCGGGCGTGACGTCGACCAGGATGCTCCCGCCGGTGCCGGTCGGCGGCCCGCCGCTCGGCGCGCCCGACTGCGCTCCCTCCTGCACGAAGCGCAGCACCTTCAGGTCGCGGCCCTGCACGTGGATCGAGCCCGGCTCCATCGAGTGCCGGCCGCCCTTGCCGAAGACCGAGAAGCTCTGCTTCACGTCGAACATCTGCTGCTTGGACTTGCCCTCGTCGCCCGGCAGCCGCATCAGCAGCACGACCAGGCCGTGCTTGTCCTCGAAGACGAACATGTCCAGGCCGACCTGCGAGCCCCAGAACAGCTTCAGGTCCTTCGGACGCTCGTCGTAGGGCAGCACCTGCGCGACCTCGGCCCACTGGCGCTCGGGATCGGTCGCCTTCTTGAAGAAGGAGATCACGACGAAGGCGCCCACGGCGAAGACCAGCAGCAGGAAGGCGCAGCCGCCGCCCACCCACCAGGCCCAGGTCGGGATCGATTTCTTCGGCGGAGGCGGAGCGCCCTCCTCGGACCAGCGCAGCTCGTTCATCGGGGGGATCCTTTCGCGCGCATCCGCACGCTGGAGGCGGCGAGCAGTTTGCACTCGCGCTCCCAGATGCGCTGCAGGCGCGTGCTGATTTTCGCGCGCGCGTCGACGCGGCCGAAGAGGCGGGCACTCTCGCAGAGCAGCGCGACGAGGCCCTCGTAGTCGTGCCAGTCGACGAACTCGGGCGCGATCGCGCCGGCCGGGCCGCAGTTGTGGTAGTTGCCCAGCGCCAGGCAGACGCCCGCGGCGCGCGTCCCGAAGTGGTTGTAGACGGTCGATTCGCAGCTGCCGCCGTCCATCAGCGCGCGCTGCCAGCGGAAGCCGCTGGCGCGCTCGCCCAGCGCTCGCGCCGCCTCCTCCACCAGCAGCGTCAGCCCGGGATCGAAGATCGACTGCTTGTCGCCGGCGCGGATCACCGGCCCGCGGCCGACCTTGGCCGTGGCGCGGCGCGGCGAGCACTCCAGGCCGATCACCTGCGTGCGCGGCGGCAGGCTGCGCGCGTGCATCAGGCCCAGGCAGCCGACGAAGCCGGTCTCCTCGGCGCGCGTGAAGATCCCCAGGAGCGGCCGCTCGTGACCGGCGCGCGCGAGCAGGTCGAGCGCGGCGAGGATCGAGGCCGCGCCCATCAGGTCGTCGCACACGCGCGCGTGCAGCCGCCCGCCGCGGATCACGCCCGAGGGGAGATCGAAGACGCCGAAGCAGCCCGGCACGAGGCGCCCGCGCAGGTCCGCGAGCTCGACCTCTACGTCGTCGGACTGCGCCTGCACGACCCTCGCGATGCGAGCGGTGCCCAGCAGCGCGCGCGTCCCCGCGGCGAAGAAGCGCAGCGGCGCTCCCGGCAGGAAGCGCGCGCCGACGCCGCCGTGCAGGCGTGCCAGCGCCTTCCCGCCGCGCGTGCCGGCGTACGAGAAGGCCGGATGGTCCAGGTGCGCGCTGAAGGCGAGCAGCGGCGCGCCCCTGCGCGGCCGTCCGCGCCCCTTCCAGCGCACGAGCAGGTTGGCGTGCTCGTCCTCGTCGAGCTCGAAGCCCGGCCTCTCGGCGACGAAGCGCCGCACGATCTCGCGCGGGCCGTCCTCGAAGTACGGCGCGGTCGGCTGCTCGAGCAGGGCGCGCGCGTGCTCCAGCGCCAGCGCGCGCTCCGCGTCCGCGAGCACGCCGGTCGAGCGCCGCGGCAGCTCGAAGCGCGAGAGCGGCGCGGGTGCGAGCGGCCTCGCGGGACGGGAACGCGCGAGGCTCACGCGGGATCAGTCCTTCCAGACATAGAAGCCCTTGCCGCTCTTCTTGCCGAGTTCGCCGCGCTGCACCATCTCGCGCATCAGGAGCGGCGCGGCGAAGCGCTCGCCCAGCTCCTTCTGCAGGTAGTCGGCGATCGAGAGCCGCACGTCGAGCCCGACCAGATCGGTCAGGCGCAGCGGGCCCATCGGGTGGCCGTAGCCCAGCGTCATCGCCTTGTCGATGTCCTCGGCCGAGGCGACGCCGCTCTCGAACATGCGGATCGCCTCCAGGCCGAGCAGCACGCCCAGGCGCGAGCTCGCGAAGCCGGGCGAGTCCTTGACCACGATCGGCTCCTTGCCCATGCGCCGGCCGAGCTCGACCGCACAGTCGACCGCGGCCTGCGCGGAGCGCTCGGTCACGACCACCTCGAGCAGGCTCATGATGTGCACGGGGTTGAAGAAGTGCATGCCGACGACGCGCTCGGCGTGCGGCGTGACGCTGGCGATGCGCGCGATCGGCAGCGAGGAGGTGTTCGTCGCGAGCAGCACCTCGGGCCCGAGCTTCGCGCCGAGGTCGGCGAAGAGCTTCTGTTTGAGCTCCAGCTTCTCGGGCACGGCCTCGACCACGCACTGCACGCCTTCGACCGCCTCCTCGAGCTTCGTCGTGCCGCTCAGGCGCGCCAGCGCGGCGTCGCGGTCGGCCGCGGAGAGCTTGCCCTTGGCGACGCCCTTCTCGAGGTTGGCGCGGATGCTCGCGAGGCCCTTCTCGACCGCGGAGGGCGCGATGTCGTAGAGGCGCGCCTGGATGCCCGAGGTCGCGAGCACGTGCGCGATGCCGTGCCCCATCGTGCCCGCGCCGAGCACGGCGGCGCAGCGGATCTGGGATGCCTGGAGTGTGGCCATGGGTTCCTCGTCGTTCGACTAGCTGCCGGGGATCAGCACGATCTTGCCCAGCACGGCGCGGCTCTCGAGCAGCTCGTGCGCCTCGCGCACCTTCGAGAGCGGCAGGATGCGGTCGACGACCGGCTTGTAGGTGCCGTCCGCGACGCGCGCGAAGATGTGCGGGAAGGCGTTCTTGGGGCCCATCGTCGAGCCCAGCACGCTCTGGTTCTTGATGAACAGGTGCGGCAGCTGCACCTCGACCGTCGCTCCGGTCGTTCCGCCGCAGGTGACCAGGCGCCCGTTGCGCGCCAGCGCGCGCATCGAGCCGGCCCAGGTCGCGGGACCGACGTGCTCGACGACGACGTCCGCGCCGCGGCCGCCCGAGAGCTTGCGCACCTGCTGCGGCCAGTCGCTCTGGTCGTGGCGCACGACCTCGTGCGCGCCGAGCGTGCGCGCGAGCGCCGCCTTGGCCTCGCTGCCGACGGTCGCGATCACGCGCGCGCCGCGCTCGCGCGCGATCTGGATCGCGGCCGAGCCGACGCCCGAGGCGCCGCCGAGCACGAGCACCGTCTCGCCCGCTCGCGACCTTCGCGCGCGTGACGAGCAGGCCCCAGGCCGTGACGAAGACCAGCGGGATCGCCGCGCTGCGCACCAGATCGCAGCCCGCGGGCAGCGGCATCACGAAGCGCGACTCGATCGCGACGAACTCGCGCGCGAGGCCGTCGAAGTGCTCGCCGCGGATCTGGTAGTCGTCGGAGAGGTGGTCGTTGCCTGCGCGGTCGTGCGCGCTCGTCCCGGAGCTGTAGCCTGGCTCGAGCAGCACCTTCTCGCCGACCGAGAGGCCGCTCACGCCCGCGCCGAGCTCGACGATCGTGCCCGTGCCGTCGCAACCGGGGATCATCGGCAGCGGCAGCTTGACGCCCGGCATGCCGCGCCGCACCCACAGGTCGAGGTGGTTGACGCTGATCGCGGCGACCTTCACCAGCACCTCGCCCGCCTTGGGCACGGGCCGCGGCAGGTCGACGAGCTCGAGGACCGACGGATCGCCGTGGACGGGGACGTGGACGGCTTGCATCGCGGTGCTCCTCGCTACTTCCCGCTGAACTTCGGCGCGCGCTTCTCGACGAAGGCCGCGACGCCCTCGCGCGCATCGGCCGAGGCGAACAGGCGCGCCTGCAATTCGCGCTCGAGTGCGAGGCCGGCCTCGAGCGGGAGCTGCGAGCCGGTCTGCACCGCGCGCTTGATCGCGCCGACCGCGAGCGCCGCCTTGCCGGGCGTGCCGTAGCCGCGCGCGGTCTCGAGCACGCTCTCGAGGAAGCTCGCGTCGTCGCCCGCCTCGCGCACCTCGTTGACGAGCCCCAGCGCGAGCGCCTCCTCGTACTCGAAGAGCTTCCCGCCGGCCATCAGCTCGATCGCCTTGCTCGTGCCGACGATGCGCGCGAGGCGCTGCGTGCCGCCGGTGCCGGGCAGCACGCCCAGCGCGACCTCCGGCAGGCCGCACCTGCCCGAGCCCTTGCGCGCGATGCGCAGGTCGCAGGCGAGCGCGATCTCGAGTCCACCACCGACGCAGTGGCCGCCGAGCGCGCCGATCACGAGCTTGGGCGTGTGCTCCAGGCGCAAGAGCGTCTCGTTCGCGTGCAGGCAGAAGGCGTACTTGAAGCTCGGCGTGACCTCGTGGAGCATCGCGATGTCGGCGCCGGCGCAGAAGAACTTCTCGCCCGCGCCGGCGAGCACGATCACCTGCACCGCGTCGTCGAAGCGCGCGCGCAGGATCGCCTCGTCGAGGTCGCGCATCATCGCGTGGCTGTAGCCGTTCGCGGGCGGGTTCGTGAGCGTGATCAGCGCGACGCCGGAGCCGGAGGCGTAGGTCGCCTTGCCGTTGGGGAGCGCCTGGGCGGGGCCGAGACTGGTCTGGGCGGGCATGGGGGGCGGAATTTGTATCCGTTCCCTCCGACCCGGTCCACCCGGGCGGACGATGGGCGGGTACCCTATGGCCAGAGAGGTGCTCTGCATGGTTCCGCTCCGCTTCCTCGTCGCGAGCCTCGCGTTCGCGTCGCTGTCCGTCTCTCCCCTCGCAGCCCAGACCACGACCTATGTGAGCCGTGCGCTCTCCGGAGGACCGAGCGGAGCGAGCTGGCAGCCGTCCGTCTCCGCCGACGGCCGCTACGTCGCGTTCTCGAGCTACGCCTCGAACCTCGTCGCGAACGACACGAACGGCCATCTCGACGTCTTCGTGCGCGACCTCGCGAGCGGGACCACGCAGTGCGTCAGTGTGACGCCGGCGGGAGGCTCGGGGAACAACGACTCCAACCACCCGTTGATCACCCCCGACGGGCGCTACGTCGCCTTCGAGAGCCTGGCCTCGAACCTCGTCTCCGGAGACGGCAACTTCGCGCTCGACGTCTTCGTGCGCGACCTCGTCGCGAACACGACCGTGCGCGCGAGCGTCTCGTCGAGCGGGGTCGAGGGGCCCTTCCAGACCTGGCTCGGCTCGATCAGCGACGACGGCCGCTACGTCGCCTTCTACACGGGCTCGAACAACCTCGTCTCGGGCGACACGAACAACACGGGCGACGTCTTCGTGCGCGACCTGCAGAGCAGCACGACCACGCGAGTCAGCGTCTCGAGCGCCGGAGTGCAGGGGAACAACGAGTCAGACAACGGGTCGCTCTCGGCCGACGGGCGCTACGTGGCGTTCTACAGCTGGGCCACGAACCTCGTCAGCGGCGACACGAACAACATGCCGGACATCTTCGTTCGTGACCTGCAGACAGGCACCGTCACCCGCGCCAACACGAGCGCATCCGGATCGCAGGCGAACAACGGCGGATCCTCGTTCGAGGTCTTCCTGTCCGGGAACGGGCGCTACGCAGCCTTCACGAGCTACGCCACCAACCTCGTCGCAGGCGACACCAACGGCCTCAAGGACGTGTTCGAGAAGGACCTGCTCACGGGCGAGATCTGGTGCGTCAGCGTCAGCGGTTCCGGGGCGCAATCCACCGACAGCCCTCAACTGTACGGCATCGACGGCAGCGGGCGCTTCGTCGTGTTCGTCAGCCTGTCGACGAACCTCGTGCCGAACGACACCAACAACAGCAGCGACACCTTCGTGCACGATCGCGTGACGGGTTCGACCTCGCTCGCGAGCCTCGGCACGGGACAGGTGCAGGCCAATGGCCACTCCATCGAAGCCGGGATCTCCTCCACCGGCCGATTCGTCGCCTTCGGGACGTACTCGACGAACCTCGATCCGGGCGATCTGCTCACGATGGAGGACGTCTACCTGCGCGACCGCGGACTGCTCGCGGCGACGCCCTTCTGCTTCGGCGACGGCACTCAGGCGACAGCGTGTCCGTGCGGGAACAGCGGCGCCGCGGGCCACGGCTGCGAGAACTCGGGCGCGAGCGGCGGTGCGCTGCTCTCGCTCGACGGCTTCGCGGCCGATCCGGACTCCGCCACGCTCGTCGCGAGCGGCATCGTGCCCAACGCGCTGACGATCTTCCTGCAGGCGAGCACGCGTCAGGCGGGCGCGGTCTTCGGCGACGGCGTGCGCTGCATCGGCGGCGCACTCACGCGCCTGTACGTCGCGAGCGCAAGCGCAGGCGTCGCCAACGCGCCGAGCGCGGGCAGCCTGCCGCTCGGACTGCAGTCCGCCTTCCTCGGCGATCCGATCGCGAACGGCACCTCGCGCTGGTACCAGGCCTGGTACCGCGATGCCGATGCGCTCTTCTGCGCGGCGCCGCAGGGCGGCCTCTCGAACGTCACCAATGGCGTGCGCGTCGACTGGTGACACGCCCAAGCCCCGGCGGTTCCTCGAGCCGGGCGCCTGGTCCCCCACCGTGCGGCGAGAGCCGCGCTACACTTGCCAAGGTCCTTGGAGGTTCCTGGTCATGAGCTCGCAGCTCCGTTTCGTTTCGCTCGTCGTCCTTCCCGCCCTCTGCACGCCGCTCGCCGCGCAGACCACCACGCGCGTCAGCGTCGGCCCCGGCGGGATCCAGGCCGATGGTGCCAGCCGGACGCCGGTTCTCACGCCCGATGCCCGCTTCGTCGCCTTCGAGAGCACCGCGACCAACCTGGTCGCGGGCGACACCAACGGCACGACGGACGTGTTCGTGCGCGACCTCGTGCTGGGCACGAACGTGCGCGTGAGCGTCGATTCCGCCGGCGTCCAGGCCAACGGCGCCTCGGTCAACGCCCGTATCTCCGCCGACGGCCGCTACGTCGCGTTCGAGAGCGAGGCGACGAACCTCGTCGCGGGCGACACCAACCTGTCCGCGGACGTCTTCGTGCGCGACCTCCTCGCGGGCACGACCACGCGCGTCGACGTCTCCAGCAGCGGGGTCCAGGCCAATTCCGATGCCAGGCTGGCCTCGATCTCGGCCGACGGACGCTTCGTGTGCTTCAACACGACGGCGACCACGCTCGTCGCCGGGGACACGAACTCCGTCCGCGACGTGTTCGTGCACGACCTGCAGACCAGCCAGACGATCCGTGCGAGCCTCTCCTCCGGCGGCACGCAGGCGAACCAGAATTCCTTCGGCGGCTCGCTCTCCGCGGATGGCCGTCTCGTGGCCTTCTACTCGGGCGGAACCAACCTCGTCGGCGGCGACACGAACGGGATCCTCGCGGACGTGTTCCTGCGCGACCTCGTCGCGGGAACGACGGTGCTCGTCAGCTCCGACGTCGGCGGCGTCCAGGGCAACGGGCCTTCGCTGCTCCCGAGGCTCTCGCCCGACGGCCGCTACGTGGCGTACGAGAGCAGCGCGACGAACCTCGTCGGCGGCGACACCAACGCCCGCATGGACGTGTTCGTGCGCGACCTCCAGACGGGGGCCACGCGCCGCTCGAGCGTGAGCTCGGCCGGCGTCGAGGCCAACCTCGATTCGGATGCCGACTCGATCTCCGCCGACGGGCGCTTCGTTTCCTACACGAGCGCGGCGAGCAACCTGGACGGCAGCAGCGGCGGCGGTTTCAACTGCTTCGTGTTCGACCGCATCACCGGCGAGACCGTGTGCGTGAGCATCGGCCCGGCAGGCACGGCGGGCACCGGTACGTCGAGCTCGTCGTGCGTCGCGGCCCAGGGACGGTTCGTAGCCTTCGAGAGCGTTGCGGGCGACCTCATCGCGGGCGACAACAACTTCACCTGGGACATCTTCCTGCACGACCGCGGAAGCGCCACCGCGACGCCCCTCTGCTTCGGCGACGGCACGCAGGCCACGCCCTGCCCCTGCGCGAACAACGGCGCCGCGGGCCGCGGCTGCGCGAACTCGAGCACGATCGGCGGTGCGCTGCTCGCGATCCGCGCCTTCGGCGCCGACCCCGACTCGGCGACGCTGGTCGCGAGCGGTGTGGTCCCCGGCACGCTGACGCTCTTCCTGCAAGGCAACGCGCTGATCGCGGGCGCCGTCTTCGGCGACGGCGTGCGCTGCGTCGGCGGATCGAGCCGACGCCTGTACGGGGTCCTCGCCGCCGGCTCCGTGGCGCGCGCGCCCGCCCCGGGAACCCTGCCGCTCGGGCTGCAGTCCGCTGCGCTCGGCGACCCGATCGCGAGCGGCACCCCGCGCTGGTACCAGGCCTGGTACCGCGACGTCGACGCGAGCTTCTGCGCGGCGCCGCAGGGCGGCCTCTCGAACGTCACCAACGGCGTGCGCGTCGACTGGTGAGCCCCGCGCGCGCTCGACCGCGCGCTACTTCATCTCGACCGGCAGCATCCGCCCGCCGCTCGCCTCGCACATCGCCTTCCAGTGCGCCTGGATCGGCTTCTTCGCGTCGACGATCACGGCGTCGAGCACGACGTGGCGGAAGCGGTTGCGTTCGGCGAAGAGCGTCTGCATCAGCTCCAGGTTCCAGTGCTGGCCGCCGGTCGGCGCACCGTCGCTGAACAAGAGCAGCGTGTCGACCTCCGGATCGGCGAGCGCGAGCGTGAACGCGTCCCAGACGTTGCCCTTGCCCGAGTCCTTGAGGCCGCGGAACCAAGCCAGCGCCTTCTCGACGTTCGCCGGCGTGGCCTCGACCAGCGCCTTGCCCATCGGCAGCGGGTCCTTGGTGTACGGGATCAGGTTGAAGCGCACGCTCTTCGCGAAGCCCTTGAGCGTGCGCTCGAGCTCGCCCTCGAGCACCTCCTTGCGCGTCTTGCCGTCGCCGCGCTTCTCGTAGATCGAGCCGGACAGGTCGATCAGGATCGCGACGCGGTCGGAGAGCACCGGCATCCCGACGAAGACCGCCGTGCCCGTGTCGGGCCCAGGCTCGAGCTTCTTCCTCTCGCCGCTCGCGGGCGCCGCAGGCGGCGTCCAGTCCTGGGGCTGCTTGGCGAGCCAGTCGGCCCAGGCCTGCGCGTTGCGCTCGTTGCGCACGCCGGTCAGCGCGGTGAGCTCACCCGCGATCGTCCAGGCCAGGCGCGTGTTCGACTCCTTCTGCAGCATGTCGACCAGCAGCGCCACACCGCGCCGCGAGCGCCGCGCCGCGAGCTGCAGCACGATCTCGTTGCGAACCGGCACGGGAGCGGTGAAGCGCAGCAGCGCGCACACGTCGTAGATCCCCGCCTCCGCGTGCTCGCCGATCCACTGCAGGCCGGCGCAGGCCACCTCGGGCGCGGGATCGCCGACGAGGTCCTTCGCGTCGAGCGTCTGCAGCTCGCCCAGCGCGACGAGCTCGGCCGCGCGCGCGAGCGCGTCCTTCTCGCGCTTCAGCGCGTCGGAGAGCGCGGAGAGCACGAATGGCTCGGTCTTCTTGTCGAGGGCGTTGCGGCGCGCGCAGCGCTCGAGCGACCAGGCCAGCATGCGCCGCACCTCGGCGTCCTTGTCCGTCAGCTGGCGCGCGACCGCGCCGCCGTCGACGGTACCAGGGAGGCGCCCGAAGACCTCGGCCGCGCGCCGCTGCACCAGATCGGAGCCCGAACCCAGGCCCTTCTTGCCGGCGAGCTCCTTCAAGAGCCCGGGATCGGAGAGCTTGCCCAGCGCGAGCTGCGCCTCGTCCGCCACCATCGGCGCGGGATCGGCGAGCACGCCGAGGATCAGCTCGAACGCGCCCTTCGAGCCGTCCTTCTCGAGCGCCTGCACGGCCTCGCGGCGCGTCTTCTCGCTGGGGTCCTTGAGTTCCTTGGCCAGCGCGTCGAGGTCGCCGCCGAGGAGCGCGAGAGCACTGAGCGCGAGCGCGATCACGGCTTCTGCGTCACGTAGCGGTTGTCGGTGGCGGGCGTGATCGTCTTCTTGTCCGCGACGTGGAGCTCGATCAGCTCGCGCAGGTAGAGCGCCTCGTCCTTGCGTGCGTACTTCTTCTCCTTGTCGAGGTAGGCGTCGCCGCCGTCGGCCATGAACGAGTTCATCGCGACCTTGTACGTCGCCGAGGGATCGAGGGCCTTGCCGCCCACGCGCAGGGCCACGAAGTGGCGCTTGCCGCCCGCGTCCAGGCGCGCCTCGATCGTCGCGCCGCTGAGCTCGAGGCCCGAATGCGCCGCGTCCTCCACCGAGCGCCGCGCCATCTCGGCCAGGTCGGCGCCGGGCAGCTCGAGCACGCTGACGCGGTTGTCGAAGGGGCACAATTCGAAGATCAGCCGCCGCGTGAACGCGCCGGCCTCGACGTCGCTGCGGATGCCGCCGCGGTTCATCAGGCCGACGTCGGCGCCGGTGTGCTCGCGCACCAGATCGGCGATGAAGTTGCCGGCGCTGCCCGAGACGAGCGGATCCTTCGAGCGCGCGAGCGGCCCCGCGAGCTCGCCGATCACGGCGCGCATGGGCTCGTCGGAGCGCCGGACGAGCTCCGCGCAGCGCGTCTCGACCTCCGGGTTGCGCGTCGCGTCGGTCGAGTCCTCGCGCAGGTCGATCACGCGCGCCGTGACCTCCAGGCACTGCTTGGTGGCGCGGTCGAACCAGACGTCGACGCGCCCGACCGCACTGCACTTCGAACCGGTCTGCACGATGCGCGTCGCGCCTTCGAGCACGCCCTCCTTGAGGAAGGTGTGCGAGTGTCCGCCGACGATCAGGGAGAGCTCGGGGTGCGCGCGCGCCAGCACGCGATCGCCCTCGACGCCCAGGTGCGTCAGCGGCAGCACCCAGTCGACCTGGCCCGCGAGCGACTGCTGCACGCGCGAGAGCGCCTTCGACGGATCGAGGAAGTCGAGCGTGCGCGCGTCGGGGTGCGTGATGTCGGGCGTCACCGGCGTCAGCAGGCCGACCAGGCCCACGCGCAGCGTCCAGGAGCCGTGCGCGTCGTGCCCCTCGACGCGCGCGACGTGCGCGGGCTGGACCCACTCGACCGGCTTGCCGCTGGCGCGCTCGTCGAGGTTGGCGCACACGGCGGGGATCTTCGACTCCTTGAGGATGCGCAGCACGTTCGGGAGGCCGCGGTCGAACTCGTGGTTGCCGATCGCGCAGGCGTCGTAGCCGACCTGGGCCAGCGCCGTCACGAAGCCCAGGCCGTCGTCGACCATGCCCTCGGGCGTGCCCTGGTACCAGTCGCCCGCGTCGACGACGAGCAGCCCGTCGCCGCTCTTCGCGCATTCGGCGCGCGTCGCGTTGACGAAGGCCGCCAGGCGCGGGAGACCGCCGATCAGCGGCGGGTTCTGCTTGTCGAGCCAGGTCGCCTTGCGCGTCTGCACCTGACCGTGCACGTCGTTGGTGTGCAGCACGACCAGGTGCAGGCGCTCTGCCGCGGGCGCGGGCGCGGCCGGCGACTGGGCGAGGAGCGGGAGGAGGAAGAGCGCGGAGAGGAGGTTCGTCATGAGCGGGCGAGCAGGATACCAACGCCGCCCGGCGGCGGCGGATTCGGTGTCGTCTCGAGTCGGCTTCGGGGGTCCCCCGCTCACGGCCTTCGCTCGCGTCCCCCGTTCCGCGGACCTCCACCCGTCCAGCCGCTCGGTGCGCCAACGAGCGAGGCCGCACGGCATTCGCCGCACGGCCTCGCGAAAGTCCCGAGCGGCGCGCGAGCCGGAGCTCACGCGCTCGCGTCGATCAAGGACGCCAGGTCATCATGCCCGAGTCCGTCGAGTTGAACGTGCTCGTGGCGAGGCAGCCGCCGAGCACGGTCGGATCGCGGTAGTACACGTAGTAGTAGCGGATCGTGCCCGCCGAGAGCGGGTCGCCGAGCGCCGCCGAGCGCGCCGAGATGCTCGCATCGCCGGCGGCCGGGGCGCTGATCGCTCCGCCGACGGCGTTCTTCGTGTAGAGGCGCTTGAGGCCGATGCCGCCCGAGGCGCCGACGCAACGCACGCCCTGGCCGAACGCGACGCCGGCCGGGAGCAGGCCGGGGCCCTGCGCCACGATGCTCAGCGCCGTGGGCATCTCGCCCGCGGTGAAGAGCACGGCGGTGTCCGCGCCGACCGAGGCCGTTCCGAACTGGTTGAGCGAGGCTCCGCCCGTGGCGTTGCTGTTGTCGCAGCCCTTGCCGGGCGTGAACGTCGTGTTGCCGCAGGGGCAGGTCATCACGCCGTCGAAACCGGGGAAGCAGAACGGCGTGAAGTCGTCGACGTCGTAGAGCGCGCCTTCGATGTCACCGAGGTTCGTGCCGCCCGTGTCCGACCAGACGATGCCCATGCGCCAGGGAGCTCCGCCCTTGCCTTCGTTGGCGCACATGCGCGGGAAGTCCTCGTGCGTGCCGGAGAAGGCCAGGTTGCGGTGCGACTCGCCGAGCATCAGCTGGCCGTTGATGACGTCGAGCGTCGAGACGTAGATGTCGTAGTCGGTCGTGCTGCCGAGGAACGACTCCGCGTAGCTGAAGCCGAAGCGCGAGCCGTCGGATTCGGCGGCCGGATGGCGCTGGTCCTCGAAGAAGGTGCCACTGCCGAAGGAGCTCTCGAGGCCCGAGAGGCTGACCGAGTCGTTGATCGTCACGCCGCTGAGCAGGTAGGCGAGGATGTCGTGGTCCGTGCCGAAGTCGTACTCGTACACGAGCAGCCACTGGCCGCTGGTGTCGAGCATCGAGGAGCAGGCCGGGGCCGTGGTGTCGCCCGTGCTCGTGTCGATGGCCGTCGAGGGGAGCGTGATCGCACCCAGGAAGTCCAGCTGCGCGGCGTAGAGGTCGCGGTTGGTGGCGCTGACCTCGCGGGTCCAGACGACGTGGTGCGTGCCCGCGCCCTGGCAGGACTTCGAGATGCGCGGGTCGCGGTCGAGCGTGCTGCCGCTGTTGTCGAGCAGGCCCGTGCCGGTGCCCACGAGCACGCCGGCCGGCGTGACGTAGCGGAAGTGCACGTCGTCGTCGCTGCCGACGATGAAGATGCGCTGCCAGACGACCGCGTAGTTGACGGTGCCCGAGCCGAACGGATCACCGCCGACGCTGGCGTTGATCTTCTCGCCGGTGGCGTCGGTCGTGCTGATCAGGATGTCCGCGCCGGCCGCGGCCGTCGCCGCGTCGACGAGGTGCCCGTGGATCTCGCGCAACCCGCCGGTCGGCGCACCGACCTCGGCGACGACGAGGAAGTTGTTGAACTGGTTGTTGTTCGCCACGTCCGGGTTGGCCCAGTACGCGGTCAGGCTCGTGTCGAGGTAGCTCGCGGACTGGAACGCGCCCGCGGGGCTCACGAACGAGCGCACCACGTCGTGGTCGCCCGCACTGAAGACCTGCTCGAAGGCGATGCAGTAGCGCTGGTTCGACTCGTCCCAGGCGATGGCCGGGGCGAAGCTGTCGACCGGCTCGGTCAGCCAGGCCACGCCGAAGGTCGAGATCACGGGGTCGATCGTGATCGGGAACGCGGCCGAGGCGAGGAACTCGGCCGGAACGCGGATCTGGAGGCCCGCAGCGGTGAGCTCGGTGCCGGCCGGCGCGCGAACGCCGTGTGCATCGATCACGGTCGCCGCGCCGTAGCGCACGCTGCCGTCGCTGCTGCGGTACACGATCGCGCCGCCGTCGTAGCCCGCCTCGAGCTCGGTCGTCACGCCCAGCTGCAGCACCAGGTCGCCCGCCGCCGGCAGCGACGAGAACACGAAGGTCTGCTCCAGCGAATCCAGGCCGATCTGGTAGGTCTCGGTCACGCCGCCGCGCTCGTAGCGCACGGTCCGGCCCTGCAGGCCCGCGAGCACGGAGCTCGAGAACGCGACCGGCTGCTCACCGGCGCGGATGTCCTGGATGCGGAAGGACAGCGGATGGTTCTGCGGCGCGGCCGAACCGCAGAACGGGATGTAGGTCGCTCCGTCGGCGCGGAACTCGGCCTTGAACGAGCGCGCGCGGACCTGCGGGGACGAGTCCTCCTGGGCCGAGAGATACAGCTGATCGCTCGGATTGCGGTAGCTCGTGTGCTGGGGATCCAGCCCGGAGCCCTTGACGGTCGAGAGCGGCGCGCCGGTCTGCACGCGCTGCGCCTGACGGACGGTCACCTGTGCCGCCGAGGACGGGGAAGCCGGCAGCTTCAGCTGCGGGTCCTGGATCGGGGCGGTGGCGGCGGGGACTTGCGAGCGCTGCGCGAACGCGAGGCCGGCGAAGACGGGAAGGAAGAGCGCGCAAGGGATGGAAGCCTTGCGAACGACGTGGAAGTGCATGCTGACTCCTGGAGCAGATGCGAGCCCGGAGTCGGGAACGAGGACACCCGACGATAGCGAGTGCACCTGTGTTCAAGGTGACGACTCCGGCGCGCGGATCATGGCACCGCCGCACACCGCACGTGTGGAGCAACGCACGTCTTTTCGCGCGCGCCGCACGGCGAGTGCAGGGTTACGTCGCGCGCTCCGAACTCAGTAGTTCCCGTGGTTGACAGCGACTCGCGCGAAGGGTGCGCGAAGACCGACAGGGTGTCCGCGCTTCACGCGCTCATTCCACCGTCAACGTGCTCCCCTTGGGGTGGCTGATCGTGCGCTGCCACACGAGGTCCGTGCCCTTCTCGCCGGTCGGCACTCGCAGCACCCAGGTGTGGATGCCGCGCTCCTCGCGGTCCTGCTTCCAGCGTTCGTCCTTGGATTCCTCGAGCGAGCTCTTGGAGATCTCGACTGCGACCTTCTCGTCGCGCGAACGGGGCAGGACTTCGCGTACGATCACCTCGACGCTGCCGTCGGGCGCCGCGCCGAGCGTGCCGTGGTTCTCCAGGTGCACGCGCCAGCTCTTGATCTCGCTCGCGCGGCTGGAGAGGAAGGCCGGGCCCTTGCTGAGGTCCTCGGTCTGCTCGCGCTTGACCGTGAGGCCCGGATCGGCGCCCAGGTGCAGCGTCAGCTCCTGTCCCGGCTGCACCGTGCCGATCTGCGCCGGGCCGAGGTAGTCGGCGCCGAAGAAGACCGCCGCCGTGCCGGGCAGCATCGTCCAGGGCGAGCTGTTGCGGGCCTTGCCGCGCAGCCAGACGGTCGTGTCCAGCGCGGGCACGCAGTGGCGCTCGGCCTTGATGTCCATCGTCGCGTTGCCGACGAGCAGCGTCGTCGGCTCCGCGCGCGACTGGATCGTGGCCGCCTTCGCCAGCTGGAAGCGCACCGAGAGGCCCTCGCTCTGGACCGCGGCGAACGGCCGCGGCGCGGGCGCGGCCGCGGGCTCGTTGCCGGCGTAGCCCATGGCCTTCATCTTGACCTCGGCGTCCTTGTCGGCGAGGCGTCGCATCGCGGGAGCGGGCGCAGCGCGATCCGCGAACGCGAAGCCGCCGGTCTGCTCGGGCGATTCCAGATCGACCCACTGCGGCACGGGCTCGGGTCCTTGCGCGCCGATCTGCGGCCGCGCGGTCGAGAGCGCGAGCGCGACCTCGTTCCAGTCCTCGCCGGTCTGCTGCCAGACCTTGGCGCGGTAGACCAGCTCGACCTTGTCGAGCGTCTTCTGCGCGCGCAGGTCGTAGGCCGGCTGCCAGCCCGTGCCGGAGACGAGGTACTCGAGCGCGAGCTCGGCCGTGCCGCGCGTCTGGAGCGTGAGGCGCACGTCGTAGACCTTGGCGACGCCGCCCGACTGCGCCTGGCCGAGCTCCTTCTCGGCGACCGCGGTCTCGGCCGCGAGCTCCTCGATCTTCCAGGCGTTCTCGCGCTGCGCGCGCGAGACCTCGCTGGTCTTCTTCGAGAGGAACTCGAAGTTCGCCGACCAGGCCTCGACCGAGGGCCGGCCGCTGGCGACGTCGCGGCCGTGCGCCTGCTCCTCGCTCGCGCGCATGTGCTCCAGGTGCATCGCCTGCTCCTTGAGCACGTCCGACTCGTCCTGCGCGAGCTGCTGCTGGCGGTGCAAGGCCTTGACCTTCGCGCGCAGCTCCTCGATGCGCGCGCTCGGCACGCGCTGCTGCAGTCGCTCGCGCGTCTCGACGTCGATCACGTCGCCGCCGCTGCAGCTGACGCGCACGTTGGCCGGGTCGAGCGTCGCGGGCAGGTTCTCGATCACGTACTCACCCGAGGAGCTCACGCTCGCACCGCGGCGCACGAGCGCCGAGTCGGCGTAGAGCGTCACGTCGCGGATCGAGCTCGGGAGCGGGGTGGCTTCGAGCGAGAGCAGGGCGCAGAGAAGGCTCAGCATGGTCGGTCTCCGGTGCAGGTGGCCGTCGCCGGGATGGCGGGCGCATCGAAACGCCGCGGAGGCCGGGCTCCTTGGTCGTCGATGGCCGAAGCCTAGCGTCGAACCCGCACCGGATGTAGGCGCGCACGGCGAGGCGACTATCTCCCTGCCTGGCTCCGCTCCGACCCCGTAGGCTGGGGTGATCCCCTTCTCTCGCCTGAATGCCATGAAGCCCATCTCTCCCGCTCGCGGCGGGCGCGCTCGCCGCCGCATTGCTCTCCCCGTCCGCCCCTGGCCAGAGCCGCTACTTCTGGTCGCACGTCCACGCCGGCCCGGCCCAGGGCTCGGACATCGCCTCGTCCGTCGCGCTGGGAGCGCAGGGCCAGGTCTTCGTCGCCGGCCACACGCGCGGCGCGAACGACCTCGATGCGCTGGTGCTGGCCTACGACGCCTTCGGTCAGCCGCTGTGGCAACGCAGCCTCGACCTGGGACAGAACGAGAGCCTGGGTGCGATCGCCTGCGACCCGGCGAGCGGCGCGCTGTACGTCGCAGGGGCGAGCACCTCCGCGAGCGGCGCCGTCGCGTTGCTGGCGCGGCTGGACCCGGCCAGCGGCGCGACGCTCTGGCAGCAGGCCTACAGCGGTCCCGCGCTGCAGGGCGCGGTCGCCGCGCTCGCGCTCGACGGCGCGGGGAGCCTGGTCGTCGGCGGCTACCTCGGCACGGGCTCGGCGCACGACGTGCTCCTCGCTCGCTTCGACGCCGGCGGCGCGCTGAGCTGGACGTTCTCGACGCCGACGAGCGGGACCTCGACCGGCTACGTGTCGAGGATCGCGCGCGCGCACCGGGCGGCGATCTCCTGACGCAGCTGCGGAGTACCTGCCCGGATCGGGAACGCAGCACACGCTCGTGCGCTTCAGCGCCGCCGGCACGCCGCTGTGGTCGCGCAACATCGGTGCGACCGACCTGGGCTGCTCGCGCCGCTGGTCGACGCCGCCGGGAACATCGCCTGCGCGATCAACGTCAGCCTGCCCGGCGGGCACACGTTCTCGACGCCGCCGGCAACGATCTGGTCGGTCGACCGGCACCGTACTTCGGCGTCAACGGCTCGATCGCCTGGTGATCGATGCGCAGCGAGCTGCACCGGGAACGGCGCGCTGGTGCTCGCGAACGGCAACGTGGCGGACGGCCAGCGTGCGGCGACGAGTGGTTCGACACGGGCACGCCGCTCGGCCTCGCGATCGCGCCCAACGGCGACATCGTCCAGCGACTGCAGGGCCACACGCCGCTGGAGCTCACCGACTACGACGCGATCGCGCGCTTCGACGCGGCGGGCCACTTCCTCTGGTCGCAGTCCGCGCGACGCCGAGCCCAACGTCGACGTGCACGCCTACGCGATCGGCGCCGCACCGATCCTGGCCGGCTGCGCCGAGCGCGAGCCTGCCCGACGGCGTCGCCGCGACGCGCAGTCGCACGTCTGCTTCGGCGACGGGATCAACAACAACGCGCAGCGGCGCGCCCAGCGGCTGCCGTCGCGGCGGCTCGACGGTCGTTCGCGCCTGGACGATCAGGGCATCGCCAGCGCCAGCGGCTGCGCTTCTACGGCACGGGCGTCGCTCTGCTGCTGCAGGTCATCCCGCGGCGAGCGCGCTGCCGCTGCAGGACGGTCTCGTGCCTGACCGGCGTCGTCACGCGCTTGCAGGGCGCGAACGCGACGAGCTTCACGATCGACTCGGCCTCAGCGCGCGCGCGATCGCGCGCCGGGCCTCGCGCGCCTACCAGGTCTACTACCGCGGCGGCCAGGGCGCCTGCGACGAACGGCAACGACCAACGGCGTCGTCGTCGACTGGTGCACGGCTCGCGCTCGCGCGACGGCGCCCCTGACCGGTCACGGCCACCACGTCACGCGACCGGTCGGGGTGGAACGTGCTCGTCGCAGCGCAGCCGCCGAGCACGAGCGGATCGCGGTACGCGAGGTAGTAGCGCGTCGCGCCGCCGGAGAGCGGATCGCCGAGCTGCTGAGCTTGCTCAGGCGCGCGTCGCCCGCGCCAGGACGGAACGACGCATCGTCCACGGCCGACTTCTGCAGAGGCGCACACGCAGCGCACGCCCTCCGAAGACGACCGCGGGAACCAGTATCTCCCTGGAGCAGGATGCTGGTCGCGCGAGGTCTTCGTGAACGCGAGCCCTGGAGGTAGGCGAAGCCTCCCGCATCGAGGCCTGCACCGCCTCGCAGCGGAGTTTCTGCGCCGCGGTCCGCGCGCGGGAGGGTTCGCACACGTCGACGGCCGCACGCCGTCGATCCCCGGCAGGCACAGGCGCGTGACCGCGGCGCGGAGGTCGCGAACACGTCCTGCGCTCGTGTGATCCTGGCCGGGTACGCGAGCGCCAGCCGGCGAGCGCGAGCACGCCCGACGTGTTCGTCGCCGAGCCAGCAGTGCAGGTAGACGCAGTCGCACGCCTCGTGCGCCTGCTTCGGCCGACGTCGGAGCAGGCTGTCCGCGTCGCCTGCCCCTGCGGCAACGCGCGCGCCCAGCCGGTCGCGCACGAACACGTCCACGCGCGCTTGGTGTCCGGCCACGAGGTTCGACGCGGCTCGACGAAGCGCCGGCGCGAGATCGCCTGGACGACCCGGCACGCCGGCGCCGGCGTCGCCAGCTCCGTCGCCAGCAGCCGGTCGAAGACGAAGACGTCCGCTGCGCTTCTACGGCACGGAAGCGGCCGTCGTCGACACGGGCTGAGCTGCATGCTGCTGCACGGGACATCCCGCGCCGGTCGCGCAGGTGCCGCTGCAGGACCGGGATCGAGTTGGCCGCGGAAAAGCGACCGGCGTCCGCGGAGACGGCGTCGTAGACGCTCGCAGGGCGCGAACGCGACGAGCTTCAGCTTCGACCTAGATCCGCAGCACGGCCGACCGGCACGAGCGCAGCGGGCTTCAAGGCGACGCGCTCGGCGGAGAGGGCCGGGTTCCAGCAGTCGCGATCGCGCCGGGGACCTCGCGCGCCTACCAGGTCTACGAAGATGTCGACCTTCGCGTTCGTGTCGCCGGAAACGAGGTGCGCGGCGACGAACGGCAACGACCGTCGACGAGCGGCACAGCGTCGACGAAGGCCGAGTCGACTGGATGCCGTAGCGCGCGTCCAGGTCTGCACCCGCAGATCGAAAACCTCATCCTCGCTCGCGACGGTTCTCGAGCGCAACGCACGACGCGCGAGCACGGGCAGTGCGTTCCGGTGCGTCCGCCCCTGGCCAGAGCCGCTACTTCTGGTCGCACGTCCACGCCGGCCCGGCCCAGGGCCCGGACCTCGCCTCGTCCGTCGCGCTTGGCGCGCAGGGCCAGGTCTTCGTCGCCGGCTACACGCGCGGCGCGAACGACCTCGATGCGCTGGTGCTGGCCTACGACGCCTTCGGTCAGCCGCTGTGGCAACGCAGCCTCGACCTGGGACAGAACGAGAGCCTGGGTGCGATCGCCTGCGACCCGGCGAGCGGCGCGCTGTACGTCGCAGGGGCGAGCACCAGCACGGGTGGCGGCGTTCCCGCGCTGCTGCTCGCGCGCCTGGATCCGGCCACTGGCGCGACGCTCTGGCAGCAGGCGTACAGCGGCCCCGCGCTGCAGGGCGCGGTCGCACTCGCGCTCGCGCTCGACGGCGCGGGAGCTCCGGTCGTCGGCGGCTACCTCGGCACGGGCTCGGTGCACGACGTGCTCCTCGCTCGCTTCGACGCCGGCGGCGCGCTGAGCTGGACGTACGCGACGCCCACGCCGGGGACCTCGACCGGCTACGTGTCGAGGATCGCGCTCGCGCCGGGCGGCGATCTCCTGACGCAGCTCGCGGAGTACCTGCCCGGATCGGGAACGCAGCACACGCTCGTGCGCTTCAGCGCCGCCGGCACGCCGCTGTGGTCGCGCAACATCGGTGCGACCGACCTGGGCTGCTTCGGGCCGCTGGTCGACGCCGCCGGGAACATCGCCTGCGCGATCAACGTCAGCCTGCCCGGCGGGCACACGTTCACGAAGCTCGACGCCGCCGGCAACCCGATCTGGTCGGTCGACTCGGCACCGTACTTCGGCGTCAACGGCTCGATCCTGGGCCTGGTGATCGATGCGCAGGGCGAGCTGACCTCGACCGGTTCGAACGGCGCGCTGGTGCACCTGGACGCGAACGGCAACGTGGTCTGGACGGCCAGCGTGCCGGCGACGCAGTGGTTCGACACGGGCACGCCGCTCGGCCTCGCGATCGCGCCCAACGGCGACATCGTCCAGCGACTGCAGGGCCACACGCCGCTGGAGCTCACCGACTACGACGCGATCGCGCGCTTCGACGCGGCGGGCCACTTCCTCTGGTCGCAGTCCGTGCGCGACGCCGAGCCCAACGTCGACGTGCACGCCTACGCGATCCTGCCCGCGCCGCAGGGCTCGGTGATCCTGGCCGGCTCGCGCCAGCCCGCGAGCGCGAGCTCGCCCGACGTGTTCGTCGCCGCGCTGCACGCGCAGTCGCACGCCTTCTGCTTCGGCGACGGGAGCTCCGGCCCGTGCCCCTGCAACAACAACGCGCCGAGCGGCGCGCCCAGCGGCTGCCGTCGCGGCGGCTCGACGGTCGGTGCGCGCCTGGACGATCAGGGCATCGCCAGCCTCGCCAGCGACTCGCTGCGCTTCTACGGCACGGGCGTCGCCCCGAACGGGTTGTGCATGCTGCTGCAGGGTCATCCCGCGGCGAGCGCGCTGCCGCTGCAGGACGGTCTCTTGTGCCTGACCGGCGTCGTCACGCGCTTGCAGGGCGCGAACGCGACGAGCTTCACGTTCGACCTGCCGCCCGCCGGCGCGCAACGGCTCAGCGTGCGCTCCGCGCTGCTCGGCGATCCGATCGCGCCGGGGACCTCGCGCGCCTACCAGGTCTACTACCGCGGCGGCCAGGGCGCGTGCGCGGCGACGAACGGCAACCTGACCAACGGCGTCGTCGTCGACTGGTTGCCGTAAGCGGCTCGCGCTCGCGTGCGATGCGGCGCCCCCGACCGGTCACGGCCACCACGTCACGCGACCGGTCGGGGTCGCATTGAACGTGCTCGTCGCAGCGCAGCCGCCGAGCACGAGCGGATCGCGGTAGTACGCGAGGTAGTAGCGCGTCGCGCCGCCGGAGAGCGGATCGCCGAGCGCTGCTGAGCGTTCGCTCAGGCGCGCGTCGCCCGCGCCAGGATCCGGAACGAGGAGCGCACCGGCCACGGCCGACTTCGTGTAGAGGCGCTTGAGTGCTCCCCCGACGCAGCGCACGCCCTGACCGAAGACGACCCCCGCGGGAACCAGTGCATCTCCCTGGAGCAGGATGCTGGTCGCGCTCGAGGTCTCCCCTGTGATCGTGAACGCGAGGCTGTCCTGCGCGAGGTAGGCGAAGCCTCCCGCATCGAGGCCTGCACCGCCTGTCGCAGCGGAGTTCTCGCAGCCGCGGTCCGCGCCCGCGGGAGGGTTCGCACACGGGCACGGCCGCACGCCGTCGATCCCCGGCAGGCACAGGCGCGTGAAGCCCGCGGCGCGGAGGTCGGAGACGAACACGTCCTGCGTGCCGTTCGTGTCTCCCGCGACGAGGTTCGCGGCGTCGCTGCGGTACGCGACGTAGCGCCCGTCCGCGCTGATCGCCGCCGAGAGGCTGGGACCGTCGCCGAGGACTCCCTCCGAGCTGACGCTGATGCGGGTCGTGCCCCCGAGCCAGCAGTCGTGCAGGTAGACATCGCAGATCAGCGTGGGATCCGGGGGGACCAGATCGTGCGCCTGGCTCACGAACGCCACCCAGCGCCCCTCGGCCGAGAGCGTCGGCTGCAGGCTGTCCGCGTCGCTCTGACCGCCGCCGCTCGCGAGGCTGACGCGCGAGGTCTGACCCGACTGCCGGTCGCGCACGAACACGTCCACGCGCGAGTTGGTGTCCCCGGCCACGAGGTTCGACGCGGCGCTGGAAAAGGCGACGAAGCGCCCGTCCTGCGAGATCGAGGCCGAGATCGCGTGACCGTTGCCCGGCACGCCGGCGCCGGCGTCGCTGACGAGCTCCGTCGTCCCGAGCAGCCGGTCGAAGACGAAGACGTCGCTCTTCCCGTTGGAGTCTCCCGCCACGAGCGTGGACGCATCGCTCACGAAGCACAGGCAGCGGCCGTCGGCCGACAACGCAGGGCTCGAGCTGTGCCCGTCGTAGGTGGCGCCCGGAAGCTCGCGGCTGACGAGGATCGTCTGTGCCGTCTGCCGGTCGCGCAGGTAGATCCGGAAGTACTGGCCCAGGTCCGCGGGATCCAGACCGTTTCCGCGGAAAGCGACCCAGCGGCCGTCCGCGGAGAGGCTGGCGTCGTAGACGTTGGCCTGTGCGGGGATGCCGCCGTTCGACACGCTGACGAGCTCCGTCGCGGCGTTCAGGCGATCGCGCAGGTAGATCTGCCGCAGCACGCCGCCGACCCCGGGCACGAGCGTCGAGGACGCGGCTTCGAAGGCGACGAAACGGCCGTCGGCGGAGAGGGCCGGGTTCCAGCAGTCGCCGTTCGACTGGATCCCGCCGGGACCGACGCTCACGCGCTCGGTCTGCGCCGTCAGTCGATCGCGCACGAAGATGTCGACCTTCGCGTTCGTGTCGCCGGAAACGAGGTTCGCCGCGTAGCTCTGGAAGGCCGCGCAACGACCGTCGGCCGAGAGCGTGCACAGCGCGTCGACGAAGGCCGAGTTCTGCGCCTGGGCACCGCCCGTGGCGAGGTTCACGCGTTCCGTCAGCTGCGCGTCCGCGAGCCCGGCCAACCCCAGCGCCGCGCACACCGCTGCACCCGCAGATCGAAACCTCATCCTCGCTCCTCCTTCGCGAACGGTCCTCGAGCGCAACGCATCCTGCCTGCGCGAGCACGCGGCAGTGCGTTCCGGTGCTCCTTGCACGAACGAGGCGCCCTGTTGCACCCGACCGCGGCGAATCCCGCGCGAGCCGCCCGGACACGGCGGGCCCGGCTCGCCGGCGCGACCCCGTCAGTGCACCGCGGCCTCGCCGCCGGTGTCGAGCGTCTCGACGAAGCTGCGCTTGGCCTGGCTGCCGGACTTGCCGAAGATCTGGTGCACGTTCTTCAGGCCCAGCTTGAAGTCGTCGAGCATGCCGTAGCCCGAGACGACCGCGTGCTGGTACCACAGGAAGCCCAGGAGCGTCGCGTCGTAGAGCTTGTTGCGCGGCAGACGGATCAGCTGGCGCACGAGCGCCTCGCCGCCGGGCATGTAGACCGCGACGTTGAAGAGCTTCTGCAGGTTGACGACCTCGCGCAGGTCGCCGCGCTTCATCATCGAGTCGTTCTGGATCGACGGGCCGATGTTGCGCTCCTCGTCGACGCGGCCGAGCTTGAAGTCCTCCTGGCCGAGCACGGTCGAGCGGAAGGGCCGGTAGATCAGCACCGTGCAGCCGTTGGGCTTGATGCGCTTGTTGACGCGCGCCGTCTCGAACATGTCCTCCAGCGTCTCCGCCGGCGAACCCATGATGTTGTTCGTGCGGTAGGTGATCTTGTGCTTGCGCAGGAGCTTCGGGATCGAATAGACGATCTCGTCGGTGTAGCCCTTCTTGTACACCTCCAGGCGCACCTTCTCGCTGCCCGACTCCAGGCCGAACTGCACCGAGACGCAGCCGGCCTCCTTGAGGTGGATGATGTCCTGCTCGTTCAGGTAGTTGATGTTGATGTTGCAGGCGAAGGGCAGGCCGACGCGCTTGGGCCACTTCAGCGCGAACTCCTCCAGCCAGCCGCGCGTCATGTTGAGCGCCGCGTCGCCGAAGTTGACCATGCGGAAGCCCGGGTAGCGCGCGACGATGTCGTTCATCTCCTCGCAGACGTAGTCGACCGACTTCTGGCGGTTGAACTTCTCGCCGCGCCGGCCCGAGACCCACTCCTTCTTCATCAGGCCGACCGAGCAGTACGTGCAGGAGTTCTGGCAACCGCGCGACACGTGCACCTGCATCACGCGCTTGCCGCGCAGGAACGGGTACTTGTAGAAGACGTCGACGTCGGGGAAGGGCAGCGAGTCGAGGTCCTGGATCACCGGGCGGATCGGGTTCTGCACCGGACGACCGTCGTCGCCGAGCCAGCCGACGTTCGGGATGTCGCGGATCGAACGCCCCGCCTCCCAGGCGTTGACGAGGTCGACGACGGCGTACTCGGCCTCGCCCTTCGTCGTCGCATCGACGACGTCCTCGTGCAGCAGCGGCTCGAGATCGTGGCTGGGGTGCGGGCCGCCCATCACGACCTTGAGGTGCTTGAGCTCCTTCTTCCAGGCGCGGATGTACTCGTACGGCCAGGCCTCCTGGCCCGTGGTCGCGTAGATGCCGACGACGTCGGGCTGCCAGTCGAGCACGGAGCGCGCGAAGTCCTTCTCCTCGGAGTGCAGGAAGCAGTCGGCCTGGTGGCCGTGCTTCTTGAGCACCGACGAGAGCACCTTGATGCCCTCGAACTCGTGGCAGGTGGTGACGATGAACGCGACTCTGGCCAAGGTGGTGCCCTTCCGCGGATGCGCCGGGGTGATGCGCGAGCGTGGATCAGCATACCCGACGTGCGCGGGAGGTGCGGGGTTCCGTCGCGACCGTTCCCAGGCTCGAGCGCGCCTCAACGCGGCGCGTCGGCCGGCATCGCGAAGCGGCGCAGACGCTCGAAGCCCTCGAGCACGAGCAGCTCCTCGGTCTCCGGATCGAATCCGAAGCTGACGGCGCGACCGGCGACGGCCTGTGGCACCTGGAAGCGCACGGATCGTCCGTCCGAGCGGCGCACGAGCAGCACGCTGGGTTCGAAGCCGGAGACGGCCGCCCAGCGCCGCCCGAGCGCCAGCCGGTAGAGCGGCGCTCCGGTCGGCAGCGCGAGGCGGCGCGCTGCCCCTGGATCGGCGTTCTCGAACAGCACGAGCGAGGCCGGCAGCGGCGCGGCGAGCAGCTGGTTGCCGCCGTCGCAGATGGCCACCGCGCCGTCCGGAGCCGTCGCGATCCCGCCCAGGCAGACCAGCCAGCGTCCCTCGGGCCCGTGCTCGAAGCTCCGGCGCGGCGCGAGGTCTGGACCGAGCTCGTCGAAGCCCTCGTGGTAGCGCGTCGCGAAAAGCGCCTCCGTCCGGAGCGAGAAGCACAGCTCGCGACGGCCGAGCTCGAGCCGGCCCAGCCGCGCGCCGTCGGGTCCGAAGCGCACGCAACCATCCTTGGCCGGCGCGACCACGCCGCCGTCGCGCGTCGCGACCAGGCGCGCGATCGAGACCACGTTCTCGAAGTCGGCGGGGTCGGGACGGCAGACGAAGAGCCGCTTGCCGCGACCATCGAACACGTGCACGGCGCCGCTGCCCCCGTCCTGCACCAGCGCTCGCCCGAAAGCGTCGATCGCGCCCGCGGCGGGTTGCGCGAGCACGCCGGCCTCGATGTGCGGCCCGAGCTCGAGGTCGACCACTCCGTCCGCATCCAGGCGCAGCACGCGCTGCCCGTCGGTCGTCCACACGCGTCCGTCGGGTGCGACGCGCGCGCGGCGCGCGAGGCCGTCCGACGCGCGGCCGTCGGCGAAGCGCGGCGTGAGCCGCGCCGTGACGCGGCCGTCCTTGTCCAGGCGCACGAGCGGCGGCTTGCCGTTGAAGTCGTGGACGAGCAGGCCGCCCTCGACATCGGCCTGCAGGCCCGAGGGGTAGTTCGTCTTGTGCCCGAGCGCCGCGTCGAGGTCGAGCGTGCTCGCGAAGCTCCCGTCGCGCGCGAAGAACTGCAGCGTGTGCCGGATGTTGTCGAGGACGGCGATGCGGCCGTCGCCGCGGATCGCGAGCGCCTCCGGGCTGAGCAGGCTGTCCGGCGCGTGGAGGTCGCGCTCCTCCTCGCCGCGACGCCAGAGTTGCCGGCCGTCCGCGGCGTAGGCGGCGAGCTGCCTGGTCATCGTGGAGCGCCCGCGGCGCGTCGAGAGCGCGACGAAGCCCCCGTCCTCCAGCACGGCGAGCTCGTCGATCGCGTCGCAGGCGAGCGCCTCGAGCGCGCGCACGCTGCCGTCCTCCTCGTCGACGCGCCAGGCGAGCGAGTGGCCGCCCTCGCCCGGCTGCGACTGCGTGGCGAGCCAGGAGTGTCCCGGGCCCGGCCAGAAGTGCACGAAGAGCTTCGGCAGTCGCCCGGGGATCGCGACGCCGCGCTCGTGCAGCATGCGCCCCTCGCGATCGACGCGCAACAGCGTGAACGAAGCGCCCTTGTCCTCGCTGCGCACCAGGCGCAGCGTACCGGCATCGGCGCAGGCGAACTCGAGCACGTCGTGCACCGCGTTCGGCGCGAGCGTCGCGCGTTCGAGCGGGAAGGAGCCGCGCTCCTCGAGCGTGACCGGCTGCACGCTCTCCAGGCCGGCGCTCGACGCGGGCTCGGGGAGCGCGCTCCAGGGCGCGCGGTCGAGCTCGCGCAGCTTCCAGCCCTCGGCGGTCTCCTCGACGGCGCAGCGCACGCTCTCCTTCGAGCGCGGCAGGCCCAGCGCGAAGCCTCGCGGCGCCGGCTCCGCGAGCAGCGTCCCGTGCTGGTAGACCTGCGTGCGCAGCGCATCGTCGACGTCGCTGAGCTCGTCGGGGAAGGCGCGCTCGAGCACGGGCCTGTGCTCCTCGTCCAGCAGCGCGAGGGCGATGCCGATGTGCGGCCAGTCGAAGGTGCTCCACTCGACCAGCGTCAGGCGCGTGCCGGCGACGCCGCGCGCGGCGAGCACGAGGTTGCGCTTGTCCTCGTCGGGGTACGCGTCGCGCGGTCGGAAGCGGCCGACGAGCTCGCCGAGGGGGAGCTGGAAGGACCACCACTCCTCGCGGTTGCGCTTGGGATCGTCGTCCGCGATGCGGAACACGACGCGCTGCAGGCCCGCCTGCTCGAACACGCCGCGACCGAGCGGGTTGGGCGGCGAGTGCATCACGCGGCTGGCCTCGCGCGGATGGCTCTCGTCGAGCCGCACCGCCCCGTCGGGCGCGAGGATCACGGCGTGGAACGAGCCCGTGCTGCGCGGATCGCGCCAGCCGGCGCTGTAGGCGAAGCCCGCGGCGAACCCGTCGTCGGTGACCAGCGCCTCCCACAACGTCCAGGGCTTCTCGCCCTCCCACGCGAGCTTCCCGTCGTGCGTGCAGCGGTAGCGCCCCGCGCCGCCGCCGTCGCGCCGCGTCGGCTCGACCGCGAGCGACCAGCGCCCGTCCGTCGACGTGCAGGAGTACGGCTGCAGGATCGGCGGCGGTCCCTCGCTCGCAGCCGCGAACGACGAGCCCACGAGGACGAGCAGTGCGGAGGCGAGCGCGTGCGCGAACATGCCGCGCCTAGTCTGCCATGCGCCCGGCGCCTACAGGATCGCCCCGCACCCGCGCAGGTGCTGCTCCTGGTCCGGCGTGTAGAGCGCTCCGCGCACGTCGACGAGGTAGAAGTCCGTCTGGAAGAGGACCGCCTTGCGCAGGTCGGCGCCGCGCAGGTTCGCCTTGCGGATCTCCTCGGGAGGCTTGAACGACTGGTCCTTCGTCTCGTCGGTGTAGAAGCCCGTGCGCGTCCCCCATCCAGCGGGCGCGTGGAAGACCAGACCGCTACGCGACGAGCCGAGGTGGAAGCTCGCGCCCGTGAGGTCCGCATCGAAGAGGTTCGCGCCCTCCCAGTCGATCCACGCGAGCCCCGCGTCGCGCAGGATCGCGCCCTGGAAGTTCGCGCGCGGGAAGCGCGTGCCCGAGAGCAGCGCGCCCGTCAGCTCCGCCGCGGAGAAGTCGATCCCTTCGCCCGACTGGCCCTCGAGGTTGGCGCGCATCAAGCCGGCCTTGGCGAAGCGCGCGGGCAGGCCCTGCATCCCGCGCAGGTCGAGCTCGGGCAGGCTCGCGCACGAGAAGTCCGCGCCCCCGGCGCACGCGCCGCGCAGTCGGCAGCCGTCGAGCCGCGCGCCGGAGAGATCCGCGCCGCGCAGGCTCGCGCGTTCGAGACAGGCCCCTTCGAACGTCGCATCGCGTGCATCGACGCCGTCGAGGTTGGCCTCCGAGAAGTCGGCCTCGCTCGCGTCCGCCTTGCGCATGCGCGCGGAGCGCAGGGTCGCACGCGCGAGGTCGGCCTGCCGCAGGCAGGCCTCGCTGAGATCGCAGCGATCGAGAACCGCTCCCCACAGGTGGACCGCCGGCGCCACGATGCGCGAGAAGTCGAGACCCGCGGCACGCATGCGCTCCAGGCGCGCGCCTCCCAGGTGCGGCAGCTTCCAGCGCAGGAGCGAGCGCTGGGGCCAGACCTTGGCGAGCGCATCCGGCCCCTCCAGGTGCACGAGGCTCGCGGCCCAGGGCTGCGACGGACTCGGACCGCTCTCGAGCATGCGCAGCGCCTCCTCGCGCGCGGCCGGCGAGGAAGCGAGCAGCGGCCGCACGGCGTCCAGGAGCTCCGCATCCGGCGCGCACGTCGGCAGCTCGATCCCGTGGCGCCGCTCGAGCAGGATCGTCAGCGCTTCCGCGGCGAGCACGAGCAGCACCGGAACCTGCCGCAGCCAGTCCGCGTGCGGCAGGAGCTCGTCGAGGTCCGGCCGCGAGCCCTCGCGCGCGCCCGGCACGCTCTCGAGCGCGACCGCACGCGCCCGGGCCAGCAGCGCGGGGGTCTCGAAGACCTGCACGAGCGCCGCGCGCAGCGCCTCGAACGCGCCGGGCAGCGACTCGTCCGCGGCCAGGGCGTCGAGCACGGCTGCGAGCACGAGCGGGACACCGCCGGGATCGACGGGCTGTCCGACATCCCCCAGTCGACGCATCACGCTGGCGCAGCGCGAGGGATGTCGCGCGAGCAGGTACTCGATGCACTCGTCGCGCGACCAGGGCGCGAGCTCGAGCACGTTCGCCGCGACGCCCTTCGCGCGGCAGAAGCGCACGACCAGATCCTCGCGCGGGTGCGGGTCCGATCTCGCGCGATCGACGATCTGCTCCTCGCGGTCGATCCGGACGCGTTCGTCGCCGGAGAACAGGCGCTCGAGCTCCGCGCGCGCCGTGCGCAGCCCCGAGCCGACCGTGCCGCAGATCCACAGCTCGCCGGTCTCTCCGCGCGCGAGATGCTCGGCGATCACGTCCTCGAGCAGCCAGGTGCCGCCGGCGCCGGGCTCGGGCGGCACGACGCGCGGGCGGACGAGACGGTTTGCGTCGCTGGATGCCATGGAGCGCCGCGCACGTCGCGGTCTGCGTCCAGCCTACACCGAACCGTGATCCTCGCGTAGGATGCCAAGGATGATCGTCCGCTCGGAGGGTCCGGATCCGCACGCGCCGCGCGCCTCGCCGCGCATCGCGCTGGTCCAGACCTACCACCCCTACACGCAGTTCACGCACGTCCACCCGCTGGGGATCATGATGATCGCCGCGCAGGCGCGCGCCGCGGGCTTCGCCGACGTGCACATCCTCGACATGAAGGTCGAGGACTGGACGCCCGAGCGCTGCGCCGACGAGCTCGCACGCCTCGATCCCGATGTGGTCGGCCTCTCGGCGATGACGTACGAGGCGGGCTGCATGCACGCGCTGGCGAAGCTCGTGAAGCAGCGCCTGCCGCACGCGAAGGTCGTCTGCGGCGGCCCGCACCCCAGCGTCGCGGCGGCGGACGTGCTCCAGGACGCCAGCGTCGACTTCGTCGTGCGCGGCGAGGGCGAGTTCACGTTCGCGGAGCTGCTCGAGCGCCTGCGCGAGGGCCGCGGCGACTGGAGCGACTGCGCCGGCCTCTCCTGGCGCGACGCGAGCGGCGTCGTGCACTCCCTCTCCTCCCCTCTCCTCCCTCTCCTCTCGCGCGCGCCTCCTCCCTCGCGCTCCCACCCCAAAACTCCGCACGCTCGATTTCGGCGCGCAGCGCCGGAATCGAGTGTGTGGAGTCGCGCGGCGCTCCGCGCCGCGCAGCTCTCTCCTACCCTGCGCGCCTCGACTCCCTGGCTCCCTCTCGTCCGTCCCCGATCCACCGCTCCCCCCGCACCTTCCGTTATGCTCGCCACCCAGAGCCCGGCCCCATGTCCCTCTGCGCCCAGATCGCCCTCGCCCTCTCGCAGCACACTGCAGCACCAGCCCACCCCGCCCGCCTCTCCTCCCTCGAACAACTCTCCGGCTGGCGCTCGATCTTCGACGGCCGAACCTTCGACGGCTGGACCATCGCCCGCGCGCACACCGCCGCCCCCGACGCCAAGCCCCCCGAGATCCTCGACGGCTGGCTCATCGCCTCTCCATCCTCCGGCACCTCCCTGCACCTCGCGCAGCCCTACTCCGACTGCGAGATCCTCTGCGACTACCGCAGCTGGAACGACCCCGCCCTCCACCGCGACCACCTCCGCATCCCGATCGAAGGCCTGATCCACCCCCACCACCCGTCCACCAAACTCGACTACCTCGAGAACCCCACCTTCGAGATCACGCCCTGGAGCCTCCAACCCAACCAACTCCACTCCGACCTCTGGGACATCTCCCTCGAGCCCGGCTTCCATCGCCACGCCGTCCGCAACGTCTTCCTGCGCGACCTGCACTCCCTCCCCGGTCACGCCGTCCCGCTCTTCGACTCCACCTCGCTCGCCCACTGGCACCCAATCTCCGCCGCCTCCTTCACCCTCGACGACCACACCATCCTCGCCCAATCCACCACCGGCGCCGCCAACGCCTTCCTCGTCAGCGACGACACCTTCGCCGACTTCCTGCTCACCCTCGAGCTCAAGAACGAATCTCCCGGCAACTCCGGCATCCAGATCCGCAGCCGCGTCGTCGGCGACGACCCAACGACCAGCTACGCAACCGGCTACCAGATCGAGATCGACCCATCGCCGCGCGCCTGGTCCGGCGGACTCTACGAGGAGCGCGGCCGCGGCTGGCTCCAGAACCTCGCCGACGACCCACGCGCGCGCGCCGCCTTCCTCCCCGGCCAGTGGAATCGCTACCGCATCGAGTGCGTCGGCCCGCACATCCTCGCGTATGTCAACGACATCCCCACCACCGATGTCCTCGACCCCGACTCCCTCGAAGGCATCCTCGGCCTCCAAGTCCACTCAGGCCACGACACCAAGATCCGCTTCGCCAACCTCTCGCTCCACTCCTTCGGCAAGCACGCCTGGACACCGCTCGACCCCGCCGCCTTCATCGCCCGCGGCGCATCCCTGACCAACGACTTCGGTCTGCGCCTCACGCGCTCGAGCAGCACACCCTTGCCGGCTGGACGCTCCACTTCCGCGCTGCAGACGCATCCCAACCCGCAGCGAGCCCCCGCTCATTCCGAGCTGCTCGCGATCGACGAGCACAGCGACTCCATCCGCCTCGACGACGAGCGCCTGCTCCGTCCCCAAGAGCCTCGCCCCTGGCGCGAGCTCTGCGTGCTCGCCTATGCCGATCGCGTCGCCGTCTTCCGCGACCACGAGCGCCTGTTCGAGTCGCGCAGCGCGACAAGGTCCCGACGGCCCGCACGTCTGGCTCGAACACCCCGCGCAGCCGGACCCGACGCAGCCCTTCTCCCGCATCGAGTCGCTCGAACCCGTGCGCTGATCCCTCAGTCCTTCACCGCCGCGAGCTCCTCCACGCTCCACGGCCGCACCCGCCCCTTCATCCCCGCGCGCACGCTCGCCACCTCCTCAGCCAACACCGGCTCCGCTCCGTTTCCCCACTCGCGCCGCACGTACGTCAGCACCGCCGCCACGTCCTCGTCCGCGAAGCCCACCGCCGGCATCTCGCTGTCCCACGTCTCGCCGTCGAGCTCGACCACCCCGCGCAGCCCGCCCAGCACGATCCGCACCGCACGCGCCCCCGGCCCGAGCACGAACTTCGATCCGCGCAGCGGCGGCGCCTGTCCCGTCTGTCCCAGCCCCGAACCCAAGTGGCACTGCACGCACGTGCTCTCGTACAACCCGCGCCCGCGCTCGAAGCGCGCCCGCTCCTCGCTGGTGAGCTCGCGCACGTGCAGCTCCTCCGCGCCGGCCTTGCCCGGCCACGCGAACGCGCCCTCCAGCGCCGCCGTCATCCCCTCCGGCCGACGCGCCACCCGGATCCACGTCGGCTTCCCGAGCGCATCCTTCGGCCGGCCCTCGAGCACGCCGCGCTCCACCGCCTCCGCCTGCCACGCCGCGCTCGCCCTCATCGACGCGCACAGCGCGACCAGCGCCTCCAGCCGATCACCGCGCGCCTCGCGCGCGACGCAGCGCGCGAGCAAGGATGAACTCGCTCCGTCCCGCCGCGGCCGTCCTCCACCCCTCCGAGCCCGCGATCACGCGCAGCGCCTCGAGCTCCCGCCCGCCGAGCCCGCTCGCCGCGGCGCTGCGCATCTCGCTCCACTCCGACGCGTTCTCCATCACCTCCAGCAACGCCTGCAGTCCGCGCGGCGTGCGCACGTTCCCGAGCGAGAGGATCACCTGGCGCAGCACGCGCGCATCGCAATCCTTCTCGCGCGCGAGGCCCACCCACGACTCCACCACCCTCTCCGAGCCCGCCGCGACCGACTCGCTCACAGCGATCGCGACCATCCGCACCTCGCGCTCGCGCGCTCCCAACGCCTGCAGCGCGACCTCCTCCGTGATGCCTCCCATTCCCTGCAACGCCCACAGCGCATGCACCCTCTCGCGCACCGAGCCCTTCTGCGCCAGCTCGCGCAGCGCACGATGCGCCTCTGCCGAGCTCCCGTTCTCCTCCACCAGCAGCCTCTGCGCCGTGTCCCTCGTCCACCCGTTCGCGCTGCCCAGCGCCCCCACGAGCTCCTTCACCTCCGCACGATCCAGCCGCGCCAGCACCTCCCGCTTCGCACCCGCCGCCACCCTCCAGATCCTCCCCAGCCCCACCGGCTGCTCCAGCCCGCGCTCCTTCACCTGCTTGCGCAGGAAGCTCGTCACGAACAACCGATGCTGGATCAACCCGCGGTACAGATCGCACACCACCAGCGCGCCGTCCGGACCGTCGCACAACCACACCGGCCGGAACCGCTCGTCCGTCGACGTCAACCAGTCCAACCCCTCCCTCGTGCGCACCGGCACACCCTTCACGCCGCCCTCCGTCTCCGTCAATCGATACCTCAACACCAAGTTCCCGCACGGCTCGCACACGAACCCATTCCCGCGATACTCCGCGCCCAGCGCCGTCCCGCGGTGCACCCACGGCGCGCACGCGCCCGTCACGCTCGCGAGCCTCCACTCGCCGTCCAGCTGTCCCTTCTGGTAGCCGCGGTTCACGCCCACGTTCATGCGCGCAGGCCGCGGGCTGAGATCGTCGACCACCCGCACGTTCACGCCCGCCGCATTTCCCAGCTCCGGATTGCGCGCCGCGTACACGCCGCCGATCGCGTCGTAGCGCAGCGGATCCGAATTGTTGTTCGTGTAGATCCGTCCCTCGTCGTCCTTCGTCGCGCCCCACTGCCCCGCCGCGCTCACCCGCTCGCGCGCCCACGTCCCCCCGCGCCACACATACCGCCACGGCGCGTCCGCGCAGTACCACCCATTGTCCAGAGTCGGCAGCAGCCCGTTGATCGCGTGCTCCGGGCTCGCGATGCCGCCCAGCCCCTGATCCACCACCTGCACCTCGTCCGCCACGCCGTCCCCGTCCTCGTCCGTCGCGAACAACAGCTTCGGCGGCGCGATCACGAGCACACCCCCGCGCGTCGGCGCCACCGCCCTCGGCAACACCAGCTTGTCGAGGAACACCACCCGCCGGTCCATCTTCCCGTCGCCATCGTCGTCGAACAGGTGCGCCACGCACCCGACCGGCGTGTCCTCGCCATGCCCGTCCACATCCGGCATGTACCCGCGCATCTCCACCACCCACAACGAACCGTCCGCGTCGAACACGCACACCACCGGGTCTTGCACCAGCGGCTCCGCCGCGACCAGCTCGATCCGCAGATCCGCCGGCAACCGGAACGTCCTCGCCTCCTCCTCCGCACTCAGCGCCGGCGCCGCCGGAACCACGAGATCCTTCGGCAGATCCGGCTGCTCCTCGCCCTTGTGATCGCCGTTCTGCGCCGACACCGCCGAGCCCGACGCGAGCGCAACCACGACGAACCCGAGAACCCCAAGCGCATGCACGCGCTCACTCTACCGCTTCGATCCAACAGCCGACCCCAGACGAATGACCAGCACCCAGGCGACCGACCTGCCACCCCCGACCACGCGCTCCCTCATTCCCCTCACACCCTCCTCTCGCCTCTCCCGTCCCTTCTCCCTCTCCCGTCCCACTCCCTCGCGCGCCCCATCTCCCTCGCGCGCCCCACCTCCCTCGCGCGCCCCACCTCCCTCGCGCGCCCCATCTCCCTCGCGCGCCCCATCTCCCTCGCGCGCCCCATCTCCCTCGCGCGCCCCATCTCCCTCGCGCGCCCCA
>JBGASC010000030.1:0-66144 GCA_044229935.1 Planctomycetota bacterium | reverse complement strand
GCTGTTGTCGCAGCCGCGGCCCGCTCCACTCGGGGGGTTGCCGCATGGACACGCAACCACTCCCCCGACACCGGGGTCGCAGGTCAGGACAAACGTGAGGCACAGACCGCTCTGGATCGAAACGAGGGGGGTTCCACTCCAGGCTGGACTCGCAGTCGTGGAACCGAACTGGACCCAATACTGCTGTCCGCCCGTGGCGTGGAAGCACAGTTCGCTGCCTCCGCAACGGTTACCACAGGCGACGATCACGCCGGGACAGGGCGTGCTGCCGTCGTAGATGTTGATCCCCGGCGTAAACGAGAGTGACTGCGGCGGAGTGCAGAAGCTGAAGGTGTAGTCGCCCGTGCTCGACGGCGTCCATGTGTACCAGGAGTCGTCGTGGAGCTGGCTGTAGCAGTTGCTCGCGGTTTGCCCCAGCGTCGTCGTGTAGGCCGAGCCACCGACCGGAGTCCCGTCCGTGGTCGCGGGCAGCGCCATCGGCGTGAGGCAGGGATCGTCGTTGGCGGCCCCCAGCCCCACGGGGGTGAGCGTCCAGGAGCCCAGTCCGTGTCCAGCGCCGGGACTCGATCCGATCTGAAAGGTGTAGGTCACCCCGCCGCTGGCGACGAAGAGCAGCTGCGACTGCACCGAGCACGCGTCGTCATTGCACGCGAGCGCACCCGACGTGGGGCAGCCGGATCCCAGGTAGACGGCCATCTTGGTGTCGATGCTGGTACCTCCGCACGTGCTGGCGAGGAACGTCCCGGTCGAGGGAGCGGTCCAGACGAACCAGACGTCTGCGTCGATGCTCGTCTGCCCCCCCACGTTGCAGAGTTGCTCCGCTTGGCCCTCGACTCCGGTCGTCGCACCCGTGTTGTCGAACGGGAACACTCCCGTGCCCGAGATCACGGTCGGCGTGCTGCAGTCGTCGTTGGGCGGCGTCGGCGCGATCGCCATCGTGAACGTGCCCGTGCCGAAGCCGGCCGCGCTGTACGCGCCGATCTGCAGCATGTACGCCGAGCCCGCCGTGACGGGAAACAGCATCTGGCTGACGAGACCGCAGCTGTCGTCGTTGCAGCCCAGCGCGCCGCCGCCGGGGCAACCTGCGCCGGAGTAGAGTCGTTGTTGCACGTGCCCGTGCCGCAACCCAGACCCTGCTGGGGTCCGGTCGTGGCGGCTGTGTTGTCGAACGCGAACGGGCCGGCGCCCGTGATCGCCTTGGCCGTCGAGCAGTCGTCGGAGTTCCCGCTGGCGACGATCGCGGGGAGCGCGCTCGGGTTCGCAGGAGCGCTGGTCGAGTGCGGGCCCGAGGACCACGGAGGTGCGGTGTGCGAGGTGTAGGCCGACTTGCCCGTCTGTCCCGGAACGTGTGCGCGTGCCGGGAAGGGCCTTGACGTCGTTCTCGGATTGACGGCCGCGGTGTCGCCAGCCGAGCTGTACGACCACGTCGAGCCTGCGAGCACGCAGACGGCGATGAGGGGGAGTTTCATCGGAGATCTCCTTGGGAATCGAGACGCTGGGGGTCGTCCGGCAGACAGGGCGCCGGATCCTCGCGCCACTCGGCGAGCGGAGCGAGAAGCCTGGCTGGAATTGCGCACGGTGCGCCGGAGCGGACAGGAAAGCAGGAAAGAAATCGGGCTAGGGCGCACGCCGGCTCGCGACGAGGAACTCGCGAACGCTCCAGAAGTGCGCGGCCGCGCGGCCGGACCAGGGCGCGCCCGCAGGCGGGCAGCGCAGGAACGCGACATCGGGGTCGCCGAGCTGAGAGAACGCGCTGGCCCAGAGGCTCGCACGGCGCGCGGACGAGCTCTCGCGGGCATGCTCCTCGCGCAATCGCGCGAACTCGCGCTCCAGGCAATCGAGGCCGCGCAGTGCGAGCGCCTGGGAGCGCGAGCGCTCGTCCGACTTCGGCTCCTCCGGCTGCCCGAGCGCGCTCTCCTCTCGGCTGCGGGGCGCCGCGGCTTCCCGCACGTCGACGGCGAGGGACGCGGGCGCAGCGATCGGCTTCCCGCTCGAGCTCGAGCGCCACGCGGTCTCCGCCGCGTGGGCCGCGATGATCGCCGCGAGACGTTGCGCGTCGGACGGCACGGCGCCCGCCGCGTCGTCCTCCGGGAAGAGGACTCCAGCGGCCTCCGCGAAGGCTCCGGCGTAGGCAAGCTTCGAGGCCAAGGCCGCCCCTTCCAGTCCTTCCATGCCTGCGCGGTCCGGTTTCGCCGCGTACTCCGCGCAGCGCTGGGCGCGGGCGAGGAGCTGAGGAACGAGGCGGGCCCAGCTCGAAGTCGGCTCGCGCTTCGAGACGTCCACGAGCGGGGCGAGCAGGTCGACGGCTTCGCGCCAGTGGCCCGCGCGCAGCACACTCTGGGCCGCTTGGACGCGCACGGCCAGGCGCTCCGGCTGTGCGCGCAGCTCCTCTCTCCACAGCGCGCAGTCCTGCTCGAAGCGCCCGAGATCGAGCAGGCAGGAATGCGTCACGAATCGCGCAGCGTCCGGTGCGGCGCCGCGTGCGCAGGCCTGCAGCCCGAGTTCGAGCAGCGGCCCGACCGCGCCGCACAGGCGCGCAGACTCCAGGGCCGAGGTCCACACCTCGCTGCGTGTGCTGCCCGCGCGGATCGCGCCCAACGACTCGGCGAGGGCGGTCGCCGGATCGCCGCGCAGGGACGCACACTCGATGAGCAGGGCGCGCACGAGGTCCGAGCCCGGCTCGCGCGCGAGCGCGGCGCGCAACAGGCGCTCGCTCTCGTCGAAGCGGCCGTTCCTGGCGTTCCAGTTGCCGAGATAGGCCAGCGCGAAGGCCCGTCGCGGGTCGAGATCGACCGCGTTGCGGAGCAGCCGCTCGCCCTCCGTGGTGTCGCCTGCGGTCAGGCGCAACAGGGCCTCGAGCGCGCAGAGCGACGCGCTCTCGGGTTGCGCTTCGCGCCGTGTCGCGACCATCGCCGCACACGCGCCCGCGGCCAGTCTCCCCTCCTGCACGGTCTGCAGCGCGAGCTCGAGGTCCCCGTCGTGCTCGGGAGCCAGGGCCAGCCGCGCGAGCTGCATCTCGAAGGCCTGCCGGGGCCGACCCAGCTGGCGATTGGCTTCGAACGCGAGCCCGAGCGCGGCCTGGTTGGCCGGTTCGTAGTCGAGCACGCGCTGCGCGCACTCGAGCGCGCGCGAGGGATTGCCGGCCGTGCGCCAGCAGTTCGCCTGCATCCAGGCGAGTTCGAGGTTCTGCGGCTCGCAGACGGCCAGGTGCTCGAGGATCGCACAGGCTTCGCCGGCTTCGCCCCGCGCAGCGCAGAGGCTCGCCAGGGCCCGCGTCGGCCCGACGGCGTCCGGATCCAGGCGCACCGCCGTGCGCAGCAGCGCGAGGGCCTGCTCCTCCTCGCAACCGGCCTGCAGTGCGCGGCCGAGCACGGTCAGCACGGCGGGATCCGCGGGAGCGCGCTCGAGCGCGGCCTCGCCCGCTCCGATCGCGCGGTCGACCGCTCCGGTGCGCAGCGCTTCGTCCGCGAACGCGCACAGCAGCACGCTGCGCGAGCGCTCGTCCTCGAGCTCATCCGAGACGAAGCGCACGAGCTCCGGTGCGGACAGCGCGTGCGTGCACAGGGCGCGGCCCGCGGCGCGCCAGACGGCCTCGGGTGAGCGCTCTGCGCGTGCGGCCGCACGCCACGCTTCGGCAGCGCCGGACAGATCGCCGGCCGCCGCGCGCACGTCGGCGCGCCAGGCCACGAACGCGACGTCGAGCGGATCCAGTTCGCAGGCGCGGCGCGCGTGCAGCTCGGCCTCGTCGGTGCGTCCGGCTTCGTCGAGCAGCTGGGCCAGCAGCTTGTGCGCCGCGGCGCTGCGTTCGTCCACGGCGACCGCGCGCCCGGCGTAGCGCAGGGCTTGCGCGCGCGCGTCCGGCGCCGGGCTCGCGAGGCAGGCCATCGCCAGGCCGACGCATGTGGGCGCGGATTCGGGGCAGCTCGTAGGCCGCCGTCAGGTCGATCAGCGCGCTCTCGCGCTCGCGCGGCTGCGCACTGCGCGCGCGCAGCAGGCCGCGCGACACGCGGATCGCGTAGCGCAGGTCCGGAGTCGTGCTCGGACGCAGCTCCGCTTCGTCGTACAGGCGGATGACCGAGTCGTTGCGCCGCACGAAGTACACCAGCTCGGCCAGGAAGAGCAGGTCCGCCGCGGGACGCTGCGCGAGATCGGGTGCGTCGACGCAGGACTGGAGCGCGTCCTCGTGCGCAGCGAGCGAGCTGCGGAACGCGGACCAGGTCGCGCGGCGCCAGGGATCGCGCTCCACGCGCTCGAGCAGCGCGAGCACGAGCGCACGCGGCCCGCTCCACTCGCGCGCGCGCAGCGCGGACGGCTGCAGATCCGGCGGCACCGAAGGCCCGCTGAACTTCGGGCCGAACTCCACGTCGTCGAGCGCGGCGGCGAGGCGGTACAGGCCGTCGCGCGCGGCGCTGCCGAGCTCGGGCGCGCGGGCCGCCAGGCGCTGCAGCCGACGCTCGAGCTCGTCCTCGGGAACGGAGCCGTCCAGCGGCAGCTCCTGTTCCGCATAGAGCGCCAGCGCACCCTGCGTGCTGCGTACCCAGTCGAAGTACGCGCCGCGCCGCGGCGTGTCCGCAATCTGGTCGAGAAGCCGCTCGCCGAAGCGCCGGTCGTCCTGCGCGAGCTGCAGCTCGCCGGCCCGCGTGCGCATCACGACGGCGAAGACCGTCGCCGCGCCCAGCAGTGCCAGCAGCGCGCAGGCGGCGGCGCGCGCGGGGTGGCGCTGCGTCCAGCGCAGCGCACGCAGCCAGGGGCTCGGCGGCCGCGCGTGGATCACCTCGTGCTGCCGGACGCGGCGCAACTCCTCGGCGAACTCGAGCGCGGAGAGGTAGCGCTGCTCGCGCTCCTTGGAGAGCGCCGTCTCCAGCACGACGACCAGCTCGCGCGGGAGGACGCGATTGCGCCGTCGCGGGTCGGGCAGCGACTCGGCGAGGATCGCCTGGTAGAGCTTCTCGGCGGTCGGCGCCTGGAACGGGCGCTCGAGCGTGAGGCACTCGTAGAGCGCCGCCGCGAGCGAGTACACGTCGGTGCGCCGGTCGAGGCGCCGGCCGCGCGGATCGATCTGCTCGGGCGACATGTAGACCGGCGTGCCGAGCAGGTCCCCCGTGCGCGTGATCGGATTTGCCGGGTCCTGGTCGTCGCGCGCGAGGCCGAAGTCGAGCAGCACGGCCTCCCCCGCCGGCGTGATCATCACGTTGCCCGGCTTGACGTCGCGGTGGATCACGCCCAGCTCGTGCGCCGCGTGCAGCGCGCGCGCGGCGCCCTCGAAGACGGCCAGGCAGTGCTCCAGCTCGGCGCGGTCGGCGGGTGCGGTCGGGCGCAGCGCCTCGCGCGGCAGCGTCGCGGCCTCGGGGGCGCGTGCGCGCGCGATGCGCGCGGCGAGGGTCTCGCCCTCGATGTGGCGCAGGACGAGGTAGGCGAGATCGCCCTCGACACCGCTGTCGTAGACCGTGCAGATCCCGGGATGATCCAGGCGCGAGGCGAGTTCGGCCTCGCGCTGGAAGCGCCGCCGCGCCTCCGGCGAGAACAGCGCGAAGCCGCCGAGCAGCTTGAGCGCGACCTTGCGGCCGAGCTGCTCGTCCTCGGCGAGGTGCACGCTCCCCTGCCCGCCGCGGCCGAGCAGCCGCAGCAATCGGTAGTGCCCAATGCGACGCTGCGGCGGTGGAGACGAGAGCTCCTCGTCCGCGGGTTCCGTGTCGCCGCGCAATTCGGCGTAGGCCGCGCGCACCTCCTCCGCAAATCCGGGAAAGCGACGCTGGTAGGACTCGAGTTCGCCGATGCAGCCCGCCTGCTCGTCTGCGAGGAATTGCGCTCGAAAATCGAACAGGGCCTGGGCGAGCAGTTCGGAGCGGGATTCCATGTCTGCGCGCAAGCGGGATTCGGGCGCGCCCGCACAGCGTAGTCTGCGTCACGCAGAGCGTCCACGAATTGCGTTCACCGGCCCGCGGATTCGACGGCATCGGTGCATCCGCTGGTTGCGCGAGTTCGTGGTAGGCTCTCGCGCAGCACGATGGACTCGAGCAACCAGCAGCCCGAACCGGCACCCTCCGATTCGACGGAGGTGCTGACCGCGCGCGCGCGCCAGGGAGGGCGGGCGGAGATCGAACAGCTCTATGTGCGCACGCTGCCTGCGCTCGTCAGCTGGATCGAATTGCGGCGCCGCAGCAGCCCGGGAATGAAGATCGAACCCGCCGATCTCGCACAGGAGGTCTGGCTGCGCGCGCTGCAGAACTTCGCGCGCTTCGATCCCGCGCTGGGTTGCTTTCGAGCCTGGATCCTCGGCATCGCCAAGACGGTCTGGCTGGAGCACTCGAACCCGCGTCGGCGCGGGACGACGCCCCTGCTGCAGGCGCCCGAGGCTCGGCTGGCGGCCGAGGCGGACTCGATCACCAGCGTCACGCGCGCCCTGGCCCGCGACGAGTGTGTCGGCCGCTTCCTGGAGGCGGTGCAGGCGCTCGAGCCGCTCGATCGCATGATCGTGATCCACCACGGGCTGGAGGGACTGAGCTGCGCCGCGACCGGCGAGCGACTGGAGCTCAGCGCCGAGGCGGTCTCCAAGCGCTGGCAGCGCGTGCAGGCGCGTCTGCGCGACCTCCCCGTCGGTCGAGATCTGATCGCGGAGCGCTAGGCGAGCGGTTCGCTGCCGCCGTGCTGCGCGCTCAGCGAACCTCGACGTGGATGTCGACGCTGCGGCGCACCGCTGCTTCCCAGGCGCGCTTGAGCACGAACGTGAGCACGAACGAGCCGCGGCGTGCGCAACGAAACGTGAAGGCGTGCAGGACGGGACCGCCGACGGCGTCCGCCAGGCTGCGCCGCTCCTCGCGCACGAGCTCCGCGTCGGCGCTCGGCTGCCAGGTCCACGACGCTCCGCTCGACGGCGTGAACTCGAGTTCGACGACGAACTCGGCGCCGGCGACGACCTCCACGCGCTGGGGTACGGACGACATGAACGCAATCTAGCAGCTGTCTCGCGCTCTGCCCGCAGCGCATCCTGCGGCGAGGGAGCGCGGCGGGCGGCGCGCGAGCGACACCCGTCGTGCCGCTCTGCACGACGGGTGTCCGCGCGTCGCTCGGAGGCCTCGACTCAGTTCCAGCCGTTGTTGGGCTTGGTCTGCCAGCGGTGCCACAGCGCGCGGTCGAGACCGCAGACGAAGACCTCGAGACGACCGTCGGCATTCGAGCCGACCGCGGTGCCGGGTTGCATGCTGCCGCCGAGCGAGGCCCAGCCCACCCATGTGCCGTTCGGCGACTTCTGCCAGTTGTGCCACACGGCTGCGTTCGCCCCGCAGGCGAACACCTCCAGGCGACCGTCCGCGTTGTTCCCGATGGCGACCTGGCCCAGCACGCTTCCTCCCAGACTCGACCAGCCGGACCAGCCGCCGTTGGGCTGGGTCTGCCAGACGTGGTAGAGCGCGCCATCGACCCCGCGAGCGAAGACCTCGAGGCGGCCGTCGGCGTTGTGGCCCGCCACGGGCGAGTCCGTGACGACGCCGCCCAGCGAGGCCCAGTTCGACCACGTGCCGTTGGGCGTCACCTGCCAGAGATGGTGCACGGCGTTCTTCGGCCCGATGAAGAACACCTCGAGGCGTCCGTCGGCATTGCGGCCGACCGCGGGGTTGCCGCTGAAGTGCACGCCGAGCGAGGCCCAACCCGACCAGCCGTTGTTGGGCTTCGTCTGCCAGATGTGCCACAGCGCGCCGTCGGCACCGCGCGCGAACACCTCGAGACGACCGTCCTTGTTGCGGCCGGCCACCGGGTTGCTCGTGATCGTGCCGCCGAGCGAGGCCCAGTTCGACCAGCCGTTGTTGGGCTTGGTCTGCCACACGTGCCACACGGCGTTGTCGGTCCCGCGTGCGAATACCTCGAGGCGCCCGTCGGCATTGGACACCACGCAGGGATCGCTCGTGATGACGCCGCCGAGCGAGCTCCAGCCGGACCAGGTTCCGTTCGGGCTCGTCTGCCAGACGTGCCAGAGTCCGCCGTCCATGCCGCGCGCGAAGACCTCCAGCCGTCCATCCTGGTTGCGGCCGACCGCAATCCGCGAGCTGAGCCCGCCGTGGAGCGACTGCCAGCCCGAGGTCGGCAAGTGCACGAGCCGGGCCGAGTACATCGGGCACAGGTTCCCGCCGTACTTGAAGTCCGAGTACGCGATGCGGAAGAAGCCCCCGTCGCCCCAGCCCGAGCCCCACGAGTTCTTGCAGATCCAGCACTGCTCCGCCTCGGAGTAGCCGATGACGAGCACGCAGTGCCCGCCGGCCTCCGCACCGCTGACGTGGTGGTACACGCCGCTCTCGTACGAGAAGAAGTCGTCGTAGACCGTGAAGCACCCCGCCAGGGGCCCGACGTTCGAGAGGTGGTTCTTCATCGACGTCGCGTCGGTCAGCGCGGCGCGTGATCCGATCTTGACCGCGCGTTGATCGCGGTCCGGCGCGAGGTGGCACTGCGGTGGCCCGCTCCAGATGTCGTTGTTCGGGAAGGCCGAGGCGTACGGGAAGCACGCCTCGTCGCAGATGCCGCGCGCGATGACCTGGTCGAGGCAGCTCTCCGGCCACCATCCGCCGCAGTTGGCGCCGTGGTTGGAGCAGAAGTGCGAGTCGGCTTCCGAGAGATCGAGCCAGTTGCCGAGCTCGATGTGCGCCATCGACTCGATCAGTCCGGCACAACCGAAGGAGACGCACGAACCGCATCCGCCCTGGTCCTTGACCGGGCTGACGTGGTTTCCGTTCTTGTTCCTCCAGTCGACCGCGGGTGCGAAGGCCGGCGCGGGAGCCGCGGCCGTCGCGGGCGCCGCCATCGCGGCCAGCACGCTCTTGGGGATGTCGACCCCGAGCAACCTGCGTTTCTTCTCGTCGCTCAGGAGGGATTGGGGGGTCTCTTTGGCACGCCAGCGTGCGTTGGCCTTGGTGAGGGCAGCACTGAGTTTCTTGATGTCAGGTGACATGACTCTCCGTCCTTGCAGGGCTCCGGGGATTGCGAGTCTGGCCCTGCACGGAAGAGAAACGCCCACGAGCGCGCGCTGCGCTCCGGATTCCCGGTTTCTCGCTGCGAGGCTCCTCGAGGCGCCCGCCGCAGCGACGCGGCCTGCGGAAGCGCAGCGTGTCGCGAGCACCGCGACGGCGCAGGCGCGCGCGAGCTACGCCTGCTCGACCAGCCAGCGCAGGAAGCGCGCCTCGATCTCGGGCAGCGGACGTCCGAGCACGACCGCGAGCGTCGCCGCGGATCCGCCGCCGCGTCCGATGCGATCGAGGAGTTCCGGCAGTGCCTGCGCCTGCCCCTCGGCGAGGTACTGCGCGAAGAGCGTCGCGAGGAGCATGTCGGCGAGGTTCATCGTGCCGAGCGGCTTCTCGACGAGCTCGGCCAGCTTCGGCGCGTGGCCGTCGGCGACGAGCTTGCGCGCCTCGGCGCGCCAATCCGTCTTGGAACTGCGCAAGCGCTTGCGCAGCGCGCTCTCGTCGCCGGCCTGGTCGGGATGGAACCAGGTCTCGCGCGTGCCCGTGAGCGCGTGCGTCAGGTACAGCCCGAGGCCTTCCATCACCCAGCCCGTGCGCGCCTCGAGGCCGTAGCCGGCGAAGAGGCACGAGGCGACGAAGTGGCGCGTGAAGCAGTCCAGACGGCACTTGGGATCCGCGTGCCAGACCACGACCGCCGCGCGATGCGGGATCCCGAAGCCCGGCGCGCCGATCCAGCTCTTCTTCTCCTCCGCGCTCGCCTCGGGCAGCGCGGCGAGCAGGCTCTCGCGCTCGCCGGACTCGACGAGCACGTAGGCGCTGAAGCCGGGCGAAGGTGCGAGCGGCTTGCCGCACACGCTCCCGAGCAGCGCACGCGCGGCGTGCTGGACCTGCAGCAGCGAGCGAGCCTCGTCCTCGCTCGTCTGCGAGAGCACGCGCAGCCCCTCGCAGCCGAGCGCGACCTTCCACGCCGGCAGGTAGGCGAGGTCCTCGCGCGCCGCGCCTGCGGGCTCGGTCTGGACGGACGCCTGCAGGGCCTCGTGCGCGAGGGCCGCGAGCTGGGCGTGCCGCGCGGCGCCACCGACGCTCTCCGCGAGCAACCAGCCCGACTCGGCGCGGACCTCCCCGCGCAGCCCGTGCACCACCGCATCCTCGGGATCGATCCGCAGGATCTCGGCCATCGCGGCCTCGCGGCTCTCGCGAGGAGCCTTCTCTGCCTCGAGCGCCGCGAGCACGTGCGTGCGCCAGACGGAGACGATTTGGCCGCGTCGGCTGACGAGTTCGGGGATCAGGGCCGGCTTGCGGTCCTTGACCTCGCGCTCGGGCGGGTCCTTCCAGCGGCCCTGGCCATCGCGCGAGTAGCGCAGCCCTTTGCGCGCCTCGCCGTTGTCGGGCTCGAGCACGAGGACCGAGCGCCAGACCTGGTCGCGTTGCAGGAAGAGCTCGTTCTGGTTGGCCCAGCTGGCGAGCGCGAGGAGTTGTCGCACGAGCTCCGCACGCGCCGCCGCCGCGTCCGTGGCCGACGGACGCGGGGCGACAGCAGCGGGCGGCGCAGAGCTCGCCTCCCAGCGGCCGAGGGGCGCGAGCACGAACAGCAACGAAACGAGCATGGGAACCTGCCGGGAAGCGGGATGCCGGCGCGCCGGGTGCGCGACGGTTCCTGTTCGAGCAGGGTACCCACCCTCGATCAGGGCGCAAGCCATCCCGGCAGCACCACCCGCTCGGGACTGCCACATTCGTCCCGGATCCTCGCTTCGCAGGTCGATCGGGAGCGCGTGCGATCCCGAGGCGTGCACTTCGGTGTGCTGCACCAGGGTGCAAACGTCAACCACAGACGACACCTCGAGCGGCCCCGTGCCTCGAGTGAGCACAATCGATCGCGTGGAGACCACGCTCGAACGGGTCCAGGCGCCACGGGATCGGACGCGCGGGCGAGACCTATCGATTTCGCGCAATTCGGGCGCAACTGGATGTGCGGAATCGAGCTAGGAGCGGACGGTGGGACGCGGACTGCACCTCAGTGCAGTCGTTCGTGGCATGCATCCTGCCTCTGCCGATCACGACCAACTCGGAGGATTCGAGACGAGCGCCGCGTGTGAGACGTTCGCGACTGCGGGTCCTGGAAGTTGGCGGAGCCCCCACCTCTCGCTCGTATGTGACTCTCGGGCCCAGCACTTCCCATGCAGAACAAAGTCCGTCACGCTCGTCTGGAAAAGCACCTTTCCCAGGGACTCCTTGCCCAGCAGACTGGAGTCGCTCGACAGACGATTAACTCGATCGAGAACGGCCGAAGCGTCCCTAGCCTCGAGCTCGCGTTCAAGCTGTCGCGAGTGCTCGATCGGCGGATCGAGGATCTGTTCGCGCTCGAATCCCAGCCGTCCCCCGCACTCCCCTCTCCCGGCATCCGAGTCGACCAGCCCATCCTGGGCGCGTGAGAATCCGCGGAGCCTCCGTCCCCGGCGAAGGATTCTGCGCGGACTCCCAAGTTGGGACTCCGTAGATGTGCGGGCGAATGTCTGCTCTCCACGACAACTCGAGTGCGCGAACTCCCGCCGCCTGCGCACAACTCACCGACAAGTCAGGTTTCTGATCCTCTCCTTGGGCTCTGACCTCGCCGACCCCTGACGCTGGAACGTCAACAGGTCATTTCCGGTGCTGCGCACCGTGCGGGTCGGAATCGATGCTCGGGCACCCGAGGGGACCAGGTGCAGCACCTCAACGCGTGCCGTGCGCATGCTCCCAGGCACGCGTCAGCTCCTCGGCGTGCGCGAGCTCGGCCGAGTCCATCTGCGCGGCGAGGCTGGCCCTGGCGAGCGGCGGGATTCCGACGGCGCTCGTCTCGCTGAGGCTCGACCAGACATACGCGCTCACCACATCGCGCGCGACACCGCGCCCCTGGGAGAACATCTGCGCCAGGCGTCCCTGCGCCGGTGCGAAGCCCTGATCGGCCGCGAGCTCGAACCAGTGCGCAGCCTGCGCGTCGTCGGCATGGACTCCGCGTCCGCGCAGGTGCAGCAGGCCGAGGTCGTATTGCGCTTGCGCAGATCCCTGATCCGCGGCGAGCCGCAGCCAGCGCGCGGCCTGCCCGTCGTCGGCAGGGACGCCATCCGCGGCGAGGTACGCCAGACCGAGCGCGAGCTGACCGGCTGCGAGCCCCTGCGCGGCGGACCTGGCGATCCAGCTCATCGCCACTGCCGCGTCACGCTCCACGCCCTCGCCGCTGCGATGCCGGAGTCCGAGCGCGAACTGCGCCTCCGGTTCCCCGTCTCCGGCCGCGCGCTGCAGCTCGGCGAGGTCGTCCGCTCGCCGCACGGGCTCGCCTTCGCGGTAGATGCGGTGCAGGATCTCCGCCGCGTTCGCGTTGCCCTGTTCCGCGGCGCGGTGCAGCAGCATGCGCGCGTGCGCGTGGTTCTGCGGCACGGCCTGGCCGCGCAGGTACATCACGCCCAGGTTGCACTGCGCGGGAGCGAAGCCCTGCTCCGTCGCGCGCTCGAACCAGGACGCGGCCTCGGGGTACGACTGCGTCACGCCCCGGCCGAAGTAGCAGGCGAGGCCCAGGTTGTTCTGCGCCGGCGCACTGCCCTGCTCCGCCGCGCTGCGGTACCAGCGGATCGTCTCCGAGCGATCCTGCGGCGCGCCCAGGCCCTCGTCGTGCAGCAGCCCGACGAGGTACTGCGCATCTGCGTCGCCGGACTCGGCGAGCGGTCTCCAGGCCTCCAGGGCGCCGGCGTAGTCGCCTCGATCGAAGGCATGCCAGCCGCTGCGCAGCGGCGAGGTGCAGCTCGCGGCGCCGAAGCACGCGAGCAGTCCGAACAGCAACGACCAGCGCGTCCCATGCGTCGTGTGACTCATGCGGACGCTATCGGTGCCGCGCGCGCGGCGCATTGAGCCGCGTGCGTTAGGAACAGATCAAGATCGGCGTCGCTACCAGGGGTCGCCCAGGCCGGCGACGATCGAATCCAGCCGCTTCCACAGCTCGGCGTCGGGCTCGACGCCGTGCACGGCCATCGAGCAGCAGCTCGCGCAGAGGTCCTCGGCGCGCGGCCTGGAGTTGGGGTTCTCGACGCCCGCCACGACGGCCAGGCGGTAGACCCCGAGCGCCGTGGGCGCATCGCCGACGGTCTGGTACGCCTCGGCCAAAGCCCGCAGCGCACTCGCGCGGTAGATGTCGACGATGGCGGCACGCTTGTCGTCGAAGACCTGGCGCGCCGCGTCGAGCTCGATGCGCGCGGCGGCCGCCTCCCCGGCCCGATGGCGCAAGGCAGCGAAGCGCGCCAGCAGCGGGATCTGGTTCTCGGCCAGCCAGGGCACGGCCTCGAAGATCGCGTGGGCCTCGGCGATCAGCGCGAGCGCGTGCGTGCCGTCGGCGTGCTGCAGCGCGTTCTCGATCAGCTCGGTCAGCGTGTCCAGGCGCACTTCGATCGGCAGCTTCTCCCAGCTGTCGCGGATCCGCTGCTCGAGCCGCGTGCGGCGCGACACGTCGGCATAGAAGCGCGCGTGCAGGCTGGCACAGGTCCCGAGCGCGTTGCGCCGCAGGTCGAAGTCGCCGGTCGCCACGCGTCCGTCGAGCTCGGCCAGCGCCGCGTCGAACTCGTCCGGCGCGAGCTCCCGCGCGCGCTGCGCGTCGATCGCGCCTGCCTCGGACTTGTCCAGCCCCGCGGCGCAACGCAGGGCTTCGTCGTGCCGGCCCAACGCGTCGAGGACCTGCGCGAGGCGCGCGCGGATGCGGTGCTTCTGCCAGTCCTGCGTGATCGTGGCCTCGCCTGCTTCCGCGAGCCGCTCGGCGCGCTCGAGGAAGGGCTGCGCCTGCTGCGCCTGACCGTGGCGTGCGAGATACAGGGCGAGGTCGGCGAAGCCCGCGCCGCGGCGCCAGCTCTGCTCGCCGATGGCCTCGACCTCGCTGCGCGCGCGCTGCGGCTGCGACAGCTTCAGGCAGGCCTCGACGACGTCCGCCTGCAGGCGCGAGCGGTTCTTGATGTGCGGCTGCAGCGGCAGGCTGCGCGCCGCGCGCGAGGCGAGGGCCAGCAGCTTCTGCGCGGACTCCGGCAGCGGCGCGTCCTGCAGGACTGCGGCCGCAGGCGCGGGATCGGGAGCGCTCGCGAGGGAGGCGTGCACGTCCGAGGTGGCTTGCGACCGGGAGCACGCGCCGAGCCAGAGCAGCGTCGCGCTCGCGAGGATCGAAGACGAACGGCGGAGGGTTCGGGAGAGCATGGGAGGAGGCCTGTGCGGAACGGAGTCGGGGTCCCGGCCTGGTTGGAGGCCGGCACCCCTGCGGTCAGGAACGGACGCTGCGGATCACAGGTCCCAGTAGAGGCTCAAGCCGTTGCTGACGTTGAACGTGCTCGTCGACGGGCAGCCGCCGAGCACGGTCGGGTCGCGGTAGTACGTCTGGTAGTAGCGCGTGCTGCCCGGCAGGATCGTGTCGCCGAGCGCGGCGGAGCGGGCGCTGACGCTCGGGTCGGCGCCGACCGGAGCGCTCACCACGCCGCCCGAGGCGTTGTGCGTGTAGAGGCGCTTCAGCGAGCCGCCGACGCAGCGGATGCCCTGTCCGAAGCTCGCACCCGCCGCGACGTTGGTCGTGCCCTGCAGCACGATGCTCGTCGCCGTCGGCTTCTCGCCCGCGCAGGTGAACACGACGTTGTCCGCCGCGAGCGACGAGACGCCGGTCGAGGTCAGCAGCGCGCCGCCCGTGGCCGAGGAGTTGTCGCAGCCGCGGCCGGTGGCGCCGGGGTTGCTGCACGGGCAGGCGTTGACGCCGGCCGTGCCGGGGACGCAGAAGGGCGTGCCCGAGTCGGTGATCGGCGTGAACCCGTACGCGTACGACGCCGTCCAGCGGCCGAGCCAGCTCGCCGCGCGCGGCTGGAACGCGCCGCGGTACTGCGCGGGCGTGAAGAAGCCGTCGTTCGGCGCGGCGTTGACGCTGGTCATCGCGGCGTTGGCCGGACGCGGATCGAGCAGGGTGACCGGGAGCTCGGAGACGCCGCCGCGCACGACCAGCGGTCCGCGCTGGATCTGCTGGATCGGCTGGTCCGTCGCGGCCGAGCCGGCGTTGACGTTGTTGTTGGCCGCGGCGAAGACGCCGCGGTTGTTGGCCTCGGTGTAGGCGTTGGCGTTGATGTTGCGGAAGAACACGCTGTCGGTCATCTCGGCCAGCATGCCCGAGGTCTGCACCGGGTAGAACGCGGCCGGGTTCGCCGGCGCGTTGACGGTCGAGAAGTTGTTGAAGGGCGTGGTCCAGGTCTGCGCCCACGTCAGCGTGCCGTTGAAGCCGTAGCCGTGCGCGCCGTCGCCGTCGAGGTTGTCGAACTTCACGACCTCGCCGCCCGCGTCCATGAAGATGCAGTTGCGGTACTGGATGCGCGCGTTGTCGCGCCAGTCGATGAAGCCGCGCGTCTGCAGCGGCTGGCCGATGACGGTCAGGTTGTAGAGCGTGGAGGTCGAGACCGGCTGCCAGTCCGAGTCCTCGGCGCCGTCGATCTCGCAGCCGTGGTCGCCCACGCCCGAGCCCGAGCCCGAGCCGTTGATGCTGTAGCCGATCACGAACAGGCCGAACTGCACCTTGCCGCGCCAGCCCTCGTCGGCGTCGAAGCTGTCGTCGCCGATGTTCCAGACGTTGAGGTACTTGTAGTTGACCGTGCCGCCCCAGGTCTCGATGCCGTCGTCGATGTTGTTCATGATGTCGACGTGGTCGACGTCGGTCTGGCGGCCGATGCCGCCCATCGAGAGGCCGTTGAGCTCGTTGTTGAGGCCGACCACCTTGCCGCCGTAGCGCAGCGAGAGGTAGTGGATCGAGCCGCTGTCGTCGTCGTCGTTGCCGCCGCCGTAGAGCACCTTGGTGTCGCCCGGGAAGCCGGCCACGAGGCCCTCCATCGGCGCGACGTTGCTCGCGCTGGGCACGGGCGTGTTGGTCGTCGTGCCGCCGTGGTTGTTGGCCGAGATGTAGGCCGCGCCCATCAGCGTCAGGTTGCCCCACTCGTTCGCGGCCTCGCGCCACGTGCCGGTCTTGGGGTTGCCGCCGACCCAGGTGGCGACGTCGGCCTTCGAGGTCATGATCACGGGATCGGTCGCGGTGCCGTTGATGAAGATCTGCGCGCCCTTGCACACGGCCAGGCTGCCGCCGATGTTCGTGCCGCTCGCGATCACGGTGCCCGCGTCGATCGTCAGCGTCGCGCCGGGCAGCACGTAGATCTGCTGCTGCAGGTTGTAGGTGTTGCCCGCCGTCCAGTGCGTGGAGACGGAGATGTCGCTGGTCACGAGGATCTCGCTCGCGCCGGCTGCACCGGCCAGGCACAGCCCGGCCATCGCCGTCAGGAATGCAGTTCTCGCCATCATGGTTGACTCGCTGGTTCTTGTCTTCGAGGGGAGGTGCGTCGCGGAGCCGGGCGAGCCTCTCTCGCACGCGCTCGACGACGCGGCGGGATCGTGCCCCGTGGACGTTGGTGCGGCGTCAAGACGCGGTGCAGTCTCCTGCAATCCGCAGCGCGCGTTCAGCGCCGCGACTTCGCCAGGCGCTCGACCTGCTCGAGGTAGCGCGCGACGTCCTCGCGCGGCTTGAGCTCCTGCGCGCGGCGCAGGAGCGGCAGCGCGTCGGCGAAGCGGCCCTGGCCGACGAGGAGCTGCGCGTGCGCGATGCGCGCCTTGAGCTCGACCGCCTCGACGCTCTCGGCGCGCTCGTAGGTCAGCAGCGCCTTCTCGGGCTGGCCGAGGCTGGCGTAGTGCTGCGCGAGCAGCAGCAGCGCCTCGCCGTCGAGCGGGTCGAGCTGGACCAGCTCCTCGAGGACGGCAGCCGTCTCGAGCGTGCCGACGCCCTCGGCCATCGAGAGCCGCGCCTCGAGCTTGAGCAGCCGGCGCCGGTCGCCCTCCTCCAGCCGGTCGTTCCAGGCGCTGCGCACGTGCAGCGCGAGCTTGCGCGACTGCTTCATCGCGCCGCGCTGCGCGAGCGCCTCGGCGGTGCGCAGCGGGCGCGCGATCGACTGCTGCGCGTCGACGTCGATCGAGCGCTCGTAGGCGCGCAGCGCCAGGTCGTAGAGCCCCTCGCCGGCGTAGATGTCCCCCAGCGTCTGCTGCGTGTCGGCGCTGGCCTTGCCGAGCTGGTCGAGCAGCTCGAGATCGACGGCCGCGTCGAGCGGACGCTTGAGGCCGAGGAAGGCGTGCGCCTGCAGCAGCCAGAAGTCGGCCTTGTCCGGGTAGCGCGCGAGCAGCACGTCCAGCATCGCGATCGTGTCCTGGAACTTGTCCTGCTTGAACACGCAGCGCGTGAGGCCCAGGCGCCACTCGGTGTTGTCCGGCTGCAGGAGCAGCGCGTTGCGGTAGGCGGCCTCGGCCGGCTGGTAGTCGAGCTTCGAGGCGTAGGCGTAGCCCAGGAGGCCGTAGCTGTACGCGTCGCCGCCGCCCAGCTCGATCATCTTCGTGAACGCGCCGATGCCTGCGTCGAACTCGCCGTTGCGCACGCGGATCAGCCCGAGGTTGCGCCAGGCGCGGCGGAAGCTCGGGAACTTCGTCACGGCGCGCTGGTAGCTCTCGAGCGCCTTGGGCAGCTCCTCCTGCTGGTAGCGGATGCCGCCCAGCGTGAAGTCGAGCGTGGCCGAGCAGTCGGGCTTCATCTGCCGGGAGAGCAGCTCCTCGGCCTTGGGCAGCGCGTCGGCCATCAGCGGGCGGACCTTCTCCAGCAGCGCGACCTCCTCGGCCGAGAGACGCGGCTCGACCTCGGCGTTGATGCCGTAGCCGGCGACGAACTGGCGCTGGAAGACCGGGTCGTTCCAGATCGAATCGCCCTCGCCCGCGCGCGCGAGCGCGGCGAGCAGCAGACAGGAGGAGACGCGGGCGAGGAGGCGGGTCGTGTGCTTCATGGTCGTCAACCGGGCTGGAATCGGATCGGCGCGCGCATCTTGCAGCTGACGCGCTGGCCGCCCTTGACGGCGGGCTCGAACTTCCAATGCTTGACGGCGTCGAGCGCGGGGCGCTCGAAGGCCGGGTGCGAGGACTTCTCGACGCGCTCGTTCGTGACCCTGCCCGTCGCGTCGACGACGAAGATCACGTTGACGAGGCCCTCGACCTTCTTGCCGCGCATCTCGGCGGGGAAGAGCGGCGCGGGCTGCACGATGGGCCGCGGCTTCTGGTCGATCTCGGAGAGGCTGAAGGCGCTCTCGAGCTGCTGCTCCAGCGCTCCGGCCTTGCCCGTGCCGCCGATGCGCCCGCCCGAGGCGAAATCGAACGCGCCGGCGAAGTCGCCGCCGCCGCTGGCGCCCTCGAGCGCGGCCTCGATCGAGCCCAGGCTCGCCGCGTCGAGCGCCGGCGCGTCGCTCTGCGCCGGCGTCTCGAGGTTGCGCAGGATCTCGGCCGCGTCGGGCGGCGCCTCCTGCTCGGTCTCGAGCTCGGGCTTGGGCTCGGGCGGTTCGTCCTTGGGCTTGTCCTTCTTCGCCTCGAGGTCCTTGCCGTCGAGCAGGTCGACCTCCTGCAGCCGGCCGTGCTCGTCCTTGTCGTGCGCGAAGAGGATCCCGCCGAAGAGCAGGATGCCCGCGTGCGCGAGCACGGCGCCGACGATGCCGAGGATCCACCAGCGCTTCATCGCTTGTCCGTGTTGATCCCGATCTTGCCGATGCCCGCGCGGCGCACCTCGTCGAGCACGGCGACGACCGACTTGAAGTTGGCGCCCGCGTCGCTGTTGAGGATGACCTTGGGGTCCTTCGACGCCGTCTTGAACGTCTGCAGCCGCAGCGGCAGCTGCGCGATGGTGATCTTCTCCTTGTTGTAGAAGACCTCGCCCTGCGCGGTGACGCTGAGCGTGACGGCCTTGTCGAGCTCCTGCTGGTCGCCCAGCGGCGCGGCGCTGCCCGCGGTCGGCAGCGCCACCTGCACGCCCTGGTTCTTGCTCATCGAGAGCGAGACCATGATGAAGGTCGCCAGCAGGAAGAAGATGATGTCGATCAGCGGGATGATCTCGATGCGCGCCCGCTTGCCCGGTCCCCTGGTGCTCGCGTGCATGCTCACTCCCTCCCCGTCGCGGGCTGCGCCAGCTCCTGCGCCAGGCTGCGCTCGCGCTCGGCCAGGCGCACGAGCTCGAGCTCGTGCTCGGCGCGCGCGGCGCGCAGCTCGGCCAGGCGCCGCTCGAGCGCCTGACGCTCGTGCTGCAGTGCGGACTCGCGCCGGCGCGCGTCCGTTGCGCCCGGGGCGGCGGGCTGCAGCAGGTCCCTCTCCGCGCCCGGGCGCGGATCGACCAGCAGCTCCAGCTGCGTCGAGGCCGATTCGATCTCGTGGCGCGCCTCCTCCAGCCGCGCGTTGAGGAAGTTGAAGGGCAGGAGCGCCGTGATCGCGATGCCCAGGCCGAAGGCCGTCGCGATCAGCGCCTCGGCGATGCCGCCGGTGATCGCGCCGGGCGAGCTGAGCTCGCCGCCGATCAGCGAGAACGAACCCATCATGCCCGTCACCGTGCCGAGCAGGCCCAGGAGCGGCGCGAGCGTGATCACGGTGTCGAGGATCGGCACGCCGCGCTGGAAGCGCTTGAGCTCCTGCGCCTGCGCGTAGAGCAGCGCGCTGGCGAGCGAGGTCTCCTTGTGCGCCAGCGCGTAGCCCAGCGCGCGCACGACGTGGAACTTCGACTGCTTCCCGATCGCGATCGCCTGCTCGATCTCGCCGTTCTCGACCGCCGCGAAGAAGGCCTCGAGCGCCTTGGGGTCGCGCTTGAGCCGCTCGCGGAAGAGGAAGAACAGGCGCTCGAGCACCGTGCCCAGCGCCAGGATCGAGGCGCACAGGAGCGGCCACATGATCGGGCCGCCCTTCTGGAAGACGTGGATGATGTTGGTGCGCTGCACGAGCGCCTTGAGCGCGCCGCCGCGCGAGGGATCGAGCGGCAGGAGGCCGGATCCGCCCTCGACGGCCGCGGCGAGGCCGGCCTGCAGCGCGCCCTCGAGCGGGCGCACGAGCGGGTTGGCCGAACCGCTCTGCGGGAGCGCCAGGCCCGCGACGCTGCCGCCGTTCGCGCTGAAGAGCGCGATCGGGCCGAGGATCGCGAACTGGCCCAGCGTGACCGCGCCCGCGAGGTCGACGGCCTGCCCGGCGAAGCGGCGTCCGCCGATCGACTGCTGCAGGCGCGTCAGGGAGAGCGCGGCGAAGCCGAGCTGCCGCGCGAAGCGCTCCTTCCTCGAGAGCGTGTCGTTCTGCGCCGCCTGCTTGGCCGCCTCGAGCGCCTCGCCGCAGGTCTGCAGCTCGCTGACGTGCACCTTCGCGTCGAAGGAGCGCGCGTACTCGTCGAGCAGGTTGCCCACGTAGCTGAGCTCCTCCTCGCGCGCCTTGATCCCGCTCTTGAGCGTGGCCAGCTCGAGGTTGCCCTCGTCGACCCGCCGCGCCAGCGCGTCGTGCTCGCGCCGCAGCGTGGAGAGCTTCTCCTCCGCCGCGGAGAGCTGCTGCGCCAGCGGCAGCTTCTCGGCGCTGATCTGCTGCCGCAGGAGGTCGAGCTCGCGCATGCTCTGGTTGAGCTGCGCACTGGCCGACTCGGAGAGCCGGCCGATCGTCTGCGCGGGGCTGGGCTCCTGCGCCGCGGCTCCGGCGGCGAGGACGAAGAGACACAGGACGGTGCGGAGGGTTCTCATGGCAGCTTCACCGGCAGCGGCACGAAGGCCGGAGTGTGTTTTCCTTCGAGGATCTCCAGGGCGGTGCCGACGTCGTTCGCGACCGAGGCCGAGGGCTCCCACACCCAGCCCTCAGGACCGGGCCGACCGATGCCGCCCTCGCCCTTGCCGCTGACGTAGTAGGCCTGCGCCAGCCCGACGTAGAGCACGCGCACCTCGGAGGGATGGCCGTCGGCGAGCGTGTGCACCTCGTACCCGACCGAGATCTCGTTGTTGGCCTTGTTGACCGTGTCGGTGATGCCGAGCACGTTCTGGAAGCGCTCGGCGACGGACACGCGCGTCGCGGCGCCCGGCTCGGGGATGCGCGCGAGCAGCGGCTGCACCTTGGCCAGGAGCGGCTCGGGCAGGCGCTTGCACAGCGCGCGCAGCTCCTGCTCCATCGCGGCCACGCTCGCGCCGAGCTGCTCGCCGGCCGCCTTGAGCTCGTCGTCCTGCGCCAGCAGCGCCGCGCGCTTGGTGTCCGTCTCCGCGACCTTGACGTTCGCCTCCTGGATCTTCTGCTCCAGCGTCGCGGCCTCCTTGCCGACGACCTCGAGGCGGCCGGCGAGCACCTCCTTCGACTGCTGCCAGTCGTTGCGCTCGCGCGCGATGATCTGCTGCGTCTCGATCCACTTGCTCATGGCCAGGCGCGTCTCCTCGAGCGTCGGCGGCGTCGGCCCGTCCCCGCTCATCGACATCGCGACCCAGGCCAGCAGCAGCACGCCCGCGCCGGCGAGCGCGGGGCGCGCGATCCTGCCCGTGTGCACGGGCGAGCCTCGTTCCGGTCTTCGTTCCATGGGGTCTTCCTTGCGTTGCACGGTCCGTCGCGCCGCTCAGAACGAGAAGCGCGCGCCCAGGTTGAGCGAGTACTCGATGCCCTTCGTGTAGGAGGTCGTGGTCACGTCGTCGCCGATGTAGGGCGAGCGGTAGACCTCGCGGATGCGCGGGTTGGTCAGGTTCTTGGCCTGCGCGGTCAGCGTGAAGTACTTCCCGAGCTTCTGCGCGAGGCTCAGGTTGAGCGTGTCGTACTCCCGGGCGTAGATGCTGGGCACGAAGTTGCCGAGCGACTCGCCCGCGCCGACGACCAGCGTGTCGCCCTGCACGGTGTAGAAGAGCGAGACCTGCGTGCCCGTGCTCTGCGCGTCGAAGGTGAGGAACGCGTTGTAGAGGTGGTCCGGCGCGTTGACCATGTCGCGGCTGGACATCGGTGCGGCGATGCCGGGATCGCTGAAGGCCTCGGCGTCGCTCTCCGGCAGCGTCACCTTCGAGGAGATGAAGGTCGCGTTGACGCCGCAGGCGAAGTTGGCCAGGGCCGGCGCGAAGTTGCCCAGCTTCTGGCGCAGCTCGAACTCCCAGCCGCTCAGCTCGCCGCTGGGGTAGTTGATCGGCGTGGTGTAGGTGAAGCCCGCCAGGCGCTGCACGTACTCGATCGGGTCGGTGATGTCCTTCTGGAACCACGAGGTGGAGACCAGCGCGCCGTCGTAGGGCGTCCAGTCCGCGCGCACGTCGTAGTTCCGGAGCGAGCTCATGCGCAGGTCGGGGTTGCCGATGAAGACCGGTCCGCCGGCGTACTCCTGCTGGATGATCGGGGAGAGCTCCTTGAAGGTCTGGCGCGCGACCGTCTGGCTGTAGGAGGCGCGCAGCGTGAGCTCCTTCTGCGGCTGCCACTCCAGCCCGAGCGCGGGTAGCACGTCGTCCTGCGAGAAGTCCACGTCGGCGTCGCCGGGGTTGAGGTGCACCGGCACGCTCGATCCGGGCGGGATCCAGAAGGCGTTCGCCTCGGGGAGGTTGACGATGCCGATCTCGGTCGACTCGAAGCGCGCGCCGCCGACGAGCTTGAAGCTCTCGGAGAACGGCAGGTCGAGCATGCCGTACGCGGCACGCACGTGCTGGTCGCCGCGGTAGTCGACGTCGTAGCTCGAGGCCAGCACCGGATGCGTTTCGTCGGGGAAGTGCGCGCTCCAGGGATCGTTCCAGCTGCCTTCGAAGGTCGCGCCGCCGTCGCCGATGTTGCTGAACGTGTCCTGGTCGAAGCCGCGCGTGACCTCGTCGTCGAAGACGCCCGTCTTGAAGTAGCCGTCGACGTCGCCCCACTGCTTGAACGGGAAGCGCAGGTCGAGCGAGTACTGCGTGCTGTCCTCGTCGACGCTCTTCCAGATGCGCTGGAGGTTCCCGTAGTTGATGTTCTCCGACGGCAGGTAGGCCGACCAGGTCGGCGGCGTGAAGAAGGGCGGCACGAAGGGCGGGAAGCCCGGGTTGTACGAGCGCGGCTGCCACAGCGCGCCGAACTGGCGCTTGTCGGGCTGCTCCATCGTCGCGCTGCTGTGCGAGAGGCTCCAGGAGAGCTCGGGCGCGCTCGTGTGCAGCAGGCCGAACACGCCGAAGCCGTCGAAGGGGAGCTTGTTGCGCCCGGCGAGCTGCAGCGTGCCGGTCGTGCGCTCGGTGTACTCGAGCGTCTCCAGGCGCAGGTACGGCGCGGCGTTGATGTGGTCCGGATCGTTGCCCGGTCCGGTCGGATCGTGCGGGTCGTAGCCGGGGAAGAAGTACTCCTTGCCGCGCGTGTCGGTCGAGAGCGTGGCCTTGTCCTCGGCCTTGCGCGTGTAGAGGTACGTGAGCCCGATCGACATGTCGTCGTTCTCGACGCCGACGCCGCCCAGGCCGCCCCAGCGCACCGACTGCCGGCTCTGCGTCACGTCGAAGAGCGCCGTCTTGAAGTTGTCGCCCGAGCCGCCGGTGTACGTGCCCTGGTTGGTCTGCGGCGACATCGGGTCGCCCGGGTGCGTGACCCAGTAGGAGTCGTTGCGGCCGTTGTCGTAGAACGAGCTCGCGCGCTCGTAGAAGAAGCTCGCCAGCCCGCCGAGCTTGACGCCGTCGCCCAGGTCGCGCTTGCCGCCGCTGGCGAAGGACCACTTGTAGTCGGTCGGCGCGCCGATGCGCGAGGTTCCGACGGCGCCTTCCCAGCTCGAGCCGATGTTGCCGGTCTGGATGTCGCGCGCGTCCGAGCCCCAGAAGTCGACGCCGCCGCCGCGGTAGCTCAGGAAGTCGCCGCGGCCCGAGACCTGCGTGTTGAAGCTCGTCTGCGCCGAGACCTGGTTGATCGACTCGTCGGGGATGGCCTTGAGGCGCACGTCGACCGCGCCGCCCGACGCGTCGCCCTGCTGGTCGGGCGTGAACGTCTTCGAGACGCGCAGGCTGTCGATCACGACCGCGGGGAAGAGATCGAGCTCGACCGCGCGCGTGTTCTCGTCGGCGCTGGGCAGGCGGATGCCGTTCAGCTGCGAGCTGACGTAGCGGTCGGGCAGGCCGCGGATCACGGCGAACTTGCCGTTCTGCAGCGAGGCGCCCGCGACGAGCTTGAGCGCGCTGGCCGCGTCGCTCGCGCCGGCGCGGCTCATCAGCTCGGCGCTGATCGAGTCCATCAGCGCCGGGCTCTCCAGGCGCAGCTTGAGCAGCGCCGCCTCGGTGCCCGCGGCGATCTGCAGGATGTCCTGCACGAGGAACTCGTCCAGCGTGGTGAACTCGCCCCACAGCGCCGCGTCGACCTCGGTCAGCTGGCCGGCCAGCACGACCACGTCGGCGTGGACCTGGCGCTGGTAGCCCTCGCGCGTGAAGACCAGCGTGTAGCGGCCGGGCGGCACCTGGGTCAGCACGTAGTTGCCCTGCTCGCTGGTGAGCACCTTCTGCCCCAGCTCGACGGCCAGCACCTGCGCCGAGGCGAGCGGCGTGTCGAAGTCCTTGTCGGTGACCACGCCGCGGATCGAGCCGAAGGGCTCCTGCGGCGCGGCCTGGAGCGAGCCGGCGAGCGCGAGGCTCGCGACGAGCTCGACGAACCGGCGGCGCTCGCGGCCCGGGAGGCTGCGCGCGCGCGCGGTCCCGCTCTGGTGCTCCTCCTCGTGCATGGATCCTGCGCGAGATCTCACGCGACCTTCATGAGGCTGCGGTGAACGCGGCGCACAGCTCGCGTCAAAGCGCCCGCGCCGCGCGCGGGGGAGCGCGGATCTGCGTCCCGCGCGGACCGGGAGGCCGCATCAACCGCGCGTGAAGAGCGCGTGCAGATCCGACCCGCACGTGCCATGCTGCGCGCGCCGCTCCATGCCGCCGCGCACGATCCTCGTCGCCCTGCTCGCCTCTGCGCTGCCGCTCGCAGGCTGCCGCGCCGCGGCACCCGAGCCGGTCCGCGCAGCGCAGGACGCACAGGAGGCGAGAGCGGCCTGCGAGCGCGCCAAGCAGCTCTCCGACCGGCGCGAGTTCGACGCGGCCCTGGTCGAGATCCACCGCGCACTCGAGCTCGAGCCGCGCAACGCCTGGGCGCACTACCACCTGGGCTGGATGCTCGGCGAGACCGCGGGCTGCCGGCCCGCGATCGAGAGCTACACGCGCGCGATCGAGCTCTACGAGGCCGACCTCGCGCGCGATCCGGTGCTGTGGAAGGTGCACTTCAACCGCGGCTTCTGCTGGCAGGAGCTCGGCCAGCACGAGCACGCGCGCGCCGACTTCGCGCTGGTGATCGAGCACAGCACGAACCGCGAGTGGCGCCGGCGCGCCCTGGAGTGCCGCGCCCAGAGCTCGTTCGCGCTGGGCCTGGTCGACGAGGGCCGCCGCGACCAGGACGAGGCCGAACGCATGCGCGCGGAGGACGCGGGCGGGACGCGCTGAACGATCCGCGCGACGCGCGGCGGCGTCAGTCCGCGGCCTGCACGACCGCGCGCACCCAGCGGCACCAGCCCGGCAGCGCCCCGAAGCGCGGCACGAGCGGCGGCGAGCTCGCGGAGAGCTCGTGCGCGCGGCAGGCCTCCGTCGACCCGAGCGCGCAGGCCTTCTCGAGCAGCAGCCGCGCACGCTCCTCGTCCGGGGCGATGCCCCACCCGCCGCGCAGCATGTACGCGAGGTACAGGCAGCTCTCCGCGTCGTCCGCCGCGCAGGCCTGCTCCAGCACGTGCGCGGCATCGCCCAGATCGGCCGGGCCCGGGCCGGAGGCGAAGCGCAGCCGCGCGAGGCCCTTGCACGCGTCCGGGTTGCCGCGCTTGCAGCCCTGCACGTAGAACGAGCCGGCGCGCGAGGGATCGACCGCTCGTCCGCGACCCGTCTCGTACGCGAACCCGATCAGGTACGCGCTGCGGCCGTCGGGCGAATCGGGGGCCTCCTGCTCGAGCCGCTGCAGCGCGTGCGCCACGTCCGCATCGGAGCGCGCCTCGCGCAGGAAGAGGAACTGGATCGCCAGGTTCTGGCAGCCCTCGCGGCTGCCGAGCTCGCAGGCGCGCGCGAAGTAGTGCGCCGCCGCGACGCGGTCGCGCGGGAACAGCGCGCCCTGCATGTACATCTCGCCGAGCGCATTGCAGGCCTCGGGCGAGCCCGCCTCGGCCTGCGAGCCCGCGACCTTGAGCAGCCGCTCGCGCGCGCCGGGCCGTCCCGCCTCGCTGGCCTCCTTCCAGTAGGCGATCGAGGCGCCGGGGTGCGGGCTCTCGACGTAGCCGGACGCGAGCAGGATCGCGAAGAGCGCGGCCCAGGTCCCCATGTGCACGAGGTTCAGCGAGCGCGGACGGAAGCGGCTCTCGAACTCGCGCCAGCGACCCAGCACGCCGCTCGTCGCGAGGCGGTCCATCCAGCGCACGCTCAGGTTGAGCAGCGGCACGGGCAGCAGCTTGTCGTAGAACTCGGGCACCTGGTAGTGCTGCAGCAGCGCGTAGAGCACGACGTTCCCCAGGCCGTACAGCCCGCCGAAGATCACGCGGCCGACGTTCGTGCGCGGCGAGGTCGACGGGTCGGTCACGAGCAGGTGCAGCCCGAGGAAGATCGCGATCGGCAGGTTGGTGTCGACGAAGAAGTACGTGCCCGTGGCGCGCTGGTAGACGCTGTTGCACAGGCACAGCACCGCGGCCGCGGAGAGCGTCATCAGCGTCGTCGCGAAGAAGAACTGCACGACCAGGCCGAGCAGGAAGATCTCGAGGTAGATGTGCGGCGGCCGACCGATGGTGCTGGCGATCTCGATGCCCCAGGTGTAGCGCGTGGTGCCGGTCAGGATCAGCACGAGCGAGACCAGCGCGAGCCCGAACGCGGACGGGTTGAAGATGTGCGTGCGCCGCCCCTCGCGCTCCCACTGCACGAGGTCCTTGCCCAGCGCGGCCGCCGCGAGCAGCACGAACTGGAACGCGTACCAGTCGTGCCGGAACCAGATGAACACGTTCGTGCTGAGCACGATCGGCAGCGGACCGAAGCCCAGGCGCCAGCTGCGGCCGCGCGTCCAGGCCAGCAGCGCGTCGAAGGCGTAGAGGAACACCAGCTGCGCCAGGATCAGCGGCGCCTCGGCGTACACGTTGCGCCAATACCAGCCCCAGTAGGCGTAGACGCACAATTGCACGCTGCCCTGGATGTAGTGCGACTTGCGGCCGGGCACGAACTCGATCGCCAGCGCGCGTCCGCTGCGCCACGCGCGCCACCACACCAGCGCCGACCAGACGAGCAGCGCGCCGGCCGCTCCCGCGAAGGCGTAGCCCAGCCGCGCGTTCGCGCGCACCGGCGGCACGAGCAGGTAGCCGAGCAGCACGAGCGCCAGCAGCACGGGCACGGACGGCCAGCGCTGCCAGCGCGGCCGCGAGGCGGCTGCGACTTCCGGGCCTCCCGCCTCGGGCGCGTCCTCGCGCGGCTGTCGCGCGCTCGTCACGCCGCACCTGCAGGATCGGGCACAGGCGTGCGTGCCTCCGTGCGCCGCGCACGCTCGCCGGCCGGTTCGATGTCGATTCGAGCGAACCCGTGCTTCGCTCGAATGCTAGCGCGCGGAGGCACGCGCGCCCGGGGCGCCGCGCACTCCGCGCGCATAGGTCCTATGCGACGCCGCGACGCCTCGGCGGAAGCGCTCGCCGCGTGAAGGCGCGCCGTGCGGCGCGTTCACGGTTCGATCAGGACCCCCAGTTGACCGTGACCGCGTTCGTGACGTTGAAGCCGCCCGGGCAGAAGACGAGGTTCGGGTCGCGGTAGTAGACCTGGTAGATGCGCGACTGGCCGTTCGTGATCGGATCGCCCAGCGCCGCGGACTGCGCCGAGATCGAGGGCCCGCCCACGGGCGGGAGCGACAGCGCGCCGCCGACCGCGTTGAGCGAGAAGAGGCGCTTGAGGTTGCCGCCCGCGCAGCGCACGCCGTCGCCGAAGTTCGTCTGCGGGATCGCGACGGTTCCCTGCAGCAGGATGCTGAACGCCGTCGGCAGCTCGCCGCTGGCGTTGAGGTGCGCCGTGTCGCTCGCGAGGCTCGCCACGCCCGAGCCGCTCAGGAGTCCGCCGCCCGTCGCGCCGGAGTTGTCGCAGCCGTGGCCGGGAGCGCCGATGTTCAGGCACGGGCAGAGCAGGAGGCTGCCGTCCCCGAAGCAGTTGTTCGTGAACATCGCGGTCAGGTTGAAGGGGACCGCGTCCGAGGCGATGCCGTTGGCGACCACCACCAGCGAGTACGAACCCGGCGGCAGCGACGCCGGCACGCGGAACTCGGTCGAGACCGGCGTCGCGCCGGTGCGCACGCCCGTGCTGCTCCAGTTGTAGGTGCGCGCGTAGGTCACGTTGCCCGCGCCGTCGCTGAGCCGCACCAGCGGGTAGTTCGAGTTCATCTGGAAGTCGTCGCCGTAGCTCGCGCCTTCCGAGATGCCGTTCAGCCCGGTGCCGACGAGGTGATACGAACCGTCGCCGTTGGGCGTGATGGTCGAGATCGCGGGCTTGCCCGCGGCGAGCGGCGCGCCGCTGGGCGTGTAGACGTAGAGCTGCGGTCCGAAGTGCGACCACAGCACGCGGCCGTCGGGCAGGTCGAGCATGATCTCCTCGTAGCTCGCGCCCGGCTCGCTCGCGCCCGTCGGCGCGGTGACCGAGGCGAACGAGTTCGTCACCCAGTCGTACTCGTAGAAGGTGACCGGCGAGGGGAAGTGGTTGCCGCTGGTCGGGATCGGGCTGACCGCGCAGAGGATCTTGCCGTCGACCATCATCGCCGCGGGCGCGTCGGGCGTGCCGTGGTTGCCGGGGATGTTCGGGCCGGCGACCCACGTGCCGGGGCTGGTCGTTCCGGTCGGCGTGTACAGCGCGGTGTGGCCGGTCGAGCCGAGGAAGAAGGCGTTGCCGTTGGGCAGGAGCAGCGCGCCGCCGAGCTCGAAGCCGAACGGATCGTAGAGGTTCGTCGGCACGTTGCTGTCCGCGATCCAGGTGTTGGTCGCGGGGAAGTAGCGCTCGGACTGCGTGCCGAACGGATCGATGGTCAGCACGCTGTCATCGGTCAGCTTGACCCAGCTCGCTTCGTCCTGGTACGTGCCGTGCGCCAGCGGACCGGCGTTCGACCAGGCGTTCGTCGCCGGGTCGTAGCGCAGCCCCACGGCGGAGACGTGCGGGAAGACCGGCATGAACAGCACCTTGCCGTCGGGCAGGATCTCGCTGTTGCAGTCGTAGAAGTTGTCGTTCGCCTGGTTCCACAGGCCCGAGGGCGGGTTGTTCTGCGTCCAGACGTTGGTCAGCGGGTCGTAGATCTCGCACTTGGGCCCGCCGGTGCCGTACTCGCCGCCCGCGACGATCACGCGTCCGTCGCGCAGCACCTGCGAGGGATAGTACAGGCGCGTGTCGTGCGCCGAGGCGAGCACGGTCCAGGTGCCGTTGACGTAGCTGCCGTGCGCGTCGGGCGTCAGGCGGTACCAGGCGTTGCCGATCGACGAACCGTCGTTGTTGGCGCACATCACCGTGCCGTCGGCGAGCTGCAGCATCAGGTTGACGCCGCCGGGTGCCGGGTGCGCGAGCGGCGTCCACGTCCCGGCGAAGGCCGGGGCCCCCGAGGCGAAGGCGCTCGCGAGGAGCAGGCCGGAGAGAAGGCGCGGGGAGCGGACGGTACGACCGGGGACGGTGAAGGTCATGAGGAGGCTTTCCAGGCGCTCGGGGGGGCTACGAAAAAGGGCCTGTTCCCCGGTCGGATCCTGAAATCCTACCGGACGTTCGCGGCTCGAGCGGGCGCCGTGCCCTGCCTGGTCGCGGACGAGGCCGGGCATCAGACGCAGCTCCCCCCGCGCAGGATCCGTGGATCCCGGTCGCGTTGACCGCGAACGCGGCCAGGCACCGCCGCCGAGGGGGCGGCGGCGGCTGAGCCAGGCTCACGCCCTCACGCTCGAGTTCAGCGCGCGGGCGGCGCCTTGCGCTTCTCGAGCCTGTCGGCGAGCCCCGTCGCCTCCCGCGCGGGGAAGCTGCCCGGCAGGTCCTTGGCGATGCGACGCAGGTCCGCGAGCGCCTTCTCCAGCTCGGCCTTCTTGCCCAGGCGCTGGTCGCCGATCGCGTGCACCTTCTTCTGCGCAGCGAGGATCTTGTCGGCGTCCTTGTTGGCCTTGATCGCGGCCTGCACCTTCGCGGGCTCGCCCGCCTCGGGCAGGCCCTCGAGCTGCTTCTCGAGCGCCTCGGCCGACTCCTGCGCGCCGAGCAGGTCGCCGTCCTTGAGCGCGGCGTTCATGCCCTGCACGCGAGCGGTGACCAGGCCCTGCACGATGCGCACGAGCTCGGCACCGTCGCCGCCCTCGCCGAGCTTGCGCGCCTCGGCGAGCGCCGCGGCGTAGTTGCGCTTGACGAGCGCGTTCTTGACGCCCGCAGCGTTGGCCGGCATGTCGAAGAGCGGCTTGGGCAGCGCGCCCTCGAGCGCGCTCTCGATCGCCTTGTCGGGCAGCTCGCCGGGATGTCCTTCCCAGACGATCCGGCCCTGCGCGTCGACGAGGAACGCGTGCGGGATGCCCGACACGCCGAGCTTGCCCGCCAGCTTGCCGCCCTTGTCGTAGGCGTACGCGTAGCTGACGTGCTTCGATTCGATCCAGGCTTCGGTGTCCTTCTTGCCCTCCCCGGTCACGCCGAGGATGCTCAGCCCTCGATCACCGTAGCGAGCCGCGAGCTCGTTCAGGTGCGGGACCGAGGCGCCGCAAGGGCCTCACCAGTAGGCGAAGAACTCGATCAGGACCGCGCGGCCGGTGAAGTCGTCGAAGGACTTCGCCTTGGTCTGCGCGAACCCCTCGAGCTCGACGGGCGGCAGCTGGCCGCCCGCGGGAGCCGTCGGCGTCAGCAATCCGAGGGCCGCGACGGCCAGCAGCGCGAGGAGGGTGGTTCTGGACTTCATGGGAATCGTCTCGAGGCGCGAGATGCGCCAGCTGGATTCTACTCCCCGCGCGCCCGGGCGCGAGCCGGTGCCCGTCCTCGATGCCCGGGGAGCGGGCGATCGCAGCGAGCACGCGCGGCGCCCTAGACCAGCCGCTTCAGGCGCAGCGTGCACTCGAGCGTCTCCGCGCCGCGCCGCAGGGTCAGGCGCCGCTCGGCGCCGTCGGTGCGCAGGGCCTTGTGCACGCCGTCCTCGCCGAGATCGCGCACGTCCGTGCCGTCGATCGCGAGCAGGAGGTCGCCCTCCTGCACCTGGCTCGCCGCCGCCGGCGAGTTCGGCAGGACGGAGCGCACGCGCAGCGTGGAGTCGGGCTGCCAGTCGTACGCGAGGCCCGCCATCTCGATCTCGAAGGGCTCGCCGAAGGCCTGCGACCTCTCCAGCAGCATGCGCTTGCCGGCGTAGTCGAAGGTCAGGTTGAAACGCCTCAGGAGCTCCTCCCCGAGGTTCCCGTCGTGGAAGTCGCCGCCGCCGGGGTGCTGGAACGCGCGGTCGGGAAAGGCCACCACGACCCCGTCGAACGCGAAGCTGCCGATCTCGACGCGACGCACGCGGCCGGCGCGGCCCGAGAGCACGCCCGAGACGCCGCGTCCCAGCGGCCTCCGGATCGCGCTCGCTGGCGCGTCGAAGCGGCCGCCGGCCGTGCCGTTGAGCCAGAGCGCGTGCCCCGCGCCGATGTCGACCACGACGCGCGCGGGCAGCGGCTCCTCGGCTCCGACGGCGACGCGCACGTCGGCGAAGACCTTGCCGCCCTCGTCGAACAGCGGCACGCTCGCGACACCCTGGGGCGGCGTCCAGCCCTGCGGATCGCTGAGCACGAGCTGCCGTCGGTCGAGATCGATCCGCACGACGTAGTGGAAGAACAGCGCTCCGCCGATCACGCCGTCGACAGCCGGCGAGAAGCCCTCCGGTCGCGGCATCACGAGCGCGCGCGTGTCCCTGATCGAGAGCGGCCCGAGCCCCAGCCCGACGCCGGAGGCCATCAGCGCGTTGGCGGGCTTGCCCTCCCCGCCCGCGCCCGCGACCTGTACCTGCGCACCCGAGTCCGCCAGCCCGAGCGCGTTCGTGCGCTCGCCCTCGAAGAGCAGCACGCCCGCGATCGGCATGCCCGTGTCGAGCACGAGGTCGAACGGCCCGCGGCCGTTGATCGTGGCCGACAGGCGCACCTGGTTGGCCAGGAAACGCAACGGCACGGCAGCACTCTTCGCCCCGTCGGCGAGCGCGTAGACGGCGTTGTCGGCGAGCTTGTGGCGCGCGACGTGCGCAGCGGGCGGCTCCTGCTGCAGGCGCGGGACGAGCATGGGAACCAGGGCGAGGAGCAGGAGGGCGCGGTCCATGGCATCAGGGTACGCGTCGTGCCGAAGGACGCGAGGACGTGCGCAGGGCCTGACCGAATCCTTGCGGGACCGGTGCGCGCAGCGGCCTTGCGGGCGCGCTCACTCCGGGCGCACGTCGAGCGAGACCGCGCCGTCCTCGTCGACCTCGACGCGCAGCAGGTTGGGCGAGCAGCACACGGGGCAGTCCTCGACGTACTCCTGCTCGCTGCCCGCGGGCACGTCGATCGGCACGACGATCTCCTCGCCGCACGAGGGGCAGGCGTAGCGCGCCTCGGCCTCGGCGTTCACGAACGCGTCGTCGATCTCGTCGTCGTCCATCGCGACCACGGTACGCACGCGGGATGCGCGCGTCGAACGCGAGGAGATGCGCACGGGGCTTCCCGACGAGGAACATGCGGCGACAGGCTTCCCCCCCGGGAAGTGCCGTGCCGGGTGTTGCGGATCTCCTCGCCGGGTCCCCCCGTGCGCTGCGCCACTCGCTCAGCTCGTGCGCGGGAACATGACGTCGCCTCTCGGCGAGCAGGCGCTCGAGCGTCTTCCAGCTGAACCAGAACGTGCCGTTCTTCCTGCCGCCCCAGGTCGCGCTCCAGGAAGCCGGGCATCCCCACGATGCTCCCGAGCAGCGCCTCGAAGCTGAGCGTGTGCGCGTTGCCCGTGCACGAACCGAGCTCGCCATGCCGGGAAGCCGGGCCGTGGCGCTTGTGCGTGACGGTGACGACGGCGGAGGTGCCGGCGGAGAACGCGCGGCTGCGCGGGTCGTGCTCGACGTGCCGGCCGAGCCGGCCCAGGCAGGCGACCAGCTTCTCGCGCAGGATGCGGGAGTGGATCTTGGGTTTGCTCATCGAAGCTTCTCCAGTCCAGCCGCCGGAGCGCGTGAGCGCCGCCGGCAGCGGTCGGAGATCGTCTCGCCGACCCGGGAATCGGGGTCGCGCACGGTCTGCGGCTCCAGGAACGGACGAGGGCGCACCCCTCCGCCAAACCGGGACGAGGAACCTGCGCGCGCCACCTCATCGAACGGACGCGGAACCAGCGACCGGCAGGTGGATTCCCGGCGAATTCTGGCGGAGGCCGGCGTGCTGGATCGTGTGTACGATGACAGTCGGAGAGAGTCGCCAGCCGTCTCCCTGGCGCAGTCCCTGCCCATGTCCCTCACCCACGAGAGCGAACTTCCCGGCCTGCTCGAAGGTTTCGGCCGCGGCGATCCGCACGCCTCCGAGCAGCTGATGGCGCTGCTCTACTCCGAGCTCTACCGCCTGGCGAAGAGCTTCATGGCCGAGCAGCCGGCCGGGCACACGCTGCAGGCCACGTCGCTGGTCAGCGAAGCCTACCTGCGCCTCTCGGACGGACGAACGCGCAACTGGGAGAGCCGCGTGCACCTGATGTCCTCGGCCGCGCGCGCGATGCGCTGCGTGCTGATCGACCACGCGCGCGGGCGCAGCCTGCGCAACCGCAAGCGGGCCGAGCCCAGCGCGCTCGACCGCGTGCTGGTGACCTACGAGGACCGCGTCCTGGACCTCGTGGCGCTCGACGACGCGCTGCGCAAGCTGGCCAGCTTCGCGCCGCAGATGGCGACGGCGGTGGAGCTGCGCTTCTTCGCCGGTCTGAGCATGAGCGAAGTGGCCCAGGCCCTGGGGATCCCCAAGCGCACCCTCGAGCGCGACTGGGAGTTCACGCGCGCCTGGCTCTTCCAGGAGATGTCATGAACATCGCGCGCTGGCAGGAGATCTCCGAGGTCTTCTCGCACGCCCGCGACCTGGGCGCGACCGAGAGAGAGACGTTCCTGAGCGAGTTGGAGGCGACGGATCGCGAGCTTGCCATCGAGGTTCGTCGCCTCCTCTCCTCCCACGCGCGGGCGAGCGACTTCCTCGAGCCCCCCAGCGAGACGCAGATCGAGGCGCCGCTGCGCCGGCTCTCGCTGGACTTCCGCGGCCTGCAGCTGGGCGACTTCGAGATCAAGAAGGAGATCGGCCGCGGGGCCGCGGGCGTGGTCTACCTCGGCCTGCAGCGCTCGCTGCGGCGCAAGGTCGCGATCAAGCTGCTCGCGCCGCAGTTGACCGGGACGAGCATCAACCGCGAGCGCTTCGAGCGCGAGGCGCAGGCCGCCTCGCGCCTGCGCCACCCTGCGATCGTGACCGTGCTGGCCTACGGCGAGCAGAACGGCGCGCACTACCTCGTGATGGAGCACGTCGACGGCCAGAGCCTGCACGAGCACCTCGAGGCCCTGCGCGCGGCGCGCGAGCGTGGCGCGCTGCCGACGCAGGCCGACGTGAGCTCCCCCCTGCGCGCGGCCGGCATCGTGCTGCAGCTGGCCGAAGCCCTCGAGTACTGCCACCGCCAGGGCGTGCTGCACCGCGACATCAAGCCGCACAACGTGCTGCTCGACCACGAGCTCGCGCCGCGCATCGTCGACTTCGGCCTGGCCAAGGACCTGACCCGCGACGGCATGACCGACGCGGGCCAGATGTCGGGCACGCTGCACTACATGAGCCCGGAGCAGGCCCAGGCGCGCTCGAGCGAACTCGACGCGCGCACCGACGTCTACTCGCTGGGCGTCGTGCTGCACGAGCTGCTCACGCTGCGCCGGCCCTTCGAGCACGTCGGTGCCTCCGACCTGCTGCACCAGCTGACGCACGCCGACCCGCAGCCCTACGAGATGCTCGAGCAGGGGCTGCCCAACGACCTCGTCGCCGTGTGCATGAAGGCGCTCGCGCGCCGCGCCGAGGAGCGCTACGCCAGCGCGGGCGAGATGGCCGCCGACCTGCGGCGCTGGCTCGACGGCGCGCGCGTCAAGGCGCGCCGCACCTCCGCGCTGCGCCGCTCGTGGCGCACGGTGGTGCGCAACCGGTACAAGATCGCGGCGGGAGCGCTGCTCGTCGGGTTCGCGATCCTCGTGGTGGAGATGCCGCGGGGCAACCCTCCGGTAGTCTCGGCGCAGCTCGAGGTCGAGCTCCCCAGGGATCGTGACGGGAACCTGACGCTTCCGAGCAGGTTCGACAAGATGACTATTCGGGAGGTGCACGAAACGGTCGATGGCTTCATGCCAAGTCTGCCTGAACAGGCCCGCATCATGTGGCGCGAGGCATTGAACAACTACCTCGCAACCAGGTTGATGCGCGAATTCGACGACAAGTAGCCAGGGTCACACATGAGCAACCCGATCAGCACGAGCCCTCTCAGCCCCAACAACATCTCGACCACCAAGAAGGCCAGTGAGACGACGGGCCAGTGGATTGCACGGCACAACGAATCTGTCTGCAGCTCCACCCCCGTGGGCAACACGCTCACGACGACATGGACATCGTCCAACGGACCGCAGTCCACCGTCTCGAACCGCAAGGCCGGCGAGTCCGATCGCGAGTTCATCTACCGCCACATGAACGAGTTTCTCGTCGCAGCATCCGAGGAACCGCCCATCCCCTGACCCGCACAGGGAGAGTGTGAGGAGCGCGACGAGCCTGACTCGCCGCGCTCCTCCGTTCCCCCGCCACGCGAGCTACACGGACAGCGGCCTGAGCTCGCGCCCCGGGAAGACCTGCGCCAGACGCTCGCGCGCGCCGTGGCGCAGCAGCACGCCCGCGAGCACGTCGCGGTAGTCGTGCACGACCGGCAGGTCGCCCGGCCCGATCAGCGAGCCGGCGGAAAGACCCGGCCAGCGGCAGTGCATCCCCCCGCTCGTCCCACCGCCGAGCACGAGGAACACGCCGCCGCGGCCGTGGTCCGTTCCCAGCGAGCCGTTCTCGCCCACGCGCCGGCCGAACTCGCTCATCACGACGACGCTGGTGCGCGCGAGCTCGGGACCCAGATCGCGCGCGAACGCGGCCAGGCCGAGCGAGAGCGCGCGCAGGCGCGGCGCGATCGTCGTGTCCTGCACGAAGTGGCTGTCCCAGCCCTCGAGGTCGATCGTGACGGCGCGCACGCCGACGCGCGCCTTGAGCAGCTGCGCGGTGCGCGCGAGCCGCACACCGAACTCGGCCGCGAGCTCGCCGTCGGCCCGCGTGGCGTAGTGCGCGCCGTGGGCCGGCTCGTAGGTCTGCAGCGCGAGCTCGCCCAGGCGCGAGGCCGCCGCGAGCGCGTCGCGCGCGCTCGGGCCGAGCAGGTCGTCGTCGCGGTAGAGCTCGGCCAGGCGCGCGCGCAGTAGTGGATCCGAGGCGTCGGGCACGAGCTCGTCCAGCGTCTGCAGCGCGGTCGCGCTCGGCGCGCCGCGCAGGCTCTCGGGCAGCTGCGCGCCCAGCGCGAGCGCGCACAGCGCCCCGCCGGCAGCCTCGGCGCGCAGCCAGCGGCCGATCCAGCCGCCCGCGACGCTGGTGCCACCGTGCTCCATCAGGTCCTGCGCCTCGAAGTGCGAGCGCGTGTCGTCGTCGCTGCCGCAGGCGTGCACGATCGAGAGCGTCCCGTCGCGGAAGAGCGGCAGCAGCTCGGCCAGGCGCGGATCGAGCGCGAAGAAGCCGTCGAGCGCGAGCGCCTCGCTCGCGCGCAGGGCCAGGCGCGGCCGCGCGCGGTGGTAGTCGTCGTCGCCGACCGGCGGCACCAGCGCCAGCCCGTCGGCCGCGCCGCGCAGGAAGATCGCCACCAGCGCGCGCGGATCGTCGCCGGGGCCAGGACGCGGAACGCAGGAGGCGTGCAGCATGGTCAGCAGCGCTGGAATGCGGGCGAGGCGAAGAGGAGCCCCAGGCGCGGCAGGCCGCGCTCATCGACGAAGAGCTCGCGCTCGCGCGCGCTCGGTGCGCGAGCGAGCAGGTGCGCGACGAGCGGCACGGCGCCGCCGCAGCGTTCGACCAGCCGCGCGAGGTCGAGGCTCGTGCCCTCGACGCTCCCGGCGGCGAGCGCCTGTGCCAGCTTCCAGCGCCAGAAGAGCGCGCCCTGCCAGGCGGCGGACTCGAGCGGGTAGCCGTCGGGTGTCGGGTACTGGAACGGGGCCTGCCCCAGGCGCGCGAGGTACTGCGCCAGCGCCGGACCGCCGTCGGTGCGCGCCTCGCTCGCGCGCAGCATCGAAACCGTGAAGTGGAAGGGCCGCTTGAGCTTCGCGCCGCGCAGCGCAGCGAACGCGGGCTCCTCGGCCAGGAACTCCGCGCGGGCGAAGAGAGCGCGCAGCGTCGCGGCGAGGTCGCCGTCGCTGGCGCGGAAGGCCTCGGCCACGGCCTCGACGGCCGCGTGCGGCGGATCGTCCGCGACGAAGCGCTGGCAGAGCTTGCGCGCGAGGTGCAGGGCGGTCGACGGGTGGCGCGCGACCGTCTCGAGCAGGATCTCGACGTCTCGCGGGCCTCCGCCGGCGGGGACCTCGACGCCGAGCACGCACTTGTGGCCGTCGTCGTGCGCCTCCGCGTGGAACTCGACCGTGGCCTTGCGCAGCCCGTGCCGGTCGCGCACGCTCCAGCCCGAGAGGCAGCGCGCGGCCTCCATCACGTCGGCCTGCGTGTAGCCGCCGTGCACGCCCAGCGTGTGCAGCTCGAGCAGCTCGCGCGCGAAGTTCTCGTTGGGCCGCTCCTCGCGCGAGCGCGTCACGTTGGCGCGGCCGTCGAGGTACCAGAGCATCGCCGGGCTGAGCGCCGAGGCGCGCAGCAGCTCGCGGAATCGTCCCAGCGCGTGGCGGCGGATCACGTCGCGGTCGTGCGCAGGCTCGAGCCAGGCGCACTCGGCCTTGGAGCTGTCGATGTTGAAGTGGTCGGTCCAGAACTCGACCAGAACCTCGTAGAGCTGGCGCTCGGAGTACGTCGCGCGCAGCAGCGCCGCGCTCTCGAGCTCGCGCAGCAGCACGGGCGGCTTGTACTCGAAGAGCTCGCCGACCGGCGCGTCGAGCGAATCGCAGCCTCGCAGCGCGCGCTCGACCGCGGGGTCCTCGAGCGAGGCGGGCGCGAGCTGGCGCGCGATCCAGGCCGCGACCGCCGCGCGCGGCTGTGGCGCGAGCGCCAGCAGCGCGGCCCGATCGCCGGGGCGCACGCCGAAGCTGCAGCGCGCGAGCACGTGCTGTGCGAGATCGGGCGCGGCCTCGCCCGGCGCGAGGAAATTCCCGGTCGCGGGCCCCTCCGCGCCGAGGAGCGCGAGGCGCTCGCACGCGCCGAGCGCGAGGCAGGCGCTGCCGCCGGCGATCAGGAAGGAACGGCGCGAGAGGCTCACGCGTCCACCGCTGCGGGAACCGGCACCGCGGCGGGCGCGAGCTGCGCGGGCCCGCGCCGCGCGAGCAGGAACGCGCCCAGCCCGCTGACCAGCGTCCAGGGCAGGATCACGAACCACCCCAGGAACGGCATCGCGAAGGCGAGCCCGAGCACGAGTCCGCCGCGCAGCGCGCGGCGCCAGGGCTGGGCCGCGTCGAGCGGCGAGCTCATCCCCGAACCGATGCGCAGCGCCAGGCCGGCCGAGCCGATCAGGCACACCAGGCCGAGCACCAGCAGCGCGCCGGTCACGGGCACCTGCACCAGCGGGTGCGGCAGCGCCTTCGCGAGCGCGATGCCGAGCCCGAGCGCGGGCACGACGACGACCAGGCCCAGCAGCGTCGAGGCCACCGGTCGCGCGCCGTAGGTCGCGCGGCTGCGCTCGACGAAGGCCGGGAAGAGCGCGTAGGCGCCGATCCAGTGCGCGACGAGCACGGCGTACACGCCGAGGATGAGCAGCGTCCAGAGCAGGATGTCGGCCATGATCATGGCTGGTTCTCCGTTGGAAAGGGTGCGAGCGCGCCGAGCGCGCGCAGGTCGGGCAATCGGGCGAGCGCTTCGCTCGCGGAAGGCGGGTGCGGCGGCCGCGGCAGCTCGGAGGGCAGCGCGACCAGCGCCGCGCGCGCGGCCGCGAACCAGGCCGAGGTCGGCTCCCCGCACGGGACGAGCAGCAGGCACAGGCCGCACAGCAGCGCGGCGCAGGCGACCAGGCTGCGGCGTTCGGCGCGCGCGTACGCACGCGGCGCCTCGCGCACCGCGAAGCGCAGCCGGGCGAGCTGCGCGCGGCGCTGCGGATCGAGCCCGATCGCGGGCTCGGCTGCCGCACGTGCCGCGGCCGCGAGGCGCTGCCAGCGCTGCTCGAACTCAGCCATGCTCGCGCTCCTCCAGGCGTGCGACCGCGGCGCGCAGCCGCAAGCGCGCGCGGAAGGCGCGCGCGCCTTGACCCCGCGCGCACGGCTCCAGCCCGTCAGCGCGGCGATCTCGGCCGTCGAGCGCTGTTCGAGGTCGAGCAGCACGATCACCAGCCGGTCCTCCGGCACGAGCTCGCCGAGCAGCACCTCGACCAGCTCGCGCGCGGCGAGCGCGTCCTCCGCCGCCGGCTCGCGCGCGCCCGCCAGCGCGTGCAGCCACTCGCCGGCGCCCGGCGAGAGCGGCACGCCGTCCGCGCGGCGATTCTCGCCGCGCAGCGCATCGCTGCAGGTGCGCAGCGCGAGGCGCGCCAGCCAGCCCTCGAAGGGCTGGCCCGCGCGGGCCTCGTAGCTCGACAGCTGCGTGAACATCTTGAGGAACACGTCCTGGATCAGGTCCTCGGCGCCGACCCGTCGCGGGCGGTGGGCCCGGACGAGCTTCGACACCAGCGGATGGACGCGCGCCACCAGCTCGTGCGCCGCGGCCGCGTCGCCCTCGACGACCCGCCGCACGCAGGCCTGGAGATCGAAGGGCTCGGGCGGCACGACGCTCAACCGGCTCGCTCCGTCACGACCGGGATAACGCCGGCCGGGGGGCGGCGGTTACGGAATTCGCGCCGGGACGCAGGTCGACCGCGCGTTCGGGGGGGCAGATCAAGCGCGCGCGCTTGCGGGTCGGCACGCATCGGATTTCGGGCGGGAGCCGGGGAGTTTCCGCTTCGTCATGGCCACGCGCGGCGATCCGACGGAGGATGGGAGCATCGGCGAAGCGGGCGGCGCGAGCGCGTCGCCTTGCATCCGCGAGCGAATCCAACCCTCATGCAGCCCACCCGCATCCTCGCCCGTCTCGCGCTCCTCGCCCTCGGTGTCCTCGGCGCGCAGCCCGCCGCCGCGGCCAACACGGTGATCCGCTTCAACCTGGTCAACGTCACCTACGGCTCGGGCGGCGTGCTCGACGGCACGTTCACCTACGACTTCACCGCCAACCACTGGGTGACGTGCAGCTTCCTCAACGGCCAGATCAACGGCAACCCGCTGGTCTCGCCGGTGACGATCTCGCCGACGCTCCTGACCGGCGACTACAGCACGCAGACCTGGTCGTACAACTACGAGGTCCCGCTGCAGACGCCGTTCACGCCGACCGGCGGCGCGGCGGTCTTCGTCGATCCTCCCGGCACGCCGACGAACCAGCTGACGAGCTTCTTCGTGATCGACGACGGCCTGGGCAATCCGAACTCCGTCATGACCTACCCGATCACCGGCGGGATGGTCGTGCCGGTCGACTCGGGCACGCCCTTCTGCCTGGGCGACGGCACGCAGGCGCTGGCCTGTCCGTGCGCGAACAGCGGCGCCGCGGGACACGGCTGCGACAACTCCGGCGCGACGGGCGGCGCGCGGCTGACGTCGACGGGCGCGACCTCGATCGCGAACGACTCGCTGCAGTTCACCGCGAGCGGCGAGAAGCCGACCGCGACCAGCGTGTTCCTGCAGGGCTCGACCATGAGCGCCGCCACGGTCTTCGGCCAGGGCCTGCGCTGCCTGGGCGGCAACCTCAAGCGCCTCTACGTCAAGAACGCCGTCGGCGGCGTGGTCGTCGCGCCGCAGGGCGCGGAGGCCAGCGTGCACGCGCGCTCCGCGGCGCTGGGCGACGCGTTCGGCGCGGGTGCGACGCGCGACTACCAGGTCTACTACCGCGACCCGCTCGTGCTCGGCGCGTGCCCTGCGGCGAGCACGTTCAACATCAGCCAGGGCCTCGCGATCACCTGGGGTTTCTAGCGCTCGCTCCGGGGCGGGTACACTGCTCCGGCATGCGCCACCGCTTCCGCTGGGCCCTGCTCGTCTCCGGCATCTGGGCACTGTTGCCGCTGGGCTACTGCCTGCCCGAGCGGACCGCGGATGCGCTCGGGCCCGCGATCCAGGGCCTGTGTTTCCCGGCCTGGTTCGCGGCCTACCTGCTGCTCGGCGGCGTGCACAGCGGGATGTTCTCGCTCTTCCCGCCCGTGTGCTCGCTGCTGACCGGGATGATGGTCTTCGGGATCTTCGTGCTCGTGACCCGCGACCCCGTGCGCGAGCGCCAGGTCCCCGAGCGCGAGCCCGTCGACGGTGCCTGAGCCACGCGCCGGCGAGGAGCAGCTCAGCCGGCGGCGCGCTCGACGAACTGCGCGCCTCGCGGCGCCGCGCTGGCGTTCGCGAGCGGCAGCTCGACGGTGAAGGTCGAGCCTTGGCCTGCGCCCGCGCTCTCGGCGTAGACGCGGCCGCCGTGCAGCTCGACCAGGTGGCGCACCATCGCCAGCCCCAGCCCCAGGCCGCCGATCGCGCGCCGCAGCGTTCCGTCCCCCTGGCGGAAGCGCTCGAAGAGGTGCGCCATCGCCGGCTGCGGGATGCCCTGGCCCGTGTCGGACACGATCAGGCGCGCATGCACCGCGTCGCGCTCCAGCCTCACGCGCACGACGCCGCCGGACGTCGTGAACTTGACGGCGTTCGAGAGCAGGTTCCAGGCGATCTGCTGCAGGCGCTGCGGATCGGCGTGCAGCACGATCGGGCCGGGATCGGGATCGCGCTGGATCACGATCCCCTTGGCCAGGGCCGCCGGCGTCACGGCATGCACCGCGGCGTCGATGATCTCGCCGGCCGAGACGGGCACGGGCTCGATGTGCGTGCGACCCGAGACGATCTGGGAGACATCGAGCAGGTCGTCGACGTGCTGCAGCTCCAGGCGCGCGCCCTTGTCGATCTCCGTGGCCGCCTCGCGTACGCCGGCCGCATCGAGGTCGCCGTCGAGCAGCAGCGAGGCCCAGCCCAGGATCGGGTTGAGCGGCGTGCGCAGCTCGTGCGAGATGTTGACCAGGAACTCGTCCTTGAGCCGATTGGCGCTCTCGGCCGCGTCGCGCGCGGCGCGCAGCTCCTCGAACAGCGCCACGTTCTCGAAGGCGATCGAGGTGCAGTCGGCCAGCGCCTGCAGCAGCCGCAGCTCGGCCGCGCCGGCCTCGTGACGCGTGGCCCAGTACGCGCCGATGGCCGCGATCGGGTCGTTCGAGCGCACCGGCACCATCGCCAGGCTCTGGACGAAGGTCGGGCGATAGGCCTCGGCCGGGATGCGCGCGTCGGCGTAGATGTCCGCGATCACCACCGCGCTGCGGTGCAGCATCGCCCAGCCGCTGATGCAGCTCGTCAACGGGAAGCGCCGCCCCTTCCAGAGCGGAGCGATCGCGTCCTCGTCGGCGTAGTAGCACTCGTCGCCCTGGCGCAGCACGAAGGTCGCGCCGTCGGCGTGCGCCAGCTTGCGTGCGGCGCGGTGCACGATCTCCTGGATCTCGCCCACGCTGCGCGCGAGCGAGAGGTCCTGCACGACCGCGACGAGGTGCTCGTAGTCCGAGCAGGCGCTCTCGCCGCGCTCCGTCGGCGCGAGGGAGCGCACACCGGCGGTCGAGGTCGGATCGATCGACATTGCTTGTCTGATTCGGCACTCCGCGGCCCCGATCGAGACGGGAAATCACGCGCGTTGCGTTCTGTGGAGCCGCAAGTCGGCGAAGTGTGACAGCTCGCCGCGCCATCACGACGACAGGTCAACCTGACGCCGGCTGTTCGCGCCGCGCGACGGACCGCCTAGCGTCGCGAGTGCGGGCCGCGGCCGCCGCGCACGAACCAGGTGCGCGGCGCGCGCAGCAGCGAGCGCGCGCCGAAGTGCGCGAGCCGGCCGCGCGCGAACGCGCTCAGCGCGTCGCCGAGCGTGACCAGCGCGCCCTGCGTCGGCGGATGCGAGAGGTGCAGGCGCGACCAGGCGTGCGGGCGCAGCTTGGCCTTGAAGCGCCGCAGCCCCTCGAAGTCGTACACGGCGCGCGTGCTGCGCGCCGCCAGGCGCAGCAGCGCGTGCACGTCGCCGGCGAGCGGCGCGAGGCCCAGCGTGAACCAGGGAGCGCCGCGCTCCGAGGCCCAGCGCTGCGCGGCGTCGACGAGGAGCTCGCTGGTCCCGTTCGGCGCGCGCGGATCGCGCACGAGGTCCTCGAGGAACCAGCCCGCGCGCGCGGGCACCGGGATCAGCCCGGCGAAGCCGACGATCTCCCCTTCCTGCTCGGCGACGAAGCAGCGCCGGTGCGCGGGGAACGCGAAGGGCTCGACGCGCACGAGGAAGGACATCGGCGCCAGCGCGTGTTGCGCGAGCCAGCGCTCGGCCACGGCCGACAGGCGCGCGCGGGTCTCCGTCCGCGCGAGCTCGCCGGAGCAGAGCTCGCGCACGACGACGCGCTTGGCGCGCGCGCGCCGCAGCTGCTCGCGCAGGCTGGGCGTCTGCGCCAGGATCGCGCTCGAGCCGCGCGGATCCCAGACCGGCTGCTCGCCGATGCGCAGCGAGCGCAGGCTCGGGCCGGCGGCCTCGCACAGGCGCTCCTCGGTCGCGAAGAGGCAGCAGCGCCGGCCCGCGTCGCGCGCCGCCTGCACGAAGGCCGCGACCGCGGCGCGCGGGCGCAGATCGGCGCGCCCGCCGCGACCAGGCGCGGCCGGTGTCGACGTAGGCGACGCAAGCCTGCTCGCCGTGGAAGAAGTACGCGTAGCCCGTCTCCAGCGTCTGGAAGGCGGTCGCGTTCCAGCCGTGGCGTCCGACGAGCTCGAGCACTCGTTCGCGCTGGCGTGCGGTTTCGATCCGCAGAGCGTAGCGCGCAGCGGCCCGGGAGAACGCGCGTTCTCCCGGGCCCGCCGTTCCGCGCGCTCGCGCGCGGCTCACCAGTCGATGCGCACCGCGTTCGACACGTTCCAGCTGTCGCCCGGGGGCGCCGGGCAGAAGCCCAGCTGCGGGTCGCGGTAGTAGACCTGGTAGCTGCGCGAGGTGCCCGACGAGATCGGGTCGCCCTTGGCCGCCGACTGCGCGCTGATCGAAGGATCGCCCGCGCCGGGCGCGACGACCGTTCCGTCGACGGCGTTCTTCGTGTAGAGGCGCTTGAGCGTGCCGCCGACGCAGCGCACGCCGTCACCGAAGACGACGCCGTTCGTGATGTCGACGTTGCCCTGCAGCACGATCGAGAGCGCGTGCGGGAGCTCGCCGCTCGAGGTCAGCACGACCGTGTCGGGCGCGACCGCGCCCTGCGCCGTCAGCAGAGCGCCGCCGGTGCTCGAGGAGTTCTCGCAGCCGTGGCCCACGATCCCGAAGTTCGAGCAGGGGCAGGCCGTCGGGTTGAGCGGGTTGCCGGCGCAGAAGTTCGTGAAGGGCGTCGTGTCGCCGATCAGGTCGAGCTCGCCGCCGCTGCCGAGCGTGTTCGCGTGCACGGCCTTGCTGCCCGCCACCATGCGCTGGCCGTCGGCCGAGATCGCCACGCCGAAGACCGAGCCGTTGAGGTTCTGCGTCACCACCGGCGCGTTCTGGGTCTTCGAGTACAGGCGCGCCTCCGCCACGGCGCCCGTGCCGTCGCCCCACAGGCCGACCGCGAAGCGCTGCCCGTTGGCCGAGATCGCCACGCCCGCGACGATGTTCTGCAGGCTGCTCACCGTCGACGTGACCGTGTCGGTCATCGTCACGGCGTGCGAGGCGACGTCGAGCGCCTCGATGCGCACCGTCTGGTAGTTGTTGTAGTAGGTGAACCCGTACGCCACCGTCGAGCTGTCGTCGGAGATGTCGATCATCGCGCAGTAGTTCGAGCCCGAGACGACGTGCGTCAGCGTGTTGGTGTAGACGCCGGCGACCTTCTCGAAGAGCTTGATCGTGTTGAAGTTGCCGAAGGCGAAGACCGAGCCGTCACCCGAGATCGCGTGGCTGTCGAAGCTGGCGTTGATCGCCGTGCTGAACACGACGCTGGTGGTCGCGATGTCGAAGATGTAGGCGTTGACCGGGTTGCCCGCCGCGCTGAAGTACAGCGTGGTCCCGTCGGCCGAGAGGTCGAAGCCGCGGATCCCGTTGTTCGTGCCGCCCAGCACCACGGTCGTGTACGAGACCGGCACGTTCGAGCCGGGCCCGAAGACCGCGATGTCGACGCTCGAGAGCGAGGGGTTGCTCGCCGCGGCGACGATCGTCTGCCCGTCGCGCGAGATCGCGCAGTTGGTGCCGCCGTTGGTCGCGAAGCCGAAGGTGTAGCTCCAGTCCGGCACACCCGAGCCCGAGTGGTACTTGTTCAGGGTGGTCGTGCCGCCGGGCAGCGTGTACATCGCGAGTTGCGTCCCGACGCTCTCGGCCGAGGCGACGTGCTGGTCGCCGGCGCCGAGCATGCTCGTGTCGGACCACAGCGCCGTCGGCGGGTTCGTGTCGAAGGAGGAGAAGAGCTCCGTGCGCTGGTTGTTCTGCCAGTACTGAGCCAGGACCTCGCTGCCGTGATTGCCGATCGCGACCGCCTGCGCGATCCAGGCGAGCCCGCCGTCGGTGTGCGTCCAGAGCAGGCCCGGCGCCTGCATCGCGTGCGGCGCGGAATTCGACACGACGTTCGCGTCGACGGAGCGCAGGAACGCGCCCTCGGGCGTGACGACGACACGCGTGCCGCTGGCTTGCGCTGTGTTCGCCGGCGAGAGCGTGCTCGCCGCGGTGCCTTGTGCGAAGGCCGCGCTGCTGCAGAGGAGGATCGCGAAAGCGTGGATGCTGGTGGAACTCATGGGGAGGATCTCCGGTTGCGAGCCTGGAAGGGAACAGACGCTCGCGCATCGTACCCCCGATCCGGCGACCCTGCCGTTGCCCGACCGCAAAGGTACGGTTGTCGGGGTGCGGCTCGCAGCGCGCGCACGCCGACCATTGACCGCCCGGCCCGCCCGCGTGAGCTTGGTGGCCCCCGCCCCCGACTGCCGAGAACTCGTCCCCGTGATCCTCTCGTCCTCCCCTTCGCTCCTCGCCCGGATCGTCCCGGCCGCGCGCAGCCGCGCCGGAGCTTCGCCCTGAGCCGGCGGCGATGAGCGAGGCTCGGGAATCGCGCTCGCGCCGCGTCCAGCTCGGACTGCTCGCCGCGCTGCTCGCCTGCGCGTGCTCGTGGATGCGCGGCTTCGTGCCCGGCTGGTGCGCGGCGCAGGTGACGGCGCGCGCCGAGTTCTGGACAACGACCGAGCCCGACGACACGCGCCTGGTGCAGGCCTTCGAGCGCGCGCACGCGGCGCACCCGTGCGACGCACGCGTCGAGCCGCTGCCGCCGGGGCTGGGCAGCATCCGCAACCTGCAGCTGGTCGTGCGCGCCGCGTCCGACGCGCGCGCGCTCGGCGACCTCGACGCGCTGGTCGAGGGCACGCGCGCGGAGTTCGAGCGCTCGGGCGGCCGCGAGCTGGGCTCGAACCCCTCGCGCGCGACGCACCCGCTGCCCGACGCGCGCACGGCGAGGGCCGATCAGCTGCTGCACCTGGGCACGCTGTTCCTGACGCTCTTCGCGGCCGGACTGTTCGCCGCGGCCTTGTGGAGGCGACAAACGAGCGCGAGGCCCTGGCCGCGCGCGGTCGCCTGGGCGCTGGTCGCCGGCGGGGCGATCGTCGTGCTGATCGTCGCGCTGCCGGCGCAGCCGACCGGTTCGCTCGAGCCGTCCTCGAGCGAGCCCTCGACGCTGCCCACCGGACTCGTGCCCGCGCTCCTGATCGCGCTGCCGATCCCCGCGCTGATCCTCGGGCTGCTCGTCCGCAACCTGCTGCAGGTGCGCCGCGCGCAGGCGTGGTCCCAGACGCAGGGCGAGATCGTCGTCTCGCGCGTCGCGGCCGAGCACAAGCGCCTGCCGAACAGCACGACGCAGGTGCGCAACCGTCCGGTGGTCGAGTACACCTACCGCGTCGGCGAGCAGGACTACCGCGGCGCGCGCATCGGCATCGGCGAGCCGACCGACCTCGAGCCGACGCTCGCGCGCTATCCCGTCGGCGCTCGCGTGCCGGTCTTCTACGATCCGGCGCAACCCTCACAGGCGGTGCTCGAGCGCACGCTGCCGGTGAGCCTGGGCTGTCTCGTCACGGGCGTGGTCGTGCTGCTGCTCGGCGCGTTCGCGTTCGCGAGCCTGATCCTCTGGCCCGAGCGCTTCCAGGAGCTGTGCCGGCCGTACTTCCCCGCCGGCGCGCACCCGTTCGCCTCGCTCGTCTGCGCGAGCATCGGATCGTTCCTGCTGCTCGTGCTGTTTGCGTCCTGGCGCCGCGCGCGAATGGCCTCGCGCTGGCCGCTCGCGCGGGGCCACATCGTGCGCAGCGCGGTCGAGCGCACGGCGCAGAGCACCGGCCGCTCCGGATCGAGCCGCCGCACGCCCGTGTTCCAGGCCGTGATCGAGTACGCGTACACGGTCGAGGGCCTGGAGTACCGCAGCCAGCGCGTGAGCTTCGGTGCGACGGTCGCCGGCTCGCGTTCGTTCGCCGAAGCGCGCGCCGCGCGGTACCCCGCGGGTGCTGAGGTCGAGGTGCGCTACGCGCCCGCGGATCCCTCCGATGCCGTGCTCGAACCGCGCAATGAGTTCGCGTGGGTCGGCCTGGTCCTGGCGGGAGCGTTCCTCTTCGGAGCGTGGTGGTTCGCGCACCATGGCGGGTGAGATCGTGTGCCTCGACGTGCGCACGCCCGCCCCCTTCGCACAACAGCACACTCCCCGCGCCCGTCCTGGTGCCCAAGTGCGCAGCGCGGGTCCGCGCGGGCCGTGATAGCGTTCGAATTGCGCGTCACGCAGCCAGCGCGGAACTGCGCAGGGAGTCCCTCATGTCCAGCGTCTGTGCGCTCCGCGCGTTCGTTCTCCTCGCGATCGTCCTCGTCCCCTCGGGCGCACAGGCGCAGGAGCGGCGGACACCGCTGCCTCCCGGCGTCGAGGACCTGCCGATCGGCTTCGCGCCCTGGGAGCGCGGCTGGAGCGGACCCGAGCACCACGCGCTGACGATCACGCCGGCGCCGGTCGCGCCCGTGCGCGCCTCGGCCGAGTGGGACGAGAACATCGGCGTGTTCTGCCTGTGGGACAACGCCAGCCTGATGAACGAGCTGCAGCGCACGAACGACGTCTACGTGATCACGCAGAACGCGAGCTGGTGGACGTCGTGGCTGGCGAGCAACTCGATCCCGGCGACGCGCTTCCACTTCCTCAACGCGCCGACGAACACGTGGTGGGTGCGCGACTACGGCCCGTGGTTCCTGTGGGACGGCAACCAGGACTTCGGGCTCGCCGACACGACCTACAACCGCCCGCGTCCGCTCGACGACGTGATCCCCGGCGCGATCGCGTCGACGTACGGCGTGCCGTACTACGGTGTCGACCTGATCCACACCGGCGGCAACTACTACGCGGACGGCTGCGGCAACGTCTGGTCGACGGCGCTCGTCTACCAGGAGAACCCGACCAAGACCAAGGCGCAGGTCGACCAGCTCATGCACGACTACCTCGGCGCCGCGCGCTACGTGACGGCCGAGCTCAACTACGACATCGAGCACTTCGACACGTTCGGCAAGCTGCTCGCGCCGGACCGGCTCCTGTGGGCCTCGTTCCCGCAGGACACGACGCCCTGGGCCTGGTCGGAGGCGGCGCTGAAGCAGTTCCGGAAGCTGCAGAGCCCGTACGGCTGGCCGTACAAGATCACACGCATGCCGCTCTGGTCGCAGTCGAGCTCGTGGACGGCCTATGTCAACTCGCTGCAGTCCAACCGCAAGATCGTGATGCCGGTCTACGGCACGAGCCACGACGCGGAGGCGACCGCGGTCTACCAGCAGGCGGCGCCCGGCTACGAGATCGCCGGCGTCAGCGCGGGCGGCACGTACTGGGGCGACTCGGTGCACTGCCGCACGCGCAACTTCATCCGCGGCGACGCGCTGCGCATCTACGCGCGGCCGCACTGGGAGGCGAGCGACGACCCGATCAACCCCTACGTCGTCGCGGCCGAGGTGATCCCGCCCGCGAACGTCACGCTGGTGCGCCCGCCGACGATCGAGTGGAGCCTGAGCGGCGGCGCGCCGTTCGCGACCGTCGTGATGCAGCCCACGGGACAGCCGCACGAGTGGAGCGGCGCGATCCCCGCGGCGCCGCACGGCAGCGTGGTCTCGTACTACGTCTCCGCGCAGGACTCGGCCGGCAACACCAAGAGCGCGCCGCTCGTCGCACCCGACGCGCTCTTCGCGATCCGCGTCGCGCCCGACACGACGCCGCCTGCACTCGAGCACACGGCGCTGCACAGCCTCAAGCCCGCGGAATGGCCGCCGCAGTTCGTCTGCGCGGCCAGCGACGACACGGGCATCCCCGCGCTGACGCTCGAGTACCGCATCAACGGCGTGGCGCAGCCCAGCCAGACGCTGCAGCAGGACGCGGGCACGTTCGTCTTCCGCACCACGCCGACGGCCGGCGCGCAGCTCGGCGATCTGGTCAGCTATCGCATCGTCGCGCGCGACGGCGCGACGCCGCCGAACACGATCGCGAGCCCGGTGCAGGGCTGGAACTGGTTCCGCCTCGAGAACGCGAGCCCGGTGCTGGTGCTCGAGCTCGACGCGACGCCCGACTCCGGCGCGGCGCTCGCACGCTGGCTGGACGACTTCGGGCTCGACGTGGAGACGGCGACGAGCTGGCCGGCGAGCCTCGCGGGCTACGGCTCCCTGTTCGTGTGCCTGGGCATGAACCCGACGCAGGGCGCGCTGAGCTCGGCGCAGGCCAACGAGCTCGTCAGCTTCCTCAACGCCGGCGGCTCGGCCTACCTCGAGGGCGGCGACGCCTGGGCGCAGAGCACGACGGCCTCGATCTACCGCGCCGCGTTCGGCGTGGCGAGCGCGACCTCGGGCGCGACGCTCGCGGGCCCGCTCGCCGGCAACGCGGGCGGCAGCACCAGCGGCATGAGCCTCGCGTACGCGGGCGAGCGCAACTCGAGCGACCATCTGGTCGCTGCGGCCAGCGCGCACGCTCTGCTCGTGGAGGGCGCGCAGACCAAGGCGCTGGCCTACTCGACGGGCACGTACCGCAGCGCGGCGGCCTCGTTCCAGATCGCCGGACTGCAGGACGGCAGCGCGCCGAGCCACGCCAAGTACGTCGCCGGTCTGGTCTGCGAGGAGCTCGGCCTGGGCGTCGACCTCGTCGCGCACGTCGATGCGGCCAACCCCGCGCTGATCACGATCGACGTCCACGGCGAGCCGGGCAAGGTCTGCGCGGTCTTCGCCTCGCCCGCGCCGGGCTGGCAGAACCTCGGCGCGCCGGGCGTGCTGCAGATCCAGCGTGTGACGAGCTGGATCGTGCGTACGCAGGCGATCCCCGCCAGCGGACGCCTGCGCTTCCAGGTCACGAACGATCCGCTCGCGCCGGGAACCGAGCGCTACTTCCAGGCCTACGTGCGCGACACCTCGCCGGCCGGATACCACCTCACCAACCGCGACCGCATCGCGGACACGCAACCCTAGCGCAGGGAGGGACGGCCTGCGCGTGAGGAGCGAGCGATCCCTGTCGAGCGGAGCGGTCGCGCTCCTCGCCTGCGCGCTGGCGTCGCCGGCTCGCGCGCAGGACGCACGCGCGCCGAGCGTCGACGAGGCCTTGCGCTGGGAAGGCGAGCGGCACGCGACGCTGGGTCCGACCGGCGCGCGCGTGTTCGCGCTCGAGCTCGGCACGAGCCCGGGTTGTCGCGGACGCTTCGCCTGCGGCGACGCCTCGCTGCTCCTCTGCGATCCGCTGCGCCTGGAGATCGCGCGCGACGGTGAGCCGCTCGCGCTCGAGCCCTGCGGCACGCTCTGGTTCCCCTCGCGCCTCGAGGCGCTCTGGCGCGCCGGCGCGCTCGCGCTGGGCGAGACGAAGCTCGTCACCGACGCCGACGCGATCGTCGACGAGCTCGTGCTGACCAACACGGGCGCGGAGCCGCTCGATCTCGAGCTGCGCGTCTCCAGCGGTGTCGCGCAAATGCCCGAGCGCTGCAGCACGCGCCAGAACGTGATCGACCTCGGCGCGCTCGCCACGCTCGCGCCGGCGCGCGGCGTGCCGGCGCTGAGTGCACAGCCGCCGACGCGCGCGGTGTGGGTCGAGGCCGAGCATCCCGCTGCGGGCGCGAGCGGGGCACGCGTGCAGGAGCTGCGCGACGCCTCGGGCTTCCGCGCGCTCGACGGCTTCGCGCTCGCCGCGGGCGAGCGCCTGGAGTGGACGCTGGTCGCGCCGCCGCTCGCGCATCCGCTGCTGCGCGTGCGCTGCGCCTCGCGCGCGCGCGTGCCGCGCTCGCTGGCGGTCGAGATCGAGGGCCATCCCGCCGGGACTCTCGTGGTCCCGCCTGCCGGAGAGCGCGCGGCATGGAACTTCGTCGACGCGCCGCTCGCGCCGCAGGCGCCCGGGCGCGTGCGACTCGCCCTGCTCGCACGAGACGCGGGCGAGGCCGTCTGCCTCGACGGCTTCTTCGTGTGCGAGGCCGACGAGCCGCCGCTCGCGCTGCCGCCGGGCGGCGCCTTCGTCGCGTCCGTGCCCGAGCAGCTCGAGCTCCCGCCGGGCGAGCTCATTCGCGACGGCGTGCGCTTCGTGCTGCCGGCGCCGGATCCGGCCCGGCCGACGCTGGTCGCGCTGCGCGGCGCAGGCGAGCACGATCCCGCGCACGAGCTCCCCGAGCGCCTGCGCCTCGCGCCGCCTGGACAGCGCCCGACGCTCGCGACGCTGCACCTGCTCGGCGCGCTCGAGCTTCCGCGCGGGGCGCGCGAGGATCGCCCGGCTGCGCGCTTCGTGGTCGAGCTCGACGACGGCAGCACCGAGTGCGTGCCCTGGCCGGCGCCGCGCACGATCGACGGCCCGCTGCCGCTGGAGCTCGATCCCGCGCTCGCCGCGCGCGTCGAGTGCCGCGCCTGCACGATCGAGGGGCTCTCGCGGCGCGCGCTGCAGTTCGCCTACCAGGCGCCGCCCGGACGCTGCCCGCGCTCGATCGAGCTCGTCTCCGCCGGCGGGCCCGAGGTGCCGCTGCTCCTCGCGGCCACGCAGGAGTTCCCGCGGTCCGACGGACGCCTTTCCGTGCTCGTCCGCCACGCGGCGCTCGCGGCGACGCCGGTCGAGTTCGCGCTGGCGCTGGAGAACGGCATCCCCGCGCGCGGACCCGACGGCGAGCGCCGGCTCGTCTCGCTGGTCTCGCTCGCGCCGGGCGCGACGCTGCGCACGCGCGCGCTGCTCGCCTGCGGCGAACGCGAGCTCCCGACGGCGCTGCAGGCGCTCGAACTCGTGCGCGACGAGGGCCTGCTCGCGCGCCACGTCGCCGCGTGCGAGGCCTGGTACGGCGAGCACGTGCCCGCGTTCCGCTGCAGCGATCGCGCGCTCGAACAGGCCTGGCGCGAGCGCTGGTACGTCGTGCGCCACGACCTGCGCCGGCTCGACCTCCCCGACTTCTCGCTGCCGGTGGCGTACGAGGGCACCTGCTGCACGAGCCACGCGCTGCGCGACCTGCCGGCAGCGCAGGGCAGCGTGCGCGCGCTGCTCAAGCGCCAGCTGCCGGACGGACGGATCCTGCCGCAGTCCCCCGCGGGCAGCGGCGCGCCCGAGGCGCACGCGCTCGCGGACGGCGTGCTCGACGTGTACGCGGTCGACGGCTCGCGTCCGGGCCGGGACGAGTCGATCGGTCTCCTGGCGCGCGAGCCCGCGATGCCCGCGGAGCACAGCCCTCGCGCGCAGGCGAGCGCGGCGGAGGACGCCTCCGCGCTCGTCGCGCACACGCGCCGGCTCGACGCACTGGTCCGCGAGGCGATTCGGCCCGGCGCGCCAGCCGAGATGCTCGCGCGCGTGCGTGCGGAGCTCGCGGACCTCGCGCAGGTCTTCCTCGAGCAGGGCCGCCCTGCGCGCGCGGTGACGCGCGCAGAGCTCGCGGGCGAGGGCGCGCAGGGCGCGGGTTGCGTCGACCTCCTGCGCGGCGCCTGTGCCGACCTCCTCGTGCGCTGCGTCGCGGGTCTGGTGCCGCGCGACGACGGCGTGCTCGAGCTGCGTCCGCTCGTCCGCGATCTCGCCTGGTTCCGCTTCGAACGGCTGCCCTACCACGGACACCTCGTCGACGTCGGCTGGCGCGCGGCGGGCGCGGCGCTGCCGCCCGATCTCGCCGCGCAACGCGAGGGCTTCGAGGTGCGCGTCGACGGCCGACTCGTGTTCCACTCGGAGACGCTGCAGCCCTTCGTCGAGCGCTGACGCCGCCGTCCGCGGAGCCGGCGCCGTCAGCGCTTGGGCGCCGGCGCGAGCACGCGCAGCTTCGGCAGCGCGCCGTCGATCGTGCGCGGCACGCTGCCCGAGCGCGCGAAGTCCGCCTCGGCGCGCCGGCGCAGGTTGCCCAGCGCGGCGCGTGTTCCGGCCTTGCGATCGTCGTCGCCGTCGGGGACGCCGCGCAGGTCGAAGCCCGAGAGGCGCACGATCAGCGTGCCGACCCACTCTCCCGCGGCGGTGCGCACCGGCAGCTGCACGTCCTCGCCGGCGAGCCAGTAGAAGTCGCGGCTGGGGCTGTAGACGTACGTGACCAGGTGCTTCTCGCGGTCGAGGCGGTGCAGCACGCCGAGGTCGCAGTCGTAGTGCGAGAACGGGAAGGGCAGGCCGGAGCGGATCGTGAGGCGCAGCGCGGCGAAGGGGCCGTGCTCCTCGTCCTCGCCCGCGAGCAGCGTCTCGGCGCGCGGCTCGAGCCTCTCGTAGCTCGTGCCCTTGTCGCGCAGCGTCGCGGCGTAGTCGTGCAGCGCGGCCAGCCACGAGTCGAGGTCGGCGTGCACGAGCGTCGCCGCCTGGTGCAGCGTCGTCGCGCCCTTGTGCGCGTTCCAGGGCGCGTCGGCGAGCGTGCGGCGCTCGAGCAGCGGCCCGAACCAGATGCCGTCGTCGTCGCGGTCGTCGTCGGGATCCCACTTCGGGTCGCGCAGCGCGTCGGCGACGAGCACCTGCTTGAGGAAGGCGGCCACGCGCGTGCGTCGCCGGACGCGACGATTCGAGCTCGCGCAGCAACGCGTTGAGGTCTGCGCGCGTGCCGCCGCGCCGGCGGTGCTCGGCGACGAGGTCCCCCACGCTCGCCATCCAGGGCGCGTTCGCGGGCGCGTCGAAGCGCTGCGCGACGAGCTCGGCCAGCGCGAGCGGCAGCGCGCGCGCGGCGTCGGCCGGACGCCAGAGCGCCTCGGGCAGCATCCACTCGGCGGGGAAGACCTGCGCGGTGAGCTCGCCCCAGCTCGCCGGGCGCGGCTCGAGCGCGCGCGGGGCCTCGCCGGCGAGGAGCAGGAGGAAGAGGGACAGCATCAGTTCTCCCGGTGGAAGGCACGCAGGGCGCGTCGCACCTCGTCGACGCGCTCCTCGTGCGGGTAGTGTCCGGCATCGGGCACGACGAGCAGCTGCGCGCCGCGGATGTCGGCGGCGAAGCGCCGCGCGTCGCGCGAGGGCGGGTAGGCGATGTCGCGCGAGCCCCAGACGAGCAGCGTCGGCTGGACGATGTGCGCGATCTCCGCCTCGCGCGTGCCGTTCTCGTCGCGGCACAGCTGCGTCATCGCGCGCCAGTTGTCGGCGTTGTCGCAGCACAGGTACATCTCCTCGAGCTGGTCGGGCGCGATCGGCTCGCGGAAGTGCAGCTGCAGCGCGGGCCGCAGGCGCTCGCGCGAGTTGAAGAGGTAGCCGAACTGCGCGCCCGGCCAGCCGCGCAGCTTCTCCTCCTCCGGCAGCCAGCCGTCCGCGGGGCGGCGGTAGCCCGAGGAGTCGAGCAGCACGAGCTTCTTCACGCGGCCGGGCGCATCGAGCGCGGCGCGCCAGGCGAACTCGCCGCCGTAGGACTGGCCGACCAGCGTGACCTCGCGCAGGTCGAGCGTCTGGAGGAAGCCGCGCACGAAGTCGGCGCAGCGCTGGAAGGAGTAGGGCGGTGCGCTGCTGCGGCTCTGGCCGTGACCGATCACGTCGACGAGGTAGATCTCGAACTCGCCCGCCAGCGGCGGCTCGGCGCCGGGCCCGGCGACGAGCGCGGACCAGTTGAACATCGTCGAGGGCGTGCCGTGCACGAACACCATCGGCGCGCCGCCCGCGCCGGTGCGCGCCGGCACGTGGATCCACGACAGCTCGACCTCGCGCTCCTCGCCGCCGAGCGCGATCCGCGCCGTGCGGCGCTCGATCCCCAGCGCGCGCAGCGCCGCGTTCTTGGGCAGCGCGAGCAGCGCCGTCTCGAGCTCGGACTTCGAGCGGCCCGCGCACGACCAGGCCAGCGCGAGCAGCACCAGCACGACCAGGACGAGGAGCAGCGTGCCGCGCATGCAGAGATTGTCGAGGCGCGCGCGCGCGCCGCAAGCGCGATCACGAGTCCCTGCGCGCGGTGCGCCGGGCGCGAAACGGCCGATCCGGCGCCCGCGCTCGGGTACCATCACGCGCCTCTCGATGCAGACGATCGACGCGAGCGCGGAACGGCGGGTTGGACGGATGCGGCGCATCCTCGTGCGCGCGTCGCTGGTGCTCGTCTCGCTCGCGCTCGGGCTCGTGCTCGCCAATGCGGCGGTGGCGCGCTGGTTCAACCTGCACCCGGCGCGCTACCGCGCCGATCCGGTGCTGCTCTACGCGCTGCTGCCGAACGTCAGCAACGCCAAGCCCGTCACCAGCGCCGAGGGCCGGCACCTGGTCGTCAGCCACGTCGACAGCCGCGGCTTCCGCGGGCCGGAGATCGTCGAGCCCAAGCGCGCGCCGCGCATCGTCGTCTACGGCGACTCGTTCGTCTTCGCCGAGGACGTCGAGCTCCCCGAGACCTTCGTCGTGCGCCTGGGCGCCGAGCTCGGCGGCAGCGTGCCGCCCGAGACGATCAACGCGGGCGTCATCGGCTACGGACCGGACCAGTGCTGCCTGCGCCTGGAGCGCGAGATCGATCCGCTCGCTCCCGACCTGGTCGTGCTGGTGCTGTGCGCCTCGAACGACTTCGGCGACCTCGTGCGCAACAAGATCTTCAGCGTCGACTCCGACGGCAACGCGCGCCTCAACCGCTACGAGCTCGAGCCCGCGCTGATCGCGGAGTTCGAGGCCAAGCAGCGCTCGGACTCCGACTGCGCCCTGCTGCGCGCGTTCGCGCAGTGGCGCAGCGCGCGACGCCAGGCCAGCCTCGCCGGCCAGCCCGTGATCGAGTGGTACCTCGCGCAGGGCCAGGACGAGTACGCCGAGTACGTGCTCGAGGGCAACCTGCGCGTGCGCCAGGTCTGGGAGGACTACTACGACGCCGACCTCGCGATCGACCCCGAGCGCCCCTCGTCGGCGTACAAGCGGCGCCTGATGGAGGCCGTGCTCGCGCGCTTCGGCGTGATCTGCGCCGAGCACGAGGTGCCGCTCGCGTGCGTGATCGTGCCCTCGGCGGTCGACGTGTGCACCACGGCCGACGTGCGCGTCGATCCGGCGCGCTACCCGGGCTGGTCGAGCGCACGGTTGTGCCGCACGCTGGAGGAGATCCTCGAGCGCCAGCGCGTCCCGCGCGTCAACCTCTACGAGCCCTTCCGCGCGGCGGGCGCCGACGGCCTGTACTTCGGCAGCAACAACATGCACTGGAACGCCGCCGGCCAGGCGCTCGCCGCCCGCCTCGCGGCCGACTGCGTGCGCGCGAAGGGCACCTGGCCGCCCGCGCGCGTGCGCGCGGAAAAGCCGGCGGGCGCGCCCGGCGGACGCTAACCTGGGCGCATGGGTTCTCCCTGTCCGTGCGGCAGCGGGCGCGAACTCGAGCGCTGCTGCGGCGAGGCTCGCGCCGATCCCGCTCTCGCGTACACGCGAGGAGAGTCCGAGCGCGCGCTGCGCAAGATGGCGACGCTGCTCGAGCGGCCGACGACGCGACGGCTGCTGCAGACCGCCGAGGAGCTCTTCTGGGGCGAGTTCCTCGACGAGGAACCCGAGGACGCCGAGGAGCTGATCACGCATCCCAACCTGATCGACTCGCTGGCCGGGATGGTCTTCTGGGACATGGGCGTGTGGGGCGAGCAGGGCGCAGCCGAGCTGCTGCTGGCCGAGCCCGGGAAGCGCATCTCCGCCGGCGAGCGCAACTTCCTGCGCGCGGGCCTGGCCAGCCACTGGAGCCTGTACGAGGTGCACGAGGTGCGCGCGGGCGAGGGCCTGGTGCTCGAGGACCTCTGGCGCCCGCGGCGCGTGTGGGTCCCCGACGCGGTCGCGTCGACGCAGCTGGTGCGCTGGGACGTGCTCGCCGGCCGCGTCTTCGCGCATCCGTGGGGCGAGCACGCCTTCGGCGGCGACGTGCTCTCGTTCCCGTGCAGCTCGAAGGCCTTCCTGCTGACGACGCTGCACGAGGAGCACGAGCGCGCGCTGGCCGAGGAGCCCGAGCTCGACGAGGGTGCGTACTGGAAGAGCATGCTGCCGACGATGGCGCAGGCCTGGATCCTCGAGGTCGCGCGCGCCGGCGAGCCCGAGGTCGTCACGCCCGAGGGCGACGCGGTCGTGTTCTGCACGGCGCGCTTCGCCGTGCGCGACCACGCGCGGCTGGTCGAGCGCCTCGACGTCGCCACGGACCTCGTGCGCGCCGAGGACGAGAGCTGGGACTGGATCGAGCCGCTGGCAGAGGGCGAGCGCCGCCTGGGCACGCTCGACCTGGAGGGCGGCGTGCTCGTGCTCGAGGTGCACTCGCGCGAGCGTCTCGCGCGCGCCAAGGAGCTGCTCGCGCGCTGCGCGCCCGGGTGCCTGGAGCACCTCGAGGACATCGAGGAGCTGCCGGAGGAACACGCGGACGAGCCCGCGGACGGGGAGCCTGGCGCGGACGAAGTGCCCGACGAGGCCGGCGCTGCGGAGAAGCGCGCGCTCGTCGCGCAGCACCTCGACGCGCACTACCGGCGCTGGCTGGACGAGCCGATCCCGATGCTCGACGACTGGACGCCGCGCCGCGCCGCGCGCGACGAACGGATGCGACCGCGGCTGGTCGAACTGCTCAAGCTGCTCGAGAACCTCGAGGAGCGCAAACGCGTGCAGGACGGCCAGGGCTACGACGCGGGCTGGCTGTGGAGCGAGCTGGGGCTGAAGCGCCCGGGAGCCTGAGCATGCGCACGCTCCTCGTCGCCGCGCTCGTCCTCGCCTGCGCCGTGTCGGCCTCCCTGCAGCAGTCGCGTCCCGACGAGGCCTTCGAGAAGACCGACCCCTGGACGCGCGGCGAGAAGGCCGACCTCAAGCGCGCCGGCTACGAGTCCTTCGGTCCCTTCCACTTCGCCGAGGGCATCGAGACCGTCGACATCGAGGAGACGCTGGGCGGGACGCGCGTCCTGTGGGTCGAGACCGCGCACTTCAAGCTCGGATCGCTGCTCGGCACCTACGTCTGCCCGTCCGACGACCACGAGAAGGACAAGCTGCGCGACGAGCTCGCGCGACTCGCGAAGAAGCTGCCGAGGCTGCGGCGCGACAGCGGCAAGCTCGACCCGTGGCTGCGCCTGCACCTCTACGCGCAGCGTCTGGAGGAGCAGTACGCCGACTTCCTCGCGCGCTTCGGCCTGCGCGAGGAGGAGTTCCCCGCGCTGCCGGGCAAGGAGAGCGGCCCGATGGGCTCGGGTCCCTACCTCGGGCAGCCGCTCAAGTTCACCGTGCTGTTGACGGCCAAGAGCTCGCAGCTCGCGCGCTTCGTCAAGCGCTTCCTCGGCCAGGACGAGGTGGGCTACTTCCGCGGCCCGCTGCCCGGCGGCACGTGGTTCCTCGGCACCAGCGCCGAGAACATGAAGGGCATGGGCACCGAGCTCGACTCCGCCTTGCACGCGCTGGTCGCCGAGGAGATCGCGCAGAACCTGTGCGACGCGCTGCGCGGCGGCAAGCGCTCGCGCGCGCTGTGGTTCACGCACGGCCTGGGGATGTGGTACCAGCGCCGCATCGACGAGCGCTGGAGCATCGACGTCCCGCGCGTCTCGCCCGGCAACGAGGACGACTCCTGGCGCTGGGAGCCGCGCGTGGCGGGGCTGGTCTCCAACGGCTTCGTCGCCAGCTGGGACGAGATGCTCGCGTGGAAGGACCAGCCCGGCCTCGAGGCGCGCCACCACATGACCGCCTGGTCGCGCGTGAGCTGGATGCTCGCGCAGGAGAAGGCGGACCTGCACGCCCTGCTCCTGGGCCTGTGCGAACCCGAGGACGACGCGGTCGACGACGCGCAGCGCAAGGCGCGCGGCGTGAAGGCGCTCGCCGCCGGGTTCGGCAAGTCTCCCGCCGAGCTCGACGAGGCCTGGCGCAAGTGGGTGGCGCGCAAGTACCCCAAGCGCTGAACGCGCCGTCTGCGCCCTGGTGCGCAGGGCTGGCGCATTGCGGCGAGCGGGCGTATCCTCGCCCTCGGTCCCAACGTCTCGTTCGCAATCGAAGGGAGTCGCCGTGAAGAGGATCTGGATCGCGGGCATGACCGCGCTCGTGCTGGCCACGGGCGCACGCTTTGCACACGCGGGCTGCTGAGGCCCGCCCCTTCCGTCGCCGGGTCCGGCGGCACCTCGAGGACCGAGCACGCAGGCGCTGCTCAAGCTCGACTGGGACTTCCCGGTCTACCAGGCGACGCAGGAGCCCAAGAGCGACGCGACCGCTCCGCGCGTGGCGCGTTCGGCGCTGGCGCGCGACGAGGCACTGCGCTTCGTCGCCGGCAAGGACCAGCGGCCGCTGCTCGTCCTGCGCGAGTGCGCGCGCTGCAACAAGACCGACGACGCGCTGCTGACGCCGGGCTGGGACAACGAGAAGGTGCTCTTCCTCGCGCGCTGGTTCCACTGCGTCAAGCTGCCGATCGACGTCGTGCAGCCCGACCATCCCTTCCACGCGCTCTTCCCCAGCAACGACGCCGAGCACCTCTTCGTCACCACCAGCGACGGGGCGCTGAAGGTCCCGCTCGAGTCGAACACCTCGCGCGTCGAGCTGTGCACCGCGATGTCGCGCGTGCTCGCGGCGTCCTACGCCAAGGACCCCTCGCCGCTCTTCAAGGAGCTGCACACGCTCGGCGACCGCCTCGACGTGCTCGACCAGCGCATGAAGGAGCTCGCGGCGAAGAAGTCCGAGCTGATGGAGTCCGCCGGCACGGCCGGCAAGAGCGGCGACAAGCAGAAGCTCGCGAAGATCGAGGCCGAGATCGCCGCGACGAAGAAGGAGATCGACAAGGAGCTGGCGGGCTTCGCCAGGCTGGCCAAGGTCGAGCTGCGGCCGCCGGCGACGCCGGAGAAGAAGTCGAACTGAGGCGCGTCAGGCGCTCGGCACGCCGCCGGCGAGCGCCTCGCGCAGCGTGCGCGCCAGCACCTGCTCGGTGAAGGGCTTCTCGAGCGTCTTCGTGCCCGGCGCGACGCGACCCTGCTGGGCGAGCAGGTCGGCCGGGTAGGCCGACATGAAGAGCACCTTCAGCGCGGGGCGCTCGCCGGCGAGCACGCGCGCGATCTCCGTCCCGCTCGCGTCGGGCAGCACGATGTCGGAGAGCAGGAGGTCGATCGTCCCCTCGAGGCTGCGCGAGATCTGGAACGCGCTGGCCGCGTCCTGCGCGACGAGCACTTCGTAGCCCAGGCCCGCCAGCATCTGCCGCAGCGTGACGCGGATCAGGCGCTCGTCCTCCACCACGAGGATGCGGGCCGAGCCGCGCACCTCGGCCGGCTGCAGCGCGAGTTCGACCTGCGGCGTGCGCGCGGCCTCGGCGACGAGGTGCTCGTGGCGCGGGAAGTGCACGCGGAAGCAGGTGCCGCGGCCCGGCTCGCTCTCGAGCACGATGCCGCCCTCGAGCTGCTCGACGATCGAGAAGACCGTGTAGAGGCCGAGCCCCGTGCCCATGCCCGCGGGCTTGGTGGTGAAGAAGGGCTCGAAGACGCGTGCCTGCGTCTCGAGGTCCATGCCCGTGCCCGAGTCCTCCACCTCCAGCGTCACGTAGCGCCCGGGCGCGAGCTGCCGGCCGCGCGTCGCGAGCGGCTGGCGGAACTCCTGGTCCAGCGTCGCGATGCGCAGGCGTCCGCCGCCGGGCATCGCGTCGCGCGCGTTGACCGCGAGGTTGAGCAGGATGTGCTCGACGTGCGTGGGGTTCGCCAGGATCGGACCGCCCGACGGGCACAGCTCGACCTCGAAGGCGATGTCCTCGCCGATCACCTGGCGCAGCATGCGCTCGGCGACGCGCACCACGGAGTTGAGCTCGCTCGAGACGATGTCGAGCTTCTTGCGCCGGCTGAGATCGAGCAGGTCGCGCGTCAGCGAGGCGCCGCGTTGCGCCGCATCGCAGATGTCGTTGACCAGCGCGCTGGCCGGGTGTTCGCTCGCGAGCGAGCGCCGCGCCAGGCCGCCGCAGCCGATGATGCCCATCAGCAGGTTGTTGAAGTCGTGCGCGATGCCGCTCGCCAGGCGACCGATGGCCTCCATCTTCTGCGCCTGGCGCAGCTGGTCCTCCAGGCGGTGGCGCTCCTGCTCGGCGCGCTTGCGCGCGCTGATGTCGAGCACGGAGCCGAGCACGAACAGGCCCTCCTCGGTCTCGATCGGGTTGAGGCCGATCTCGACGGGGAACTCGCTGCCGTCCTTGCGCACGCCGAACAGGTCGCGGCCGCTGCCCATCGCGCGCGCGTGCGGCTTCAGGAAGAAGGACTCGAACTGCGCAGGGTGCGTCGCACGGAAGCGCTCGGGCACGAGGAGCTCGACCGGCTGGCCGAGCAGTTCCTCGCGCGTGTAGCCGAACATGCGCTCGATCTCGCGGTTGACCAGCACGAGCTTGCCTCCGCGGTCCACCATCAGCATGCCGTTGGGCGAGGATTCGACCGCGATGCGGAAGCGCTCCTCGGCCCGCTTGCGCGCGGCGATGTCGGTGATCGTCGCCAGCACGAACATCCCGTCCGTGGCGATCACCGGCGTGAGCCCGATCTCGAGCGGGATCTCGCGCCCGTCCTTGCGCCGGCCGAAGAGGTCGCGCCCGGCACCCATGCTGCGCACGCGCGGATCGCGCAGGAAGCCCGCGCGCGAGAGGGCGTGCTCCTCGCGCTGGGGCGCAGGCACCAGGATCTCGACCGGCTTGCCGAGGAGCTCCTCGCGCGCGTAGCCGAACAGCAGCTCGACCTGCCGGTTGACCAGCACGATGTTGCCTTGCGCGTCGGTCATCAGGATCCCCGACGTCGCCGCGTCGATGGCGGCGCGCAGTCGGGAATCGACGGCCTGGTTGGAGTTCGGGGACATGCGAGACGTTTCAGGGCTGCGTGCCGGCTCTGTCCGTGGAGCGTACCGGATGTGCGCGCTCTGCGGAAGGCGCGCGACCGCGCCACTGCCCATTCGATGACCGCGCGCTACGGCCGGAGTCGCATGGCCACGACGCGCCTTCCGCAGGACATTCCCCTCCCCAGGTCGCGCGCAGGGCGCGACCTCGATCCGCGGAGGTCCTCTCATGTCGCACGTTCATTCCCCGGCTGCGTGCGCGCTGGCGGCGATCGTCTTCGCCGCCCCGCAGCCCGTGTCCGCACAAGCGGTGATCCACGAGCAGGCGTCGATCACGTCCAGCGGCAACTACTTCGGCGATCCGGTCGGACTGCAGGGCACGCAGCTCATCGTCGGTGTGCCGGGCGCGAACGGGGCCGGAAGCGAATCCGGCGAACTGCGCCTCTACGACGTCGGACCGCCGATCGCGTTCCAGCTCGCGCTGGTCGGCAGCGATCTCGCCGCGGGCGACCACTTCGGCGGAACGGCCGCGATCGCGGGCAACCTGATCGTCGTCGGCGCCGACCGCCACGGGCACGGCACGACGTGGGGCGGCTCGGCCTACGTGTTCCGCTGGAACGGGAGCGCGTGGATCGAGGAAGCGGAGCTGCTCGCGTCGGATCGCGCCGACGGCGACAACTTCGGCTCGGGCGTCGCCGTGTCGGGCGAGCGCATCGTCGTCGGCGCGCCCGGTTGCGACACGACTGCCGGCGCGGACCAGGGCGCGATCTACGTCTTCGAGCACGTCGCCGGCGTGTGGACCGAGGTCTTCAAGGGCGTCGCCTCCGACGGCGCGTCGGCGCAGATGGGCTGGCGCGTCGCGCTCGACGCGGATCGCGCGCTCGCGAATGCACCGCAATCGGACTCGAGCGCGGGCGCCGTGTACGCGTTCCTGCGCTCGGCCTCGGGTTGGGCTGCGGACGCGAAGTTCGCTCCCCCGCCGGGAAGCGGGCCGGTCGAGTTCGGGTTTGCCAGCGCGGTCGAGGGCGATCGCATCGCCATCGGCCAGCCCTTCGTGCACTCGGTCAGCGAACCGTCGGGCTCGGTGCACCTCTTCCGCTCGATCGGCGGCGTGTGGACGCCCGAGGCCACGCTCTACGCGACGGCCGGGAACGGTCTCGACTACTTCGGCATGGGGCTGAGGCTCCAGGGCTCTCGGCTGCTCGTCGGATCGCCGGGCGCGAGCTTCGCGCAGTTCATGAGCGGCGCGGCTTTCCTCTTCGAGAACATCGGCGGGAGCTGGAGCGAGCGCATCGAGCTCGCGCCGAGCACGGGCGTGCAGTTCGGCGGGGTGGGCATCCCCGTCGCACTCGACGGCAACCGGGCCGTGGTCGGCGGCGCCAACAGCATCAACAGCGTGTACCTGTTCGCGGTCGGCGATCTCGTCGGCACGCCGTTGTGCGCCGGCGACGGGAGCGGAAGCCCGTGCCCGTGCGGCAACCAGAGCCCGACGGGCTCGGGCCTGGGTTGTGCCAACGGGTTCACGCACGCGGCGGCCTTGGCTGCGACCGGGAGCGCGGGGATCGCCGCGGACGATCTGCGCCTCAGCGTCGCACACGCCGTCCACTCCTGGAGCGGCCCCCCGCACGGCACGCCGGTGCTGCTCGCCGCGGGCACGACCGTGGTCAACGGCGGCCTGGGCACGCCGCTGGGCGACGGACTGCGCTGCATCAACGGCAGCGTCGTGCGTCTCGCCGTGCGCTTCACGCTGCCGACCTCGACCGAGGTGGTCTTCGACACGGGCCTCTCGGCGCTCGGCCACTGGAGTGCGGGCGACACGCGCTACTTCCAGGCCTGGTACCGCGATCCGTCGGGGCTGCCCTGCGGATCGGGCTTCAACACGACCAACGCGCTGGCGGTGACGTTCACGCCCTGAGCGCGCGAAGCACGCGGCACGCAGCGGATCTTTGCGCGGCCTTGAGCCGCGCGAGCTAGACCGCAGCGCATGGCCACGATCCCCTTCTACGAGGACTCGCGCTACTGCGCGGCGTGCCGCCGCTACGTGACGTACCTCGCCTCGCCGCTCGCGGCGTACTGCTCGACCTGCGGCGAGGCGGTGCGTCTGTTCTCGCCGCGCGACCTGGAGCAGTTCCGCGCGCGGTTGCACAACGGACGCGCAGCCCGCGAGAGGGCCGCGCAGGCGCGGCGACGCGCGCGCGCCTCCGCGTAAGCGCGCGGCGAAGCTTCTGTTCGGGTTCGAACGCGACGCCCCGCGAGCGCGTCGCGCTCGCTAGGCTGCGCTCGCGGCCGCACCACTCGCGGCCCGAGGACACGCACGCCCATGATCGCCCTCCCCACCCTCGCGGCCGCTCTGCTGCTGCTCGCGACGCAGACACGGACCGATCCCGCGCCGACCTGGCGCACGGCCGCCCCGCTCGTGCACGCGCGCTCCGCGCACAACCTCGTCGGCGACGGCACGACGCTCTTCGCGCTCGCGGGCACCGGCGCGGACGACGGCGAGCACACCGCGCCGGTGCTCGAGGTCGAGCGCTTCGACGGCCAGCAGTGGCGCGTCGAGACGAAGCTCCCCGGCGACGGGCTCAACGCACCGGCCTCGGTGCTCGTCGGCCAGCGCCTCTTCGTGATCGGCGGCTTCAACCTCTTGACCAACGTGCCGACGGCGCAGGTGCGCGTCTACGACCTCGGCACGCACGCCTGGAGCGAGGCCGCGCCGCTGCCCGCGCCGCGCGGCGGACACGCGGCGGTCGTGCTCGACGGCCGCATCCACGTGCTCGGCGGCGGCAACTCCGTCTCGACGCTCGCCGATCACGACGAGTACGACCCGGCCACGAACGCGTGGACGAAGCGCGCCCCGCTGCCGCGCTCGCAGGGCAGCCCGGCCGCGGTCGCGTTCGAGGGCAAGCTCTGGTCGATCGGCGGCCGCAGCGGACCGAAGGACTTCGGCGCGGTCGACGTCTGGGATCCCGCCGGCGACACGTGGAGCGCGGGCCCGGCGATCGATCCGCGCGGCACCGCGGGCGCCGTCGTGTACCGCGGCACGATCTGGGTCTTCGGCGGCGAGTCGCAGGCGCGCGGCGCCTGCCTCGACGAGGTGCTGCGGCTGGACCGCGTGACCAACACGTGGAGCGTCGCCGCGCACCTGCCGACGGCGCGCAACTACGCGCGCGCCGCGCTGCTGCGCGACGAGGTGTGCATCGCCGGCGGCAGCCTCTCGGCCGGATTCAGCCACGCCGCGAAGGGCAGCCGCGCGGTCGAGTGCCTGCACGTGCCGCAGGCGGCGAAGACCGCGGCGGCCCACGATGCGGTGCTCGGCCGCTGGCTGGGGAGCGCGGGAACCGCGCCGAACGACTCCGTGTTCGGCCTGGAGATCGAAGCCGACGGAAACGGCGCGCTGCGCGGAACGGTGACGCTCGTGGAGCTCAACTACTTCGGCGCGCCGCTGCCCTCGTTCGTCGCCGCGGGCGAGCGCACGTACCGCGTGCCGGAGTTCGGCATCGAGCTCGTCCTCGACGGCGATCGATTGCACGGCACGCTCGGCGGCAGCGCGCCGGTCGAGCTGCACCGCACACGGACGCTGCCGACCGAAGCGCCGCTGCCGCGCGATCTGCCGCCGGGGCCCGCTCCGCGCTGGGAGCTCGATCTCGCCGCGCCGGTGTGGGCCGCGCCCGCGACGCGCGACGGCTTCGCCTACGTCGGGACGAGCGGCGGCGTGTTCCACGCCGTGCGCGTCGCCGACGGAAGCCTGGCCTGGACCTTCCCGGCCGGCCGCCCGATGTTCGGCGAAGCGCTCGCGAGCGAGGACGCGGTCTACTTCGTCTGCGACAACGGGTTCCTCTTCAAGCTCGAGCGCGCCAGCGGCCGCGAGCTGTGGCGCTACGACCTCGGCGATGCGCAGGTCCCGCGCATCCTGCCGCACCGCCAGGTCTTCGACTACGACCACCTCGCCCCAGCGCCCGTGCTCGAGGGCGGCGTCGTCTACGTCGGCAGCGGCGACGGCAGCTTCCACCCCGTCGACGCCGCGACGGGAGCGCGCGTGTGGCGCCGCGAGTCGAAGGGCAAGATCCGCAGCAGCGCGGCGATCCAGGGCGAGCGCGTCGTCTTCGGCACGCTCGCCGGCGAGGTCGAGCTGCTCGAGCGCGCGCACGGCACGCCGG
>JBGASC010000029.1:0-66562 GCA_044229935.1 Planctomycetota bacterium | reverse complement strand
CAGCGCGTCGCGGTCGGCGTCGACGCCGGCCCCGCTGGGGTCGTGCCCGGCGGCGATCAGGACGCGAGGCGGGGCGGAGCGCATCGGCGCGATCCTATCCCGCGGCGACCTGCGCGCCGACCCGCCCGCCGAGAACCGCAGGGCGTAGGCAACCTCGCCGGCGCAGGCAACTATGTCCCGCATGCTCGTCGCCCTGGCCCCCCTCGCCGTGGCGCTGCTCGCCGTCTTCCCCGGCGATGCGAGGCGCAGACCCGACACCGTGGCGCTCACGAACGGGACCAGGCTGCAAGGCGTGGTCGTCTACCAGGACGAGGCCGAGCTGATCCTGCGCGTCGGCACGCGCGACACGACCTACGCCATGAAGGAGGTGGCCAAGGTCGACGCGCGCGCGGCGAACCTGAGCCAGATGATCGACTCGTGGCTGCACAGCAAGGGCGACGAGGAGGCGCTGCTCGACGCGGCCAACAACTGCCAGCGCCTCGAGCTCGCCGACGAGGAGTCGCTGCTGCGCTGGAAGCTCGTGCTGCGCGCGCCGGACAACGCGCAGTACCACAAGGACCTGCACCACGAGCAGCGCGAGGGCGTCTGGGGGCTCAAGGACGGCGACCGCTGGGTGTCGCTGGAGGCCTGGCTCGCGCCGCGCGAGCTCAAGAACTCGTGGAAGCTGCAGAGCACGCACTTCGAGCTGCGCACGGACGGGCCGATGGAGCCGGGCATCGACGCGCTGCTCGACCTGGAGTGCCTCTACCAGGCCTTCTTCCAGAAGTTCGGGCGCGACCTGCACTCCTACGAGGTCGTCGAGCGCGTCAAGGTCGAGGTGCAGGGGAGGAAGCGCAACTTCTCCGCGCCGACGAAGAGCGCCGTCAGCTGGTTCGACCCGCGCGGCAACGTGATGTACCTCGACGCGGCGAAGGGGCTCGACCGCGCGCGCATGCTGATGGACGGGACGCGCGCGCTCTTGTGCAACAGCGGCTCGCGCCAGCGCGTGATCGACGGCGTGATCCCGGCCTGGGTCGAGGCCGGCCTCTCGACCTGGGTCGGCTGGAACCTGCACGGCGAGATCGGCCGCGCCGTGTGGGACCCGATCCCCTTCGCGACGCTGCTCGACAAGGTCGTCGAGACCGACAAGCGCGAGCCGATCAAGCTGACGCGCCTGCTCAACACCGGAACGATCGAGTTCGACGACAGCGCGCGCGGCCAGGAGCACTACGCGGAGGCCTTCACCTTCGTCGACTTCCTGCTCGGCTCGGCCGGCGAGAAGTACCGCGTGCGCTTCCTCGAGTTCCTGCGCAACACCTACCGCGGCAAGGGCTCGCCGCCACAGTTCTTCGACGCGCTGGCGGTCGAGGGCACGCAGATCGAGGCCGAGTGGCTGCGCTGGGTGCGCGAGCAGGCCGCGGCCTCCGCGCGCAAGTGATCAGAAGCCCTTGTCGGTCAGGAACTGCACCGCGGCCAGGATCTCGGCCCGGCCGTGGCGCGGGTTGATCTCGAGCACGCGCTCGGCGTTGCTGGGCACGAAGTCCTTGACCAGCTTGAAGTCGACCTCGCCAGCCCCGGGCGGCATCTCCGCCAGGCCCTCGGCCGAATCCTGCAGGTGGATGCCGATCATGCGCCCGGCGTAGGTGTCCAGCCAGCGGCCCTGGGCCGGCAGGCCGGCGCGCTCGCGCAGGTGGATGCGGCCGGTGTCGTGCCAGTAGCCCAGGCCGTGCTTGGCGAGGTCGTCGAGCACCCAGCCGACCGACTCGAAGTTGAACAGGTCGAGGAAGGAGTGGCCGGCCTCGATCGCCAGGCGCGTCTCGGGGAACTCGGTCATCAGCCCGAAGAGCGAGCGGCACATGTGCTCGATCTGGCGCTGGCTCTTCTTGTGCACGCGGTGCTCCAGGTCGCGGATCTGCTCGCGCAGCTCCTCGTTGGCGAGGTCCTTGAGCAGCGCGGCATGCAGCTTCTCGGCCTCGTCACGCAGCGGCTTGTCCTCGAGCTCGCCCCCGCGCACGATCACGACCGGGCAGCCGTAGCGCTGGGCCAGCTTGATGTGGCGGCGCACCGAGTTCAGCGCGCACTCGCGGTTGCCCTCGTTGAGGCTGCCGAGCTTGGTGCCCGACATGTTCTCCGAGCGCGGGTCGAGGCAGCCGGCGATGATCGAGGTGACGGTGATGCCCGTCTCGCGGCGCGAGTCCTCGAAGCCGTTGAGCTTGACGGGAGCGTCGAGGATGCCGAGCTCCAGGCGCCGGAAGCCCATCGCGACCGAGGCGAAGGCCTGGTCTTCGATGGTCCGCAGGCGCGAGCCGAAGCAGCTCGTCGACAGGGAGTAGTGGTTGGGGATTCCGGGTTGAGTCAGCACGTCACCCTCGCATTCGCGCGGGGATCGTCGGGGGGGTCGGGCCACCCTCTATCGTTCGTTTCGTAGTCCGATCGTTACTGCCTGCACACCGGGGTTCTCGAAAGCCTCGGACGTGGCACACGCCGTCCGGGTTCACTTGTGCCGCCCGCGCCTGGCGTTGCAAGCCATCCGCGGCGAGCGCATTCACACCCGGACAGGCGCCACCTGCCGCAGGAATACTACGATGTCGCAAAACCGGTTTCCAACCCGGCGCGAGTTCCCTAGACGCGCACCTCGCCCCGCGCGCCCAGCAGGGAGCGGTGCCGCTGGAGGACCGGGTCGAGCTCCTCGGAAAGAAACTCCAGCACCTGCTCGGGCGCGCGGCCGACGTGGCGCGAGCCGTCGAGCAGGTGGTCCAGGCGCGCGGAGAGCCGTCCGAGCACCGGGTCGGCCGCGACCAGCTCGCGAAAGGGGTTGGGCAGGCCGTCCTTGATCGCGCGCGCGGCGGCGTGGCTCTTCTGGCGGATCGACTCGTGCACGTCCTGGCGGTCGGCGCCGGCCTTGACCGCCTCCATCATCAGCTGCTCGGAGGCGAGGAAGGGCAGCTCCTCCTCCAGGTTGCGCCGGATCACGTGCGGGTTGACCACGATCCCGGCGGCGACGTTGAGGCACAGGTTGAGCACGGCATCGGTCGCCAGGAACATCTCGGCCAGCACGATGCGCCGGTTGGCCGAGTCGTCGAGCGTGCGCTCGAGCCACTGGTTCGCCGCCGTGTGCGCCGTGTTGCCGAGCGACTCGATCACGAAGCGCGAGAGCGAGCAGATGCGCTCGGAGCGCATCGGGTTGCGCTTCCAGGGCATCGCCGAGGAGCCGATCTGCTGCTTCTCGAAGGGCTCCTCGAGCTCCTTCTTGTGCGCGAGCAGGCGCAGGTCGGTGGCGAACTTGTGTGCCGACTGCGCGATCGAGCTGAGCGCCTGCGCCACGCGGAAGTCCGCCTGGCGCGGGTAGGTCTGGCCCGTGACGCCGTAGGCGCGCTCGAAGCCCATGCGTTTCGTCACGCGCCGGTCGAGCTCGCGCACCTTCTCGTGGTCGCCGCCGAACAGCTCCAGGAACGAGGCCTGCGTGCCGGTCGTGCCCTTGACGCCGCGGAAGCGGAGCGTGCGCTCGGCGTGCTCGAGGTCCTCGAGGTCGTGCAGGAAGTCCTGGATCCACAGCGTCGCGCGCTTGCCGACCGTCGTCGCCTGCGCCGCCTGGAAGTGCGTGAACCCCAGCGTCGGCAGCGAGCGGTGCTCCCTCGCGAAGTGCGCGAGCACGTCGAGCAGGCTGACCAGCTGCGCGCGCACGAGCTTCATCCCCTCGCGCAGCGCGAGCAGGTCGGCGTTGTCGGTCACGTAGCACGAGGTCGCGCCGAGGTGGATGATCGGCCGCGCCTTGGGCGCCTTCTCGCCCCAGGCGTGGATGTGCGCCATCACGTCGTGCCGCAGCTCGCGCTCGTAGCGCGCGGCGCACTCCAGGTCGAGGTCCTCGAGCGTCGCCTTCATCTCGGCGATCTGCTCGTCCGAGATCGAGAGGCCGAGCTCCTTCTCGCACTCCGCGAGCGCGATCCAGAGCCTGCGCCAGGTCGTGAAGCGGCGCGTGTCCGAGAAGTTGAAACGCATCGCCTCGCTCGCGTAGCGCGACGAGAGCGGGCTCTGGTAGTTGTCGGCGTCCATGCGGGGCGCGGATTGTACGCGCACCTCGCGCCCCGCTCACATCCAGGCCGCGTCGGGGAACCACTGCGGCATCCAGTTCGCGAGCGAGGCGCACGCCAGGCAGAGCGGGATGCCCCAGGCCACGATCCACGCCAGACGCCGCGGATCGGCGTGCGGCCCGGCCACGCGCCGCGCCGCGGCGAGCGCGAGCCACGCGCCGACGAGGTCCGAGAGCAGATCGAGCACGCTGAAGTTGCGCGAGGGCACGAAGACCTGGTGCAGCTCGTCGCTCCCCGCGTAGAGCATCACCACGACGAGCAGCACGAGCGTCTCGCGCCACGCCAGCCGCGGCCAGCCCTGCTCGCGCGGCGCGAACACGGACAGGAACAGCGCCAGCACTCCGTACTCGAAGCAGTGGTAGCCGTTGGAGGCGATGCCCCAGGCCCCGCCGCTGGGCGGACCGCTGCCGAACTCCTGCATCGAGAGCACGAAGATCAGCGCCATCCAGCACGCGGACGGGATCCAGCGCGCCCAGCGCGGCAGGCCGAGCAGCGCCAGCCCGAGCACCTGCAGCATGCGCACGGCGAGCGGAGCCGCGCGCCGCTCAGCCGAGGGCGTCATAGCGGCGCCGCGCGATGAAGACCAGGCCCAGGCCGTCCTCGCTGCGCTCGACCAGCAGTCCCTCGAGCATCGACTTGAGCAGGAAGAAGCCGCGACCGCGCTCGTCCTCGGGCCCGGGCAGGTCCTGGTCGTCGATCAGCGCCTGCACGCGCGCCGCGTCGCCGCCACCCTGGTCCGAGACGCGCATCTCCCAGCCGTCGGGCTCCACGCGCAGCACGAACTGCACGCGCACGCTGGCCGGAGCCTCGCTCTCCTCCATCGCCGAGCCGCCGCCGCCGTGGTCGACCGCGTTCGAGAGCAGCTCGCTCGCGACGAAGAGCAGCGAGTCGATCTCGCTCGCGGGCACGCCTTCGCGCTGCACGAACTGCTGCATCACGGCGCGCGCCAGGCGCTCGGCGCTGTGCGCCGCCGGCAGGTCCAGGCGCAGCTCGTGCGGCCGATCGCGGCTCTCGAAGATGCTCATGCGATCGGCTCGAGGTCCAGCGAGAGGTCGAGCGCCGGCGCCGAGTGCGTCAGCGCGCCCACCGAGAGCCGGTCGACGCCCGTGCGCGAGACCGCCGCCACGCTCTGGAGATCGATGCCGCCCGAGGCCTCGAGCTCGACCTCGCGACCGAGCGAGCGCGCCTGTTCGCGCAGGAGCGGGCACAGGCGCGCGAGCTCGGCCGCGCTCATGTTGTCGAGCAGCACCACGTCCGCGCCGCCCTCGATGCCGGCGCGCGCCTCGCGCTCGTCGCGCGCCTCGCAGGTGATGCGCACGCGCGCGCCGACCGCCTTGCGGATGTCGCGCAGCACCTCCGGGATCGGCCGGCCGGCCAGCTCGATGTGGTTCTCCTTGACCATCACCTCGTCGTAGAGCCCGAAGCGGTGGTTCTCGCCGCCGCCGCAGCGCACGGCGTACTTCTCGAAGAGGCGCAGGCTGGGCGTCGTCTTGCGCGTGTCGAGCACGCGCGCCGTGCCGCCGGCCGCCGCGGCGCGCTCGACGTAGCGCGCGGTCAGCGTGGCGATGCCCGAGAGGCGCTGCACGAAGTTGAGCGCGGTGCGCTCCGCGGTGAGCAGCGCGCGCGCCGAGCCCTCGATGCGCGCGAGCTCCTGCCCCTTCGCGATGCGCGCGCCGTCCTCGGCGACCAGCTCGACCTTCGCGCGCGGATCGACCAGCTCGAAGGTGCGCGCGAACACGGCGAGGCCGGCCAGCACGCCCTCGGCCTTGGAGACCAGGCGCGCCCGGGCGCGGGCCTTCTCCGGCACCGCGTGGATCGAGGAGAGGTCGCCCCCGCCGCGGTCCTCCTCCAGCGCCGGCTTGACGAAGCGGTCGATCTCCTCGCGCGCGAGCGGCGGCGGCAGGCCGCGCCGCGGGGCGGGCAGGCCGCCGGCGTGTGGTGCCGGCGCGGATCGACGAGGGTCGCTTCCTTGGTGGGACACGGAAGCGACGAGTGTACGCTCCGCGGCGGAAGGCCTCCAGGCGCGGAGTCCCCGTGTTGCCAACCCCCACGACCCGGATAATGCCCGCGAGATGATCCCCCGCCGCCTGCCGCTCCTGTTTCTCTTCCTCCTCGCCCCCCTCTCGGCGCGCGCCGAGATCAAGGTCGAGGCTTCGACCTTCAACTCCCTCGAGGGCGCCGCGCACCTGCTCGCCCGGGGTGGCCGCGCCGAGGAGTCGCGCGAGCTCGTCGCGATCCTGGGCGCCCTGGGCTACTCCAAGGACTCCGCGCAGAAGCTCGCCGGAGCGCTCGAGAAGGAGATCGCGGCGGCCAAGAGCAAGGCCAAGGAGCTGCCCGAGGCGCAGGCCAAGCTCGAGTCGGCCGCGGGCGAGCTCGCGGCGCTGCTGCCCGCGCTCAAGGCCGAGGAGCTCGAGCGCGTCGCGCGCGCGATCGTGCGCCTGGACGACACGAACGAGGCCGCGCACCGCGCGCTGGGCGACGAGCAGACGCCCGAGGGCTGGAAGCGCCCGGAGGAACGCGCGCTCCTGCCGCGCCGCTCGCGCATCCTCGACGTGCTGCGCAGCGCGCACGACGAGGAGCTCGACATCCAGACCGAGGCGAGCACGCACGAGCTGCTCGTCGCGATGCACGGCGGTCCGGGCAGCGTCGCGCGCTTCCGCGGCATCTCGGTGCACGCGCCCTGGAGCCCCGAGCGCACCGCGCGCGTGCTGGGCGAGGCGCTGCGCGCCTGCGCCGTGTGCGCGTTCCTGCTCGACGACGACCGCGGCGTGCCCGACGAAGGCTGGTTCGTGCGCCCGCGCTCGGTGTGGGTGCTGACCGACGCGCGCAAGGAGTACGACGCGGGCCTCGCCAAGGCGCTCGAGAACGGCTGGGTCGACAAGGAGGTCGCCGAGCAGGCGAAGACGCTCTGGGGCTTCCAGGACAAGCGCGGCAACAGCGCCAGCTACGCGCCCAGCGACGCCGAGAACGCCGCGGCGATCTTCTGCTGGCTCGCGCCGCTCGAGGACGGCTCGACCTCCGCGCTCAAGGCCGGCTTGTACTCGTACGTGTGCCAGGCCTACCTCGGCACGCAGTTGCCGGGCTTCACGTGGAAGGCCGATCCGCACGACTGGCGCGAGACCTACGTCAAGCCCAGCGCGGACGAGCAGAAGGAGCTCGACAAGCGCCTGCAGGTGGCCAAGGCCGGACTGCCCGGCGCGCGCTCGTGGATGAACTGGCTCGTGCGGCGCCACGAGGACCCGCCCTTCTCGCGCTGCATGGTCGACTTCTTCGGCAAGCTCAGCGGCGAAGACCTGCTCAAGTGCACCTCGATGGTCGAGTACTGGCAGGAGCGCGGCGCGCTGCGGCCGATCCTCGCGAGCGTCGCGATCGTGCCGGTCAACCAGGCGCTCGCGACCTACGCCAAGGCGCTCGGCGAGACGCCGACGAGCCTCGAATCGAAGTGGCGCGGCTGGGTGGTCAGCGAGGAGCCGAGCCTGTGCGCGCGCATCGGCAAGAAGTCGAGCTCCGCTGCCGCCGCGGGCACGCCCGAGGAGGAGTTGCGCAGCCTGCTCGCGGCGCTGCGCACGAAGTGCATCCCGGCCGCGATCAAGAGCCTGCCGGTCGAGATCGACGCCGCGCTCGGCATGGGCTGCCGCGCGCACGCCGAGTACCTGACGCAGAACCCCGAGCAGGCCAAGCGCTGGCCCGAGGCGCACACCGAGCTCCCCGACAAGCCCGGCTACAGCGCGAGCGGCGCGTGGGCCGCCGCGCATTCGCTCGTGACGCCGATCAAGCCGAGCGTGCGCGAGGCGCTCGATGCGTGGATGGGGACGTACTTCCACCGGCTGCCGCTGATCGATCCGGGTCTCCTGCGCGTCGGCTGGGGCGCGAACAAGGACTTCCAGGTGCTCGACGCCTACTCGCTGCGCCGGCCGCCGGATGCGAGCTGGGCGGTGGTCTGGCCGCACGAGGAGATGCAGAAGGTCCCGCTGCGCGCGACCGACGAGCTGCCCAGCCCCGTGCCGCAGGCCGATCCGGCCAGCCTGGGCTACCCGATCACGCTGCAGGTCGGCCTGCCCGAGGCCGGTGATCCGCCGCTCGCGGTCACGATGCACCTCTGGGAGGGCAACGCCGAGGTCGAGTGCTGGTTCAGCTCGCCCGACAAGCCGCTCAACCCGCGCGTCGTCCCGCAGCGCGCCTTCGCGCTGATCCCCAAGCAGCCGCTCAAGCCCGCCGTGCGCTACCAGGTCACCGCCGAGTGGACCGGAACGCCCAGGAAGAAGAGCTGGTTCTTCCGCACCTGACGGGGTGCGCGTCCGTCTCGCGCGGCATCACTTGCCGGGCAGCTCCCATCCCTTCTTTGCTGCGACGACGAGCACCTTCGCGTAGACCTCGTCCCACAGGACCTTGTTGCATCCGGCAGGACCAGCGGGCTTCTGTGTGAAGAACAACGTTGCCGCAATACTCTCGGTGAATCTCGGGTCATCCATGGCCTGCGACAGGCTCGACATCGCCACCGTGGAATCCCCGCCCGGCCAAGTCTGTTTGGACGTGAGAAATGAACCGAGCACATTTCCCACACTGGGCGGGGTCGTCGGACTCCTGACCAGTGACTCCGCGTAGACCCACGCATTGCCCGCGCGGTTCGCGTCCCATTGACCCGATGATGCGAGGAACAGGCTCGCCGCGGCCGCGCGATTGATCTCTTCCTTCGATCCGCCGTACTCGCCACGTCCACCTTTCTCCAGGATGAGCGCGAGAGCCCCGTTTCCGTCGCGGATGAAGAGCTCCGCGAGCAGGATTCCTTGAGTCGAAGAGTCGCCCGTGAACAGCGCCTCCGAAGTCATCGAGCGTTCCAGCTCCGCGACCCACTTCCGGTCGACGAGGCCGATGGCTTCGACAGCCATGATCTGCAGCCCGGTCTCCCGAACCTCTGGGCATGAAGGGTTGTACGCTCCCAGGTAGGCCAAGGCCTCTTTGGGCGCTCGAGCGTGGAGTGCGGAGCCGATGACTCGGCACGACTGCTGCAACGGAAGCTTCTCCGCGCACAACCATTCTCCAAGCTCAGCGGGTGTCACACGCAACCAGTCGAAGCTCTGCAGGCACTGCCAAATGGCGGCTGCATCCGGTCCACCGCCGGGGGTCGTGGAGTCGTCGAGATCGGGCCGCATGCACGCCTTTGCCCGACGCAGTACATCCGCACCCGTTTCGACCTGCGGGGCCGGCAGTACGCCATGGTCAGCGCCCGAGGCCTTCACGACCACGTTCGATTGCCGCCCGGAGAGCGAGGGAATTGTCTCCATTTCCGTAGGCGGCACGGATGGATCTGCCTCCGCGGGACCATCAATCGATGGACGGTCGGGTGATCGCCAAAGCACAAATCCAACCAGCGAACAACCCACCACTGCTGCGACGATTGCAAGCTGGCGAGTATTCGACATTGAAGACATGGCTGCTTGGTCAGCGTAGCACCGCCGGGCACTCTCAGGACAGGCTTCCTCGGCACGGCTCAGCCCGTGCGGGTCAAGGCAGCGGGGCTCGGCGGCGAGGGCGAGCGCGGTCCCGGCGGCCTCGACTCACCCAGCGATCCTAGCCGCTGATCGATCCGGGCCTCCTGCGCGTCGGCTGGGGCGCGAACAGGGACTTCCAGGTGCTCGACGCGTACTCGCTGCGCCGGCCGCCGGATGCGAGCTGGGCGGTGGTCTGGCCGCACGAGGAGATGCAGAAGGTCCCGCTGCGCGCGACCGACGAGCTGCCCAGCCCCGTGCCGCAGGCCGACCCGGCCAGCCTGGGCTACCCGATCACGCTGCAGGTCGGCCTGCCCGAGGCCGGCGACCCGCCGCTCGCGGTCGTGATGCGCCTGTGGGAGGGCAACGCCGAGGTCGAGTGCTGGTTCAGCTCGCCCGACAAGCCGCTCAACCCGCGCGTCGTCCCGCAGCGAGCCTTCGCCCTGATCCCCAAGCAGCCGCTCAAGCCCGGCGTGCGCTACCAGGTCACCGCCGAGTGGACCGGTACGCCCAGGAAGAAGAGCTGGTTCTTCCGCACCTGAAGGCCCGCGCGGCATACTCTGCGATCCTCGCAGCCCCGAGTCGGAATCCCCCCATGTCGCACCTCAGCACGCTGATCCTGGCCTTCGCCGCACTGCTGCCGTTCCAGGATCCCGAAGCCCCCGCCGCCCCGCCGCCCAAGACCGAGATCTCGCAGGCGATCTGGACGCAGATGGACAACGTCGCGCACCAGCTCGCCAAGGCCGGGCGCGAGAAGGAGTACAAGCACTTCCTCGCCGCGCTCGAGGAGCTGGGCATGCCGGAGGCGCAGCTGACCAAGCTCAAGGCCGGCTGCATCGCCGAGATGCAGAAGGTGACGAAGATCGCCGAGTCCGTGCCCGACGCGACCAAGCGCCTCAAGCAGGCCGCGCGCCAGATCGCGGCGCTGATGGCGAACGCGCCCGACGAGGAGAAGACGCGCCTCTCGCGCCTGATCCTGCGCCTGGACGACAGCGTCGAGGAGGCGCACAAGGTCCTCGGCCACGAGCTCGTCGGCAAGAGCTGGATGTCGCCCGAGGAGAAGGAGACGCGCGAGCACCGCGGCGAGATCCTCGAGCAGATGGACAAGGCCGGCAAGCTCGACGTCGAGCTCGAGAGCGGCGCCAGCGACGACGAGCGCCTGGTCAAGTACAACGGCGCCCCCGGCGTGTTCGTGCGCTACGGCGGCTGGACCTTCCAGTCCTGCCTGACCGAGGAGAAGACCAAGCGCATCGTCTCCGAGGTGATGCGCGCCGAGGCGCTCTCGTCCTGGCTGCGCGGCAAGGAGAACGCCGCGCCCAAGAAGCCGCCGGTGACCAACGCGCTGACCTTCTACCTGCTCGACTCCAAGCCGAAGTACGACAAGGCCATCGACGACTGCCTCGACCGCAAGGAGCTCACGGCCGAGGAAGCCAAGGACATGCGCGAGCTGATGGGCTTCGACGACAAGAAGCGCACGATCTTCTACATCGGCCACCAGGAGGCCGACTTCGAAGCGCCGATCTTCGTCCAGCTCAACCCGATGCAGCGCGACCTGCACTCGATCGCGCTGCTCGCCGGACACCTGAACTGGGTCTCGCTGGCGATGCTCGGGCACCAGATCCCGGGCTACACCTGGAAGAACAAGGACTCGGGCGCGCCCAAGGAGACGACCTACGTCGACAACCCGGCCGAGCGCAAGCTGCGCGAGGAGAAGCTGCAGCTGGCGCGCGCCGGCGTGATGGGCTGCAAGTCGTGGGTGGCGTTCCTGGCCGAGCGCAACGAGGACCCGCGCTGGGAGAACAGCTTCGTCGACGAGCTGGGCAAGATCCGCGGCGAGGACCTGCTCAAGGCGACGACCGTCGCCGAGTACGTGCACGAGCTCAACCGCCTGCCCGAGATCCTGAAGAAGCTCGGCATCGCCAAGCGCTCGGACAAGACCTACAGCGTGCTCGGCAAGGTGCTCGGCATGACCGTGTCCGAGTTCGAGGCGCGCTGGCGCGCCTGGATCGTGCCGAAGAACGGCGGCATCGCGCAGGCCGTCGACAAGGTCACCAACACCGGCTTCAGCACCGACGAGCTGCAGGCGCTCAAGTACCTCAACCAGATCCGCAAGAAGGCCTTTGAGGGCAAGGTGCGCGATGTCGCCGACCTCAAGCTCGAGCGCGACCTGTGCGAGGGCACGCAGAAGCACGCGGCCTACCTCGCGCTCAACCCCGACCAGGCCAACGCCTGGCCCGACGCGCACGAGGAGTACCGCGACAAGGAGGGCTACACGCCCGAGGGCCACTGGGGCGGCACGCACTCGAACGTCGGCCCCGCCGGCGACAAGCCCGAGGACGCGATCGACGGCTGGATGGCGACCTTCTACCACCGCCTGCCGATGCTGGTGCCGGAGCTCAAGCGCATCGGCTGGGGACAAGCCGGACCGTTCGCGGTGATCGACGTCGCCTCCTTCGTCGTGCCGCCCGAGGCCGAATGGATGGTCGTCTGGCCGGCCGAGAACATGAAGGACGTGCCGATCGACTTCGCGCGCGGCGGCAAGGAGCTGCCCAACCCGGTCATCGCCGACCCCGAGCAGAACTTCGGCTACCCCGTGACGCTGCAGATCGGCCGCACCAAGCCGGACGATCCCTCGCCGCTGATCACGCTGCGCCTGTTCGACGGCAAGAACGAGGTGCCGTGCTGGTTCTCCAGCCCGGACCACCCGACCAACCCCGACGACGCGCCGAAGGATGCGTGGTGCCTGATCCCCAAGGGCAAGCTCAAGCCCAACACCACCTACACGGTGACGGCGGACTGGTACCAGCCGACCAAGACGATCAGCTGGACGTTCAAGACGGGCAGCTGAACGAGCGCGAGGTCCCCGTCAGGGCGGCGCGCGCTCGGGCTGCAGCCCGAGCACCGCACGCACACGCTCGACCGTCGCCGGTCCGATGCCGTGGATGCGCTCGAGGTCCTCGGGCCGCGCGATCGGTCCGTCCTCGAAGCGCGAGCGCGCGATCGCCACGGCGCGCGTCTCGCCGATGCCGGGCAGCGCGCGCAGCTCGCGCGGCGAGGCCGTGCCGAGCTCGGGCGGGCCGCGCCGCGTGAACCCCAGCGGCCGGCGCGCGGCGAGCGCGGACTCGGACACGCGCCGCGGGCGCAGCTCGAGCAGCGTCAGCAGCGCGAGGCCGCCGGTCAGGGCCCAGATCCAGGGCGGAACGGGATCGCGCGTCTCCTCCATCGAAGCTCCCACGAAGAGACGCTCGCGGGGCGCGAAGGTCGCGCGCGCTCAGGCGATTTTCGGCGTCGAAGCGATCGTGCGCAGCAGCTGGCGGCCCAGACCGCGCGGCGTGTGGCCCTCGAGCTCGCGCTGCAGCGCCTGCGCCAGCCTCTCCAGCGCCTCGGCCGCGGGCGAGTCGGGCTCGGCGATCACCAGCGGCTGCCGCGCCGCGACGCTGTGCACGACGGCGCGGTCCTCGGGGATCCAGCCCAGGCAGCGCGGCTCGCGCCCGAGGAACTTGCGGCTGACGCTGCGCAGGCGTTCGGCCACCGCCGCGCCCTCCTCCGCGCTGGTGGCGCGGTTGACGACGAAGAGCGGCGCGCAGTCGGGCCGTCGCTGCAGCAGCACCTTCAAGAACGCGTACGCATCGGTCAGCGCCGTGACGTCGGGCGTGGTGACGATCAGCACGAGGTCGCTCGCCGCGGCGAACGAGATCGTCTGCGGCGAGATGCCCGCCGCCGAGTCGACCAGCACGCTGCTGTAGTCGGTCTCCAGGCTCTCGAGCGCGCAACCGACCAGGTGCAGCTCGAAGTTCGTGAGCCCGGCCATGCGCGAGACGCCCGATCCCGCGGCGACCAGGTCGAGCTCCGGCCGCGCGTGCACCAGCACCTCGCGCGCGGAGAGACGGCCCTCGACCACGTCGACGAAGGAGTGCTCGGGACACAGGTCGTGCAGGATGTGCGCGTTGCCGACACCCAGGTCGGCGTCGACGATCAGCGTGCGGCCCGCGCGCGCGAAGAGCGCGCCCAGCGAAGCCGTCAGCACCGACTTGCCCGTGCCGCCCTTGCCGCTGGCGATGCACAGCGAGCGTGCGCGCACGACGCTGAGCTCGTCGGAGTATCCGCGCGGCGCGGAGCGGGCGACGCCGCCCGCGTCGTCGTGACGCGAGAGCGAGAAGAGCTTGCGTGCCTGTTCCCAGTTCATGAGGAGCGAAGGAGCCCGGGACCGCGCGTGCCCCGACTCGGCTCCGCTACGCTGCCGGAGCGCCGCAGCGCTTCCAAGAGGGCGGTGAGGGGAAATCCGCGGGCGGGGGTCGCGCGCTCAGTCGTGGAAGGCGGCGATCTCCGCCGCGGTCAGGATCGGCTGGCGCGGATCGAAGGCGGCCTGCGACGGGCCGTCCGCAGGATCTCCCAAATCCAGCAGCGCGTGCTCCAGGCGCCGCGCGACGACCGCATCGAGGAAGCCGCGGCCCTCGGAGGGGCTCTCGAGCTCGATCGGCTCCTCCAGTCCCGCGAGCCGGGCGGCGAGGGCGCGCCCGCGCACCTCGAGGCTGCACAGCGGACCGCGCACGTCGCTCCAGCGCGCCTCGCGCGGCTCGAGCGCGAGCGTCGCGCCCAGCGCGGGCGAAGCGAGGCGCTCCCACAGCCAACTCGCCAGCGCGCGCGGCTCCTCGTCGAGCGCGGCGAGGAAGCTCGCACGCGTCGCGTGCGCGCGGGGCAGGTGCGCGGCGTGCGGCGCGGACGCGGGCCGGATCGGCACGAGCTCGAGGCGCGTGCTGTTCGCCGCGCTCGCGCCGTTCGCGCTGCTTGTGCCACCCGCGCCGCTCGTCCCGTTGGCCGCGTGGGCGTCGTGACCGTTGGCCGTCCCGTTCGCCGGGAGCGCGCCGTTCGCCGCGGCCCGCCGCGCGAAGAGCTGCACGTCCTCGCCGAGCAGCGGCGCGAGCAGCTGGCCGAGCTCGTCGGCCGGCTCGTCGCACAGGAGCGCCAGCGTCGGCCCGTGCGCGCACTCGAAGCGCTGGCGCAGCTCCTCGGCGTGCTGGCGCGCGAACGCGGCGAGCTCGAGCGCCGCGTGCGTCGCCTGCGCGCTCGCGCCGCGCAAGCTCGCGACCAGAACGAGGCGTCCGCCGCTCGCCCGGCCGATGAACTCGACCGCGCGCGCCGCGTCCTCGCCCTGCGCGGGCTCGAGGTTGCGGCCGACGAACTCCAGGCCCGGGAGGTGCAGGCCCAGCGCCAGCACGAACTCGCGCTCCGCGGAGGCTTTCGAGCTCTTGGGCTGCTTGCGCATGGGCGCGATGCTACCGCACGGTGCGCACCTTCGCTGCGGCGCGCGTCGCCGGAAGCGCGAAGCGTCGCGTGCGCTCGGCCCGCAGCACATGCGCCAGCGCCAACGCCAGCGCATCGGTCGCGTCCAGCGGCTCGGGCAGCTCCTTCAGGCCCAGCATCTGCCCGACCATCGCCGCCACCTGCGTCTTGTCCGCGGCGCCGTGCCCAGTCAGCACCTTCTTCGCCACCGCAGGCGAGAACTGCACGATCTCGCAGCCGAAGTCGGCCGCGGCCGCCAGCACGACGCCGCGGCCCTCGCCGATGCGCAGGGCGGATTGCAGGTTGCGCGAGGCGAAGGCCTGCTCGACGACCACCACGTCGGGGCGCACCTCCTCGAGCAGCGCCTCGAACTCGCGCAGGATCGCGCCCAGGCGCCGCGGCACGTCGAGCGTCGCGCCCGGGCGCAGCACGCCGGCGCCGAAGAGCTTGGGCCCCTTCTCGCGCGCGACCACGGCGCCGAAGCCGACCACGCGCGTGCCCGGGTCGATGCCGAGGACGATCGGGAACGGGCAGTCGTGGCGCAGGCGCGGTCCCGCTGCGGCTCTGTCGCGATCGGTCGTCATGCGTAGGTGCAATCCCTGGAGCTCGAACCCGCCCCACCCTACGCTGGCGCGCGGAGCGAATCCACGCGATGCCCGCGAACCTGCCGCGCACCACCGCCATCCTCGTCGCCGCCGGCCAGTCCGTGCGCATGCACGCCGCGGACGGCGAGGGCCAGGCGTTGCGCAAGCCCTACCTCCTGCTCGAGGGCCTGAGCGTGCTCGAGCACGCCTGCGAGGCCTTCGCACGCGTCGAGGCCGTCGCCGAGATCATCGTCGTCGGCCACCGCGAGGACCTGCCGCGCCTGGGGCGCATGGCGGCGAGCTGTCCCGCGCTGCGCAAGGTCAGCCAGATCGTGCCCGGCGGCGAGCTGCGCACCGACTCGGTCTCGGCCGGCGTCGAGGCCGCCAGCCCCTCGTCGGAGCTCGTCGCGATCCACGACGTCGCGCGGCCGCTGATCCGGCCGGCGATCATCGAGCGCGCGCTGCAGACGGCCGGCGAGCACGGCGCGGCGCTGGTCGCGATCCCGATGAACGACACGGTCAAGACCTCCTCCGACGGGCTGCACGCCGAGAGCACGCTCGACCGCAGCGTGCTGTGGTGCGCGCAGACGCCGCAGGTCTTCCGCCGCGCGAGCTTCCGCGAGCTGCTCGCGCGCGCCAGGCGCGACAACTTCCGCCCGACCGACGACAGCGCGGTGTGGGAGAAGTACGTCGCGGGCGTGCCGCTGGTGCGCGGCGAGCCGAGCAACCTCAAGATCACCACGCCCGAGGACCTCGAGCTCGCCTCGGCCATCCTGCGCGCACGCCGCGCGCAGAAGTCGCCCTGAGGCCGAGCTCGCCGGAGAGCCAACGAAGATGAGCGCACGCGTCGGCCTGGGTTTCGACGTCCACAAGCTGGTCGCGGGGCGTCCGTGCAAGCTCGGCGGCATCGTGCTGCCGCATCCGAGCGGACCCTTGGGCCACTCCGACGGCGACGCGGTGCTGCACGCGATCGCCGACGCGGTGCTCGGCGCGGCCGGACTCGACGATCTCGGCACGCTCTTCAGCGACCAGGACGCGCGCTGGAAGGACGCCGACAGCGCGCAGCTGATCGCGGAGTGCTTGCGCATGGCGCGCCGCGGCGGCTGGGAGATCGGCAACCTCGACGTGGTGATCGCGACCGAGGGCCCGAAGATCGCGCCGCACCGCAAGGCGATGCGCGAGAGCATCGCGCGCATCTGCGGCATCAAGCCCGGCCAGGTCAACGTCAAGGGCAAGAGCGTCGAGGGCCTCGGCGCGCTCGCGGGTGGAACGGGTGTCGCGGTGCAGGCGGTGTGCCTGCTCGTGCCGGCGGGCATCGAGGATTGAGCGCGAGAACGACGCGGCCCGGGAGACGCGCCCGAGCGTTGACGCAGATCCTCGCGGCCTGCCTCGCCGGCTGCGCAGGCCCGGCGCACACGACGTCTCCCGCCGAGGGAGACCTGCGCGCGTTCGTCGACGCGACGATCGAGCCGATCCTCGCGCGCGATGGAATCCCGGGCATGGCTGTCGCCGTGACCGTCGAGGGTCGCTCGTACGTGTTCCCCTACGGCGTCGCCTCGCGCGAGACGAACGAGCCCGTCCGCGACACGACGCTGTTCGAGCTCGGATCGATCAGCAAGACCTTCACGGCCACGCTGGCCTTGCACGCGCAGGCGAGAGGGAAGCTCTCGCTCGACGATCACCCGAGCCGGTACCTGCCGCGGCTCGCCGGCACGGCGATCGACCGCGCCACGCTGCTGCACTTGGGCACGTACACCGCGGGCGGCCTGCCGTTGCAGTTCCCCGGCGAGGTCGTCGACGACGCGAGCATGCTGCGCTACTTCGAGCAGTGGGTGCCGAGCGCGGAGCCGGGCGCTCGACGCCAGTACTCCAACCCGAGCATCGGGCTCCTCGGGCATCTCACCGGCCTCGCCCTGCACGAGGAGTTCAGCGCTGCGATCGAGAACGAGCTGCTGCCCGCGCTCGGCTTGCCGCACACCTTCGTGCACGTGCCGCGCGAGGCGCAGGCCGACTACGCGTGGGGCTACGACCAGGAGAACCAGCCCGTTCGCGTGAGCCCGGGCGTGTTCGACGCGCAGGCCTACGGCATCCAGTCGACGGCGAGAGACGTGCTGCGCTTCGTACAACTCAACATCGACCCGAGCGGGCTCGAGGGAACGCTGCGAGCGGCGATCGAGGGGACGCACGCTGCGCAGTTCCAGGTCGGCGCGATGGTGCAGGATCTGGGTTGGGAGCAGTACCCGTTCCCGGTGTCGCTGGAGCAGTTGCTCGAGGGCAACTCCGAGAGCATCGTCTTCCAGCCCAACCCGGTGACACGCGTGAGCGAGCCGCCGAGCGGCGCACGCTTGTTCGACAAGACGGGGTCGACGCGCGGCTTCGGCGCCTACGTCGCCTTCGTGCCGCAGAAGCGCATCGGTGTCGTGATGCTGGCGAACCACGGCTTCCCGGTCCCGGATCGGGTGCGCGCAGCCCTCGCGATCCTCGACTGGCTCGCGGAGCATCCGCCGGCGAGGTGAGCGGAGCGCGCGGGCGCGTCGATAGGGACATCGAATCGCGGCCATGCGGACTGTGGATGAGCGGATCTCCTGCCTGCGCGGCTAAGCTGGCCGACGCACACGAGGACCACGCTCCGCACACGAGGAACAGCCATGAAGACCATGACCCAGAAGTCCAGCCTGCACCCGACCAAGAACCCGCTCCCGCTCGAGTCGCGCGAGAAGCTCGTCGAGCTGCTCAACACGCGCCTCGCCTCGGCGATCGACCTGCAGCTGCAGTCGAAGCACGCGCACTGGAACGTCAAGGGCCCCAACTTCATCGCGCTGCACGAGCTCTTCGACCAGGTCTACACGACGGTCAGCGGCAGCGTCGACGAGCTCGCCGAGCGCGCGGTGCAGCTGGGCGGCGTCGCGCGCGGCACGCTCGCGACCGTCACCCGGGAGACCAAGCTGCGCGCCTATCCGACCGGCGCGACCAGCGGCAGCGAACACGTCGAGGCGCTCGGCCACGCGCTGGCCGCGTTCGGTACGCAGGTGCGCGAGGGCATCCAGCTGGCCGAGGAGTACGGCGACGCGGGCACGGCCGATCTCCTGACCGGCATCTCGCAAGCGATCGAGAAGCAGCTCTGGTTCGTCGAGGCGCACCAGCAGGCGCAGAGCTGAACTCGGAAGCGACGGCACAGGAGCCCGGCGGGTAGACTCCCGCCGGGTTTTTTCGTGCCGAGCTTCCTCTCCATCCTCGCCGGCGCGCTGGTTCCCGGCGCGTTCCCGTTCACGCCTCCCCCGCTGCCGTTCCACTGCGGCGCGTGCAGCTTCAACTCGGGCGAGGCCTTCATCCACACGCTGCCGGGCGAGTCGATGCCCGCGAGCACCTGGGCCTTCTCGCTGCGCCTGGACTGGCAGGAGTTCCGCGCCTACAGCGACGCGGCGCTGCTCGGCCACGGCGCGCAGGGCGCGTTCACGCACAGCCTCGACCGCGGCCTCGCGCTGCGCGCGGGCGTGGCCTACGCGCCCAGCGACGCGTGGACCGTGGGCCTGGACCTGCCCTTCCTCGCCAACCGCAACCTGCGCGAGGCCGTCGACAACGGCGGCACGCCCGAGCTCGAGAGCAACGGGAACCCCAGCGGCCTGGGCGATGCGTCGATCTTCGCGCAGCGCAGCGTCCTCGCCGACGACGACGCACACGCCTTCGCCGCGCTGTACGTGGGCGCCAAGCTGCCGACGGGCCGCACCGACGTGCGCTCGCCGGCCGGCGAGCGCCTCGAGCCCGACCACCAGCCCGGTTCCGGCTCGCTCGATCCCTTCGCGGGCCTCGCGTACGCGAAGAGCTTCGACACCACGACGCTCGCGGCGAGCCTGCTCTACAGCTTCGCCGGCGACGGCTCGCAGGACTCCAACCTCGGCGACGTGCTGCGCACGAGCGTCGGCTGCGGCTGGTCGAGCCGAGGGAGCACGAGCGCGCCGCTGGTGCGCTGGATGCTCGAGCTCAACGGCCAGTGGCACGCGCGCATGCGCATGGACGGAGCGGTCGACGAGAACTCGGGCGGCGTGCAGCTCTTCCTCTCGCCCGGCGTGCGCGTGACCTGGAGCTCGCACGTCTCGTGGTTCGCCTCGCTCGGGCTCCCGCTCGTGCAGAACCTCGACGGGACGCAGACCGAGACGAGCTTCCGCGCCTCGACGGGCGTGGGCTTCTCGCTCTGACGCGCACCACCCTTGCCGGCCGCGCCCGGCCGGCGCATCATCCGCGCCCATGCCCACGCCCATGCGCTTCGAGGAACGCGTCGAGGTCCGCCGCACGCCGGCGCAGTGCTTCGCCTTCGTCGACGACTTCGCCAACGCGCCGCGCTGGAACGAGCTGTGCGTCGCGCTGCAGCGCGAGGGCTCGGACGTGCGCGAGGGCGGCGGCCTCATCTACACCTACAAGCAGGGCGCCCGCACCGGCACGATGAACGGTCTCGTCGTCGAGCGCGAGCCGGGCAAGCGCCTGCTGCTCTCGTTCAGCGACGCCAACTTCGCGATCGAGGTCGGCTTCCGCTTCGAGGCGATCCCCGGAGGCACGCGCATCGAGCACACGCTCGAGCTCGAGCCGCGCTCGTTCCTGACGCGGCTGCTGAGCCCGCTCCTGAAGGGCCAGATGCGCAAGCAGACGGCCAAGCAGGCGCGCGCGCTGGCGGCGGCGCTCGAGGGCTGAGCGCGCGCGGCGCGTCCCTCGGAGCGCGCGCGAGCCCCGTCGAGCGTCAGCGCTGCGGCTCGAGCGCGTCCCAGCCGCCGCCGAGCGCCTTGTAGAGCGCCACGGTCTTCTGCGCCAGCGCGCTGCGGCTCTCGGCCAGCGACTGGTCGGCCTCCAGGCGCACGCGCTGCGCGTCGAGCACCTGGAAGAAGTCGATCATGCCGCGCGTCTGCAGCTCGCTCGCGAGCTCGAGCGCGCGCTGGCTCGCGGCGAGCGACTGCTGCAGCTTCTCGGCTCGCTCGCGCTCGCGCGCGACGGCGGTCAGCGCCGCCTCGACCTCGGCGAAGGCGCCGAGCACGGCCTTCTGCCAGGCGATCAGCGCCTGCTGGGCGCGCTCGTCGGCCGCTTCGGCCTGCGCGCGCAGCGTTCCGCGGTCGAAGAGCGGGAGCACGAGCGAGGGCCCGATCGACCAGGCCCGGCTGGCGGAGTCGAGCACGCTTCCGAACTCGTTCGACTGCTGCCCCAGCGAGGCGTGCAGCACGACGCGCGGGTAGAGCTCCGCCTCGGCCGCGCGCGCGAGCTCCTGGTTGCGCGCGAGCGCGAGCTCCGCCGCGCGCAGGTCGGGCCGGCGGCGCACGAGCTCGGAAGGCGTGCCCGCCGCCAGCTCGCGCGGAGCCTCGGGCAGCGGCGCGAACGAGTCGAGTCCGGCGGGCAGGTCCTCGGGCAGGCGGCCGAGCAGCACCGCGATGCGCTGCTGGCTGCCGCGCAGCGCGGCCTCGAGCGCCGGGATGCGGGCCTCGGTCGCCGCGAGCGTGCTTTCGGCGCGCGCCTCGTCCAGCCCCGTCGCGATCCCGGCGGCCGCGCGCGAGCGCGTCAGACCCAGCGAATCGCGCTGCAGCGCAGCGTTGGCGCGCACGACCTCGAGCAGCTTCTGCGTGCCGCGCAGCTCGAAGTAGGTGCGCGCGACCTCGGCGGTCAGCGCGAGGGCCGCGCCCGCGAGCTCGCTCTCGGCGATGCGCGTGCCGAGCTCGGCCGCTTCGAGCTCCGCCGCGTTGCGACCGAAGAGGTCGAGCTCCCAGCTGGCGTCGAAGCCGGCCTGGAAGAGGTCGTCCTCGCGCGCGAAGGCGCCCTGCGCGGTGTTGCGGCTCGGGCTCGAGCGCGCGTAGCCGGCCTGGAGATCGACGCGCGGTTCGAGGCCCGCACCGGCGGCCCGCGCCAGGGCGCGCGCCTCGCGCAGGCGCGAGCGCGCCTGGGCGAGGTCGGGCCCCGAGCGCGCGGCCTCGGCCACGAGCTGCTCGAGCACGGGATCGCCGAAGGCGCTCCACCAGCGCGCGTCGGGCGCCGTGCGGCTCGCCTCGGACGCACTCCAGGCCTCGGGCGCGCGCGCCGGCGGCGTGTTGCGCCGCGCGGGCGCGTGGCACGCGCCTGCGAGCAGCACGAGGAGGAGTGCAGCGGCGGACCGTCTCACTGCGCGGCCTCGAGGAACACGTCCATCTGCTGGCCGACGTAGACCGGCAGCGCGGCGGGGTCGAAGGAGAAGAGCACCTGCAGCACGCGCGTGTCGACGCGCTCGGTCGACTCGCCCGTCAGCGAGCGCTTGGGGATCACGTAGGGATCGACGCGCACGAACTCGAGCGGGACGGAGAGCTCGCGGTTGCCGCGCACGAAGGCCAGCGCCTTCATGCCGGAGCGGAAGCGCCAGGCGTCGTTCTCGTCGATGTCGACGCGCACGTGCAGGCGCTCCGTGTCGCCCAGCACCATCAGCGGCGTCGCGTTCGTGCCGGCCGGCGCGTACTCCCCCGGGCGCACGTTGACGGCCAGGACCGTGCCGTCGATGCTCGCGCGCACGATCAGGCGCTCGAGCTCGACGCGCTGCGCCTCGACGCGCGCCTCGGCGCTGCGGACGGCCGCGCGCGCGACCGCGAGATCGGGAACCCAGGCCCCGGCCCGGGTGCGCGTCAGCGCCGCGCGCGACTCCTCCGCCTGCGCCTGGGCCGTCTGCACCGCGTGCGAGCGGCGCTCGAGCTCCTGCGCGGCGATGGCGCGTTTGTCCTGCACGCTCTCGGCCAGCGCGAGCTGCGTGCGCGCGTCGGCGAGCACGCTCTCGGCCGTCGCGACGCGCGCCTCGAACGGCGGCAGGTCCTCCGGCCGCGGCAGGGCTTCCAGGCGCGCGAGCTCGGCGCGCGCGCTCGCGAGCGCAGCCTCGCGCACGGCCAGCTCGGCCTGCTTGTCCCGATCGTCGAGGCGGAAGAGCGCGTCGCCGCGCCGGACGCGTGCCCCGACGGCCGCGTCGACCGACACGACCAGGCCCGCGACGCCCGTGCCGACGGCGATGTTCTGCGAGCGCGCCTCGACGATGCCGGCGCCGGCGATCTTCGAGACGAAGGCCGCCGTCGCCGGATCGGCCACCGGCTTGGCCGGCGGCAGCGGTCGCGCCGCCTGCGCCACGCGCCAGGTGGCGAACGCGAAGCCGGCCAGCGCCAGCACCGGCAGCCCGTACTTCAGGATCACGCCCATCTCGTCACCTCGTCTTCCGTGCTCAGAGCTCCGTCGCGGAGCGCACGACCTTCTGGATCCGACCGTCGTCCATGCGCGCGATGCGGTCGGCGAACTCGAAGATGCGCGCGTCGTGCGTCACCACGACCAGCGCGCGCTCCTGCGAGAGCGCCACCTCGCGCAGGATCTGCATCACCTTGTGCCCGGTCTCGTGGTCGAGCGAGCTGGTCGGCTCGTCGCACACGATCAGGCGCGGCTCGTGCACCAGCGCGCGCGCGATCGCCACGCGCTGCTGCTGGCCGCCGGAGAGCTGCGCGGGCAGCGAGCGCGTGCGCTCGCCCAGGCCGACCCTCTCCAGCGTCGCCTGCGCGCGCGCGAGCGCCTCGCGCCGCGGCACGCCCAGGATCAGGAGCGGCACGGCCACGTTCTCGGCGGCGCTCAGCGCGGGCAGCAGGTTGAAGGCCTGGAACACGAAGCCCACGTTGCGGCCGCGGAAGCGCGTGCGCTCGCGCTGCTTCGCATTGCGCAGGTCCGCACCGAAGACGCGCACCTCGCCCTCGTCCTGGTCGAGGATCCCCGCGATGACGGAGATCAGCGTGGTCTTGCCGCAGCCCGAGGGCCCGACCAGCATCAGGAGCTCGCCCGGCGCGACCTCCAGGTCGATCCCGCGCAGCGCGGGCACGCGATCGGCGCCCAGGCCGTAGGCCTTGGTGACGCCCTTGCACGTGACGGCGAGCTCGGTGGCGGTGCTCATGCTCAGCTCTTGAACACGATCGCGGGCTCGAGCGCGATCACCTTGCGGATCGAGAGCAGCGCCGAGGCGACGCAGATCAGCAGCACCGCTGCGGCCGAGATGGCCAGGATCTGCCAGGGCATGCGGAAGGCGAGCTCGGAGTTGCGCGTGAGGTACCCGAAGAGCGAGGCCGCGCCCACGCCCATGCCGTAGCCGATCGCGCCGACCAGGCTCGACTGCAGCAGGATCATGCGCAGCAGCGTGCCGTTGGTCGTGCCCATGGCCTTGAGCGCGCCGAACTGCTTCAGGTTGTCCTGCGTGAAGTTGAAGAAGGTCATCCCGGCGATCGCGACGCCGACGAAGAACCCCAGCAGCACGGCCGTCCCGAAGTTGATCGGGATGCCGGTGTACTTGAGGAAGTAGTTCATCGTCATCCAGATGAAGTCGTCGCGCGTCACGGCCTGCAGGCCGGTGCGCTCGCGGATCCGCGCGCAGACCGCGGCGGCGTCGCTCCCGCGCTCGAGGCCGACGAGGATGAAGGAGAGCAGCTTGCGCTCGCGCGGCGCGAAGCCGAGCGCGCGCGTGTAGGTCGTGTAGACGACGGGCTGCGACTGGAACGTGCGCTGCACGCGGCAGATGCCCACCACCGTGGCGCGCTTGTCGTTGATCTCGAGCGTGTCCCCCACGTGCAGCGGCGTGGGCTTGCCGCCGGGCTCGCTGGGCGGCTTGGCCAGGCGCCCGGTCGCGCCGGCGATGTCGACGATCACGCTGTCGGTCAGGCGCAGGTCCTCCAGGCGCCCCTCGAGCATCTCGGGCGGGCCGCCCAGCAGCGTGGTGTCGTCCAGGCCGGTGATCGTGCAGGTCTGGAAGGCGCCGTTCGACAGGCGCGCCTTGAGCAGCCCGCGGTAGAGCGGCACGGCCCACTCGACGCCCTCGATGCCGCGCACGCGGTAGAGCTCCGTGCTCTGCAGCGGCTTGATGTCGTCGATCATCATCACCTTGGGGTCCATCACCCACACGTCCGGCTGCGAGAGGTCGGCGATGGAGCCGAAGGTGCGGCCCATGATCCCGGTGAAGATCGACATCTGCTGCGTGATCAAGAGCGACGCGAAGGCGATGCCGAAGACGATGCCGATGTACTTGGCGCGGTCGCCCATCAGCATCTTGAGCGCGACCCGGTTCATCGCCGTCCCTCCTTGATCCCGCGCAGACCCTCGAGCGAGAAGCGCGTCACGTGTTCGGCCAGGCGTCGCAGGGCCGCGGGATCGCGCGGCTCGCCCGGCGCGAGGCGCTCGAGCAGCGCGCGCGCGTGGTGGTAGAAGACGCACTGCGCGACGATGCTGCGCGCGGCGAGGACCACGCGCGGCTCGCGCGCGCCGCAGCCGAGGATCTCGGCCACGACGCCGCAGAGGTACTCGAAGTGCGGCCGGATGAACTCCTCGATCACCTGCGCGAAGGCCGGGCTGGGCTCGACCATCTCGCGCGAGAGGATCCGGCCGTGGCGCCCGAACCCGTCCGGCGAGAGCACGCGCAGGAGGAAGGCCTGCACGAAGGCGAAGAGGCGCTCCTCGGCAGCGGGCTCGGGCCCGAGCTCGTGGGTCGCCGGGTAGCGCTCGAAGGCGCGCCGGCCGAGCTCGCGCAGGAGCTCGAGGTAGAGCTCCTCCTTGCCGCCGAAGTGGTAGTGCACGGCCGCGACGTTGGCGCGGGCGCGCTGGCACACCTGCCGGACGCTGGAGGCCTGATACCCCTGCTCGGAGAAGACCTCCGCCGCGGCCTCGAGCAGGCGCTGGCGGGTGTCGGGGGTCGCGGAGGGCGGGGGGGCCGGGCTCATCTCAAACGGTCGATTGAACTCCTTGTATCAATCGACCGTTTGAAAGTCCAGCGCGGAGGACGTCAGGCGTGCTGGGTCGCTGCCTCGATCAGCCTCCAGGCTCCGAAGGCGAGCAGGCCGACCAGCAGCACGCTCACCCCGGCGCCGAGGAATCGGCCGCGCAGCAAGCGCTCCTCCGCCCGCGGCCAGATCCGCGTCCACAGCGGCGCGAGCGCCAGCGCCAGCGCGACGAGGAAGAAGGGATAGGTGAACGGGTTGTGCTGCCAGGCCGCGGCGAAGTCGCCGTGTGCGAGCGCGCGGAAGCCGCGCGTCAGACCACAGCCGGGGCAGGGGAGCCCGGTCAGGCTGCGGAAGCTGCACACGTTCCAGTGCTCGAGCGCCTCGGGCCAGGGCAGCGCGCTGGCGACGAGCACCAGCGTCGCGACGATCGCGCACACGTGGAGCAGACGGAGCTTCATCGCATGCCTCCGTCGCCGCGGGTGAGGGCGAGCGCCTTGCTGCGCAGCCTCGAAACCCGCAGCAGGAACACGATCTGCAGGATCACCGCCACGAGGCCGGCGAAGGGGACGCAGGGCACGTGCGCGCAGACGGTGGTGATCGCGTACCACCAGGCGAGGTTCTCGGCGCAGTCGCCCTCGCTCGTGTCGCCGCGCGACTCGAACCAGCGCCGGTACGAGCGCGCGACGCTGGGCTGCACGAGGAAGTTGAGGAAGATGTCCAGGCACGGCACCAGCAGCAGGAAGGCCAGCGCAGGCTCGATCTCGCGGTGCTCGGGCGGCACGGACTCGGCCGCGCGGTAGACCATCCAGCAGATCACGCACTGGATCAGGAAGCGCAGCAGCAAGAGGCCGAGGAAGACGAAGAACACGACGGCGATCCAGCCGCCGTCGTGCAGGAAGTCGAGGGGGGAGCTCCAGTGCATGCGGCCAGCCTACGCCGGCGGCGCGGCGGCATTCGCGCGGGAGGCGCCGGGGCGCGGGATCAGACGTCGGTGAACAGCCGCTCGCGCGCCACGTCGCTGATCGCCACCACGGCGGGGTTCTTGATGCGCCGCTCGACCGAGATCGCCCAGACGCGCTCGCGCAGGTCCTCGCTGCGGCCGACGACGCGCACGCCGTACTGGCGCTGCACGTCCTTCTCGACCGCCGTCGGCGCGGGGAAGATGCCCAGGCCGCTCTGGCCGAAGGCCTTGATCAGGGCGCTGTCGGCGATCTCGGCCACGATGCGGGGATGGATCCCCTGCCGCTCGAACCAGGGATCGAGCGCGCGGCGCAGGGCCGTGTCCTCGGTCGGCAGGAGCAGCGGCTCCAGGCCGAGCGAGCGCGGGAAATCACGCCGCGCGCGCTTCTGGATGCTCTCGACGGCGAACCAACTGACGCCGCACTCGCCGAGCAGGTGCGCATAGGCCTTGACGCGCGTGCCGGGGGGCAGCGGCGAGTCGCTCAGCACGACGTCGAGGGAATGCTGCGCCAGGCGCGAGAAGAGCTCGCGCACCGGTCCCTCGTGCACGACCAGGCGCACCGGATCGGCGCCGCGCAGCACCGGCTCGAGCAGACGACGCACGAGCAGCTTGGGCAGCACGTCGTCGACGCCGACCACCACGCGCACGGGACGGCCCGTCGGCCGGCCCTGGAGCGTCTCGACCAGCTCCCGGCCCAGCGCGAAGATCTCGTCCGCGTAGCGGTAGACCAGGCGCCCCATCTCGGTCAGCTCGAGCCCGCGTCCGACGCGCACGAAGAGCTTCTCCCCCAGCGCCTGCTCGAGCTCGCGGATCTGCCCGCTGACCGTGGGGTGGGTCAGGTGCAGGCGCTCGGCCGCGCGCGCGACGCCGCCTTCGCGCGCCACGGTCCAGAAGTAGAGCAGGTGGTGGTAGTTCAGCCAGTCCAGCGTGCGGCTCATGTCGGTTTTCCCGAAGGGTACCAGCGGAACTATCGAATTGTCGACGCTCGTCTCCGCGCCGATGATCCTGCGGCACTCGTCACCCGACCCGCGGAGGCCTCTCATGATCCTGCATGTGCATTCGACCGGACTGAACGCCACCCCCACCCTGCGCGAGCATCTCGAGCGCCGCCTCGCCTTCGCCCTCGGGCGCTTCGGCGAGGAGGTCGGCCAGGTCCGCGTCTGGCTCGCCGACACGAACGGACCGCGCGGCGGCGTGGACAAGCAGGTGCGCCTGCGGGTGCAGGGCCGCCGCCTGAAGACCCTGGTCGTGACCGACTCCGACGCGAACCTGCTCGCGGCGATCGACCGCGCGACCGAGCGCATCGGCAACGCGATCGCGCGTGCGCTCGATCGCGCGCGCACGCTGCGTCGCCGCTGAACCCCCGACCGCGGATCCCATCCTGCCATGCCCATCGAATCCATCGGTTCGCCGCTCTTGTGGGGCGGTTTCCTCGTCTTCGTCCTGGCGATGCTGGCGCTCGACCTGGGCGTCTTCCACCGCAAGGCGCACGCGGTGTCGCTCAAGGAGGCCGCGACCTGGAGCGCCGTCTGGGTCGGCCTCGCCGCGCTCTTCGGCGCCGGGGTCCACGCGTTTTACGGCCCCGAGCGCGCGCTGGAGTTCGCCACGGGCTACGTGATCGAGAAGGCGCTCTCGGTCGACAACATCTTCGTCTTCGTCGTCATCTTCTCGTACTTCGCCGTGCCGAGCGCGCTGCAGCACCGGGTGCTGTTCTGGGGCATCCTCGGTGCGCTCGCGATGCGCGCGATCTTCATCCTGGTCGGCGGCGCGTTCCTCGCAGCGTTCCACTGGGCGATCTACGTCTTCGGCGCGATCCTGGTGCTGACCGGCATCAAGCTCCTGCTGCAGCGCGATGCGCAGTACGACCCCGCCGCGAACCCGGTGGTGCGCCTGTTCCGGCGCTTCTTCCGCGTCAGCGCCGGGTTCGACGGCTCGCGCTTCTTCACCCGGGAGGGCGCGAAGCTCGCGGCGACACCGCTCTTCCTGGCCCTGCTCGTGGTCGAGGCGACCGACGTGGTCTTCGCGGTGGACTCGATCCCGGCGATCTTCGCGATCACGCAGGACCCCTTCCTGGTCTTCACCTCGAACATCTTCGCGATCCTGGGCCTGCGCTCGCTCTACTTCCTGCTCGCGGGCGTGGTGGACAAGTTCCGCTACCTCAAGACGGGCCTGGCGCTGGTGCTGGTCTTCGTCGGGGCCAAGATGCTGCTCGCGGAGTTCTGGAAGGTCCCGGTCGGGCTCTCCCTGGCGATCATCGGCACGCTGCTCGGCGGCTCGGTGCTCGCCTCGCTCCTGGCGAACCGGCGCGAACAGCGCGCGCGCGCGGGGCCGGATCCGATGCGCTAGTCGAGGGAACGCGCCGTGCGCGCCACCGACTCGGGTTCCGCGGCGCTCGCGTCGTAGAGTCGCACGAAGCGTTGCGCCTCGGGCGCGGCGAGCGTGCGCAGGTCGTCGACCCAGCCCGGCGGAATGCTCTGGTACCACAGGTCGACGTAGATCGTCAGCCGCTCGCCCGCATCCGGCGGGAGTTCCAGCGCGTAGTGCACGACGTCCTCCCCGCCGACGAAATCCGTGTCGCCCTCCACGCCAACGGGATGCGTCACTTCCGCGTGCGGACCGTCGGGCCGCCACCCGCGCGGCAAGAGGCGCGTGTCCTTCTCGATGCGCGCCATGCGCGTGAGCTGCGTCGTGCGCGCACCCTCGGCGTCTACGGCGCGCATCTCGTACACGACAACCTGCGCGGGATCGCGCACGAGGTCGGCGTGCGGCAATGCGCGCTCGTCGGCCGCGCCGAGGATGCGCCCGCGCTCGTCCGCGCCGCCGGAGCGGAAGAGCGTGCGCCCGCCGCCGCGCACCTCGACCTCCAGCCAGGCGCGGCGTGAGGGATAGCCCGAGGGGAACTTGTGCCCGCTCAGGTTCTCGACGCGCACGTCGAAGCGCAGCTCGCGGGCGCTTCGCTGCGGCGCGAGCACCTCGACCCGCGCGGTCTCGAACGCCAGCTGCCGCCGCGTGGCGGCCTCGGCGCGCTCGAGGGCGCCGTCGGAAGCCTCGACGCCGAGCAGCGCGCGCTGCCCGCGCAGCAGGCCGAGTACGAACGCATTGCCGCCCACGAAGGAGTGCGCGCGCACCGCGGGCCGCGCGGGCAGGTTGAAGTCGCCGCCGTTGGGCATGCGCGCGATGCGCATCGAGCCCTCGTCCGGCATGTGGCACTGCTGGCAGGTGCGCGAGGACGCGCTCGTGCCGCCCTCGTCGCTGAAGATCGAGTTGCGCCACTCGAGGTAGGGCGTCTGCTCCGGGAACGGTGCGGCCCCCCGCGCATGCTGCGTCGAGAGCGTGTGGCACGCGCCGCAGAGCGCGGCTCGCTGCACGTGCAGGCCCTGTTCGGGCGCGAAGCCCGTCTGCATGCGCATCGGACCGCCCATGGGCGCGGCGTAGGGTCCGTAGATGCGGTGCTCGTCGCGCAGCTCGAGCCTGCCCGCGAAGCTCTCGGCGCTGCCGAGCTTCTCCGGACGCACCTGATGGCAGAGCGTGCACGACACGCCGTCGCGCGCGAGCCGGTCGCGCTCGAGTTCCGCCAGCGGCGCGAGCGGCGCGCCATCGAAGCGGGCCTGGTGGTGCGCGAGCGGCGCGTGGCAGCGCAGGCACAGCTGGCCGAGCTCGGCGGCGGCCCCCGGGGCGCTCTCGGTCTCGCGCGCGAACTGCGCCTGGAAGTACGGGTCGCGCAGCGCATTGGCCATCAGCGTGCCCTGCCACAAGCCGTAGGGCGAGACGTCGTCGCCCAGCGAGTTGCGCAGCGCGCTGGCGCGCGGGCTCGCCGAGTGGCAGCGCGCGCACAGCGCCCCCTGCGCGAAGGCGGGCTCGCGCGCGGGAACGGGCGCATCGGCCTCGGGGCGGCTCGCGGGCTGGGCGCAGCCCGCGAGCGGGATCAGGAGCGACGCGAGGACATGCTGGCGCAGGAGACGCGCTGCCGGGCTGCGATGCGGGGACATGACCTCATCGTCGCACCCCCGCGCGCACCGGGGCGATACGCGAGAGTGCCCCCGCCCGACTACGGCAGCTCGAGGCTGACGCGGCTGACCGCCGTGATGCGCTCGTAGCCGATCAGCAGCAGGTTGAGCCGGTCCTTGGCGCCCTTCTCGCGCCAGGCGAAGACGCGGTCGACGCCGCCGAGGTGGTTGTCGACGTTCTTGCCGTCCTTGTCGAGCAGGAGCAGGTAGCCCGCGCGCGGCGCCTGGTACTCCGCGGCGCGCTCGGCGGCCGAGGCGTAGATCTCGGGCGTCGAGATGCCGAAGGTCGCGCGCAGCACGTCGCCGTCCTTCTGCGGCAGCTCCGTCCGTGCGGGCAGCGCGGCGAGGCCCGCGTCGCCGAGCACGAGGCGCCGGCCGTTCTCGTAGACGAGCTCGACCTCGAGCATCTCGACCGGGTCGGCGACGCCCTTGACCTTGCGCACGATCGCCTGCGCGGGATGCGCGAGCCAGGAGAGGTCGAAGTGCATCGGGTCCTTCGTGTCGTAGAAGCCCGGCTCGCTGAACTTCGCGGTCGCGATCGGCTGCTTCGTGCTCGCGTAGAAGTCGGCGTAGGTGGCGATGCCGGGCGTGAGCAGCAGCTTCTGCTTGCGCGTCTGCTCGCCGAACGCGATCGGCTTCTCGTCGGCGTGCAGGCGCAGTCCCGCGGCAGGTTGCGTGCTCTGCACCGTGCGCAGCGCCTCGAGCGGCACGGCGAACCCGTCGAAGGCCGGGTACTTCATCAGGTCGGGCTCGAGCTCGCCGAGCTCGCGGCCGTTGACCTCGCGGAAGAGCTCGGCGTAGGTCGCCTTGGGGAACGTGAACCAGGCGTGGAAGTCGAGCGCGTTCTTGCCCTCGGCGTTCTTCTTCTCGCTCATCACCTCCCACAGCCCGCCGCGCAGGCAGTTGTTGGCGATCTTGACCGCGGCACCGTCGGCGAGCTCGACGCGCATCTCGTTGCGGTTGAACTCGCGCTGCATCAGCGCGAGGCGCGCGAGCACGGCGTTGCCGCGCGCGAGCGAGGGGATGCGCGGCACGAACGAGCGCAGATCGAGCGACTCGAGCGCCGGCGCGGGCTGCGACGCGAGCAGCGCGAGCTTGTAGCTGCCGTCGCTCTTCTTCTCGAGCGACACCTGCTGGATGTCCTGGCGCAGCGGCGTGATCAGCGTCGAGGGGTTGCCGGGATAGCCCGCGGGCTCCTGCACGCGCAGATCGATGCGCTGCGCGTCGGAACCCAGGGCGGAAAGGAACACGAGGAAGGCGGGGGGAGCGGCATGCCCGAAAGCTATCGCGGACCACGCGGTCCGCGAGGCGTCCCGCGGCGACGCGTAGGACCTATGCGCGCAGGCGAGCCTCGCCCCGTCGCTCAGGCCGCGTGCAGCCTCGCGTAGGTCCCGTTCCTCGCCAGGAGCTCCTCGTGCGTGCCGAGCTCGACCAGGCGGCCGTTCTCCATCACCGCGATGCGGTGCGCCTTGCGGATGGTCGAGAGCCGGTGCGCGATCACGATCACGGTGCGCTCCTTCATCAGGCGCTCGAGCGCTTCCTGGACCACGGCCTCCGATTCGGTGTCGAGCGCGCTGGTCGCCTCGTCGAGCAGGAGCAGCGGCGCGCCCTTGAGGAAGGCGCGCGCGATCGTGATGCGCTGGCGCTGCCCGCCCGAGAGGCGCGAGCCCGCGTCGGCGACGTCGGTCCGGTAGCCCTCGGGCAGCGCGAGGATGAACTCGTGGATGCCCGCGGCCTTCGCGGCCGCCTCGACCTCGGCCTGCGTCGCGTCGGGTCGGCCGTAGCGGATGTTCTCCTCGATCGTGGTGTGGAACAGGAAGGGCACCTGCCCGACCATCGCGTACATCGCGGTCCACGAGTCGAGCGAGAGATCGCGCAGGTCGCGCCCGTCGACGCGCACCTGGCCTTCGACCGGATCGAGGAAGCGCGCGACCAGATCGACGATCGTGCTCTTGCCCGCGCCCGAGGGGCCGACCAGCGCGAGCGTCTCGCCCGGCCGCACGTGCAGCGTGAAGTCCTCGACCGCGTTGCCGTCGCCGCCGGGGTACTGGAAGCTGACGCGCTCGAAGGAGAGCCCGCTGCCCAGCGAGGAGATCGTGCCCGCGTCGGCCCGCTCGACGATGTCGGCGCGCTCGTCGAGCAGGGCCTGGATGCGCTCGGAGGCGCCGACCGACTCCTGCGCGTAGGTCAGCGCCTTGCTGACGTCCTTGACGCTGCCGTAGATGCCCGAGACCAGCCCGAGGAACGAGGCCAGCTCGGTGATGCCGTCGAACTGCCGCGTGGCGAGCGAGCCGATCACCACGATCATCAGGCCCATGCCGGCGTGGCTGAGGAAGAGCGTCGAGGCCTGCGAGAGCGCCAGCGCGCGCACCATCTTCATCGTCGCGCGCAGGTAGCCGTCGTTGATGCGGCGGTAGTCGGCGAGCTCGCGCTCCTCGGCGCGGAAGGCCTTGACGGTGCGGATGCCGGAGAACATCTGCGTCAGCGCCTGCACGGAGCTGCCCAGCTGCGTGACGGACTTCGAGCTGCCCTTGCGCACCTTGCGCGAGAGCAGCGTCACCGGCAGCGCGATGAAGACCATCGCCGCGGCCACGATCAGCGTCGGCACGGGCGCGATGCAGGCCGCGAAGACCAGGCTGGAGAGCGCCAGCAGCGGCTCCTGCACCAGGTCCTTGAGCGACAGGTTGAGCACGTTGAGCGTGGTCGTCACGTCGTTCGAGATGCGCGAGAGCAGGTCGCCGAAGTGCCGCCGGCCGTGGTAGCCCATCGAGAGCCCCATCAGGTGCTTCGCGATGCGCTGGCGCAGGTCGACCACCATGCGCAGCGCCAGCCAGCGCGAGAGCGACAGGAACGCGTACTGCGCCAGCCCCGCGACGACCGCGATCGCGAGCACGAGCAGCGCCACGCGCCACAGCGCCGGCACGGGGCTGTCGCCCGGCACGCGCTCGCCGACCAGCCACTGGCGCGCGCCCGCGCCCAGGTCGGTGATCCAGGCCGGCAGCTGGACCCAGCCCTGCGACTTCGGCGCGGCGGGCATCTTCTCGGGATAGAGGATCACGCCGACGATCGGCACGAGCAGCCAGATCGACCGCTGCGCCAGCGCCGAGAGCCAGCCGAGCACGACGGTCAGCACGAAGGTCCACACGTGCGGCCTCGCGTGCGGTTCGAGGAGCCTCCAGGTGGTGCGGACGTCGGCCTGCAATGTCCCGAGATCATTTCCGCGCGCTGCCCGCGTGTCAAAGGCGCTCGGCGCACAACGCGCGCGCGGCGACGCCCCGCGCTGGGCGCGCCGCGCACGCGCCGCTACGATGCCCGGCTCGCATGGAGATCGCGATCCGCTGCCGCGAGCTGCGCAAGACCTACCCGTCGAAGCCGCCGGTCGAGGCGCTGCGCGGCATCGACCTCGAGGTGCGCCGCGGCGAGTGCTTCGGACTGCTCGGCCCCAACGGCGCGGGCAAGACCACCACGGTCGAGATCCTCGAGGGCATCCTCGATCCCAGCTCGGGCGAGCTCGAGGTGCTCGGGCTCTCCTGGAAGCGCGACGAGCGCGCGCTGCGCGAGAAGATCGGCGTCTCGCTGCAGGAGGCGAAGCTCGCCGACAAGCTGACGGTCGAGGAGACGCTGCGCCTGTTCAGCTCCTTCTACGCGGGCGGGCGTCCCGCGGCCGAGCTGCTTGCCGAGGTCGGGCTGACCGAGAAGCGCGCCGCGCACGTGGTCAACCTCTCGGGCGGGCAGCGCCAGCGCCTGGCGGTCGCCTGCGCGCTCGCCGGACAGCCCGAGCTGGTCTTCCTCGACGAGCCGACGACGGGCCTGGACCCGCAGTCGCGCCGCCAGCTGTGGGACCTCGTGCGCGGGCTGCGCGCGCGCGGCCGCACGATCGTGCTGACGACGCACTACATGGACGAGGCCGAGCGCCTGTGCGACCGCGTCGCGATCGTCGACCACGGGCAGGTGATCGCGCTCGGCTCCCCCGCCGAGCTGATCCACGCGCTGGGCGGCGACCACGTGGTCGAGTTCGCGCTGGCCGAGGGCGATGCTCCGCTGGAGGAGTCCGCGCTGCGCGCGCTGCCGTCCGTGCGCGGCGCGCGCAGCGAGGGCGAGGCCGTGCAGCTGACCGTCGGCGAGCCGCACGTGGCGATCCCGGCGCTGCTGGAGGAGCTCGCCCGCGCGCGGCGCACGCTGGCGCACCTGACCACGCGCCAGGCGAGCCTCGAGGACGTCTTCGTCTCGCTGACCGGGAGGCACCTGCGCGATGCGTGAGCACCATCCCTTCGTGCAGCTCTTCCTCGCGCGCCTGCGCGAGGTCGGACGCGAGCCGGGCGTGCTGTTCTGGATCTTCGGCTTCCCGGTCCTGCTCGCGGTCGGGCTGGGTCTCGCCTTCCGCGAGAAGCAGGTCGAGCCGGTGCTGGTCGGCGTGGTCGAGGCGCGCGGCGCCGAGTCGATCGCGACGGCGCTCGAGCACGCCGGCGGCTTCCGTGTCGAGCGCGTGCCGCCCGCGCAGGGCGACGAGCGGCTGCGCCTGGGCAAGCTCACGCTGCTCGTGCTGCCGCAGGGCGAGCCCGCGGCGGGCGCGCTGCCGGCGGTCGAGTACCGCTACGATCCGACGCGGCCCGACGGACTGGCGGCGCGTTCGCGCGTCGACGACGCGCTGCAGCGCGCAGCCGGGCGGGTCGACCCGCTCGCCGCTCGCGACGAGCTCGTCACCGCGCCGGGCTCGCGCTACATCGACTTCCTCATCCCGGGCCTGCTCGGGATGAACATCATGAGCGGCGGGATGTGGGGCGTGGGCTTCGCGCTGGTCGAGATGCGCTCGCGCCGGCTGCTCAAGCAGCTGATGGCGACGCCGATGCGCCGCGGTCACTTCCTGGGCGCGGTGCTGGCCAGCCGCATGGTGCTGGTCTTCGCCGAGATGCTGCTCCTGCTCTTCTTCGGCTGGCTGGTGTTCGGCGTGAAGCTCGTCGGCTCGCCGCTGCTCGTCACGCTGCTCGTGCTGCTGGGCGCGGCGAGCTTCGCGGGCCTGGGGCTGCTCGTCGCCAGCCGCGCGCGCAAGGTCGAGACCGTCTCGGGCCTGATGAACCTCGTGATGCTGCCGATGTTCGTCTTCTCGGGCGTGTTCTTCTCCGCCGAGCGCTTCCCGGCCGCGCTGCAGCCGCTGGTGCAGGCGCTGCCGCTGACCGCGCTCAACGACGCGCTGCGCGCGGTGATCCTGGAGGGCGCGGGCCTGGTCTCGCAGCTGCCGCGCCTGGCGATCCTCGTCGCCTGGGGGCTCGTGCCGTTCCTGGTCGCGCTGCGCGCGTTCCGCTGGAACTGAGTGCGTCGACGCGCGTGGCTCCTCAGCCCGGCTCGCGCTCGAACGCGGCGATCGCTTCCAGGCGTTCCTCGGCGCGGGCGATGCAGCGGCCGGAGACGCTCCTCAAGAGGCGCTGGACCACGCTGCGGCTCCCCGGGCGCTGGGCCAGGCGGCGCCCGAACCAGAGCAGCACGGGCACGAGGACGACGCCGACGACCAGGTTGGCCGCGAGCCACGTGCCGCCCGGCTCGACCCAGGCGTCGACGCCGAAGAACGACTGCAGCACGACGATCAGCAGCGGCGTCCAGAGCACGGGCGCGGAGAGCAGGCGCCACTTCGTGTTCGACAGGCGCGCCAGGCGCAGCGTCTCGACCTGGCGCTGCAGCACGGCGATCGGAGCGGCGAAGTCGAGGCTCTCGGCCAGCGTCAGCTGCCGCAGCGAGAGCGCGAGGAACGAGGTCCAGGCCAGGAAGAGCAGCAGCACGGGGATTCCAAAGCGCGGCACGGAGAGCTGCTCGCCCAGGCGCGAGCCCAGCCAGAGCACGACCAGCGCGTCGGTGGCGAACTCGACGCCGAGCCCCCACTTCAGGCGCGCCAGCGTCGAGCGCGCCTGGTCCAGGTGCAGCTCGCGGAAGAGGCGCTGGTTCAGGCGCAGGTTCTGGTCCAGGCGCCGGTCGCGCTCGGCCCACAGCTGTTGCAGCTCGTCGAGGTTCATGAGTGCCGTCCTTCCGCCGCGCGGGCGGCTCGCAGGTTCTCCGCCAGCCGCGCCCGCAGGCGCGAGAGGCGCGTGCCGACGTTGCTGACGCTGATGCCGAGCAGCTCGGCGATCGTGGCGTGCTCGTGCCCGTCGAGGTACAGCAGCACCAGCGCCTTGTCGAAGTCCTCCAGTCGCTCGATGGCGCGCTCGAGCCGCTCGAGCTCCGCCCCGCGCGGCTCGGGTTCGCGCGCCGGCAGCTCCTCGAGCAGCGCCGCGTCCCCGCGCGGGGCGCGGCGCGCGCGCGAGTCCTCGCGGCGCACGAAGGAGATCGCGACGTTGAGCGCGACGCGGTACATCCAGGTCGAGAAGCGCGCGCCGGGGTCGTAGCCCTCGAACGAGCGCCACAGCTGCACGACCGTCTCCTGCACGAGGTCCTCGCGGTCGGCCGGGTTGGCGCAGTAGGCCCGCGCGACCTTGTGCAGGATGCCGCGGTGCGCCTCGAGCAGCGCGAGGAACTGCTCCTGTCGGGCCGTGTCGTCGTTCACGTCCAGCGCTTGATCGGGGTTCCAGGCCGTCGCCACGCAGCATGGTTCGCAGGCCGGCCCCCCGGCGTCACGGCGAATCCGGAAATCGCGCGACAGCGCGGACGACGACGAGCAACGAGGCCGCGCGGAGTCCTGCTCCACGCGGCCTCGAGAGGCTCACTGCGCGGCGCCGCGGCGTCGCGCGTCACCCGCGCTCACCACAGGGCGCGGCAGGCGTTGCTCACGTTCCAGGTGTTGCCCGGCGGATTGGCGCAGAAGCTGGCGCTCGGGTCGCGGTAGTAGACCTGGTACCCGCGCACCGCGCCGGAGGAGAGCGGATCGCCGAGCGCGGCGGACTGCGCCGAGATCGAGTTGCCGCCGGCGGGCGGGAAGGACACCGTGCCGCCGCTGGCGGCCTGCACGTAGAGGCGCTTGAGGTTGCCGCCCACGCAGCGCAAGCCGTCGCCGAAGTTGGCGGGCGTGACGAGCTCCACGTTGCCCTGCAGCAGGATGCTGAAGGCGGTCGGGAGCTCGCCGCTGCTGGTCAGCACGAGCGTGTCGGGGCTGGTCGTGCCCGTGGCGACGAGCAGCGCGCCGTTCGCGTTCTGCGAGTTGGCGCAGCCGCGGCCGGCAGCGCCCGAGTTGCTGCACGGGCAGGGAACGGAGCCGGTGCCGTCGCCGAAGCAGAAGGGGCCGGCCTGCGGCACGCCCGGCGCCTCCGCCACGACGCCGACGCTGCCCGCGTTCTTCCACGTGCCGAGCGTGAGCGAAGTGCTGGAGGGGGGCTGGTTCGCGTCGAAGCGGAAGTTGTACTGCGTGCCCCACATCAGGCCGTTGCCGTTGGTGTTGCCGGCGTAGGCGCCCGTCGACCAGGTCAACGTGCCTCCGGCGAGCGACGAGGACCAGTTGGCGCCGTCGCGCGTGACGCTGCCCACGCCGTCGCCATCGTGGTAGTCGACGTCGCGGAAGCCGATGTTGCTGATGGTGGCGGCACCGACGGGAACGGAGAAGGAGCCGATCGAGAGGTCGGAGTTCAGGTTGAAGAGCGCGTACTCGTAGTGCCACTGCCCGGCGCCCAGGCTCGTGACCTTCCATCCCAGCACGACACGGCCGTCACCGGGGATGTCGATGTTGGCGAGCTGCGCGCCCGGATCGAGCGTGGGCCAGGCCGCGATGGCCGGGCTCTGGCGCACGGTGCTGCCGGCCAGGGCGAAGGTCCAGGCCGTGCCGCTGCCGGTGACGGTCACCTCGCGGTACGAGGCGTTGTTGAAGGCGTTGCCCGCGGCGGCATCGTCCTGCGTGACGTACTGCGCCTCGCCGAAGTAGTGCACGCTGGCGCTGGAGACCTCGAGATCGGAGACCGCCACGCGGCAGCGGCGCGCGACCGAGCCCGAGAAGCTCGGGTTGGCCGGCGGATACGTGAACACGCCCGTCGCGGCGTTGACCTGCCAGCGCGGGCCGGCGCCCGACTGTCCGCCGTTGCGCGAGGCGGTGTACGGATCCGCGCAGTGCACGCCCAGGTGCGTGCCGTCGGTTCCCTGGCAACCCGTGCAGCAGAGCGAGCTCGAGAGCGCGAAGAAGCCGTGCTTGAGCCAGCTCATGCCGACCTGCTCGAAGCGGCCGGCGCCGTTGACGACCTTGTACTTGTAGAGGTTGTTGTCGATGACCGGGTGCTGGTTCGTGTTCGAGATCCAGTTGGCCCACACGGTGCCGATGTTGCACGAGTACGTGCCGAACGCGACCGCGTCGTAGTCGACGCCGCCGACGTTCTGACCGGCGTAGTTGGCGATGTCCTGCAGGTCGCCGACGATGATGTCCGGGCCGCCGTTGGGACCGCAGGGCGCCGAGGCGCCGATCGTGAACGTGCCGCTGTAGGTCACGCCCGCGTAGTAGTCGCCGATCTGGATCAGGTAGGTCGCGCCGGCGACCGCGTTGAAGCTGACCACCGACTCCAGGCCGCACGAGTCGTCGTTGCAGCCGATCTCGCTGCCACTGGCCGGGCAGGACGAACCGGCGTAGACCGCCATCACCGTGTCGTTGCCGGTTCCGCCGCAGAGCGAGATGTCGACGCTCTGCGAAGCGGTCGCGGTCCACAGGAACCACACGTCGGCGTGTGCCAGAGGACAGCCGCCGGACTGCTGCGCGCTGTCGGTCGCGCCGGTCGTGACCACCGGGAACGTGCCCAGGCCTGCGATCGGCGTGGCGCTGGCGCAGTTGTCGGAACCCTGCGCGAAGGCCGAGGCGCTCACGCCTGCGAGGAGGACCGGGACGAGCAGGAGGCGGGAACGAGTGAGTGTGCCGAGGACGTGCATGACCGGGGGCTCCGAGGGGGACCGTGGGCGCGAGCTCTGCTTCGAGCCTATTCCGATCCGCGGCTCCGGCAAGAGTCCGCGTGCGAGAAACGAGCAGGGCCGCGCGGAGTTCGCACTCCGCGCGGCCCTGCATGAACGTCCGGAAACGCGGCGCGAACTACTTCGGCACGCTCCAGCCCTTGACCTCGGCCTGCGCCGCAGCGTCCTTGGAGTACTGGTTGAACGACCAGCGCACGTAGTCGTCCTTCAGGAGCTCCATGTGGCGCGGCTCGGCCAGGTTCAGCGGCCGCGACGGCGGCGTGCGGCGGTTGACGCGCGTGATGTACCAGCCCAGCGGGCCCGGGTACGGACCGGCGACGGTGTTCTCGCCCTGGTCGAAGAACATGCGGTCGGTGATGCACTCGCCGGTGACCCACTCGGTGTAGGCGGTCTCGCCCACGTAGCTGATCAGGTCGTTGCGGTAGCGCGGACCGAAGCGGCCCTTCTTCTTGTACCCGACGTCCGAGACGCGCTTGCCCGGACCTTCCGGCGGCGGCGGATCCCAGTACTCGCTGTGGTCGTCGACGAGCTGCGACCAGAAGCGGTACGGCTCGGGCACTTCCTTCTCGGGCTTGTACTCCTTGCCCTGGGCCTGCGCGTCGGCCTTCTTGGCGCGCTGCTCGTTGTACTCCTTGAGGTTCTGGTCGACCTGCGCGCGCAGCTCCTGCGCCGTCTGCCGCGCCCACTTCCAGCCGTCCTTCTTCCAGCGGAAGCGCGGGATGTCCTGCGCGGAGACCAGCAGCACCTCGCAGTCGACCATGCCCAGGCCCATGACGCGGTTGGCGCGGTCGAAGTACTCGCGCAGCGTGGGCGAGAGCTCGCCGCCGGGGCCGGGCTGCAGCTTGGGCGCGATCATCTTCTCGTACCCCTTCTTCAGCGTGTAGTACTCGCTGAAGCTCTCGACCGAGGGGAAGAAGTAGGTCTTGGTCGCCATCTGCTCGAGCGTGATCGTCTTGCCCTCGAAGCCGCCGGTCAGCGTCTCGAGCTCCTTGGCCGCGTCCTCGGGCGAGAGCAGCGCGTTGTCCTTGACCAGGCGGTCGCGCGTCGCGATCGAGGTCACGTACCACTGCTTGGCCTCGTTGATCTCGGTCTCGGTGACGGTGTCCTGCACCTTGTTCCAGAGCACCTCGATCGGGACCGAGACCTCGGGCTTGCCGTCGCCGTTGGAGTCGCCGACGAAGGCGAGCTTGGGATCGATGCCGTCCGGGCGCGTCTTGAACGTCATCAGGTTGAACATGGCGTCGCGCACGATCTGGCGCAGGATCGTCATGTAGAGCGCGTCTTCCTTGGGCAGCTTGCCGTCGTTCTTCTCGGAAGCCTTGAGACGCGCCTCGTAGCTCTGCTTGGCGTCCTCGATCAGGAGCTCGCCGCCGCCCGGGTCGGCGCGCATCGACTCGATCGTGGTCGTCGGCCACTCGGCCGGGTTCACGGGCAGGAACACGCGGTCGAAGTACATCGTCTGGCGCAGCTGCTCGCGGTACCAGTCGACCGAGCGGAAGGCGCGGCAGATCTCGGCGCCGATGTCGAGCACCGGGTAGCTCTTGTGGAACTCGTCGACCGAGGTCTGGTACTCGGCCTCGAACTCGTCGTCCTTGATGCGGTACTTCTCGTGCAGGAGCGAGGAGATGCGCGCGGTCGCGGCCTGGCGCGCCTTCTCGCGCGCGGCGGCATCCGGGAACGGCTGCTCCTTCTCCTTGGCCGCGATCTCCGCCTCGGCCTTCTCGCTGGCCTGCCGGCTGATCTCGTCGTCGATGATCAGGCCGATCTTGTAGAGGTCGAGCATCAGTCGGCACGGCCCGTAGATCAGCGCGATCTTGATGTCGTCGTCGGTGACGCGCTTGCCGTTGACGTAGAGCGGCTCGCCGAAGATCGACTTCTTGTCGTCGACGACGGCCATCGGGCTGGGGCCCTGGGCCTGGGGAACCGGGGCCGCGGCGACTGCCGGGGCGAACCAGGCCGGGAGAGCGAGTCCGAGGGCAAGGATGTGGAGCTGCATGGCGATGTTCCTCCGTCTGCGGTGCGCGATTCGTTCCGAGAACTGCGGGAGACGCCTCGACCGGCCGGGAAGTTCCCTGATCCGGGGGGGAGCGCCGACTCTCGCGCGGCACCGTCAGGTCGGTTTTTTGGGCGGGCCAGCCTACGCGGGCAGGGCAAAGTCCGTGAAAGGTTTTTTTCGGGAGCACGTCGGGCGAGGCTTGAGGACCGCCCGGTCGCGGCGCGGGCCGCGCAGTCCTTTCCTGGTAGTGTGGAGCGCCGTCCAACGCTAGGAAGCTGCGACCGCGACGTCCCTCCGGCGCGCGCCCCTCGAGAAGAGCCCCATGGCCTACAACCCGCGCACCATCGCCCTCCTGGCGGAGCTCCACCATCCGCCCCTGCCGCCCGACCCGTCGGTGGTGCAGCGCGTCCACAACTCGATGTACCAGGGCGGGAACCCGGCCTACTCGAGCTTCTCCGTCACGCCGGCCGGCGCGGTGCTCTCGAACCCGGTGGCGCTGCCTGGCGCGAGCTCGTACGCGGCGTTCCTGCCCGACCGCTTCCAGTTCCGCGAGGAGCTGACCAGCCTGACCTACGACGGCTTCGCCAAGCAGGTGCGCACGGTCAGCGAGAGGATGGTCGCCGAGCGCGGCATCCAGGTCTTCACCGGCCAGCAGGTCACGGTGCGCACGCTGGTCAACCCGCGGCACTTCAAGGACAGCCGCGTCTTCCTCAAGCAGGGCATGTTCGGCTTCGGCGCCGAGACGCAGAGCTTCGGGCGCGAGCCGCAGCTCTTCGGCATCCGCCTCGCCTTTCCCGGCGAGGAGGGCCGGCCGAGCGCGTTCTCGCTGCGCATCGAGTCCTACAGCAGCGACCCGCGCTCGCTCTACATCGAGAACCAGGCCGTGTTCGGGCCGATCCTGGTCGAGCACGGTCTCGCCGCGGTCGAGTCGAACGTGGTCGAGGCCTACGACTTCGTCGTGCGCCAGACGCTGCGCTTCGTCAGCTGCTTCGACGCGCCGACCGAGCAGCGCCAGGAGGGCTCGGAGGGCGCATGAGCCGCTGGAAGCTCGTCGGGCTCGCGAGCCTCGCGCTCGCGCAGGGCGCGGGCTGCCATCGCGAGGTCCCCGCGCCGCCGAGCTGGCCGGCGGGCACCGTGCTCGTGCTCGACGGCCAGCCGATCTCCGCTGCCGAGGTCGACGAGGTCGGGAGCTGGATCGCGATGCTCGAGCCGCGCGACTCGCTCGAGCAGCTGCGCCGCCTGGCGCTGACCAACGTGCTCTTCCCGCGCTGCGCCGCGGCGAACCTCGACCCCGACGCGCGCAGAGAAGCGCGCGCGCTGGCCGAGCGCTGGAAGGGCGAGCTCGCGCGCGGAGTCGACCTCACCGGTCCGGTCCCGGGGCCGCAGCTGCAGGAACGCTCGGGCCGCATGCTCGAGCTGGGCATGGAGGTCTGGAACGCCGCGCAGGCGCTGCCCATCGGCCAGTGGAGCGACCTGATCGAGACCGCAGGCTGCTTCCACCTCGTGCGCCCCAAGGTGAAGGGCGAGGGCAAGATGCCCGGCGAGATCCAGCTCACGGTGCAGATCTACGACTTTCCCTACTTGCCTCAGGGCCAGGAACGCCAGAGCATCAGTGCCGCGCTCGATTCGGCGCACATCGTCTACGTCGATCCGGCCTGGCGCGCGTTCGTACCGCTCGCCTGGCAGTCGAGACTTCGAGAAGGAACGCCATGAACTCCCCGCTCCCGATGCTGCTCGCGCTGGCCCTCGCCGCGCTGCCGACGCCCGCCTCCGCGCGCCCGCAGGCGCCGCCGGCCCAGGAGGCGCCCAAGCCCGCCTCCGCGCCCGCCAAGATCGAGTACCTGACCGCCTGGCCCAAGCCGGCGGACAAGGACCAGCTCCTGACCGACGTCGAGCGCCTGGTCAAGGCGCGCACGGAAGAGATGGGCAAGCAGGCGCACGACGCACTGGTCGCCGCCGGCGCGAGCGCGGTGCCCTTCCTGCTCGATCGCTACGGCAAGGAGAAGGACGAGGGCGCGCACGAGCGCCTGCACGACATCCTGCTCGAGATGATCAAGGCCGACCAGACGCGCCTGCTGGCCAAGAGCTTCGAGTCGAAGAACCTGCACGAGCGCGTGATGGCGATGTGGCGCGCCGGCGTCTTCCCCGACAAGGAGATCCGCGCTGCGGCCGAGGCGGCCTGGACGCGCGTCGAGAAGCAGGGCGAGAAGGCCGATCCGGACGAGCGCTATGCCGCCGCGCTGTGCGCCTGCTCCGCCGGATGCATCAAGGGCCTCGACACGCTGATCGCGCAGGCGCTGAAGAAGTGGGACAAGAAGGGCCCCGAGATGCGCGTCGCGCTCGAGGGCGTGCGCGGACCGGAGGCCACCGCGGTGCTGACCAAGCGCCTCGACGACCCCGACCGCAAGGTCAAGGTCGCCGCGCTGCGCCTGCTCGGCGGCTGCGGCGACAAGTCGATCATCGCGAAGATCAAGCCGCTGCTCGACGAGAGCGACAACTCGATCCGGGTCGCCGCGATCAACGCGCTGCGCGGCATCGTCGACGGACAGCTGCCGATCGAGGAGCTCTCGGCCTTCGAGGCCATCGAGACCGCCAAGAAGTGGAAGGAGCGCATCTAGCATCGCCATGTCGCACCGACTCCTCGCGCTCGTCGCCCTCGCCGCGCTGGCCCTCGTGGCCGTCGCACCGGCCCAGGCCCAGAAGAAGAAGCCCACCGACCCGACCGAGTGCCCCTACTGCCACGCCGATCCCGCGCTGATGAAGGCCGCGGGCATCGTCTCGCACGGGCCGTTCGCGTTCGGCAAGAGCGACACGACCAAGGTCGACGCGTTCCTCGTCACCAGCCGCATCCGCTGGATCGAGACGGACTTCTTCCGGTTCGGGTTCGGGCTCGAGGAGTACAAGATCAAGCCGGAGGAGAAGAAGAAGTACGTCGCCGAGTTGACGCGCCTCAAGCAGGTGCTGCCGGAGGTCAAGCCCGACATCGGCATCCTCGATCCCTGGCTGCGGATCCACCTCTTCGCGCAGCGCGGCAAGGACATCCTCGACAAGTACCTGACCATCATCAACGGCAAGGACGTCAAGTTCGCCGACGGCAGCGGCACGTGGCAGGGCACGTACGCGGGCGAGGGCCCCTACCTCGGGATGAAGGAGAAATACGAGTGGCTCGTGCTGCGCACCGAGGCGGCGCACACGCAGTTCCTGACCGAGAACTTCGGCCTGCAGCTCAAGGTCGGACACCGCGAGCACAACATCGCGCGCGGCGTGCTCGGCTACTACTGCCACGGGCAGGAGGGCCAGCTGATGGACGACCAGGCGCTCTTCGGCAACCTGGCGTTCAACCTGACGCACAACCTGCTCGACGGGCTGCAGCACTACAACTACGACACGCCCGTGTGGTTCCACGAGGGCTTCGCGCACTGGATGGAGCGCGAGATCAACCCCAGGTACAACACCTTCGACTCGGGCGAGGGCGGCATCGCGGACATGACGCGCAAGGCCGATTGGAAGCCCGAGGTGCTCAAATTGATCGCCGGCGGCGACTGCCCGCACCTCGCGGAGATGATGGGCCTCAAGAGCTACGCCGAATTCAAGCTGCCGCACCACTTCACGACTTGGTCGATGGTCGACTTCCTGATCAAGACGCAGCCCGAGAACTTCGGCAAGTTCATCTGGGCCATGAAGGCCAACGTCGACGCGAAGGGCATCCCCACCGGCGCGAACCTGCCCGACTTCTTCCGCGCCAAGTTCAAGGAACACTTCGGCTTCAGCTACCCCGAGTTCGAGGAGGCCTGGCGCACGTGGGCCAAGGAGGCGTACAAGCCCGGCATCCCCAAGGGCAGCGACGGCACGGGCCCGATCAACCCGCTGGGCGGACCGGGCGTCGCGCCGGGCGGCGGCGGCTGACTGGAATGCCATGGTGACATCGCACTGAGAAGTGCAGCCTTCGGGCGATCCACCGCGGATCCCCTCGAGTCAGGGAACCTCGGGTTCGCCGGCGGGAGACTCCCGGAAATCTGGCGGATCGGACCCTGCCCACCCGTCTTTGGGTCTGAACCCCGGCTCAGCTTCGGATGGTGCGCATGACGCGCGACGAACCGGTATAGCCAGGATTCAAGGCCACGGGAAGGGGAACTCAGCACATGCTCCGCACACTCCGATCGAGCCAGGCGATAGCCATCATCGCGGCACTTTGCATCGCGGTACCAGCACTCGCCACCGATACGTGCACGCTCTATTTCGAATCAGTAGGAAAGACGACCAAGTACTCGCGCAAAGGCAACTGCGGTGCCGGCGCGTGCACCAAGACCACGTTCTCACAGGGTGGGATCGTCATCACGACCTGCTACTGTGGACAAACCCAGTCGACGGAACCCTGTCTCGGGGAGATCCACGACGATCACGGAACGATCACCCGAGAGTGCAAGCGCAACGCGTGCTCGAATTCATGCGTGAATCCGGCCGGCGCCAGCGGCACGGTCTGTGACTGCCCGCCGTGAGACGGCCCCCACCCGAATCCAGGTTCTTGGTGTTGCGACCCGTACTCTGAGGGCCCGCGTTCATGCGCACGTCCTTCCCAACGCCAAACGAGATGGAGAGATGATCCCGGTGAATCATCTACACGCGCGGTCGACCTCCGGCCGTCGAGGCGCTTCTGCACGCGACGAGGAGCTTCTCGAATGAGCCGGCGCACAATCACGACCATCCTGGTCCTCGCGCTGGTAGGAACGACCTGGATCATCCTCGCGCTCGCACTGCGAGGAGACGGGCTGAGGCTAGCGACCGGAGCAACCGTGCCTGCTGGCCTCGTCAGCGGCGTCGGTCCTGTCGAGCCCTTGCCCGGGAGTTCCTCGATAGTCGACCACACCCGGACCGCGGAGCAGGAGGCTCCGTCGCCGGGCAGTCTGCAACTGGAGGTCGTGGACGAGGCAGGTAGTGCCGTGCCCGCGGCAAGGGTCTTCCCGTGGATGCGGGCCCAACGCGAAGCGAGGGCATCCAGCGCGATCGGCAGAACGGGTGCAGACGGGATCCTGACCCTGGCCGAGTACCCGACCAAGCGCATGTCCGGCACTCGCGGATTGGCTGTCCTCGCGCCCGGCTTCATTCCCGCCGTGCTTGCCTGGAGCGAATTGTCCCAACCCGTGAATCGGATCATCTTGCACAGAGGAGCGAGCCAACACGTTTCTTGTCACGACGTCGCCGGCCTGCCGATGTCGGGTTGCACCGTCCTGATGTCGCGCCTCGCGCTGCGGAGGACTCGAGAGAAGTTGGCGGCGGATCCGCTGGAACCCGCCGGCGATCCGTCCGTGGTCGTCTTCCGTGGAGTCACCGACGGCAACGGGCAGTGCGAAATCACCGGCCTCGAGCCCGGACTGTACGACCTGAGTGTCGAGGCGGACTGCTGCGTCATGATCGACTCCCAGACCGGGAATTCGTGCTCTGTCCCAGGCGGTGCCATCGACATCGCGATGGGGCGCGTCGCGGCGTGCATCGTGGACCTGGCCGGAGACGAGATCCTGGAGCATGCCTTCGTCTACATCGGGTATGAGGTCAGCGGCATGATGAAGGACAGCCTCGACTTGATCGAGGCTCAACTCGAACAGTCGCACCCCGGCAAGTTGATCGCAGTTGCGGCCCAAGGGTCGATTGCCGATCCTGAGCCGATCGAGCTGCGGGTCTTTCTGCGCCAAAAGGGATATGCGACCTTCGCAGCTCCCATGCACCCATTGGACGAGCTCTCGGTGACGAAGCTCGACGCATCTGCACTGGCAGGGCAGCCGATGGGCGGATTGTCGATCAATGCCCTGGATGCAGGCGGGCACCCAGTGGACATCCCTGGTTTCTACGTGCAGGTCGGACAGGGTGCATTCGACGGCCTGCGTCTGGCACTCAGACAGGGTGCCCCCAATCGACTTCCCGAAGGACAGTATGCACTCGGACACTCGGAGCACTTCCTGCGTGGGCACTACGAGCCGTCGTTCGTCAAGGTGCCGGGCACGACTCACATCACGCTCGATGGGGTGTATCGACCCTGCCGGGTCTCGGTGCGGGGCTTGGACGGAGTCGCCTGCGAGCAGTTCGCGTTGAGGATCGAGGCCGCAGGACAGAAGCTGAGCGCCTGGATCCATCGCCAGGATCCACCCGTCTACTGGCTGCCCGTTGGCCCAGCCGTCATCACGGCTCAGGCGCTGGGCTACGCCGAGTGTGCGACCAAGGTCGAAATCGAAGACAGCGGGTATGCGGAACCGCAGACCGTATCGATCCAACTGCTGAGGGCCGAGCCCTCGACCGTGGGTGCACGAGCCCGCTGAGCGCCGGCCGTCCGCGGGCCGCATCCCCAGGTGGCGCGCCATGGGTCGTACCGTGCCGAGAGCGACCGCTCGGATCCGAGTGCAGATCCACCCAGGTAACACGAGAACAGCGCCCGACTTGGCGCCCGCGGCTCCATCCAGTATCGGCGGCGTGCTTGAGCGGGCGCAGGCCCCCCCCTCCAGCACCGAACTTCCTTCCCTCCCGCGGTCCCGCCGAGGCTCGCGGCACCCCTCCGCCGCCTTTCCGGTAGACTTTCCGCGACTCCCTTGGCCGGCCACGCGCCGCCGATGCCGATGGGAAGAGCCCCGGGCGCGCGCTCCGGGGTAGGATCTCTTCGACCAACCGCACGTTAACGTGAGCTTTCCGGCCCGAGCGGCAACGCTGGGCAAGCTCGCGACGAGTACCGCCGCCCTCCGATGACCCAGCCCAGGAAACGCATCGTCCTCTTCCTCCCGCATCGGGCGGACCCGGAGCAGGGCGTGCGCGTCAGCGCGGACCTGACGCCGCTGGAGCTCTTGCAGATCGCGGCGCTGCCGGACAAGAACGGCTACGAGTGCGTCCTGATCGACGCGATGATCGAGCCCGACTACCTGGCCAAGGTGCTCGAGGCCTGCGATGGAGCCTTGTGCTTCGCGAGCTCGTGCATCCTCGGCTTCCAGGTCGCGCACGGCGCGCTCGTCGCGAAGGCGGTGCGCGCGAAGTTCCCCAAGCTCCCGATCATCTGGGGCGGCTGGTTCCCCAGCGTGCAGCCCGAGATCTACTTCAAGGAGGGCATCGCCGACGCGGTCGGGCTCGGCCAGGGCGAGCTCACCTTCTGGGAGGTCGTGCAGGCGCTCGACAGCGGCACCGATCTCGCGAACGTCGCGGGCCTGTGCGTCTGGCGCGACGGCAAGCCCGTCTACACGCCGCACCGGCCCGTGATCGGATACGAGGAGCTGCCCGACGCGCCCTGGCACCTGCTCGAGTTCGAGAAGTACGTCGCGCTGCAGAACGACCAGTCGCGCGGCTGGAAGGTGCGCCACAAGTACGCCGATCCCTGGGGCATGCCCGCGGGAACGCCGCTGCGCGGCTTCAGCTACTTCTCCAGCTTCGGCTGCCCCGAGCCGTGCACGTTCTGCTGCTCGCCGATCGTCACGGGCCGTCGCTGGAAGGCGATCCCCGGCAAGACGCTGGCCGAGCGCGTGCTCGCCTGCCACGACCGCTTCAACTTCAACGTGCTGCGCTTCCAGGACGCGAACTTCGGCGTGCACGAGAAGCGCACCAAGGAGTTCTGCGAGGACCTGATCGCCGCCGACCGCGGCTTCTGGTGGAACGGCACGTACGAGATCGAGACGATCGCGCGCTACAAGGAGGAGACGCTCGACCTGATGGCGAAGTCGCGCTTCCACATGGCGCCGATGGGCGCGGAGGCCGGCAGCCAGGAGCAGCAGAAGAAGATCAAGAAGGACATCCAGCTCGAGCGCGACCTCGTCAAGGCGCTCGAGCGCCTCAACGCGCGCGGCATCCAGACCGGCCTCTCGTGGATCATCGGGTACCCCGGCGAGTCGCTCGAGTCGATGCAGGCCACGCTGCGCGTCGCGGCCGACATCAAGCACCGCTTCCCCAACTCGCCCTCGGACATCTTCCCCTTCCGCCCGATCCCGGGCACCGAGGACTTCGAGACCGCGGTGAAGCTCGGCTACCAGCCGCCGCGCTCGCTCGAGGAGTGGGGCTCGAGCCTGGAGTACAAGTACGCCTACGACGACATCGGCCTGCCCTACGAGGTGATCCGCACCTGGAAGCGCTACGGCGTGGCCTCGACCTTCTACGACAACCTGGCCCACGAGGGCGCAGGCCCGGTGCGCTCGCTGATGCGCCGCATCTCGGGCTGGCGCCTGAAGAACAACAACTACACCTTCCCGCTGGAGCAGAAGCTCTTCCACGTCTACGTGCGCCTCGCCGGCCACAAGACGCAGAAGGAACTCTCCAGGCGCGACCAGACCTCGGGCGTGACGCCGCACGCGCCCTCGGCCTGACGCGCGCCGCACCCGATACACGCCGAACCCACCTCCTCCGAACGTGAGCGCGAAGAAGAAGATCGTCCTGTTCCTCCCGCACCGCGCCGACCCGACGCGGGGCGAGATGTTCAGCGCCGACCTCCTGCCGCTGGAGCTCCTGCAGATCGCCAGCGGCCCGGTCGCCGACGGCTACGAGTGCGTCCTGATCGACGCGATGATCGAGCCCGACTACATCGCGAAGGTGCTCGAGGCCTGCGAGGGCGCGCTGTGCTTCGCGAGCTCATGCATCCTCGGCTACCAGGTCTACGACGGCTATGTGGTCGCCAAGGCCGTGCGCGAGAAGTTCCCGAAGCTCCCGATCATCTGGGGCGGCTGGTTCCCCAGCGTCACGCCGCAGATGTACCTCGAGGCGGGCATCGCCGACGCCGTCGGCATCGGCCAGGGAGAGCTCACCTTCCGCGAGGTCGTGCAGGCACTCGAAAGCGGCAGCGACCTCGCGCAGGTGCCCGGGCTCGCGCTCTGGCGCGACGGGCACATCGTCTACACGCCGCACCGCGCCGTCGTCGGCTTCGACGAGTTCGAGCGTGTGCCGTGGGAGCTGCTCGAGTACGAACGCTATGCCGAGCTGCAGGTCAAGCCGACGCGCATGAAGGTGCGCCACCGCTTCCCGCTGCCCGGCCACTGGACGCCGGAGCACCCGCCGCGCGCCTTCAGCTACTTCTCGAGCTTCGGCTGCCCCGAGCCGTGCACCTTCTGCTGCTCGCCGCTCGTCACGGGACGCCGCTGGAAGGCGATCCCGGGCAAGCAGCTGGCCGAGGACATCGCCGAGCTGCAGCAGCGCTTCAAGTTCGACGTGCTGCGCTTCCAGGACGCCAACTTCGGCGTGTGGGAGAAGCGCACGAACGAGTTCTGCCGCACGCTCGTCGACTTGAAGGTGCCGATCCACTGGAACGGCACGATCGAGATCGAGACGATCATGAAGTACAAGGAGGAGACGCTCGACCTCCTCGAGGCCTCGAAGTGCCACCTGCTCTGGCTCGGCGCCGAGACCGGCACGAAGGAGATGCAGGAGCGCATCAAGAAGTTCATCGGGATCGACCACATCCCGATCGCGATCGGCAAGCTCGCGAAGCGCAACATCGTCCCGGGCACGTTCTGGATCATCGGCTACCCGGGCGAGACGCGCGAATCGATGCTCGCGACGCTGCGCCAGGCCGCGGCGGTGAAGCACGAGTTCCCCATCGCGGGCTCGGAGGTCTATCCCTTCCGCCCGATCCCCGGCACCGAGGACTTCGACGCGGCGGTCAAGCTCGGCTACGTGCCGCCGAAGGACTTCCACGAGTGGGGCAAGTGCTTCGAGTACAAGTACAACGCGCACAACACGCCGCTGCCCGAGGACGTGCGCGAGACCTGGCGCCTGTACAACAACACCGCCGCGATCTACGACAAGCACGTGACGGAGGGACCGCAGTGGATGCGCGACCTGCTCTCGAAGGCCGCGGGCTGGCGCCTGAAGCGCGGCAAGTACGGCTTCCCGATCGAGCAGAAGCTCTTCGACCTGTACGTGAAGGCCACCGGCCAGATGCAACCCGGCGCGAAGGACTACACGCCGGCGGTGGACGCGTAGAGGCGGTCTCTCGCGGATTCCCGGCCGCGCACGCTGACGCAAGCTCACACGGTTCGCTGCGCGCGCTTCAGCGCACGTCGAGCGACGTCCCGTTGTCCTTCGGACCGAGCGCGATCAGGAACGGCGCGGCCTTCCTGGCCCAGGCCTCGGGCTTCTGGTACTGGCCGGCCTCGTCGGCCCAGCACTGGCGCAGCATGTCCGTGTCGATCACGCCGGGGCTCAGCGCGACGGCCGCGAGCCCGCGCGGGAGCTCCTGCGCGAACGCCTGCGTCAGGCCCTCGACGGCGAACTTCGTCGCGCAGTAGGGAGCGACCTTCGCGTCGGTCGAGCGGCCCCAGCCGGAGCTGAGGTTGACGATGACGCCGCTCGCCCTGGCGATCATCGCCGGCGCGAAGTGGCGGATCGTGTTCGCCACGCCCTTGATGTTGACGTCAATCACGGCGTCGAACTCGCGCGCGGGGATCTTCCACAGCTCCGTGTAGGTGTTCATCAGCGCCGCGTTGTTGACGAGCAGGTCGGGCGCGCCGTGCTGCGCGAGCACGCGCCTGGACCAGCGTTCGACCGCAGCATCGTCGGCGACGTCGACGGACTCGAAGTCGTGCGGCGGGCCGAGCTCGCGCGCGAGCGCGGCGATGCCCTCGCGCGAACGACCGCAGCCGATCACGGTGTGTCCTCCGCGCGCGAACTCGTGCGCCAGTGCGCGCCCGAGTCCGCGCGTGACGCCGGTGAGGACGATGGTGCGTGCGCGGCTACTCATGGAATACCGTGCCAGTCCACTTCTTCACACGAACGTGCCGACGCACCTCGTCACGAGTGCAACTCCGCGATCCCGACCAGGCAGACTCGTGCTGCCGATTCGTCCGCAGGTACTGCACCGCCGCATCGTGGTAAGAAATGGACTGGCACCGTATTCACGGCTTCGGCGGTGACTTCTTCTCGAACTGGAGGTTGCGCGAGTACTCCTTGACGTCGTACGGCGCGGCGCCGCCGCCGAGGTACTTGTGGAAGAAGTCCAGGTGCGCGTTGTAGTAGAACGCCATCTCGTGCCAGGCCGGCCAGTGGCCGGCGTTGGGCAGCACGACCAGGCGCGCGGGCACGCCCATCTTGCGCAGCGCGGTGTAGTACTCGAGGCTCTGCGTGTAGGGCACGCGGTAGTCGAGCTCGCCGGTGACGACCAGCGCGGGCGTCTGGAAGTTCTTGACGAAGTTCGCCGGCGACCAGGTCTCGTAGTCGCTGCTCGTCCAGGGCGTGCCGCGGAAGTCGTGCTCGGGGAACCACAGCTCCTCGGTCGCGCCATACTCGGCGCGCGGGTCGTAGACGCCCATCATCGAGGCGATGCACTGAAAGCGCGTGGTGTGGCCCTGCATCCACATCGTCATGTAGCCGCCGTAGGACCAGCCCATCACGCCCATGCGCTGCTTGTCAACGAAGGGCAGCTCCTCGAGCTGGTCGGTGACCTTCATCAGGTCGCGGAAGACGCGGCCGCCCCAGTCGCCGGTGATGCCGTCGGTGAACTCCTGGCCGTAGCCGGTCGAGCCGGTCGGATTGCAGAAGGCGACGACGTAGCCCTTGGCCGGATAGACCTGCCAGTCGCCACGGAACGAGTCGGCCCACTGCGACTGCGGTCCGCCGTGCACGTTGAGGATCAGCGGGTACTTCTTCGAGGCGTCGAAGCCGTGCGGCTTGACGAGGAAGCAGTGCACCTTGTGCCCGGCGTCGCCCTCGAACCAGTACTCCTCGGCCGGACGGAAGTCGACCTCGCCCTCGAGCGCCGCGTTGAACTGCGTCAGGCGCGTCTTGTGCAGGCCCGCATCGCGCGCGCCCTCGGCCGGCGCGAAGTGCGCACTGCAGATCTCGCTCGGCTCGCCGATCGCGCGGTGGCCGTAGATCGCGCTCTGGCCGTCGGCACCGAGCTCCCAGCCCGCGATGAAGCCGTGCACGAGCTGCTCGACCGGCGCGCCGCCCTTCGCCGCGATGCGGAAGAGCGGGTTGCGGCCGTGCAGCTGCGCCTGGAAGACGAGCGACTGCGAGTCGGGCGCCCAGCGGAAGTCGTCGATCCAGTTGTCGAAGGACTTCGCGTCGGTGAGGTACGTCACCGCGCCCGACTTGCGGTCGACCAGCGCGAGGCGCTTGAGGTCGGACTCGTAGGCGGGCGTCGCCTGCGAGATGAACGCGATCGACTTGCCGTCGGGCGAGTAGAGCGGCGCTCCGTCCCAGCCCTTGTTCTTGGCGGTCAGGTTGCGCGCGCTCGTCTCGCCGATCGCGCCCTCCAGCGGCACGACCCACAGGTCGGCGTTGGTGGAGCAGGCCTCGTTCTTGTCGTGGTTGGAGACGTAGCAGAGCTCCTTGGAGTCGGGCGAGAACGTGAAGCCGCGCCCGCCGCCGAGCTCGAAGATCGGCGCCTCCCACGCGCCGGGCGTGAGGTCCTTCTCGACCTTCCCGCTCGCCGCGTCGACGAGCAGGATGTGCGTGCGCCGTCCGTCGGCCCAGCTGGTCCAGTGGCGGTAGTACAGGTCGTCCGCCACGTGCACCTTGAGCTTGCCCTTCTCGAGGCCCTCGCTGCTGCGCTTGTTGCAGGCCTCGTCGATGCCGCACTCGGGGAAGACGTCGGCCGTGCACGCGATCCACTTGCCGTCGGGCGAGACGACCGGGCCGCCCAGGCCGCCGGCGAACTCGGTCAGCTTGCGCGGTTCGCCGCCATCGACCGGGATCAGCCACAGCTGCGGCTCGCCGCTGCGCGTGGAGACGAAGAGCAGCTGCTTGCCGTCGGGCGTGAACTGCGGCTCCGTGTCGTTGTTGCGGCCGGCGGTCATCTGGCGCAGGTCCGAACCGTCGGCCTTCATCATCCAGATCTCCGACCAGCTCTTGCCGGCCTCGAACTCGTAGCGCCGCACGCCGAAGGCCACGCGCGCGCCGTCCTTCGAGAGCGCGGGCGCCGAGACCGTCGCGCACTTGTAGAAGTCGGCGATCTCCATCGCGCGCTTCTTCGCCGCCTGCGCCTCGCGCGCCGCAGCCTCGGCTCCGGGCTTCGCGGGCAGGAAGAACTGGTCCGACGCGCGCGCGCCGGCCCCGGCCTGCGCGGCGGCGTGCGCCGATTCGTGCTGCGCAGCCGGAGCGGCGCAAGCGGCCAGAGCGAGGAGGGAAAGCGTGCCGAGACGGTGGATGGGCTTCATGCCGGGAGCGTTCGGGGGGGTCAGGGAGCGCGCAGCCATGCTGAGGGCCGTCGGCGCGCGGAACGAGAAGCGTAGCGGCACTCAACGCCGGTCGGTAGGCGTCCGTTCGTGAACCGGGGCGCCGTACCCGGCTCGCACCCCCGCCGCGCGCGAAAGCAGCCGGCGCGAAGTCTCCAGGAGGCTCAACTCTGTTGTGAATTCCTGCTTCGACTCCGGCGCGCGCGCCCCTCCTCTGTACCCTGCCGGCGCTTCCAGCGCGGGCGAGCCGTGTCGCCTGCAGCCACCGCGTCTCCCCTCGATTCGACTCCGATGCACTCCCACCTCCGCATCGCCCTCGCACTCGCTTCCTTCCTGACGGTCTCCGCGACCGACGCGCACCCGGTCACGGCGTGTCCCGCGCAGAACTCGGACGCGAACGGCGCCGCCGACGCGCGCACAATCACGCCGGAGCAGCGACAGGTTCGCCTGGACGCAGTGGCGCGGACGGCCGCTCTGCAGGTATCCATCCACTACCCACCCGACAAGGCGTACGGGATCTCCGATCCCCCGACCGAGCGCGTCCAGTTCGCGTTCCGCGTGGACGACGGCGGGCTCGCGCTCACCCCATGCGCCGCACTCCGCGGCGCGGACAAGGTCGAGGCGCGCAGCTGCGCCGCGAAGGCCGCGGCCCGTGCGCAAGTGCTGGCCGTCGACCCCGAACACGATCTCGCCCTCCTTCGCTTCGACGAAGCGTCCGCGCCGACAGAAGCCGCTGGATCCGTGCCTGCGAGCACGCCGACGACGTCCGCAGCTTCCGAGCCGGGCGGCTTCGTGCGCGTCGACCCGGCCGCGTTGGCGCCGTGGGAGACAGAAGGATGGGTCCTGGCCTGGACCAGGGCCGCGCAGCCGCGCGCCATCCCCGACACGAGCCTGGTGGAAGGGCTGCGCGTGAGCGCTGGCCCTGGTTCGCTCACGTTCGCCGCGGACGGGCTTGCGCGCAGCCTCGACGGAGCCCCGCTCGTCAGCGCCGACGGGCGCTTGATCGCCATCTGGACGCATGCCTGGTCCGCGTCCCCCGCCGCGCTGCAGTGGACCTCGGCGCGCGAGGCCGCTGCACTCGTCGAACGCGGGCGGAACGCCAGGCCGCTCAAGCCCGAGGAATGGACCGCGACGCTCCTGGCCCAGCCGGCGAAACCGCGCACCTTCCCGCAGCTGGACTGGTCGCGCGTCCCCGCGGCCGATGCCTGTGCGGGCGCCAGCGAGCGCGCCAACAAGCTCCTCGGCGTCGTCGGTTGCGCGAGCTGCAAGGCGAGCGGGACGCAGACCGTTCCCGGCAAGAAGCGCCTCGATGCGCGCCACGAACGCATGGTCGAGGATCCGCCGTCGACCATCACATGCCCCGAGTGCAAAGGGTCGAAGATGCTCCCGGCGAACAAGCTGTGGACCGCGATGCGCACGATGGCGAGCAAGCTCGCCGGAGTCGACGCGTCGCGTCCGGCGCAGGAGACCGAGCCCGTCGCGAGGAACATGGAGAAGGCGCTGGCTGCGGTCTGTGCGCTCAATCCGGCGCACTTCCACCGCTGCGTGAACGACGGCGCACGCGAGGAGTTCCAGCCGCAGAAGCTCGTGCCCGGACGGGCTCTGGTCCTCATCCTGCCGCACTCCAGGTGGCCCGAAACGGATGCGGAGGGCTGGGGCGAGCGCGTGCGCGTCGTCCAGGGCAGCGAGTTCGGGAACCTGATCCTGCGCGGGCTGCTCACGCGGAGCACGATCTCCGAAGGCTCGTCGGTGTTCGTCTCGGGAACCGTCGCGGGCTCCGCGCGATGGGACGGGCGCGAGTACGTCGTCCTGGAACATTGCTTCGTCGCGCCGATCAACACCCCGCAAGAGAAGCCCGGTCGTTGATTGCCACACAGCCGTGCTGCGTGCAACTTGACAGGACCCGGGCGCGCACTGAGGATTCGAATCCAGCGGTTTGCACGCACTCGCGACCGCTCATCCGAGCACGTCTTGTGCACGCTCCGACAGAACCACCCGTCAGGTCGAGACCCGACGACGAATTCGATGCAGCTCGGCTGGTCCTTTGACTCGCTCCCGCGCCCTCAACGCTTCCCCATGAAGAACACCTCCGCTGCACTCCATCCCGTCCTCCTGGTCCTTCTCGCTGCGGCCTGCCGATCGAATGCAGCGCCCCCGACTCCCGCGGGGAATGCGCGTCGAACAGAGGCGGCTGGTGCAGTTCCTCGTCCCCTCGAGTTGCGCGTCGATCCTGCGCTCACCGGCAGGCAACTGACCGCGATGGCACTGGATGCCAAGGTCCACGGACGGGTCGAGGAACACGCTCGCCTGTCGACGCTCGCATTGCGGGCCTTCCTGACGCGTGATGAGCCGTTCTACACCTCCAAGAGCACCGACCTGGAAATCGCGATCCAGGGATCGAACGAAGAGAAGTTGGTGAGGCTCGCGAGGAAGCTGTACTACGACGGCATCGTCACGGCACGCGAATGGACGGTGCCCGAGTCGGTGCGCAGGGAGGCACGTGCGCTCGTCGGGAAGACCGAGGAGGAGGTTCCGACCGCGAAGGAGAGCGGCGAGGCCGGGGAGAGCAGGAGCCCCGGGTCAGCGTCCGGGAATCCGCCGACTGCGGGTGGCTCGATCGCGGACGTCGTTCCCTCGGAAGACGTTGCCAGCCTGCACGGCGAGGAATTGATGGCGCAGATCGACACGCGCCAGAGTCGCTTCGGCAACAACGCAACCATGAAGCCCGAACGCGACGCGCGCTGGCTCGAGCTCCTCTGGTTGAAGTACAGGGCGCTCCTCGAGCAGGGCAAGATCGCCGAAGCCCAGCTGAAGCTCCGCGAACTGCTCGACGCCTACGATCGCCTGTACGCCCAGCTGATCAAGGAGGGCAAGTCCGGGCTCGCTGCGCGCACCGGCAACACTGTCGGAAGCTGGCTGCTCACCACGGGCGACTACCTGGCGGCGAAGGACGTCTTCTCCGGTGGAACGGAGGGCGGGCACACGGGCGGCTCATCGACGAAGCCGGGCGACACCGATCCCGCCATCGCCTCGCTGGCCGGCCGCGCAGCCGCGCGCGCGGGGCTGGGCGACACGGATGGTGCGGACAAGGACCTGGATGCGGCGATCGGCCTCGCGACGAAGTCCAACAGCCCCGCGCTGCCGAACCTGAGGATCATGCGCGACCATCTGCACCCGGGGAACGGCAAGCAGGTCGGCACGAGCCCGGCTTCCGCGCGATCGAACTCCGTGGCGGCGTCCGGTTCGATCGTGGATCGAATGGCATCGCTGCGAGGGAAGATGCGCTCTGCCTCCGAACTGCAGCACGGATGTTCCTCCCTCGAGGACGCAGAGGGGCTGTGGAAGGGGATCATCGAGGACTTCCGCGCGTTCGGACGCCCCGAAGGCGATCCCGAGCTGGTCGAGGCGCAGCGCGATCTCGCTGCGCTGCTGCGCGTGCGCGGCAAGACCGACGAGGCACGCGCGATCGAGGAGCGCCTCGCGGCGAGCCAGACGCGCTCGAAGTAGGGCGACGGGACGGCGCCTCCAGGGGCGCCCTCTCGCGGTCGAGGTTCAGAGCGAACAGGCTGGCCGCAGGCCGATCGTGTTCACGGCCGAGGATCGCGGGAAGTTCCCATGCGCGGACACGCGCGCATCCCGCGCCGGGTTGTCGAAACTGCCTCCACGCACGGGCTCGAACACGCTCTTGCCCACGGCACGCGACAGGGAGTCGCACCACTCCCAGACGTTTCCGTGCACGTCGTAGAGCCCGAAAGGGTTCGGCGCGAACGAGCCGACCTCGCAGTGAACGACGTGACCGTCGTCGATGGACGGCTCGAACGCGTCGCCCCAGTCCGGGTTCGACTTCTTGCCGTAGAGGTCAGCGACGTTCGCCGCCCCCTGCAGGCTCTCGGGCTTCGCTCCGGTCGACCAGGGCGTGTCCTTCCCTCCTCGCGCGGCGTATTCCCACTCGTTCTCGATCGGAAGACGCAGCCCGAGTCGCTCGAGGACACGCACGCTGTCATCCCAGCTGAGGAACTCGACCGGATGGAGCAGCGACGGGGGTTTGCCGTCCTTGTTCCACTCCTTCGCGAACTTGGCGACTCCGTAGCAGCTCGGATTGCGTCCGCAGGCGCGGGCCCACTGTGCCTGCGTCATCTCGTACTTCGAAACCAGGAACGCCGGGATCCGCTCCTTGTGCGTGTGCTGCGCTCCCTTCGGCAATTCGAGCGGATCGAAGTTGGGGCCCTTCGGGTCCGCGCTCTGCGCGCCCAGCAGCGCATCCCCTCCGGGCAGGAGCACGAGCACGATGCCGGTGTCCTCGTTCGGCTCGAGCATCCCGTTCCCGTTCCGGTGCGCAGGCAAGCCCGAAGGCAGGTGCGCGAACTCGAGCAGCTTCGAAGCGGGATCGCGACCGATCGGGAGCAAGTCGTCCCGTCTGGCGAGACGCACCTCACGGTAGCGGGGATCGGAAGCGAGCCACTTCTCCGCGTCTTCCCATGCGAGCCGCGTGGCGTCCGAGTCCTGCTGGATGCGGAGCAGCTCGCGCGCCAGCCGCAGGCGCCGAGGGATGCCCCAGCCGTGCGCCTCCGAGCTTCCCATCGAGGCCAGGCCCTGCTCCGGATCAGCCAGCTGGTGCAGGTCCACCAGGAGCTGACCGAGCTGCTCCTGCCACCAGGACTCGCCCGCGTTGGCGAGTTCGGATCCGCCGCCAGCGCTGGACGCGCGCAGGTTGGCCAGGTCCGCCTCGAAGGTCGCAAGGCCGGGTCGATCCCGCCCGGGCTCGAGCAGCTGACGCGCTTCGTTCAGCCAGCGCTCGTACTCGGGGATCCGTCGGGGAACAGCGGGCCAGAGCTCGTCCGCCTGCTCGGCGAGACGACGCACGCGCAGCGCGGCCCCGGCCCACTCGGCTCGTCGGCGTGCGGTCTGCTCGAGGCCCGACAGGCGGCCCTTGGCCTCGACGGCATCCTCCCTCTCGCGATCGGCCTCGTACCACTTGAGGAGCGCAATCCAACCGAACGCGGTCGCGAGCGCGGCCAGCACCGCGAGCGCGCCCAGAACCGTGTGCTGCACTCGCAGCTGGCGTTCCTGGGACTTCCGCGAGGCGACGAGGAAGGCGCGCCCCAGTTCATCGAGATCGATCGCACCGCGCGCGAGCAGCTCCTCGCCGCGCTTCAGCTTGCTCGTCGTATCGCTCCACAGCTCGCTCTTCCCGCCGCTCGCCTTCCACGCGGCGGCGGCGCGCTCGATCTCGTTGCGCAGCTCGAGAGCTTCGCCTTCGCCCGCGAGCAGCTTCGCGAGCCGCGGCCAGCCGTCGAGCAGGCGTTCGTGCGCGATCTCGATCGTCTCTTCGCCTGCACTCCCCGAGAGCACGAGCAGGTGGCGGCGCACGAACGGCTGCGCGAGCGCGCGCAACTCCTCGAGCTCGATCCCCAGAGCGGAGCTGACGCGCTCGAACCCGAGCCGGCGCCGCAGGAAGCGCCCGCCCTCGCTGCTGGTGACCAGCGTGCGGAACAGGCGGTCGACATCGCGCTCAGAGTGCGCGGAGGCCGCGTCGGCCTCGGCCAACGCAGCCTCGGCCTGCAGTTCGAGCGCGCCGGACACGCGCCCGGCGTCGAGGTAGCCCTGCTTGGTGAGGATGCCGCCGTGCCGTGCGCGCTCGCTCCACAGCGTGGCGAGCACCTGCGAGAGCAGCGCCAGCGTGCCGGGCTCGCTCCCGACGTCGGAGAGGATCATCTCCGCCAGGCCATCCTCGACGCGCACGCGTCGGCGCCGCGGCGGCTCGCTGATCACGCGGCCGAGGCGCTCGTGCGGGATCGAGCCCAGCGCCCAGCCCTCGTCCTGCAGCGCGGCGCGAACTCCGGCGTGCTCGAGCAGCGGACCGAGTCGGTCGGCGCGCACGCTGGCCAGGACGACGGCTCCCGCGGAACGGGCCGCGCGCGCGGCATCCGCAACCGCATCGAGGAACTCCTCGCGGGCGCGCGTGTCGGCGAGCAGCGCCGCCTCCTCGAGCTGATCGACGAGCAGCACGGGCAAGAGCCCCTCGGCCGAGAGCGCGCGCAGGAGTGCCGTCAGTCCCCGCGCGAGCGAAGCGCCCGCGCCGTGCAGCGCCTCCTCCACCGCGCGCCTCCAGACCAGCGCCTGCTTGGTGCTTCCGCCGCGCGCGAGGAGCAGTGCGCGCTCGAGCGCTCGTGCGGGCTCCGCGCCGGGCACGCAGACGATCGGCAGCAATGCACGACCGGAGATCGTGGCGCGCGCGCGCAGCGCAGGCAGGATTCCGGCGCGCAGCCAGGAGGACTTGCCCGAGCCGCTCGCTCCGAAGACGAAGAGTGCGCCACGCTCCCCGATGCGCGCCAGGGCCGCGTCCGTCTCCTCCTCGCGGCCGAGGAAGATCGACGCATGCGCCTCGTCGTAGGCAAGCAGTCCTCGCCAGGGATCGAGCTCCGTGCCGGCCGTGGACATCGGGTCCTCCCCGGCTTCCTCCGGTTCGAGCAGCGCGAGCTCCTGCGGCGCGAGCGCGACCTGGAAATCGACGCCGCCCGTTCCCTGGTAGGCCACGGTCGGCGAGTGCACGCGTCGCGCATACCACCCGACTTGCCAGTCGGCGCCGCGGGTGCTCATGGCCGCCATCGGGAAGAGCGGGACGAGGAGTGCGGGCTCGTGAAGGAGGTAGATTCGCGAGGATCGCAGCGCCGTCCACGCGTCGAGGGGGATCGCGCGCGATTCCCAGGCCAGGTCGCGACCGTGGAGCCGGGCGATCTCGGCCGCGCCCGCATCGCCGACCCGTTCGAGCTTGCCGACGAACACCAGCGTGAACTCGCCGCAGGGGGGCACGCGCTCGCAGAACTCGAGCAGCCCGTCGCGCAGCGCGTCGAGGCTCGCTTCTCGGAAGTCCGCGCCGACCTGCTGGTGCGTGCTCTGCGCCTGGTTGCGGTAGAAGGGAAGTTGATCGAGCAGTGACTGCAACCCTGGGATGCGCGTCCGGGCCGGTGCGATCTCGAGGATGCGCTCGCGCAGCGCGGCGAGGCCTCCCTCGGATCCGATCTTCTCGTCCAGACCGTCGAGCGTGCAGCGCAGCGGCAGGACGGCCGGGTCACGCCGCGCGCGCAGCAGTTCGGCCGCGGTGCGCGCGAGCTCGACCCAGTTGCCGAACGAGGGGCGCGCGAGCTTCGCCGTCGCCTGTCGCAGTGCGGGCGAATCCGCGCCGACATGTCGGCACACGGCCCACAGCGACCCGGCCAGGATGCGCACGGTGAGCTCCCAGGCGAGGACGAGCCCTTCGTGCCGGGCCGCGAGCTCGCGTTGGGCGAGCGCACGTCCGATGGCAGACTCGAGCGGCAGCGGGAGCTTCAGGCGAGCGAGCGAAACGTCCATCCGGCGATCGCGCGAAGCCTACTGGAGCCGGCGCGGAAGTGCGACGGACTCGTCCGCACGCCAGTTTCGACTGTTCCCCTCGAGCGGGGACGATGCGCTGCAGCCTCGACGGACGGACCGGCGTCGGTGCGAGGACCCAGCCTCACCTCTCGATCGCCCGCGCCGGACGAAGCCCCAGCGTGGGCGCCCTGTAGTCGGCCGTGTCGTAGTTGCGGCGGGCCGAGCGCGCCTCCATCGCCAGCGTGAACCAGCCGCCGCCGCGGATCAGCGGCTGGCTGGCCAGGGTCGGGTCGAGCCCGTTGTGGCCGGTGTGCGGGTCGCGCGGCGCACCGTAGGCGCCGTAGCGGTCGAGGCACCACTCCCAGACGTTGCCCGCGGTGTCGTGCAGGCCGAAGGCGTTGGCGCGGAAGCTGCCGACCGGCGCGTGCGCGACCCAGCCGTCGTCGAGCTCGGCCTGCACCTCGATGCCGGCCAGGCGGCTGTCCGCGCGGCACGAGCGGTCGAGCACGTTCGCGGCTCCCTGCAGGCTCGCGACCTCGTCGCCCGTCCACCACGCGCTCGAGGTCCCGGCGCGCGCGGCGTACTCCCACTGCGCCTCGGTGGGCAGCGTCAGGCCGATGCGGCGCAGCACGCGCAGGCACTGGTCGTAGCTGACGTTCTCGACGGGATCGAGCAGCGTGCACGCGTTCGCGCCGAAGCGTGCCGGCGGCGCGATCAGGCTGGGATTGCGGTCGACCAGGTGCTTCCACTGCGCCTGCGTCATCTCGTACTTCGAGAGGAAGAACGCATCCAGGCTGACCGGCTCGTCGGGCCGCTCGTCCTGGTACGCGAGCCGGTCGTACACCGGGCTGGCCGGGTCGTTGGAGGAGCCCATGCGGAACGAGCCCGCGGGGACGAGCACGAGCACGAGCCCGGTCGCCTCGCCGAGCACGAGCCTGCCCTCCGCGCCGATCTCCGGCGCCTCGCCGCTCTGCAGGTACACGAACTCCCACAGCCGGCTCTGCGGATCGCGCCGCAGCGGAAGCAGTCCCAGCTGCGGCGTGAGCGCGGACTGGCCGTGGTACGCCGGGCACTGCGACGGGTCGCGGATCGAGGCCAGCGCCTCGTCCCAGCGCCGGCGCGCATCGGCCCCGCTGCGACTGCGCTCCTCGATCGAGGCCGCGAAGTCGCGCCGCAGCTGAACGCCCTGGCCGTGGTCGCGGTGCACGCCCGCGATCAGGCCCGACTTGGGATCGGCGAGCAGCACGAGCTGTCGCTGCAGCTCGACGTAGAACCTGTACAGGTCCGCGTCGGCGGGATCGGCGAAGCGGTAGCGCGTGTCGGCCTCGATCTCGGCCGTGATCTCGGCCAGGTTGCGGCGCAGGCGCTCGATCTCCTCGCCGGCACGCGCGAGCTCGCCGTCCTTGCTGGCGGCCTCGATCTCGGCCGCGAGCTTGCGCTGCGACTCGCGCACGATCGGCTCGCCATCGGCAGGCGCCTCTTCGAGCGCGAGCTGTCCCTGCCGCTGCGCCTCCTCGTCCTGGCCCAGGCGATAGCAGGCCCAGGCCAGCGTGTCGTAGATGCGCCAGCGCTCCTGGGGGCCGGCGAGGTCGAGCGCGCGGCGCGCCAGCCACCAGCCCAGCCGCGGCTGATCGGTGCTCTTGCGCTCGGAGCCGACGTAGCTCGTCCAGGCCTGCTCGTTGAGCCGCTCCGGGTCGGAGGGAAGGCGGGTCCAGTCCGGCTCGCTCTTCCACGCGGCCGGTTCCTCGGGACGCTCGCGGCCCTTGAGGCGAGCCAGGCGCATGTCGCGCGCGTACGCGAGCTCGGCACAGCGCTGCTCCTTCCGCTGCATCTCGGCGAAGCGCGCGTGCGCCTTGCGCGCCGCCTCGCGCTCGGCCGCGTCGAGCTCCGTGCCGCGCTGCTCGAGCTCGCGCATGCTGGCCAGGATCGACTCGCGCCCGCTGAAGGGCCGGCCCTTGTCGCCGTCGAGCACCTGCCGCGCGCGCGCGAGCCAGCCGTCGAGATCGGCGAGGCTCGCTCCCAGCGCGGGCCAGAGCTTCTCCTGCTCCGCGACCAGGCGCTTGATCGCCTCGCGCACCTCGTAGTGCGCGCTCTTGCGCGCGCTGCGCTCCAGCTCGAGCCGCGTCTGGTCCAGTTGCTCCTGCGTCTGGTGCGCTTCGCGCCCGGTGGCGAGCAGGTAGACGCCGCCTGCGGCTGCGAGCAGCACGCCGAACGCGCCGGCGAACGCGAGCTCCCTGTGCCGGCCGGCCCACTTGCTGAGCCGGTAGCCCAGCGTCGGCGGCCGCGCGGAGATCGGCTGGCCGGCGAGGAAACGCTCCAGGTCCGAGGCCAGAGCCGCAGCGCCGGCGTAGCGCTGCGCGGGATCCTTGGCGCAGGCCTTCTCGCAGACGATCGCGAGGTCGCGCGGCACGGATCCAGCGAGCTTCTCGATCGGGACGGGCTCGCGGTTGAGCACCTGCTCGAGCAGCTGCGCCTCCGTCTCGGCCGTGAAGAAGGGCCTGTCGGTGAGCAGCTCGTAGAGCGAGGCGCCCAGCGAGTACACGTCCGCGCGTGCATCGATCTCGGCCGACTGCTGCGCCAGCCGCTCGGGCGCCATGTAGCGCAGCGTGCCGAGGATCTGGCTCTTGTCCTTGGTCAGCGTGCTCGCGTTGGCCACCGCGGCGAGGCCGAGGTCCATCACCACCGTGCGGCCCTCGGGCCAGGTCACCATCAGGTTGGCCGGGCTGATGTCGCGGTGCAGCACGCCGTTCTCGTGCAGGTGCGCGAGGCCGCGCGCGGCGTCGAGGAACAGCCGCGCGACCTGGCGGTGCCGGTCCTCGCCCTCGAGCGCGAAGGCCGGCCCCCTGGGGACCTCGGGGAGCCCTTGGAAGATCTCGCGCCGCTCCTGCAGCACGCCCTCGACCGCGCTCGACACGGCGCGACCCAGATCGTGCGTCGACGAGAGCGCGTGCGCGATGCGGGCGAGGTCGGCACCCTCGACGTACTCCATCGCGTAGTACAGCGTGCCGCGCTCCTCGCCCGAGGCGAGGATCTTGATCACGTTGGGGTGTTCGCAACGCGAGAGGGCGCGGATCTCGCGCTGGAAGCGCGCGCGTGCCACCGGATCGCCCGCGCGCTCCTGCGGCAGCACCTTGAGCGCGACGTTGCGCTCGAGCGAGGCCTGCCGCGCCAGGTAGACCGCGCCCATGCCGCCCTGCCCGATCTTGCCCAGCACGGTGTAGTCGCCGAAGCGCCGTCCGCCCTGGATCGGCGCCTCGGCCGCCTCGGCGCCCTCGTGGCTCGAGCCGACCTCGAACAGCGCGCGCAGCTCCGTCTCGATGCGCGGGAACGTGCGCTCCAGCGCGTCGCCGGAGAGCGTCTCGCCCGAGGAGTAGTCCAGGTACTCCGCGCGCCGTCCCAGGCCGTTGAAGAACAGCACGCGCTCGGTCTCCTCGAGGAACACGAGCCAGGGATGCAGGGCGAGCCAGCGCGCCTCGTGCACCAGGTACATCCGCTGCGGCCGCAGGCCTTCCTGCACGGGCGTGCCCTGCGGATGCAGCACGACCGCCGCGTCCCCCGAGAGATCGAGCACGCGCGCCGTGTGCTCGCCCAGCGCTCCGACGCTGACCGACTCGACGAAGCACAGGCGCGCCTCGCGCGGGAGGAAGAGCCCCGCCTCCCACGCGGCGTCGAGTCCTGCGAGCAGCTCGCGTCCGGCCTCTTCGTAGAAGCTGGGCGTGCGGGTCGAGCCGTGGCCGATGACCTTGTTGCGGTAGGCCGGCAGCGCGGCGAGGAGCTCGCGCGGCGCGAGCGAGCGGCGCTCCGAGCGCGTGCCCGTGCCCGCTTCGGAGAGACGCGCGAACAGCGCCAGCAGCTCCGGCTGCTGCAGCACGCCTTCCGCCAGGCTGCAGGCCTGCACCCACTGGCCCACGCTCCCGCGCGCCAGCTGCGAGCGATCCGCAGGCGGACGCGCCGCCACAGACAGCCGCAGCGAGACCTCCCACGCGAAGTAGGCCGTGTCGTGACGGTCCTTCGACGACTTCGCGTTGTGCGCGCGGCGGCGCAGGCGGGCGACGGGAAGCGGGAGCCGGCTGGGAGGCGAGTCCGGGGGCATGGACCAGGGAAGGGACCACAGGGTCTCGCCCGTGGACGAGACTGTCAATGCGCCGCCCGAGCGCGGCGCGCGTTCAGCGCCCCCGCCCGAGGTCGCGCACGAGCAGCGCGCACACCTCCGCCACCTGTTCGGCGGTGATGCGATCGTCGGGGTCCTTCGCGAGCAGCGAGTCGAGCAGCTCGACGATCTCGCCGGGGACGTCGGTCCGCAGCGTGCGGATCGGCGTCGGCGGGCGGGTGCGCAATTCCTCGAGCGTCGCGCCGAGGTCGCCGCTGCGCGCGCGGATCGGGCGCTCGCCGGTGAGCCACTCGAACAGGATCACGCCGATCGAATACAGATCCGCCTCGGGTCGCGCCACGCCGTCCGCCTGCTCGGGCGCCATGTAGGCCAGCGTGCCGCCCACGTGGCGCTCGTCGAGGCCGCGCGCGGGCACGTGCGCCATCCCGAAGTCGATCAGCACGGGAACGCGCTCGGGCTCGCGCAGGAGGATGTTCTCGGGCTTGAGGTCGCGGTGCACGACGCCGGCCGCGTGCACGACGCAGAGCGCCTCGCAGACGCGTCCGATCGTCTCGACCACCTCGAGCAGCGCGGAGGTCGGCCCGCGCGGGATCCTGCGCCGCAGCGAACCGCCCGCGACGAGCTCCTGCACGACGTAGGTGCTCCCGTCGGGCTCGCTGCCGAGCGCGAAGACGCGCGCGATGCCCGGATGGCGCAGACGCGAGACGGCCTCGAGCTCGCGCCGCGCCGACTCGAGCCGGTGCTCGCGCGCGCGCGGCTCGTAGAGGCGCGCGAGGTCGAGGCGCTTGAAGGCGACGAGCTCGCCGCGCTGCGGGTCGTAGGCCTTGAACACCTCGCCGAACCCGCCCGCGCCCAGGCGCTCGAGCAGCACGTAGCCGTCGCTGGTGGCCGAGTTCGACGTACGAACCGTCGACTGCTCGGCCCCGGCGAAGGCCTCGTTCGCGCCGCCGCCGGCAGCGTCCGGAGCGGCAATGCTGCACGCGGCCTCCTGCAG
>JBGASC010000088.1:0-9642 GCA_044229935.1 Planctomycetota bacterium | reverse complement strand
GTGGAGAGCGCCTGCAGTCCCGCGGCGGACCAGTCGGGCAGCTCGCCGTCGTACTCGTGCTTGCCCTGCACGACCGCGAAGGCCGGGTTGAGCTTGAAGTAGCCCGCGAGGTACGCGTCGACGAAGGCGGGCCAGGCCGGATCGTGCTTCGCGGCCTGCGCGGATGCGGGCGAAGGCTCGGGCGTGCTCTCGCAGCCCGCGAGGGCGAGGGCGAGCAGGGACGGCAGCGCGACGGCGATCGAACGGACGGACATGAGCGGTCTCCTGGGGTGGACGCGCAGTATGGCATCGGTAGCATGCGCCGCGGAGTGTGCGCCGTGATGCGACGTTTCCTTTGCTCGAGGCTCGCCCGTCTGTTCGCCCTGTGCACACTCGTGCCCGGGCTCCCGAGTGCACGCGCGCAGGCGCCGGCCGAGCTCGACGGCTACGACCTCGTCTGGCGCACGCCCAGCCGCGACGCCTCGGGCTCGATGCCGATCGGCAACGGCGAGGTCGGATGCAACGTGTGGTGCGAGCCCGACGGCAAGCTGTGCTTGTACGTGTCGCGCACCGACAGCTTCAGCGAGAGCTCGCGCCTCCTGAAGCTCGGCAAGGCGATCGTCCAGCTGCGCGCGCCGCTCCCGGGCGAGTTCTTCGAGCAGCGCCTGTGCCTGCGCGAGGGTTGCATCCGCATCACGCTGGGCGAGGGCGAGCGGCGCGTCGCGCTCGCGCTCTTCGTCGACAGCGAGGCCGATGTCGTGCGCGTCGTCGGCGAGAGCGCGCGCGACGAGCGGCCCGCGTTCTCCGTCGAGAGCTGGCGCACGCAGGAGAAGCGGCTCGAGGGCGGCGAGCTCGACTCGAGCTGGACGATGCGCGGCGCGCCGCAGGACGTACCCGTCGTCGAATCCGCGGACCGGGTCCTCCCGCGCGGCTTCGCGCACCGCAACGAGAGCTCGGTCGCGGCCTTCACGCTCGCGCGCCAGGGTCTTGCACCGAACACAGCCGATCCCCTGCTCGGGCGCACGTTCGGTCTGCTGCACGAGGAGCACGTCGAGCCGCGGCGTTTCGAGTTCGCGCTCGCGGCGCCGTGCCTCGTCGCGAAGAGCCTCGACGAGTGGCAAGAGCAGGCTTCGAGTCTCCTGCGCACGCCGTCGAAGACCGCGAAGCAACGCACCTCCGCGTGGTGGTCGTCCTTCTGGGATCGCTCGTACGTCTTCGTCTCCGGCGATGCGGCGAGTGCGGGCGTGCCCACCAACGACCACCCGCTGCGCATCGGCGTCGACAGCGGCGGCGGCAACGTGTTCCACGGCACGATCGCGGACGTCAAGGTGCAGGACGGCGACGAGGTCGTCTACGCGGCCGCGAGCGGCGCCGTCCCGCGCACGATCGACGCGCTGAAGGGCCGCGTCTTCGCGCACGCGCTGCGCCTGGAGGCGAGCGTGACGCAGGACGCCGCGCATCCGGTCGGGCGCATCCTCGACAAGGTCACCGCGGGGACGAGCGACGGCTTCCTGTTCGACACGCACCCCGGCCACGCGCTGCGCCTGATCGTCGGCGAGCGCATCCTGATCGCGGAGAACGCACTCCCCGCGGGCGAGACGCACCGCGTCGCCGCTAGCTTCGACCCCGCGAGCGGGCGCATGCAGCTCTTCCGCGACGGCACGCTCGTCGCTTCGAGCGCCGAGCCCGCGGACGCGCCGCCGCCCTCACGTCTCACGCAAGCGTGGTTGTTCCAGCGCTGGGTGCAGGCCTGCGGCGGGCGCGGGCATTTCCCGATCAAGTTCAACGGCTCGATCTTCACCGTCGAGCCGCGCTTCACCGGCGGCCCCGAGTTCAATGCCGACTGGCGCAAGTGGGGCGACTGCTTCTGGTGGCAGAACACGCGTCTGCCCTACTACCCGATGCTCGCGCAGGGCGACTTCGAGATGCAGGAGCCGCTCTTCGCGCTCTACCGCGACACGCTGCCCGTCGCGAAGGAGCGCGTGCGCGCCTGGTACGGCGGCAAGGTCGAGGGCGCGTACTGGCCCGAGACGATGACGCCCTTCGGCACGCACGCGAACGGCGACTACGGCTGGGAGCGCGAGGACCTGCCGCCGAGCAAGGTGCTCTGCCCGTGGTGGGAGTACGCGCGCAACCAGGGCCTCGAGCTCCTCGCATTGATGCTCGACCGCTGGGACTACGAGCGCGAACCGCAGTTCCTCGCGAGCGAGCTCGTGCCGCTCGCCGAGCCCGTGCTCGCCTGGTTCGAGAGCGCGTACCCGCGCGACGAGCACGGCACGCTGCGCCTCACGCCGACGCAGGCGATCGAGACGTACTGGAACGGCGTCGAGAACGACATGCCGACCGTCGCGGGCTTGCGCTGGGTGCTGCCGCGCCTCGTCGCGTTGCCGAAGGACGCGCTTCCCGACGCGCTGCGCGAGCGCTGGACGAAGCTCGCGGCCGCGCTGCCGCCGCTGCCGCGGCGCAAGCACGACGGCCTCGAGCTGCTCGCGCCCGCCGGCAAGTACGACCCCGCGCGCAGCAACTGCGAGAGCCCCGAGCTCTACGCGGTCTTCCCCTTCCGGCACTTCGGCCTGGGCAAGCCCGAGCTCGAGCTCGCGCGCGCGAGCTTCGCGCGGCGCATCGACCGCTTCACGAACGGCTGGCCGCAGGACGGACAGGACGCGGCGCTGCTCGGACTCGTGGACGAGGCGCGCGCGAACGTGCTCGCCAAGGCGCGCAACGACCACAAGGCGCACCGTTTCCCCGCGATGTGGGGACCGAACTTCGACTGGTGTCCCGACCAGGACCACGGCAGCAACCTGCTCGACACGACCGAGCGCATGCTGCTGCAGTGCGAGGGCGATGTGATCCGCGTGCTTCCCTGCTGGCCGAAGGAGTGGGACGTGAGCTTCAAGCTGCACGCTCCGCAGAGGACCGTGGTGACGCTCGTCTGGCGCGCGGGCAAGCTGGAGGAGCTCGAGGTCACACCCAAGAACCGCGCGAAGGACGTCGTCGTCGGAGGCGGTTAGCCTCGTCTCACTTGTACGCGACCGCTGCGCTCGCCGGGCCGGCCAGGTGCAGCACCTCGAAGCGCCTGAAGCCCGCTTCCTGGCACCAGCCGCGGAAGTCCGCGCCGGAGAAGTCGAAGGCATCGCCGAACTCGATCAGCATGTTGAGCGACATCAACAGGCCGAAGAGGTTCTCGCGCCGCGCGTCGTCGATCAGCGCCTCGACCGCGATCAGCGCGCCGCCGGGCGGCAGCGCCGCGTAGGCCGAGCGGATCAGGTGCATCTTCTTCTCCAGGTTCCAGTCGTGGAGGATCATGCCCATCGTGATCACGTCCGCCTTGGGCAGCGGATCGCGGAAGAAGTCGCCCGCGGCCGTCTGGATCCGGCCGCCGAGCCCGGCCGCGGCGATGTGCTTCTTCGCGATCGGCTCGACCGGCGGCAGGTCGAAGGAGGTGCAGCGCAGGTGCGGGTGCTTGCGCGCGACCTCGACGCACAGGAGGCCGGTCGCGCCGCCGACGTCGCAGAGCGTCTGGTGCTTCGAGAAGTCGTACTTCGCGGCCAGCGCCTCGAAGTTGATGCGCGAGAGGCCGGTCATCGCGCCCATGAACTGCTCCAGGCGCGGCAGCTCGGAGTAGAGCTCCTCGAACACGCCCTTGCGGCCGTGCTTGACCTCGTTCTGCGGCTTGCCGGTGCGCAGCGCGTCGGGCAGGTCGTGCCAGAAGCGGAAGAGGCGCGCGTTGAGCATCTCGAGGATGCCGCCGACGTAGCGCGGGCTGTTGCGGTCGAGGTACAGCGCGCCGGCCGGCGTGTTGGCGTAGCGCGCGGCGGGGCCGTCGCCCTCGCGTTCGAGGAACTTCATCGCGACCAGGGCGTCGAGGAAGTCGGGGATCGCGCGCGGGTGCAGCTCGAGCTCGGCGCCGAGCTCGGCGCCGGTGAGCTGGCGCGCGCCCAGGCGCGTGAACACGCCGAACTCGACGGCGGTGAGCAGCACCTTGGAGGACCAGAAGGCGAAGGCGGTCTGCAGGATCGGAGCGGGATCGGTGCGTTCGGTCATGGCTGGGCGACGAGAACGGAGGGAACAGGAACGCTCCGGCGTGAGGGCGGCGCCGCAGCGGAATGGCGCGCCCACGGTAGCACGCGCGGCGCTCCCGCGGAGCTCAGCCCGTCTCCTCGAACACCCCCGTGCTGCGGTTCTTGTGCACCTGCTGCCAGCCGAAGCAGCGCCCGTTCATCGCCACGTACGTGCCGCGCGGCAGCGACTGCGCGAAGGCCAGCGCGCTGCCGAGGTTGAACAGGCCGTCCGAGCTGCCGAAGGTGTAGGGCACCATCGCGCCGGTGAGCACGATCGTCTTCGGCAGGCGCGCCGCGCCGAGGACGCGCGCGGTGTGCTCCATCGTGTCGGTGCCGTGCGTGATCACGATCTGCTCCTCGCTCGCGCGGCGGCAGCTCTCGAGGATGCGCTCGCGGTCGGCGTCGGTCATCTCCAGGCTGTCGATCAGCATCAGCGTCTCGACGCTGACGGGCACCTTGCAGCGGCCCAGCCGCAGCATCTCGGGCACGTGCGTCTCGCCGAAGAAGAGCCGGCCCTCGAGCTCGTGGTAGTTCTTGTCGAAGGTGCCGCCCGTGACCAGGATGCGCAGTGCCGCGACGTTCATCCGCTCATCCTCGCAAGCGGCGCGGCGGCCCGCCAGCGGGAGCCGCGCGCGGCGCGCTCAGCGCGGGAGCAGGCCCGAACCGAGCAGCCAGCGCGCCGTTCCGCGACCGATGCGGCGCTGGGCTTCCGGCCCGGAGTGCAGGTCGCGCTCGTGCACGCGCAGCGCATCGACGTCGGCCACGTCGGCGAACTCGCCCTCGGGGTCGTAGTGCGGGATGGACTGCTGCTCGAGGAAGCTCGACACCGTGCGGTAGGGCTCGCTCGAGAGCAGTTCCTGGCCGTGGCGCATCAGGAGCGGCACGAGCACCACGCCGAAGCGGCCTCCGGCGGAGCGCTGCAGCTCGTCGAGGCGGCGCAGCGCGGCCTGGACGCGCTGCCAGCCCTCGAACTCGGGCGCGTAGAGCTGCGAACGCTGCGTGACCCAGCGCGAGAGCGTCAGGCGCCGGAACTCCCAGTCGCAGGCGAGATCGACCAGGCGCGAGCAGCGCCGCAGCGCGGGCACGAAGCCCGCGCGCTTGCCCGGCGCGAGCAGGCGCACCCAGCTCACCTGCGTCTCGTCGAGCGACTCGATGCTCGCGCCGCGCACGGCCGTGTCGTTGAGGAAGAAGCCCAGGAGCACGAGGTCGGGCGTGAAGGCGCTCACGCGCTTCTCGTACAAGGCCAGCTCCTCCTCGGTCTCGTACCCGCCCACGCCGCAGTTGAGCACCTCGATGCGCTGCGCGGGCAGCTCCTCGTGCAGCGCGGCCGCCAGGTTCTCGGGCCAGGACTCGCCGTCGGCGACGCCGTGGCCGAAGGTCTGCGAGTCGCCCAGGCAGGCGATGCGGAAGACGCCCGGAGGCTTGGGCTGCTCGACCACCGGCCCGCGGAAGCCCTGCGCGTTGACGTGCGCCTCGACGACCTTCACGACCTCGTGCGCGCGGTCGTAGAGGATCGTCTTCATCCAGCCGCCCGGGATGTTCTCCACGCGCAGGTCGGGATCGCTGGACTGGCGCGCGATGTCGCCCTCGCCTCCGGGCGCGGGGATCGGCCCGATGCGGAACACGCGCACGGCGGCCTCGGTCAGGGCGAGGCCGAGGATCGGCGCGGCGAGCACGAGCAGCAGGCGTGTGCGCGGGCGCATCGAGGTGCGCTCAGCGCAGCGGGTACGTGAAGGGCTGCACGTCCGGGGTCGAGCACACGATCCACACGACGACCGCCGCCGGAAGCACGAGCAGGAAGAGCGCGAGCAGCCACCAGTAGCGCGCGAAGAAGCCTGCGCGCGGCGTGGATGCGGTTCGTTGGTCGTCGGCAGGTTGCAGCGCGGATCTCCCCCAGCAGCCTACCCCCGCCGGCCTGCACGCGGGTGCGGCCCGCAGTTCCTATGCCAGGAGACTCGCGACTGCGTTGTCGCGCACCTGCGCCGCTCGCTCAGAACCCGACCAGCATGCGCGGGATGCGCCGCGCCGGCACGTGCTCGCCCAGGCCCAGCGGCGTGTCGTCGGGCACCGTGCGCGGATCGCAGTAGGTCCCGAAGGCGCGGTCCCAGATGCTCAGGAAGCCGCCGTAGTTCGTGCGGCACAGCTCGTTCGCCGAGTGGTGCACGCGGTGGTAGTCGGGCGTGATGAAGACGTACTTCAACGGACCGATCTCGACCTTGACGTTGGTGTGCTCCCAGAACTGGATCAACAGGCCGATCGAGTAGACGACGCCCGCCTCGACCGGCGTCATCTGGAAGACGAAGAGCGGGATCGCGGCCTGCGGGATGTTGTTCATCAGCGAGTGCCCGAGGCTGGTGCGGAAGCCCGAGAACCAGTACAGGCGCTCGACGGAGTGGTGCCAGGCGTGCGTGCGCCAGAGCACGTCGTACTTGTGCTGCGCGCGGTGCAGCCAGTAGATCGTGAAGTCGGCCAGCACGATCGAGCCCAGCATCTTGACCGCGCTGGGCAGGCTCGCCATCGCGTGCAGCGACTGCAGCAGCACGTCCGGCAGGGCCGCGTTCATGGTCGAGGTCACCGCGCGCGTCGAGAGCCGGTTGACGAGCAGCGCGAAGCCGAAGGAGAGCACGTCCAGGCGCAGGTCGGCGAAGCGGTTCATGCGCCGCGCGGGGCGCGAGCGCTCCCACAGTTCGAAGACGAGCACCAGCAGCACGAAGGCCGCGATCTCGTAGTCCTGGGTCGAGGTGAAGAATCGCGAGACGGCTTCCATGGGGGACTCCTGGAAGGCGGGAACGCTGTCATTCTACCCCGCACGGCCAGGCCGGGACGAATCCGCGGCTCGCGGGTGCGGCGGGGCCCCGCGGCCCGCGGAATCGCGCGAGCGTCCCGCTGCGGGCACCGGATGGACGCCTACTCTTCGCGCACGCGCAGCGGCGGCCGGTCGCCGTCGGCCTCGGGATCGAAGACCAGCGCGCGCACGCCCTCCTCGCGCAGGTGCGCGAGGCGCTCGGGGGGAACGCGCGGGACGTCGCTGCTGGTCGCGAAGTCGCGCGTGCGCCAGAAGACCCACGGACCGGGAATGCCGGCGCGCTTGACGCACTCCTCCTGCCCCCAGTTGAAGAACGGCAGGTCGCGCTCGTTGCCGGCCATGTCGGGCAGGTCGATCACGGCGATCACCCGGCCCGGCGCGGCGTGCTGGCGCTCCTCCCGCAGCTCTGCGAGCACGCGCCGCTGGAGCGAGCCCGCCAGGCGGTACTCGACGCAGTCGACGAGCGTGTCGATGCTCCACAGCGCGAACACGGCGCCGAGCACGCCCCGGCGCACGCGCGCGGGCCAGCTCTCGCTGGCGAGCACCAGCGCGATCGCGGCCAGTCCGCCCGAGAGGTAGGCGTAGCGCTGCGTGAAGCCCGCGGCGAGGACGGGCAGCGCGAGGTCGACGGCGATCGCGAGCACCAGGAAACGCACGGCCGGCCGGCCGCGCGCGATCGCGAGCAGCAGCAGGACGACCCAGGCCAGGAAGGCCACGATCGCGAGCGAGAGCCACAGCTGCCCGGTCGTGCCGCGCAGGCCCTCGATGCACAGCTCGCGCAGCGGCTCGGGGGCGAAGGAGAGCGCCGCCTTGACCACGTTGGCCGGCAGCGACTCGATCGACTTGAGGCCGTGGTGCCGCTGCGAGCGCAGGAAGGCGAGGTAGACGACGTGCGCCAGCACGGCGAGGACGCTCACGATCGCCGCGGGCTCGAGCAGGCGGCGGCGCTGGCCGAGCGTGAACCCCAGCAGCACGAGCAGCGCGGGCAGCGCGATCGCGTTCTCGTGCGAGGCCAGCGCCAGCAGCGTGCAGGCGATCAGCAGGAACCCGCGGCGCTCCGCGAACGAGACCAGCGCCCCCAGCACGAAGAACACGCGCAGCGGGCTCGAGATCGCCGCGCCCCAGACCAGCGCCTTGACGCAGGGAAAGACCAGGAACAGCGCGCCGGCAAGGCGCGCATCGGAGTCCTTCGCGCCCAGCGCCCGCGCGAGGCGCACGACGAGGAAGGTCGAGCCCAGGTGCAGGAGCACCGCGACCGCGCGCAGCCAGGCCGGATCGGGATCCGCGACGCGGCTGAGCAGGTAGAACGGCAGGTGCTGCAGCGGCCGCAGCGGCTCGAGCTGTGGCCCGAGGGCCTGCCAGACGCTCGACAGGCGCGAAGCCTCGAGCAGCTGCGTGAAGTCCTCCGAGAAGAAGGGCAGGCCGGCGATCGCGGCGAAGAGCAGGAGGCCGACGGCGGCGGCCCCGAAGAGCAGCGCCTTGCGGGTCATCGCGCGAGCGTTCCGCACGCGCACTGCGCGGCGACATCCTCCGGCGAACGGTCCCGGATCGTGATCGGCAGAGGAAGCTTCGCGCGGCTCACGTGTCTGCTTACCTTACGCGGAGTGCGCATCGGTTTCGACGTTTCACCTCTCCATTGTCCCCACTCGCCCGGTTTGTTGCGGGTTGTCGACGAAACCGTGGCCGAGCTCGAGCGCCGCAGGCAGCTCGAGGTCGTGCGCCTGGCTCCCCCGCCGCTCGCACGGCTCCTCGGATGGCGCCAGCGCGAGCTCGCCCGCCGCGCCCGCGAGCTCGACGGCATCCACTCGTTCGTCTCCGCCTTCCCGCTCTTCGGCCCGGGCCTGCGCGTGCAGACGATCCACGAGCTGCCCTGGCTGCACGGCGTCGCGGAGAACGCGGGCTGGCGTCACCGTCTGTGGGCGCGCCTCGGTCCGCGCCGCGCGGACCTCGTGCTGACGGCGACGGAGGCGACCGCGCGCGACGTGCGCAGCTACTCGGGCGTCGAGGCGCGGCGCGTGCGCGTCGTGCCCAGGGGCATCGACGCGACGTTCCTCGCGAACGAGGCGGACCCGGCGGCGATCGCGCGGCGCGGTCTCGTCGCGCGCGGGTACGTCCTGTGCGCGGGCGGCGGTCGCGCGAAGAAGCGCACCGACGCCGCGCTGCGCGGTGCGGTCGAGCTCGCGCGGCGCGGCGGCCCGAGCCTCGCCGTCGTGGTCACGGGGCCGGTGGACGCGCGCGTGGCGAGCGACGGCGGCGCGCGCTTCGTGGGCGACGTCTCCGACCTGGAGCTCGCCGCGCTGTACCACGACGCGGCGGCCGTCGCGGTGCTGGCGCGGTCGGAGGGGTTCGGACTGCCGGCCATCGAAGCCTGCGCGGCGGGCGCGCCCGTGCTCGTGACGCGCGGCAGCGCACAGGCGGAGGTCGCGGCCGCCTGCGGCATCCCCGTCGATCCCGACGACGCGGGTTCGGTGGCCGAGGGCCTCGCGCACGCGCTCGCGAGCTCGCCGGCCGAAGCGGCGGCGCGCCGCGCGCACGCCGCGCAGTTCACGTGGGACCGCTGCGCCGCGCTGGTCGAGGACGCGTGGTCGGAGCTGTGCGCGTGAGGGCGCCGCGCGTCCTCGTGTCGGGCGTCGTGCTCGGTCAGCCGGCGGGCGGCGTGCGTCGGCACAATGCGGAGCTCCTGCCGCGCGTCGCGCGGCGGCTCGCGGCGCGCGGCGGATCGCTGGCGGTGCTCGAGGGCCGCGAGCGGATCGCGTTCGACCTGCCGCGCGAGATCGAGCGCATCGAGAGCGCCGT
>JBGASC010000028.1:0-70032 GCA_044229935.1 Planctomycetota bacterium | reverse complement strand
CGCCGTTCTCGTCGGCACGACCGCCGGCCTGCCACTGCGTCCAGCTCCCGCCCTGCGCGTGGCGCACGCTGCGGTACAGGCGCGCCACCGCGCCAGCGACCGGCCGGCCGCTCGGGTCGCGCACGCGCAGCGCGAGCTCCCACGCCCCGGGACGTTCGTCGACCGGCGCGAAGAGCTGGATGCGCTGGAACGCCGCGGTCCGTCCGCTGTGGACGCGCACGGTCCCGGCCGGCTGCACGAGCGTCGCGGTGTGCACGCCCAGGGAATAGTCCTGCCCCGATTCGAGCCAGACGCGCACGTCGAGCACGAAGCTGCCGTCGGGAGCCGTGCGCGTCGTGCTCGTTTCCACGGGGAATTTCCCCTCGAACTCGAGCGAGGCGGCGCCGACCTCGGCGTCCGCGACCGCGAAGCCCAGCTCGTCGCGGACCACCCCGACGATCCGCCCGGAGGGCAGAAGGGCGCGGGCATCGCCGCGTGTCGTCGTCGGCGCGCCCGCGGGTGCGGCGGCGAGCGCACGGCGCGCGGGATCCTGCGCTTGCAGCTCGAGCTCGGTGCGTCCGTTCGCGAGCTGCGCGGTCGAGGAAGCGGGCTCTGCCCCCGCCGTCTCGCCGCGCTCGTCCAGCCAGTGCGGCACGAGGAACACGGCGACCGCGGCGGCCAGCACGCCCGAGGCCACGACGCCGAGCGTGGCGAGGCTCAGCGTGCCGCGCCCGAGCGCGAGCAGCCGCGGGAGGACCTGCGGCGGCACCGCGAGGTTCTCGTGCGGGCGGAGCAGCTCGGGGAGGCGCGGCAGGCAGGCGGCGAAACCCAGGCGGGTCATGCGCTCGCGCAGCTCCGCCAGCGCACGCTCGAGCCGGCCGTGCACGCCGGGCTCGCTCAGCTCCAGCACCGACCCGATCTCGCCGAGCGTCAGGTCCTCCTCGTAGCGCAGGACCAGCGGCAGGCGCAGCTCCTCGGGCAGGCCCGCGACCGAGCTGCGCAAGGCGCGCCGCACTTCCTGCTCGCCGGGATCGGTCACATCCAGCTCCTCGGTGCGTCGCATGGCCACGTGCTCCTCGCGGCGGGAGCGCGCGCGTTCGGAACGCAGCAGCATCGCCGCCTGTCGCGCGGCCACGCAGCGCAGGAGCTTGCCCGCATCCTGCGCGCTCTCCAGGGCGACGTGCCCCTCGAGCACCGCGACGAAGGTCTGCTGAACGGCATCGAGCGCCAGCGCCTCGTCGCTCGCGACACGCCGGGCCGCGCGGTAGACCTCGGCATGGTGCTGGCGCACCAGGCTCTCGAATGCGTTCCTTCCGATCTTCGCCATCGTTCCGTCCCCGGCGCGGTATCTCCGCGTCGGGATCGAGTTGCCGACGCGGGATCGTTCTTCGGCGAAAAGCGCGGAAAGCGCCCCGCCTAGACCGGCGTCAGCCAGCGGTGCTTGTCGTCGAGCTCGCCGCGCACGGTGGCGAAGAAGCGCGTCTGGATCTTCTCCGTCAGCGGCCCGCGGGCGCCGCTGCCGACCGGGCGGCGGTCGACGCTGCGCACGGGCACGACCTCGGCCGCGGTGCCGCACAGGAAGACCTCGTCGGCCGTGTAGAGCTGCTCGCGCGAGAGCAGTTGCTCGGCCACCGGCACCTTCATGTCCGTCGCGAGCTGGAGCACGCAGCGCCGCGTGAACCCGGCCAGGATCGAGGCGCCCACGGGCGGCGTGAAGAGATTGCCGTCCTGCACGACGAAGATGTTCTGGCCGCTGCCCTCGCAGACGTAGCCGTTGACGTCGAGCGCGATGCCGTCGGCGTAGCCGTGCTCCTTGGCCTCGGCCACGATCAGCAGGCTGTTGACGTAGTTGCCGCCGCACTTGGCCATCGCCGGGTGCGTGTCGGGCGCCATGCGACGCCAGCTCGAGACGCCCACGTCGACGCCCTTGGCGAGGCCCTCGGGATCGAAGTGCCCGCCCCAGGGGAAGGTCGCGATCGCCAGCTCGACCGGGTTTTCGCCCGGGTGCACGCCGAGCGCTCCGTAGCCGCGGTAGGCCAGCGGCCGGATGTAGCAGGACTCCAGCTCGTTGGCGCGCACCGTCTCGCGGATCGCGTCCGAGACCTGCTGCTGCGTCCAGGGCAGGGGCAGGTGGACGATGCGACAGCTGTGGAAGAAGCGCGCGGTGTGCTCCTTGAGGCCCATCACGGCCGTGCCCTGCACGGTCTTGTAGGCGCGCAGTCCCTCGAAGACGCTCGAGCCGTAGTGCAGTGCGTGCGTGAGCACGTGCACCGTGGCCTTCTCCCAGGGGACCAGCTCGCCGTTGAACCAGATGTATGAGGAGGGCTGGAGCTTCATCCCACCATGGTAGGGTCCGAAGCGCCGGGCGCGATGCCCCAGCCCGGCCGCCCGCGCCGTTTTGCGCACGTTTCGCGGCCAAGACTACGCCGAGCGCCGCAGCCGGCGGCCCCTGCCGTGCGGAATCGCGGATAGGATGAGCCCTGCATGCGCCGCTCCCTGCCGCACTCCTTCGCCGTCGCCGCGCTGCTGCTCGCGGTCCCCGGCCGCGCTCACGCGCAGGCCTTCGACACCTTCGGGCCGCAGGGGCTCGAGGTCGGCATCGGCGCGAGCTCGTTCTACGACCAGTACTGGGCGCGCATCACCAAGCACGGCGACACGTACGCGGCCGCATGGAGCATCGGGCAGGACATCTGGGCCTGCTACTACGACGCGAACCTGCAGCCGATCGGCGGCGCGTTCCAGGTCAACACCACGCTCGTCTACGGCAACCAGGACGAGCCCGACCTCGCTTTCGACGCGAACGGACGGCTCCTGATCGCGTGGTCGGACCGCGAGGGCAACGACGGGCAGCTGATGGGCATCTTCGGCCGCGCCTACGACCAGAACCACGTCGCGCTCGGGCCGGAGTTCCAGGTCAACCAGCAGGGCGCGCAGTCGCAGTGGCGGCCGCTGGTGACGGCCAACCGTTCCGGCGGCTGGATCGTCGCGTTCTCGGGCAACTGGGACGGCGACGCGTTCATCCGCATCTTCGACGCCAACGCGCAGCCGCAGAGCGGCGACATCCGCGCCAACGAATGGCTCTGGGACGCCCAGGTCGATCCCGACGTCGCGGTCGCGCCCAACGGCAACCTCTTCGTCGCCTTCGTCGACTACTCGAGCCACGGCACGGTCGGCAGCGGGCTCAACCTCTACGGCCGCGTCTACGACGCCGCCGGGAACCCGCTGCAGACCGAGGAGTTCCCGCTGACGACGTGGGCCTCCAACGGCGACCAGATGAACCCGCACGTCGCCTGCGACGCGCTCGGACGCTTCGTCGTCACGTGGGACGACCAGCTCTCCGACGGCAGCGGCTGGGGCGTCTTCGCGCGGCGCTTCGATGCGAACGGCACGCCGCTCGCGCCCGAGTTCCAGGTCAACCAGATCTCCAGCGGCGACCAGACCGGCTCGGTCGTCGGCGTCGACGACCGCGGGCGCTTCACCGTGCTCTGGAAGGAAGGCCTGCTCGGCAACGACGTCAACGTGCGCGCGCGGCGCTTCGACGCCCACGCGCAGCCGCTCGGCGGCGACTTCACCGTCAACGGCAAGCTCGCCGGCGACCAGCTGCGCCCCGATCTGGTGGTCGATCCCGCAGGCGATGAGGTGCTCTTCGTCTTCGACGGGCCGCTCAACGGCCCGGGCACGCAGCTCGAGCTGTGGGCGCGGCGCTTCCTGCGCACGGACGGCCCGCAGAACTACTGCACGGCCAAGTTGAACTCGCAAGGCTGCCTGGCCAGCGTCGGTTTCGCCGGGACACCCAGCGCGTCGAGCCCCGCGCCCTTCCATGTGCTCGCGACGAACGTGGTCAACCACAAGTCGGGCCTGTTGCTGTACTCGCTCTCGAGCGCGTTCGTCCCCTTCCAGGGCGGCACGCTGTGCCTGGGCCAGAGCTTCCGCACGGGTGCGCAAAACTCGGGCGGCAGCGCCAGCGGCAACGACTGCAGCGGGAGCTTCACGTACGACTTCAACGCGCTGATCCGCTCCGGCGCGAACCCGCTGCTCGTGCCCGGCGCGACGCTGCAGGTGCAGTACTACTACCGGGATTTCCCGACGGCGGGCTCGTCGACCGGGCTGACGGACGCGGGACGCTTCACGATCCAGAACTGAGGCGGCGCGCGCTACAGTCGCGCGCCATGAGCGCGCAACTCCCGCACGTGGTCATCCTCGGCGGCGGCTTCGGCGGTCTCGCGGCGGCGCGCGAGCTCGCACGCGCTCCGGTGCGCATCACGCTCGTCGACCCGCGCAACCACCATCTCTTCCAGCCGCTGCTCTACCAGGTCGCGACCGCGGGCCTCTCGACGACCGACATCGCCGTCCCGCTGCGCCAGGTTGTGCGCGACCAGGCCAACACCACCGTGCTGCTCGCCCGCGCGCGCTCGGTCGATGTCGCGGCGCGAAAGCTCGTGCTCGAGGACGGCGAGCTCGACTACGACCACTTGATCGTCGCCGTCGGCGTGCAGAACCACTGGTTCGGCAACGAGGCCTGGGCCGCGCACGCGCCGGGTCTCAAGGACTGCGCGGACGCGCTCGAGATCCGCCGGCGCATCCTGCTCGCCTTCGAGCACGCCGAGCGCGCGGAGGACGAAGCGACGCGCACGCGCCTGTTGACCTTCGTCGTGATCGGCGGCGGACCGACGGGCGTCGAGCTCGCCGGCGCGCTGGCCGAGATCGCACGCGTCACGCTGGCGCGCGATTTCCGGCGCTTCGAGCCGGGCAATGCGCGCATCGTGCTGGTCGAGGGCGCGCCGCGCCTGCTGGCGAGCTTCCCCGAGCGGCTCTCGCACGCCGCCGAGCGCACGCTCGCCCGCATGCGCGTCGAGGTTCGCCTCGCCTCGCGCGTCACCGGCATCGATGAGCGCGGCGTCGCGCTGGGGGGCGAGCGCATCGAGGCGGCCACGGTGCTGTGGGCGGCCGGCGTGCGCGGGACGCCGCTCGTGGCGACGCTCGGGTGCGGCCTCGACAAGGCCGGGCGCGTGCTGGTCGAGCCGGATCTCGCGCTTCCGGGACACCCCGAGGTGCAGGTCATCGGCGACGCGGCCGCGGTTCCCTGGCGCGACGGCCTCGTGCCGGGCATGGCGCCCGGCGCGCTGCAGATGGGACGCCACGCCGCGCGCAACGTGCTGCACCGGCTGCGCGGCGAGAAGACCGAGGCCTTCCGCTACCGCGACAAGGGCCTGCTCGCGACGATCGGCCGCTCCGCGGCGGTGGCGCGCCTGGGGCGCTTCGAGTTCTCGGGTCTCCTCGCCTGGCTCCTGTGGGCCTTCGTGCACGTCTTCTACCTGATCTCGTTCCGCAGCCGCGTGATAGTGATGTTCGAGTGGATCTGGCTCTACTTCACCCGCCAGCGCGGCGCTCGCGTGATCCTGGAGACGAACCAGGCCGCCCCCGTGGCGGAGCGGCCTCGTGCCTGAGTCCAGCGCCGTGCCCGGCGCGTCGCATCGATTGCGTCGGGTATCGCGCCTCGGATGTGACGCGTCGGATCGGGCGCGTCCCGCTCAGCGCGCCGCGCTGCGCGTGCGTCCGGCGAGCACGCGGTCGAAGGAGAGCGCGCCCGCACCGCCGACGACGAGCGCGAGCGCCATCGCGATCACCAGCAGGTGGTACTCGTACCCCTCGCCCTTCTGCGCGCCGAACCAGTTCATGAAGAAGCCGTTGGGCGCGTGCACGCTGAAGATCGCGCCCAGCATGATGCCGATCATGCCCAGCGCCACCGGGCGCACCGCGACACCCGCGAGCAGGAACAGCGGCCCGAAGAACTCGAGCAGGATCAGCCCCGCGGCGAGCGGCGCGGGCAGGCCGATCGTCTGCGTCAGGAAGCCCATCGTTCCCGTCCAGCCGTTTCCGCCGAACCAGCCCAGGAGCTTCTGCGCCCCGTGCGGCCAGAGCACGACGGCGAGACCCAGGCGCAGGATCGGCCCGGAGGCCGCGTTCGAGCTCGCGAAGAGGCGCGTCCAGGGGCGCGCGACGGATGATTGTTGACTGGTCAAGTATTCAGCGGAAGCACGGGAGTTCATGGCGATTCACCTCGTCAGGGTTGGTGGTTGCGGACCTTGTCCAACAGCTGGATCAGCGTCCGCAGCTCGTCGGCCTTCAGGCAGCCGAAAGCGTGTTCCTCGATCGCGTCGACCTCGTCGTCGAAGCGCGCCAGCAGTTGCCGGCCGCGCGCGGTGAGCTGGCACCACACCTGGCGGCGGTCCTCCTCGGAGCGCTCGCGCTGCACGAGCTTCTTGTCGATCAGGCGGTCGACCAGGCGCGTAACGCCCGGCGTGCGCTCGATCATGCGCTCGGCGATCTCCAGCGTCGGCAGCCCGGCCGCACCGGCGCCGCGCAGGATGCGCAGCACGTTGTACTGCTGCAGCGTCAGCCCCTCCTCCGCCGCGAAGTGCGTCACGAAGCGCGCGCGCACCTCCTCGGCCGCGAGCAGCAGCGCGAGGAAGGCCTCCTGACGCTGCGAGCGCAGCGGGCGCTGCTGGCGGATGGCCTCCTGGACGGTTCCCTTGCGACCCATGACTGCAGTCTGCACGACGATAGTTGACGTGTCAAGTATCTGGTCCGGAGAAATCCCGCGGGTGCTCCGTCCCCTGCGGGTGCGTCGACCCGCGCCGCGGCGCTCACAGCTCGCCGGTGTCGATCAGGTGCTGCAGCAGCGTGCCCAGCGCCTGCGGCGGGTTGGTCGGCAGTCCGGCGCCGGTCTGGTCGGTGCTCGAGAGGCCGTGGCAGGCCGCGCAGGTGCGCACCTCGCCGGGCTGGAACGTGACCCAGTAGCGCTCGCGCACCACGCCGACGCCGCTCGGATCGGTCAACTGCCAGGAGAGGGCGCGCTTGGCCGGGACGACCGCGGCCATCGAGCCGTCGGGCCCGACCGCGACGCTGCCCGCGGGTCCGCCCGGGTTGGGCACGTTGACGCCGGGTGCGTCGTGCATCGGCTGCGCCAGCACGCGCCGGCCCGCGATCGGGTTGGCCCCGCCCATCGTCAGGCCGCGCACCTGGTCGGCCTGGAAGAGCTGCAGGTGCGCGATGTCGTAGACCGTGCCGGCCGCGCCGTCGGTCTCGGTGTTCGTGCCGGCGACGCGCAGGTTGTACGGCTGCTGCCGGTCGTTGCTGTCGCGCTTGGTCATGTTGCGGCTGATGATCAGCGCGTAGTCGTGCGTGCGCAGCCAGCTCTTGAGCGAGCTCAGCGACACACCCTTCTGGTCGAGCACCTGCTGCTCTGGCGATTCGAGCGTGGGCGTGGGCATCGGCGGCACGGCGCGCGCGACGACCTCGGCCGGCCACAGCTCCCAGAGCGGGCCGTCGTACGTGACCAGCTGGTAGGGGTCGTACCACTGCACGGTCTTGTACAGGCCGTCGGTGAGCGCGTCCCCCGCGCGCCAATAGGTCCCGTCGGCGCGCAGCGTGCGCAGGCGGAACTTGTAGACGGGGTCCGGATGCGCGGAGGAGCCCTGGTTGCCCGCCTGCTGCGTGGTGTTCGCGTGGCACACGACCCAGGTGCCGTCGCTGAGCGGCAGCGGGTTGCGGTACATCCCGGTGTGGTTCGCGCTCGGGTTCGGATCGAAGTTGGCCGTGTCCGGATGCGTGATCCAGTCGACGGTCATCTGGCTCGCGCTCATGCCCGCCGGCCCGTGCAGGCGCACGATCTGGCCCGAGCCGTGCGTGAAGAACTCGGGGCCGTTGACGCCGAAGTAGCTGCCCGGCTCGTTGGGATCCTCGCGCATCTGCAGCAGGTTGAAGATCGGGCTGCGGTTGGCCGTCGTGTTGCCCATGAAGAGCTGCGACACGATGTTGATGTCGTCGTAGCGGTTGTAGGGCACGTAGCTGTGCAGCTCGTGGCGGCCGACGTGGTTGATCGTCTCCTCGTTCGTGCCGTTCTGGTTCATCATCCACGGGAAGAAGTGGTTGATCTCCGAGCCGACCAGCGCCGGATCCCAGCCGTTGAGCTCGCCGGAGTAGCCCGGCATCTGGCCGTTGACGTAGTCGATCCACTGCATGCGCGGCTCGGGGAAGTACTCGTCGTTGTTCCCCGTCGAGGCGGCGTTCTGGTCCTCGCTCGCGTAGTTGAACGTGCCGAACTGGTCGCAGCTGCAGATGTTGTCGTCGTCGGCCTGCTGGTCGCGCACGAGGTGGTCCCAGCGCGTGAAGATCACGCGGCCGAAGCTGTCGACCGAGGGCGAGAACGCGCCCGAGGGCGTGTGGTCGAGGATCTCCAGCGCGCCCGTCTGCGGGTCGAGCTTCCAGATGCCGCTGACGGTGGGCGCTTCCTCGTACTCGTCGAGCTGCGGGAAGAGGTGCGCCGCGCCGTTGCGCGGGCGATCGGAGGTGAAGAGGATCGTGTCGTCGCTGCCGTAGATCGGGCTGACGTTGTCGTAGTCCTCGGGCTGGTTCGGCACCTTCGTGATCACCGGCGTGTCGGTCGGACCGAAGCCCGTGATCTCGTACATCTGCCAGCGGCTGCTCTCGGATCCGAACTGCGCCGGCGAGCCGATCACCATGCTGAAGAGCGCCTTCGTGCCGCTCCAGTGCACGCACGGCTCGCGCACGGCGATCGAGTTCGCGCCCTGCAGTCCCGTCTCGCCGTAGCCGGCCTCCTGCGTCAGGTTGCGCAGCGTGCCGTCCTGGTAGCGGATGTACAGGTCACCGCCGCGCGGACACGCGCCCACGTTGGGCAGGTGGTTGCCGAAGGTCGAGGCGATCGTGGTGAAGTCCGCGGTGTTCGGCACCTGCGTGCAGAACAGGAGCGCATGCAGGGTCGAGACCTGCGAGCTCCCCGAGCTCCCTCCGGCGCAACCTGCCGCGCCGATCGACAACGCCGCGAGGGCGATCCACTCCCGCCAATGCCTGCTCATGGACGACTCTTCCCGTTCTCTGACGCCGACCCGCTTCTCGGCGCACCGAACGGAGCTTCTTGAAGTTTTGCGTCTTCCTACAGAGGCCGCGCGATGTCGCCTCCACGGAAGTGCTTGCCAGGCGACCGCATTGTCTTCCGACCGCGTGTCCCGGCAAGGGACAAAGTGACGGATCCGCAAGCGCGGCCGGGCGCGCTCGCAGCGGCGCGCGAGGACGGCCCGCACCTCGCAGCGCCCCCGCTCGACGCAGGTCGGATCAGGGATCGATGCGGAAGCGCACGCCGCCGCTGAGGCACACGCCGCTGGGCGCAGCCGCGTCGCGGAACCAGTACTGCGCGAAGCCCGAGGCGCCGGTGCGCAGGCCCGAGTTCCCGCCGGCGAGCACCTGCGCGTTGAAGTCGAAGGAGAAGCTCCCCGAGCAGTCCTCCACCCCCACGTTGCCGCCGCTGGATTGCAGCGCGGTGCGGTGGATCGGCGGATGCAGCGCGAGCGAGCCGCCGGCGAACGGGATCAGGTCCGGTGCGGCGCTCCAGAGCAGCATTCCGTTGCGCTGGTTGACGACCTGCGTCGCTTCGACGCGAAACGGCTGGCCCGAGCTCGGGCTGGCCTGACCTGCTGCGGTGATCTGCGGCACGCAGCCCTGCGAGCTGGTCATCGGCGTGCCGTAGTAGTTCGGCGAGGGCGCATAGCGCATCACCGTCGTGCGCATGCCGTTCGCGTTGTCGCGGAAGACGACGTAGGGCACGTCCTGGTGGTCGATCGCGAGCGAGAGGTAGTCCGCGGCGCCGGCAGTGAATCCGTGCTGCCCGACCAGCACCCAGTTCTGCCCGTCGAAGCGGCGCACCGCGGCCATGTTGCCGTAGTCCCACAGCTCGTAGGCGACGTAGGGAGTGTCCTGGCTGTCGAAGCGCAGCGAGAGCCACTGCCTCCAGCCCTCGGTCTCCACCGACGGACGGTCGGTGTCCGTCGCCGGCCCGCCCACCTGCACCCAGTTCGTGCCGTCGAAGCGCAGCACGAGGATGCACTGGTGGTAGCGCAGGTAGGCGAAGTAGAGGTGATCGTGGTGATCGATCGCCAGGAAGCCGTTCTGCGCGCCCAGCGGCGTGAACCCCGGCGGCCCGACATGGCTCCACGTCCCGCTCGCCTCGTCCCAGCGCAGCACGCTCGCGCGACCGTTGCCGAACGAATCGGGATGCTCGCCGTCGGAGAAGGCGGTGTAGATCGTTCCGTGCGAGTCGACCGCCAGCGAGTTGTAGCCCGTGGGCTGCGTGGTGATGCCCTGCTGTCCGACGAAGACCCAGTTGCCGCTCGACGGGTCGAAACGCATCACGCTCGGGCGGTCGGCCGGCTGCGTGCCGCGATCCTGGAACGCGGCGTAGGGCATCTGCCCGGGCCCGATCCCGAGCCAGGTGTAGTGTGCCTGGTCCGGACTCGCGCCCGGTGCGCCGATCGTGAACCACGAGCTCCCGCCGACCGGGAACTTGCGCACGAGCAGCCGGCCGCCAACTCCGTAGTCGCGGCTGCACAGGTAGAGGCTGCCCGCTGCGTCGAAGCTGAGCGAGTTGTACCAGGACTCGGCCAGGCTGGCCTGGCCCGGCGCGCCAACGTGCTCCCACGCTCCGTTGACGAAGCGCTGCACGATCGCGTGACCGCCGTAGACGGTCTGGTCCTGGTAGACGACGTGCGGAACGTCGTCCGCGCTGAAGCTCAGCTGGCAGCAGACCACCTCTCCCGCACTGATCGCCGGCGTGCCGACGATCTCCCAGGAGGAGTTGGACTGTGCGTGAACGGACGCGGGAAACGCGAAGACGAGCGCCGCGAGCAGCGCTGCGGAGGATCGAAGGTGCATGGCGGTGGTGCGCCCTCCGCGCTCCGGGAGCGGTCGGAGCCAGGAAGCGGCGGGCGTGGCGGATTGTAGGCAGAGCCCGGATTTCCGCTACGATGTCGCACTCATGAGCGAACGCATCCACGACGCACCTCACGGATTGAACCTGGTGATCGAGACACGCTCGGGTCGCGTGATCCTGGGCCGCTTCGACAGCGCCAGCGCCTTCCAGGTGCTGGTGCACGACTGCGACATCTACGATCCGCCCCCCGGCACGGACCCCGAGCCGTACATCCGCGAGACGGCGACCTACGGCGTCGACGTCAAGCAGCGCGACTTCAGCTTCGCCGTCGCCGACGTCGTGCGCTGGCGCAGGCTCGGAGACGTGCCGAAGCTCGGGTAGGATCGGGGCGATGGACGCGCCCCTCTTCTCCAGTTCGCTCTCGCGCGAGAGCGAGTCGAAGGTCGCGATCGAGACTGCCGCGCGCGAGCTGGTCCAGGGGCTGCGCGGCTACAAGCCCGATCTCGTGGCGGCCTTCGTCTCGCACCACCACGGCTCGGCGATCGAGCACCTCGGCCAGGAGCTCGGTCACCGCACGGGCGCACGCCACGTGATCGGCTGCACGGGCGAGAGCATCGTCGGCAGCAGCGTCGAGGTCGAGGGCGGCCCCGCGCTCTCGCTGTGGGCCGGCGTGCTGCCGCGCACCGACGTGCGGCCGTTCTCGGTCGCGGTGGCGCAGGAGACCGACGGCAGCTACGCATTCTCGCGACTGCCGGAGGTGCACGAGAAGGCCAGGGCCAGCCTGCTGCTCTTCGCCGATCCGTTCGCCTTCCCTGTCGGCGACTACCTCGAGGTGCTCAACGGAGAGTTGCCCGGCGTTGCCTGCATGGGCGGCCTCGCGAGCGGCGGCATGGGCCCGGGCCAGAACCTGCTCTTCAACGAGCACGGCCTGGTCGAGAGCGGCGCCGCCGGCGTCGCGATCGAGGGCGAGATCGAGGTGCGCGCGATCGTCAGTCAGGGGTGCCGGCCCGTCGGCAAGCCCTGGGTGATCACGGCCTGCAAGGAGCACTTCGTGCTCAAGCTCAGCGGTCGCAAGGCCATCGACGTGCTGATGGAGACGCTGCAGGGGCTCAGCCCCGGCGAGCGCGAGGCCTTCTCGCGCCAGCCCTTCCTGGGGCTCGCGATCGATGCGCGCAAGAGCACGTTCGAGCGCGGCGATTTCCTGGTGCGCGGCGTGATGGGCATCGATCCGCAGCAGGGCGCCGTCGCCGTCGGCGACGGCTCGCTGCGCGTCGGCATGAGCGTGCAGTTCCTGGTGCGCGATGCGGAGACGGCCGGCGAGGACCTCGTGCACCTGATGCGCGAGCGCACCGCCGGCGACGCGCGCGCGGCGGCGCAGCAGGGCGCGATGCTGTTCTCGTGCAACGGCCGCGGCTCGCGCCTGTTCGCCGCGCCCAACCACGACATCGGCTGCGTGCAGTCGGCCTTCGGGGCGCCCGTGCCCGCGGCCGGGTTCTTCGCCGCAGGCGAGATCGGCCCGATCGGCGGGCGCAACTTCCTGCACGGGTTCACCGCCAGCGTGGCGCTCTTCCGCGCGCGCGCCTGAGAGGCGCATTCGCGCCCGCTGCGGCAGAATAATCCGGCGCCTCGGCCGAACCCCGCGCCCGTTTCGGCCCCCCGCCCCCGGAGAGTCTCCCCATGAAGCCCGTCGCCAAGGTCCTCCTGGCCGTCGCCATCGTCGGTTCCCTGCTCGTCGTCAGCGCGGTCGTGATCGGAGCCTGCGCCCTGGTGCACTTGCGCATCGACGGCGATCACCTGCGCTCGGGCATCGAAGCCAAGCGCGTCGAGACGCACGAGCTCACGCTCGACGCCGGCCGCGCGCTGCAGGCCTCGGTCGACCTGGGCTCGATCCGCGTGCGCACCAGCCCCGACGCGAGTGCGCGCGTGGTCGCGACGCTGCGCGCCTGGGGCTCCGACCAGGAGGACGCGAACAAGCGCCTGGCGCAGATGGAGCTCGAGCTCGGACCGAACGTCGTGCGCGGCCACGAGAAGCAGGACTCCAGCCGCAAGTTCTTCGAGTTCGGCGGCGGCGAGGAGGTCGACCTCGAACTCGTGCTTCCCGCCGGCCTGCGCCTGGAACTCGCGAGCGGCTCGGGCGACGTCGCGGTCGACGGCGCCTTCGGCGACACGGCGGCGAGCTCGGGCTACGGCGATGTCGAGGCGAAAGGCATCCGCGGCACGCTGGCGGCCAAGAGCGGCTCGGGCAGCGTGCACGCGAACGACGTGCACGGCGCGCGCGTCAAGCTCGATTCGAGCTACGGCGAGATCTCCCTGCGCAGCATCGACGCCGAGGAGATCGACGCCCGCACCAGCTCGGGCGGCATCGAGGCCAGCGATCTCTCCGCCAGGCGCAGCGTGCTGCACAGCGACTACGGCAACGTGCACGCGGCGCGTTCGCACGGCGACCTCGACGCGCACAGCGGCAGCGGCGAGATCGAGCTGGTCGAGTGCGACGGCGCCTGCCGCGCGCACAGCGACTACGGCAACGTGCACGCGCGCGGCCGCTTCAGCGGACTCGAGCTGACGAGCAGCTCGGGCTCCGTCCACGGCGAGGCGCTCGCCGGCAGCTCGCTCGGCGCCGGCTGGACGCTGACCTCGGACTACGGCGAGGTCGTCCTCGTGCTCGCGGAGAAGCTCTCGTTCGAGCTCGACGCCAGCACCGCGTACGGCGAGGTGCGCGCCGAGCTCTCGGGCGTCGTCGGCGGCGTGAAGGGCGACGAGGCCAAGCGGCTGCACGGGACGGTCGGGACCGGCGGCTCGAAGCTGCGCCTGCACTCGAGCTCCGGCGACGTCGAGATCCGCGGACGCTGAAGCGCGGACGGAAGCTGTCCCTCGCGCGCCGCGCTGCTAGCATCGGCGCCACATGGAATACGCCGTCCCCGCGCTGGCCGTCCTGGCACTGATCCTCGCTCTCGCCGCGCTCGCCAAGGCCGGCGCGGCCGCACGCCGCGCCGAGGAGGCCGCGCGCGGAGCGCCAGGCCCCGCCGCGAGCTCGCGCCGCGAGGACGTCGAGGCGCTCGAGCACGCGCTCGCGACGCAGCGCCAGCTGCTCGCCGCGCTCGTGCGCGGCGCGAAGCTGACGCCCGAGATGGTGCTGGAGGGCCGCCTCTGGGGCGACGTCGACGCGACGGGCGGGGCGCGACTCCTCGGCGCCGGCAACCTGCACGTGATCGACGTGCGCACACCGCAGGAGACGCGCCTGGGCATCATCCCCGGCGCGAAGCTGATCCCGATCGACGAGCTGCCGCAGCGCCTGCGCGAGATCCCCAAGGACGGCAAGCCCAAGCTGGTCTACTGCGCCGGCGGCGCTCGCTCGGCCGCGGCCTGCGAGCTGCTCGCCGAGAACGGACACGTCGAGCTCTACAACCTCGAGTGCGGCTTCTCGGGCTGGAACGGCCCGCGCACCAGGCCCGAGGGCGCCTGAGCGAACGCAGCCGCGCGCTCACGGCTCGCTGACGTCGGGCACGTCGAGCTTGCGGCAGGTGTTGCGCACGTGCGAGCCGCGCCAGAAGAGCGTGGCGCAGCGCGGACAGCGGAAGAAGCGCTCGTACGAGCTCCACACGTTCGGCTCGACCTCGGCGCGCAGCGACTCGTCCTTGGGCACCTCGACGAGCTCCAGGTTGCAGCGGATGCAGCGCGTGAAGGCGTGCGCGGACGGCTCGAGCCCGAAGCGCGCGCTGACCGCGGCGCACTGCGCGACCGGGTCGGACTCCTCGACCACGCACAACAGCCGCGGCGCGCGCTGCTGGTGCAGGATGCGCCGGCTGCGCGTGAGGAAGATGCGGCCCTCGCGCTCGGCGCGGGCGAGGCGCTCGGTCAGCGGCTCGTCCGGCGCGCAGGATGCGTCGTAGCCCAGGCAGCGCAGGTAGCGCGCGAGCTTGATCAGCATCGCGTCGACCTCGAAGCGCGGGGCGGGATGGGTGGGCAAGGCGAATGAGGGTATCGTGAAGCGCATGTCGACCAGGACGGTGTGGCTCGTCTGCGGCGCGTTGTTCGTCGTCGGGAGCGCGCTTCTGATCGCCACGCTCGGTCGCCGATCCACGGGTCACCCCGCCCCGAGCTTCGCCGACCAGCAGCGCTGGTCCGAAGCGGAGCTGAACGATGGTCTCGCGCTGGAGCGGGCCGGGGAGTTCGACCAGGCGATCGGTCGCTTCGCGGCCGCGAGCCGGCAGGAGTTCCGTCCCGCAGGCGAGCGCGTCCTCGCCCGTGCGCACCTCGCTCGAGCCCTCGCACGCCTTGGCCGATACCGCGACGGTCTCGAGGAGTGGACGCACGCATTCGATGCGTGGCTCGCGCTCGACGAGGCGTCGCGGGCAGGGTCCCGCGTCTCGCGCGACACACTCGAGTGCCTCGCCTCGACGGCGCGCGAACTCTACGCCGATGGCCCCTTCGCCCGGGACATGGCCGACACGCTGCACGCGACCGGCATGCGGCTCGCGAACTCGCCGAGCGTGGAGGATGCGACGCTGTGCCTGGATTCCGCGCTGCACACCGCTCGATCCGACGCCCCCTGGCGGGACGAGGCGAGCACCGAACTCGCGCGCCTGCGCGGGCAGTAGCTATCGTGTCGCGCGTGAAGGGCCGAACGATCCTCGTCTGCGCGCTGGGCCTGTGCGCGCTCGTCGGCTACGGCGTCGCCGCGCGGACGCGGCACTTCTGGCCCTTCGCTATCCGCGATGAGCAGGATCTCGTGCTCGTCCAGCGCGCGATGGAGCAGCACCGCGCCCACCATTTCGCCCAGGCGACCGCGCTCTACCGCCAGGCGCTCGCGCTGCGCGAGGACGCCGCCACGCGCGCCAACCTCGCGCGCTCGCTGGCGGCGAACGGCCAGTACGCCGAGGCCGCGAGCGAGTACCAGCGCGCGCTCGCGGCCGACCGCGAGAACGGCGCGCTCTGGCACGACTACGGCGTGCTGCTCGAGGCGGGGATGAAGGACCTCGCCGCGGCCGAGGAGGCGCTCTTCAACGCGACGAAGTACGCGCCGAACCTGGCCGAGGCGCAGCTGGACCTGGGCCGCGTGCTGCTCCAGCGCGAGCGCTGGGAGGAGGCCGCTGCCTGCCTCGAGGCCGCGATCAACCTCGCGCCGCCGCGGGCGAGCTGGCTCGAGGACGCGCAGCAGAAGCTGGTCTTCGCGCACCTGCACGGCGCGAGGGCCGCGCAAGGTGCGACGAAGAAACCGTGAGGCTCACCAGCCGACGCTGAGGCCGTTGGTGATGTTCCAGCTGTTGCCCAGCGGCGTCGCGCAGAAGGTCAGCGCGGGGTCGCGGTAGTAGGTCGCGTAGTAGCGCACCGCACCCGGACCGAAGGCATCGCCCAGCTGCGCCGAGCGCTGCGTGATCGGGAGATCGCCCGTGTCGGGATACTGCGAGGCGCCGTTGACGCTGGGCTTGACCGCCAGACGCTTGAGCGTGCCCGCGACGCAGCGCACTCCGTCGCCGAAGACGACGCCGTTCGCGTTGCTCGCGTCGCCCTGCAGGTAGACCGCGGTCGCGGTCGGCAGCATGCCGGAGGCGTAGAGCACGACCGTGTCGGGGTTGACCGCGCCGCTGCTCGTCAGCCACGCGCCGATCGAGCCGCTCTGGCTGTTCGCGCAGCCGCGGCCGGCCGCGCCGACGTTCGCGCAGGGACACGCGGTCGCGAGCGAGCCGTCGCCCGAGCAGTAGGGCGCGCCGGGTCCGCAGACGTGGCTGGCGGGGTTGGCCGGATCGCTGCCGCCGTCGAGCTCGTCGCGGTCGAGGCAACCGTCGAGGTCGCGGTCGATGCCCAGGCGGGTCTGCGTGCCCTTGGGAACGACGGTCCAGGTCAGCTCGTTGCCCGCGCTCGCCGCGGCCTGCAGCGCGCCGATCGTGCTGCGCTCCTGCGCGCGGTCGGACTGCAGCCAGCCGCTGCCGAGGTAGGCCCAGCCGCGCGCGATGCCGGCCTGCTTGCCCTTGACGATCAGGCCGACCTTGCCCGAATCGGCGAGGCTCTGCATCGTCGCGAGCAGCGCGGCCTGCACGGGCGGGACGGCCGAGCCGTCGAGCACCGTGGTCTGCAGTCCGACACCGGCGTGCGAGTCCTTGCTCGTGCCGCCGGGAGGCTCGAGGAAGTTCGTCGGCGATCCCTGCGGCAGGTCCGAGCCCGAGAACGAGAGCAGGAAGGCCGTCAGGTCGGCGACCATCTGCTCGCTCGTGACGACGAAGACCGGCTCGGAGACGAAGCGCTCGAGCGAGTCGACGCTGCCGTCGTGCAGCACGCCGAAGCCCGAGAGGTTGAGCGTCTGCGTGGCGTTGAAGCCGACCTTCTTGTACTCGTTGCGCAGCTGCGGGACCTTGATCGTCACGTTGGTCGAGCCGTCCTGCGAGACGAGCATGCGGTGATGCTCGCCGTTGGGTCCGACGGGGAAGGGCGCGAGCGAGGTGCCCTGCAGCCGGTAGTCGGTGCCGCTGCCCGTCGGCAGCGTGTGGCAGGTCACGCAGCGCAGCGCGTTGTTGTCGAGCAGCAGCTGTCGGTAGTTCGCCAGACCGTTGACCGCGTTGCCGTTGGGCAGCGGCTGTCCGGCCGGGCCGAAGCGGCCGGTCGTGAAATGGCCCGGCAGCGGCAGGCTCGTCGGCAGCGTGTTGTCGACGTTGCGGAACGGGTTGGGCGGGAACGTGATCGTGGCCAGGAAGTTCTCGAACTCCTGCATCTCGGCCGGCGTGAGCTGCGCGTCGTCGCCCTGCAGGCTCTGGAACGCGCCGTTGAACTCCTCGATCCCCGCGCGGTCGCCGCGCCAGTGCAGCGGCTCCTGCCCGATGATGTCCTGCAGCGTCTGCGTCGTCATCGGGCCCTTCATCGGGTGCCAGTCCTGGAAGCCGCCGTTGAGGCCCGGCACGCCCGCGCCGAGGTTCTGGCCCACGGTCGACTTCATCGCGCCCTGCGGATCGCCGAGGTCCCAGGCCAGGCGGTCCATGCGTGCGTCGACGTGGCACGAGGCGCAGGCGATCTGGCCCAGGCCCGAGTTCTTGTGCGTGTCGTAGAGGTGCTTGCGGCCGGTGCGGATCGCGCTCGGCGAGGGATCGAAGAAGGGCACGCGCACGGTCTCGAGCTCGCTCGTCGTGTCGACCACCGAGATCGCGCCGGCGAACTTGTCGAGCACGAAGAGGCGGCCGTGCGCCTCGTCGAGCGCGACGCCGGTCGGGCCCTCGCCCACCGCGATCGTCTGCGTCAGGCCCGCGCGCGCGCCGTTCGCGTCGACGACGACCACGCAGTTGGAGCCCATGCCGGTGACGTAGCCGCGCGTGCCGGTCGAGTTCCAGACGATGCCGCGCGGGTCGCCCAGCGACTTGTCGCGCTCGGACTGCGCCACGGTCGAGCTCGCGTACGTGAGGTGCGGGTTGAGGTCGACGTTGCCGAGCGTGCTCGCGCCGCTCGCGCTCGTGCGCGCCAGCTTGACGCGCGTGAAGCGGCCCTTGACGTTGGGCTCGAAGCGCACCTCGTTGGTCGCGTCGGTGCCGACCACGGAGACCTGGCCGCTGGCCGGGTTGACCGCCACGGCCATGCAGATGTTCATCAGGCCCTTGGTGTACGTCACGCCCAGCGAGAGCGTGTCGATCACCGCGAGGTCGTTGTCGTACACGTCCCAGCCCGCAGGACGACCCGAGAGCGCGGAGTTCGCACCGCTGACCAGGCCGGTCCAGTCGTGCGCGTTGTCGTCCATCCACTGGCCGCCGGCGTTCTTCTTGACGATCAGCCCGACCTTGGGCGGCGTCGGCAGTCCGCCCGAGATCGGCGGGTTGAAGAGCGTGCCGTTGTTGGGCGGCGGGTTCTGTCCGGCGTACGGGCCTTGCGGATCGTTGACCGCGTTGGGCGGGAAGCCCAGGTTCGCCACCGCGCCGCCGCCGAGCACGGTCGAGTGGTTGCCCGACTCGAAGATCGCCGCATAGACCTTGGTGCCGTCGACGCTGCGCGCCAGCGCGCGCGGCTGGTCGCCCAGGATCGGGATCACGCTCGGCGCCGCGCCCAGGTTCGACGGGTCGAAGACCAGGATCTCGTTCGCGCCGCCGCAGGAGACGAAGGCGCGCTCGGGCGAGCCGGCGAAGACCACATCGGCCGGCTCGTCGGCGGTGCGCAGCGTCGCGACCACGTTGCCGGTCGACAGGTCGACCACGCTGACCGAGTCGGAGATCGCGTTGACCACCCAGGCGCGCAGGTTGCCGCGCGCGCGCACCGAGACCGGATCGAGCCCGACCGGGATCTCGTCGACGAGCACGAGGCTCGCGCCGCTGACGTCGTAGACCTCCAGGCGCGCATCGGCGGTGTTCACCGCGAGCAGCTTCGTCCCGTCGGGCGTGAGGTCGAGCGGATGGACGTGCGCGCTCTCCCAGTTGACGAACGAGTTCTGGGCCAGCGCGGCGGGGGCGCAGACGATGAGGGCGGCGAGGAACGGAAGCTGGGGGCGCACGGCGGCTCCTGGGGGTTGGGGGCGCCCCCAAGACTACCCGAGCGGGCAAGGAAAAGGGGCGCCCCGCTTGGTGCGGCGGACGCCCCCCCGTTCCTTCGCGGAATCGCGCCTTCGCGGCGCTTCAGCTCACTTGAGCTTCTTCAGCGCGGCCTGGATCGGCGTCCAGTTGCGCTCGTCGCCGGTCTTCTCCTGCACCTCGACGAAGGCCACCTTGCCCTGCTTGTCGACGATCACGGTGCCGCGCTGGCTGATGAAGCCCACCTTGGGGTGCTGCATGCCGTAGGTCTTCGTGACGTCGAGCATCGGGTCCGCGAGCAGGTCGTGCTTGATGCCCTTCGAGGCCTTCCAGGCCCGGTGCGACCAGGTCGAGTCGCGGCTGATGCCGACGACCACGGTGTCGGCGCCGGCGAGCACGGGCTCCTGGCTGATCTTGCAGTTCTCCTTCTCGCAGGTCGGCGACCAGTCGAGCGGGTACCAGAGCAGCACGACGTTCTTCTTCCCCTTGTGTTCGGAGAGCTTGAACTCCTTGTCGTCCTGCGTCTTGAGCGTGAAGTCCGGTGCGGTCGTTCCAACGTCGATGGGCATGGGTGTCTCCTTGGATGCGTGCGGGGTGAACAGCATAGCGGCGTGACGTTGCGCTTCCAGCGGTGGCGCGAACTCGCGGCGGATTCCTGAGTCGGGAGCACGGGCCGGGTCGTGTCGTCCCCGAGCAAGCGCTCACTGGCAGCGACACCCCCGAACCCTCAGGAAGAGGCATGACCATGAAGCAAGCGAGTCGATCCCGCTCCCCCATCCCTTCTGAACCCCACGGCAACAGACGCTTCACTCCGGCAGCAGGCTGGATCGCCGGGTCGCTGCTGTCCCTCGGCTGTCTGGCCGGGACCGGCCAGGCACAGACCACCCAACGCGTGAGCATCCTCAGCGCCGTGGAGGGTAACGCCGCGAGCACCAGGCCTTCGATCACACCCAACGGCCGATACGTCGTCTTCCAGAGCAACGCATCGAACTTCGCGGTGGACACGAACGGCGTGACCGACGTCTTCGTGACCGATGTCACGAGCGGTTCGATGGCGCGCGTCAACGAGATCGTCTCGCCCTTCACGGAAGCGAACGGCGTCTCGGAGGTCGAGGGCATCGGGAGCATCAGCGCCGACGGGCGCTACATCGTCTTCAGCAGCCAGTCGACGAACCTCGTCAGCGGTGACGCGAACGGGGCATGGGACGTGTTCGTCCGGGACCGCCTGGCCACCGGAACCGCGAGCATTGCGCGCGTCAGCAACGCATCGGGCGGCAACGCCGCCAACCGCGACTCGCGCCGCGCCTGGATCTCGGCCGACGGAACGCGCATCGCCTTCACCTCGATCGCCACCAACCTGGTGGCAGGCGACACGAACAACTCGGAGGATGTCTTCATCGCCGCCAACCCCTTCGTCGGTGGAAGCTCGATCGCGGCCATCACGAACGTGACGGCGTCGACGACGGCCACGGACACGCTCGTCACGGGGATCTCCGCGAACGGCGACGTGATCTGCTACGAAACGAGCCGCAGAGTTCTCGGTGCAGACACGAACGGAGTGAAGGACGTCTATCGACACGTGGTGTCGCTGGGCACGACGACACTCGAGAGCGTCTCGAGCGCCGGGGCGTTGGCGAACGCGTTCAGCACCGGCGGGTGCTTGTCCTCCGACGGCCAGATCCTCTGCTTCAACAGCGCGGCCACGAACCTCGTCACGGGCGACACCAATGGCCAGATCGACACGTTCATCCGCGATGTCTCTGCGGGGACGACCACACGCATCCTCGGACTTGGCGGGACCCAGCCCAACCTCAGCGCGATCGGAGTCCCGTGCTGCTCCCCGGACGGGATGCGCATCGGCTTCGCGACCGCTGCTGTCAACATGGCCATAGGGGTCGGCAGCCCGTGGACCCAGGTGCTCGTCCACGACCGCACGACCCTGGAGAGCGGACTGGGGAGCTTCGGGATCGGGATCATCATGACCGCGAACGGCCCCTCCACAGCTCCGGCACTGAGCGCGACGAAGATCGTCGCGTTTGACAGCAAGGCCACGGACCTCGTCATTGGCGATTTCAATGCCACGGACGACGTCTTCATCCGCGATTTCATGCTGCCCGCGGGCACCCCCTTCTGCTTCGGCGACGGCACCTCGGGCAACTGCCCGTGCACACCCGTCGCGAACGGCGCTCCGGGCCACGGCTGCCCGAGTTCGGTGTTCGTGCAGGGCGGTCTCCTGCAGGCTCAAGGCTTGGCACAGGTCTCCAACGACACCCTGCGGCTCGTGACCAACTTCGTGCCGGTCTCCACGGCCGCGACGTTCGTCCAGTGCGACGCGGTCACCTCGGCGGTCACCTTCGGCGATGGTCTGTGGTGCGTCTCCGGCACCCTCACCCGCTTGGGAACGAACACGGCCGTCAACGGGCTGGTCGCCTTCGGGTACGCCAATCCCGGCGATCCGAAGATCAGCGTCAAGGGCGCCGTGCCCCCGCCGGTCGGCGGGACCTACTACTACTTCGTGGACTACCGCAACTCCGCGAACTTCTGCACGGGCGACACCTTCAACGCCACGAATGGTGTCGCCGTGACGTGGGTCCCTTGACATGGGTGGACCTGTCAACTCCTAGTTGACGGGAACCACGCACGCCCAGGAGAGGGGCCGCCTTGACTTCGCCACGCGCATCGTGGATGAAGCAGGCATGCCCCTCTCCGACGTGCCGCGCGAGCACCGCGCCGACCTGGAGTTCGCGATCGAGGCCGCGCGCGTCGCCGGCGAGCGCGCGCTCGGGCTGCGCGCCAGCGGACGCTGGACCGAGGAGCGCACGCTGGCCGACATCGGCGACCAGGCCGCCGACGGGTTCCTGCAGGGCTTCGTGCGCGGCCGCTATCCGCAGGACGGGATCCTGAGCGAGGAGACGGCCGATTCGAGCGCGCGCCTCTCGAAGTCGCGCGTGTGGATCATCGATCCGCTCGACGGCACGCGCGAGTACAGCCAGCAGCGCCACGACTGGGCCGTGCACGTCGCGCTGGCGATCGACGGCAGGCCCGCGCTCGGCGCGGTCGCGCTGCCGGCGCAGCAGACGATCCTGTGGGGCGTGTGCCACGCGGCGCTGCGGATCGCGGGCCGTCTCGGCGCCGGCGGACTCGCGCACGGCGACGAGACGGACGCCGCGCCGCTGCGCATCGCGGTCAGCCGCAGCCACACGCCCTCGTGGATGCCGGCGCTGGCGCAGGCGCTAGGCGCCGAGTTCGTGCCCGAGGGCTCGGTCGGCAGCAAGGTCGGCCTGCTCCTCACCGGCCGCGCCGATCTCTACGCGCACCGCAAGGGGCTCAAGGAGTGGGACACCTGCGCGCCCGAGGCGATCGCGCGCGCGCTCGGCTGGTTCGTCGCGCGCCTGGACGGGAGCGACGTGCCCTACAACCAGCCCGATCCCAACCACGACCAGTTCCTGGTCTGCCGCCCTGCGCTGAGAGAGCGCGTGCTGCGCGCGCTGCGCGAGTCGGGCGCTGTGCGCTAGACTCGCGGCTGCGAGCGCAGCAGAACCGTGAGCGACGACCTCGTCATCCCCTGCCCCAAGTGCGGCACGCCGGTCAAGCTGACCGAGTCGCTGGCCGCGCCGTTCATCGCCGCGACGCGCCAGAAGCTCGAGAGCGAGGCGCGCGCGCGCGAGCAGCAGGTCGCGAAGCAGGCGGCGGAACTCCAGCTCGAGCAGGCCAAGATCGCCAAGGAGCGCGAGTCGCTCGCCGAACGGCTCGCGCAGCAGGTCAAGGCCGAACGCGCGCGCATCGTCGACGAGGAGCGCAAGCGCGCGCTCGAATCCGTCGCGCAGGAGACGCGCGATCTGCACCAGCAGCTCGAGGAGCGCTCGGCCAAGCTGGTCGAGGCGCAGAAGGTCGAGACCGAGGCGCGCCGCAAGCAGCGCGAGCTCGACGACAAGCTGCGCGAGGCCGATCTCGCCGTCGAGAAGAAGGTCAGCGAGCTGCTCGGGCTCGAGCGCGAGAAGGCGCGCGCGCTCGCGGCCGACGAGGCGCGGCTCAAGCTCGCCGAGCGCGACCAGACCATCTCCGCGCTGCAGTCGAAGCTCGCCGACGCGCTGCGCAAGGCCGAGCAGGGCAGCCAGCAGCAGCAGGGCGAGGTGCAGGAGCTCGACCTCGAGGCCGCGCTGCGCGCCGCCTTCCCGCGCGACGCGATCGAGCCCGTGCCCAAGGGCCAGTTCGGCGGCGACAGCTTCCAGCGCGTGGTCGACGCGCTGGGGCAGCCCTGCGGCACGCTGCTGTGGGAATCCAAGCGCACGCGCAACTGGAGCGACGGGTGGCTGGCGAAGCTGCGCGGCGACCAGCGCGCGGCCAGGGCCGAGATCGCCGTGATCGTCTCGCACGCGCTGCCCAGCGGCCTGGCGAACTTCGCCGAGATCGACGGCGTGTGGGTCACGACGCCGGGGCTCGCGGTTCCGCTGGCGAGCGTGCTGCGCGCGGGGCTGGTCGAGACCGCCGCCGCGCGACGCGCCGCGAAGGGCCAGGAGGGCAAGATGGAGCTGCTCTACGCCTACCTGACCGGCTCGCAGTTCAAGCTGCGCGTGCAGGCGATCCTCGAGGGCTTCGCGAACCTGAAGCGCGACCTCGACAGCGAGAAGACCGCGATGCAGCGCATCTGGTCCAAGCGCGAGAAGCAGCTCGAGGTGGTGATGCTCGCGACGAGCGGCATGTACGGCGACCTCGAGGGCATCGCGGGCCGATCGATGCCCGAGATCGAGGGGCTGGGGCTGGAGAAGCTCGGTCCGGCGGAGCCGGACGCGGGCGAGGGCAAGTGAAGCGGCGCGCGGAACGGTCTGCGCCTTGACCCCGCGCGCATCCTCGGGTCAACTCTTTCCCCCTCCCGGGCGCTCGGCGCCCTCCTCCACCGAACACAGCAGGATCACCCCATGGCCCGCGGCGACAACCGTTGCTCCCTCAAGATGCGTCAGAAGAAGAGCCAGGCGAAGTACAAGGCGCGCCTGAAGCGCAAGCGCGCGCCGGCCGCCAAGGCCTGATCGTCCGCGTCAGCGGCGCGCGAGCGTTTCGAGCTCGCGCAGGGCCTCGCGCAGCGCACGCGAGAGCTCGCCCGGCACGCGCGGCTCGAGGGCCGCGACGAGCTCCGCGCTCCTCGCCAGCGTGCGCTCGCGTCCGCCGTTGAAGCGCTTCCAGATCGCGGCCGGGTCGGGAGCCGCGGCGAGGTCCGCGGCGAGCGTGCGCAGGTTGTGCAGCTTGTCGGCGGCCTTGACCAGCCGCGCGCGCGGCGAGAGCGCCGGCACGACCTCGACCTGGTGGCGCTTGCGCTCCTCCCAGCTCTTCGTCTTGTCCTCGCTGAGCTCCGCGACGATCCCCGCGACCTCCGCGCCGAACTCCGATTCCAGGCGCGCGCGCGTCCAGCCCTCGCAGTCCTCGAGCACGTCGTGCAGCAATCCGGCCTGCAGCGTGATCTCGTCCGCTCCGGCGCGCGCGAGGATCAGCGCGACGTGCACGCAGTGCGTCGCGTAGGGCACCGGCTCGGGGCTCTTGCGCAGCTGGCCGGCGTGCGCCTCGAGCGCCACGCGCAGCGCGCGCTCGACCGCGGCCGAGAACATCAGACCTGGACCTTGAGCGGCTTCATCAGCAGGAGGCCGAAGAGCATCGAGCTGATCAGGAACACGACCAGCACGCCGCCGGGACCCGAGGGCAGCCAGGCGATCTCGCGCGCGGGGTACTCGAAGGAGACGCGCTCGAAGCCCGAGCCCGAACCGAAGCTCGTCTCCGCCGGCCACAAGAGCGCGCTCCAGAAGCCGCTGCCGCGCTCGGGCTGCAAGCGCGCGGGCTGCACGCCGGCCGCGAAGAGCTTCTCTTGCGTCTCCGCGCCCAGCGCGATCTCGATCCTGTGCTCGCCGGGTGCGCGCGCGACGATCTCCTGCCAGGCCTCGCCGGCGAAGGGATCGCGCACGAGCGGCGAGACGGCCTCGACGCCGGGCGGATACCTGAGGCTGAGCTCGGAGACTCGCGCCTCGCTGCCGCGCGCGAGCTGGATGTGCAGGGTGGTGCCCTGTCCCGCGAGGGTCACGTGCAGCGCGTCGGCCGGGGCGCTGACCGGCACGGGCGCGAAGCCGAAGCGCGTGACCAGCTGCGCGGCGACGATGGTGAAGGGCAGCGCGAGCGGCACGATCGGCAGCAGGTTGAGCGCGAGGTACTGCAGGTTGCGCCCGAGCACCTTGAGGATCGCCTTGCCGACGATGCCGAGGTCGTCCTGGTAGATGCGGATCTCGATCAGGTGCGCCTTGATGCGGTCCTTGGTGGCCTTGATGCGCTTCTGGAACGAGAGGTGCTTGAACGCGATCAGCGCCAGCACGCCGAACACGCCCGAGACCAGCACCAGCGTCGGCAGCGGCCCGAACCAGCGCACGGGCCCGTCGAGCAGGCCGAAGAGCGCGTTGGCGATGCCGTTGACGAGGTTCATGCGCGGATCGGGGGGCGCGCGCGCGGGCTCAGCTGATGTAGCCCAGGCCGCGCAGCTTCTCGGTGATGTCCGCGTCGGACTTGGCGTCGTCGAACTTCGCGATCTCCTTCTCGAGCACGTGCACGATGAACTCCTCGTGCGAGGCGTAGCCGGCCGCCTTGGAGATCACCTTGATGCGCTCCAGCAGGTCCTTGTCGAGCTTGATCTTGTTTCCGCCGCCGAACATGGGTGCGTTTCCTCGCGCTAGCGCAGCACGCGCTTGCCGTGCATGCCATCGACCGGCCGGATGCCGTACTGCTCGAGGATCTCGACCGTGAGATCCTCGAGGCCGTGCTTGCCGTCCAGCACGACCCCGTTGGTGAGCAGCGAGCCTTCGACGACCTCGGGCGCCATCAGGTGGTTGCCGTTGAACGTGCCGCCCTTGTTGTCCTCGAAGACCTCGTGCGGGATGCGTCCGAGCGTCGACGCGTCGGAGTTCCCGTAGCCCGCATTGTATCCCACGAGCAGGTCGGGGGCCTCGCCCAGGCGCGCGCCGTGGTAGACCTCGCGCGCGAGATCGACGCGCAGGATCGGCTGCTCGCCCGGGTGCTGCGCGTCGCGCACGAGCACGAGCTTCGCCGCGATCTCGCGCTCGAGCGCCTCGGCCTCCGCTCCCGCGTGCACGATGCCCGACTCGTTCTCGCTCGTCGCGGGATCGTCCTCCTCGCGCCCGGCGAGGTTGAGGTAGAGCCCGTTGAAGCCGATGCCGTAGGCGCGCGAGCGCGTCCAGTCGACCGCATCGCGCAGGAAGACCTGCTGGAACTTCGGATCGCCCGCGCCGAGCTCGCGCTCGCGGCCGGGCTTGAGCACGAGGTAGCCGTTCTCGACCAGCCAGGTGTTGAGGTTGAACTTGCGGTGCCAGGCGGCGAAGCCGTGGTCGCTCATCACGATCAGCAGCGCGTCGGGCGGCAGGCGCTCGCGAATGCGCCCCAGCACCGGATCCATGCGCAGGTAGAGGTCCTGCACGACCTCGCGCCAGGTGCTGCCGGGCCGGTGCGTCCAGCTCTCGTCGGAGCTCGCGGCGAAGGCCTCGTCGTGGAAGGGATGCTGCGCGTCGCCGTGGCGCCACATCATGTGGCTGCACAGGTCGACGCCCGAGAAATAGAAGAAGGCCAGGCCGCCGTCGGGGTTGGCGAGCCAGCGGTCGAGGCCGAACTCGAGCATGCGCCGTCCCTCGTCGTGCACGAGCGCGGACTGCTGCATGAACTCCTCGTCGGTGAGCGCGCGGTCCTTCAGCGCGTTGACGTCCTCGGGCATGCCCTGCGTGTAGTAGAGCCCGATCGCGCGGGCCAGCGCCGCGCTGGCGCTCTTGGGCGCGGAGACCGGCGCGATCGGGTCGAGCGGATCGATGTTGACCGGCGAGGCGTAGAGCTCGAAGGGCTCGAGGCTGCGCAGGTAGAAGCGCACCGTGCCCGCGACGTGCACGGCGGTCGCGAGCGGGAACGAGACGCGCACGAACGAGCTCCACTGCCCGGGCTGCAGCACGAGCGCCGACTCGCCGAGGCGCAGCGCCGCGGCGCGCGCAACGTCGTCGATCGAGACGGTCAGCGGGAGCTTGACCGTCGCGCCGTTGTCCTGGAACGGGTTCGGCGGGCCGGGGAGCTCGAGGTCGAGGCGGTTGCCGAAGCGTCGCGCGGTCTCGACCCTGCCGCCCGAGGCGATCGCGTCGGGCGAGGGGTTGGTCGTCCAGAGGTGGTACTCGCCGTAGGCCGAGTCGACCGCGGGCGTCATCATCCCGGAGAAGGACCAGCCCTTCGACGGCACGACCGGGAAGTTGGCCGGCATGCGCCAGATGTCGGCGGGCACGCCGTGCTCGGCGAGGATCTCCCAGAAGGCCTTGCCGCTGCGGTTGGACTCGGGATCTCCGCCGAGCGGGAACTGCCAGGAGCCGGGGAGGTCGATGTGCCTCTCCGACTGCGGCCTGGTCACCGAGGTCGCGACGTCGCGCGTGCGCCGGTCGCGGTGGATGAAGTCGAAGATGCCGTGGCCGCCCGGATCGAGGCCGGTGATGAAGTTCGACCAGGCCACCGGGCTCTGCGGCGGCGTCGAGGTCTGCAGGCGGTGCAGCCCGCCCTGCTTGACCAGCGCCGCGAAGTTCGTCGTGCGCTCGGGGTACTTGTCGAGCGTCTCCTGCAGGATGTCCGGATCCAGCCCGTCGATGCCGAGCACGAGCGTGCGGCGAAAGCGCGTCGGCGCGCTGCCGCTGGCGGGCGCCTCGGGCTCCGGCGCGCGGCCGGGGATCGCCGGCAGCGCGAAGACGAACAGGATCGCCAGGGCGGGCCAGACGGTCCAGCGCGGAAGCCTCATGCGTGCGCCTCCTCGCGCGTGCCCGCGTTGCGGCGCGTCTCGCGCGGCGCCGTGCCGCGCGCGTCGGCGCCGAAGAGCGAGCGGCCCTGCATGTAGGGCGGGATCGCGACGCCGAAGAGGTCGAGCACGCTCGGCGCGAGGTCGATCAGCGCCGGCTCCTCGATCGCGATCTTGCGGTTGCACCAGAACACGCCCGGCACCAGTCGCGGGTCGACGCAGTGGTCGCCCGACCAGGAGCGCGCGTTGTCGCGGAACACCTCCGGCGTGACCGAGCCCGTCGCGCACTCCCACGAGTGGCGGAAGCCCTTCTCGTACCCGATCAGGAGCTCGGGCGCCGCGTCGGCGTACGGACCGGAGTGGATCTCGCGCGTCAGGAAGGCCTCGTGCACGACGCGCGAACCGTCGGCCGGATCACGCAGCGCCTCGAGCTTCTGCTTGAGCTCCTTGCACAGGCTCTCCAGCTCCGGCCCCGGCGCGACGATGCCGTGCTTCTCGCGCCCCTTGCGGTTGACGAAGAGGCCGGTCAGCCCGAGCGTGAACGCGCGCGTCCTCGACCAGTCGACCTTCTCGAACCAGTCGCCCGAGGTCTGCGCGCCGTCCTTCAGCACGAGGTAGCCCTCGTCGCGCAGCCAGCTGTTGAGGTTGACGCCGCGGCGGAAGTCGGTGAAGCCGTGGTCGCTGATCACCATCAGCACCGTGTCGGGATCGTCCCCGAGCTTCGCGCGCACCTCGCCGACGAGCTCATCCATGCGCTTGTACGTGTCGGGGATCACGCGCTCCCAACGCGCGAGCTCCTTGCCGGCGTTGGCCGGGTGCGACTTGTCGAGCGTGCGCCAGAACATGTGGCTGATGCGGTCGCTCGTGTCGAAGACGACGGTGACGAAGCCGCGCGGCGTCTTGTCGAGCACCTCCCAGAGCTGCTTCTTGCGCTCGTCGAAGTAGAGCCAGGCCTGCTCGAGGAAGGCCTGCTCGTCGATCACGCGCTCGTTGAGCGCCCAGGTATCCTCGGCCAGGCCGAGCGTGCCGAAGGTGCCGAGCAGCTTGGCGAGGTAGATCGAGTACACGAACGGATGGCTGAGCGGCATCGCCGGCGCCTCCGGATCGATCTGCACCGGCGTGGCGTAGAGCTCGAAGCAGTCCTTCTCCCAGGTCTGCACGTAGAAGCGCACGATGCCCGAGATGCCGGCGAAGTCCGCCTTCAACCAGGGCGTGTACTCCTTCAGGCCGACCTCGACCGTCTCCTCGCCCAGCGTGATGCGCACCTTGGGCTTCGCGTCGCGGAACTCGACCTTCTCCGCGGGGAGCTCGACCGTGAACGGGCAGCGCAGGTGCTCGCCGTCCTTGCCCGGCGGCCCGATCAGGTTCGACTCGATGCGTCCGTTGCGCGCGACGATCACGAACTGCTGGCCGCCGATCTTCTTGTCCTTCGAGCGCTCGCGCGTCGAGTAGAACGCGAACGAGCCCTGCGTGCCCTGCAGGTCGGGCACGCACATGCCGGCGAGCAGCGTGCCGTTCTTGAACGGCTGCGGCGGGAACGTGATCGGCACGCGGATGATCGAGCTCCACACGCGGCTTTCGCCCAGCAGCTTCCAGAAGGGCTGGCTCTTCTGCAGCAGGCGATAGACCGCGCGGCGGCCGAGCGGGATCTCGGCCATGCCCAGGTTGAGCGTGCGCGGCAGCGTGAACGTCTCGCTCGAGCTGAGCACCGGCGCGTAGCTGCACGGATCGCGCGTGAGGAAGTCGTAGATGTTGTGCCGCGAGGCGTCGACGCCGGTCGTGAAGGTCGACCAGGCGACGGGCGAGATCGACGGGCAGGCCGTGGCGAGCTCGTGGAAGCAGCCCTCCGCCTCGAGCTTCGCGAAGTTCGGCATCAGCCCCTGCTTGCCGTACTCGCGCGCCTTGCCCGGATCGAAGCCGTCGAGGCCGATCACGACCACGCGCTTGGCCTTCGACGGGCCGCGCCGCGAGGGCGTGACCAGGCGCACGACGGCCTTGATCGGCCAGAGCAGGATGATGCCCAGCGCCATCAGGAACGTGCTCAGCAGCACGAGCAGCGAGCCCGCGGCCGCGAAGCCGGCGCCGGGCCCGATGTAGGCCTGCGCGGGCGGTGCGGCGAGGACCAGCACGACCGCGCCGATGGCGAGGAGGCGTAGGGTCGTTCGGCGCGGGTTCATCGGGAGGAGGTCGCTGGCCGCCGCGACCGGAAGAATGTTCCCGAGGCGCAGACGGTGGGCTCTATCGTCCAGCCCCGAGCGGGGCTGAAGCGGCGAGTATAGCCGTCATCGGGCGCGATCGAGGATCGCGACGATCGATGGCCGCGATCGGGGGTTTCCGGCGGAAGAGCGCGCTCAGCGCACCAGCCCGCGCCCGCGCAGGTAGCTGAAGATGCGCTCGGCGCTCGCCTCGACGGGCTCCTCGGCGGTCTTGACCACCACCTCGGGCTTGAGCGGCGGCTCGTAGGGATCGCTGACGCCGGTCATCTGCGGCACCTCGCCCTTGCGCGCCTTGGCGTAGAGGCCCTTCACGTCGCGCTCCTCCACCACCGCGAGCGGCGCGTCGACGAAGACCTCGACGAAGGCCGCCTGCGACTTCGCGCGCAGCTCGTCGCGCACCTCGCGGTACGGCGAGATCGCCGCGGTGATCGACACGACGCCGTTGCGCGCGAGCAGGTTCGCCACGAAGCCGATGCGGCGGATGTTCGTGTCGCGGTCGGCCTTCGAGAAGGTCAACCCGCGCGAGAGGTTCTCGCGCACCTCGTCGCCGTCGAGGATCTCGACCTTGTGGCCGAGCTCCTTCAGGCGCTTGCCGACGAACTCGGCCAGCGTGCTCTTGCCCGCGCCCGAGAGCCCCGTGAACCAGAGGATGAAACCGCGCTCGCTCATGCTCCCCGTCCTGCGCGCCGTGCGCTCAGCGCAGCATGCCCTCGACGTACGGGACCTCGAAGCACTTCTCGTGCATGATCGGTCCGTGGCCGAAGTAGCCGGCCTCGCCGAAGAGCTCGCCGTGGTCGGCCGTGACGATCACGTGCGTCTTCTTCGGCAGCACGTCCCACAGCTCGGCGAACACGCCGTCGAGGTAGCGCACCGCGTCGATCTGGCGCGCCTTGAGCTGGTCGAGCTTGTCCTGGTCGAAGAACTGCGGCGCGTCCTTGGCCTGGATCAGGTTGCCGTCGGCGTCGATGTCCTTGTCCATCGACTTGAACACGCCGTTGACCCCGCTGATGCGCGGCCACATCGAGGAGTCCTCGTCGGGCTTGGCGTAGGGGTAGTGCGTCTCCCCCACGTTGAGCAGGTAGAAGCTCGGGCGCGCGTCGTCGAACTTCAGCGTGGGCAGCATCGAGCGCATGTCGTTGTGCTTGTCCATCAGCTGGAAGCTGTCGAAGTCGCGGTTGATGCCCGTCTTGGGGTTGAGCACCGGCAGCGAGACGCGCGCGTGCGTCGTGTAGCCCAGCGTGTTGCGCAGGAAGCCCGGCAGCCAGAGCGCGGGCACCATCTTGCCGAACTCGATGCCCTTGGCGCCCAGGCGCTTGTTGTAGTTGTAGAAGTCCTCCTTGTAGTAGTCGGAGGCGTACACGTTGGGCGGGCTGGAGTGCGGCAGGAGGCCCGTCAGCAGGTTGTAGTGCGAGGGCGCGGTCCAGGAGGCGTAGCTCCAGCGCTTCTCGACCGTGCCGAGCTTGAGGATCGACTTGGGCGCCGCCTGCATGAAGGCGTCGTAGCGGCACGAGTCGAGGATCACGATCAGGAAGTTGTTCTCGCCCTTGGGCTCGACGCGCGCGGGGCCGGGGAAGGGTCGCGGCGCCGGTCGCGGCGCCTCCTTCTTCTTGAGGAAGTCGAAGAGTCCCATGGAAGGCGTGTCAGGGCCGCGCGCGCAGGGGCTGTCGTGGCCGGGTGGTCTCGAGCGTGGGCTGGGTCTCGTGCGGAAGGGGCTCGGGCGGCTCGCCCGGTCCGCGCGACTGGCGGGACGGGGACGATCCCCGGATCATACCCCGCCGGCGAGGGCGAGGCGCCCGGGCGCGCCGGCGACGAGCTTCCGGCAGGGGATCGGCGCCTCGCGCCCAGGGCTGGATAGGATTGAGGCGAGCATGAAGCCCTCGCCCCTCCCGCGGCACGCCCTGGCCCTCTCCCTGCTGCTCGCCCTCGCCGCCTGCGGTCCGGGCGATCCGCGCGCCCTGACCAACGAGGCCAAGGCCACGCTGGCGGGGGGCGACGCCTCCAAGGCAGAGCAGCAGTTCCGCGAGGCCCTTTCCGGACTCAAGCCCGGCGACCCCGACTTCGCGCGCGCGAGCATCGGCCGTATCCAGGCCCTGGCGCGCCTCGACGCGGCCCGCGCGAAGGACGAGTTCCTGGCCTACGCGCAGGCGAACAGGTCCAGCCTCGCCGAGGAGGACTACAGCCTCGTCGTCAGCGAGCTCCTGCGCCGCGACCACACGCTCGAGGCGATCGAGGTGATGGACGCGGGCGTCAAGGCCTTCCCCGAGTCGCCGCGCATGGCCGCGGTGAAGAAGGAGGTCGCGGAGCAGGCGCAGAAGGCCAAGGATCCCGCCGCGATGCAGAAGCTCAAGGGCCTGGGCTACGTCGGCGGCGACAAGTAGGAGCCACGTGATGAACACCCTTCGATTCGCATCGACCGTCCTCCTCCTCGCGCTCGCGGCCTGCAGCAGCACGCAGCCCGCGCCCCTGCCGAACGCGCAGCGCGACGCAGGCGAGATCCTGGCCGTGATCCGCGCGCAGGAGGCCTCGTGGAACCGCGGCGAGGTCGACGGCTTCATGAGCGCGGGCTACCTCGAGTCGCCCGAGCTGACCTTCTACTCGCAGGGCGACGTGACCAAGGGCTACCAGCCCGTGCTGGCGCGCTACACGAAGCGCTACAAGTCCGAGGGCGCCGAGATGGGCCACCTGGAGTTCTCGAACGTCGAGACGCTCCCGCTCGGGGCCGACGCGGCGCTGGCGCGCGGGCACTGGCAGCTGGACTTCAAGAAGCAGAAGCCCGTCGGCGGGCTGTTCACGCTCGTCTTCCGCCACACCAGCGGCGGCTGGCGCATCGTGCACGATCACACCAGCGTCGACGCGAAGTGAGCGCTGGCGCGGCGCCGCGGCGGTTGCGGCCGCTCAGGCCGGATCGCCCATGTAGCCGCCGTTGCCGTTCTTGTTGAGCACGTGCGTCTCGAGCTCGTGCACGATGTAGCGGTAGGCGTCGTCGACCGAGTCGGTGCGGTAGAACAGCTTGAGGTCCTCGGGGCTGATCGTGCCGTACTTGACCATCGGCTCGAAGTTGAGCACCTCGTCCCAGTACTCCGAGCCGTAGAGCACGATCGGCAGGTGCTTCTTGATCTTCAGCGTCTGCACCAGCGTGACGACCTCCATGAACTCGTCGAAGGTGCCGAAGCCGCCCGGCATCACCACCATCGCCTTGGCGAGGTAGCTGAACCAGAACTTGCGCATGAAGAAGTAGTGGAACTCGAACGCAAGGCGGCGCGTGATGTACGGGTTGTCCTGCTGCTCGAAGGGCAGCGAGATGTTGAGGCCGATGTTCTCGCCCTTGGCCTCGGAGGCGCCGCGGTTGGCGGCCTCCATGATGCCCGGCCCGCCGCCGGAGCAGATCACGAAGCGGCGGTCGGTGCCCGCCAGGCTCTTCGACCAGCGCGTCAGCCGGAAGGCCAGCTCGCGCGAGTCCTCGTAGTAGCGCGACATCGACAGGCGCATCTGCGCGCGCTCCAGGTCGCCCTTGCCCGCGCGCGCGGCCTCGACCTCGGCGGCGGCCGCCTCGCGCGAGACGATGCGCGCCGAGCCGAAGAACACGATCGTGTCGCGCACGCGCAGCTCCTCGAAGCGCGACTGCGGCTCGAGGTACTCGGCCAGGATGCGCAGCGAGCGCGCATCGGGGCTGGTGAGGAAGGTCTCGTTCTTGTACGCCTTGATGGCGCGGAAGCGGCTCTCGGTCATGGGGATCCCGGGTTCGGCGGACGTGCGCCCTATATCTGACGCGCTCCGTGGCGCAGAATCCACGCCCGATGGTGCGCGGCATGCAGACGAGCGAGACGAGCGCGGTGGAGGTCCAGGTGCCCGTCTCGGGCATGAGCTGTCAGGCGTGTGCGGCCAAGGTCGAGAAGACCCTGCGCTCCCTGCCGGGCATCGGCAAGGCCGAGGTCAACTTCGGCTCGCGCACGGCGACGCTTGAGATCGATCCCGCGCGGGTCGGGACCGCGGTCCTGCAATCGGCCCTGCGTCCGCTGGGCTACGACGTGCCCGAGGGCGTGCTGGGCGAGCGCTCGATCGCCGAGGACCTCGCCTACGCCGAACGGAGCGAGGCAGCCGAGCGGCGCCGGCTGGGCTTCGAGCTCGCGCTGGCGCTGGTCTTCGGCCTGGCGGCGCTCGTCGTCCCCGCCGAGCCGGCCTGGCTGGGTCTCGCGCTCTCGGCGCCGGTGCAGTTCGTCGCGGGCTGGCGCATCCACCGCATGGGCCTGCGTGCGCTGGCACAGCGCGCGCCGGACATGAACACGCTGGTCTCGCTGGGCACGAACGCGGCCTGGTTCGCGCTGCTCTGGAGCGTGCTCGCCCCCGCCGCGCACGCGACGCACGGCGCGCACGCGCACGACGCCACGCTCGTGCTCGGCTTCGTGCTGCTCGGCCGCTGGCTCGAGGCGCGCCTGCGCTGGCGCGCGGGCGACGCGCTGCGCACGCTGCTCGCGCTGGCCCCGCCGCGCGCAAGGGTCCTGCGCGCCGGAGAGCCGGTCGAGGTCGCGCTCGAGGAGCTGCGCGAGGGCAACCTCGTGCTGGTGCGTCCGGGCGAGCGCGTGAGCGTCGACGGGACCGTGCTCGAGGGTCGGGCGGCCCTCGACGAGTCGCACTGGACCGGCGAGAGCTTCCCGGTCGAGCGCGGACCGGGCGACGAGCTGCGCGCGGGCAGCCTCTCGCTCGACGGCGCGCTGACGCTGGTCGCGACGCGCGTCGGCAGCGCCTCCTCGCTCGGCCGCGTGGCCGAGGCCGTGCGCCGCGCGCAGGGCTCGCGCGCGCGCGTGCAACGCCTGGCCGACCGCGCCAGCAGCATCTTCGTGCCCGGCGTGCTGCTGATCGCGCTCGCGACGCTCGGCGGCTGGCTGCTCGCGGGCGCGGGCGCGAGCGAGGCGCTCGGCCACATGGTCGCCGTGCTGGTGATCGCCTGCCCGTGCGCGCTCGGCCTCGCGACGCCGATGGCGATCGTCGCCGCGACCGCGCGCGCCGCCAAGGAGGGCCTGCTCGTGCGCGACGCGGAGGTGTTCGAGCGCCTGGCGGAGGTCGAGCACGTCGCCTTCGACAAGACCGGCACGCTGACCGCCGGCAAGCCCGTGCTGACGACGATCGCGCTCGCGCCCGGCGCAGCCCTGGTCGAGAACGATCTGCTCGCGCTGTGCGCCGCGGTCGAGGACGCGAGCGAGCAGCCGCTGGCGCGCGCCATCGTCGACGAGGCGCGGCGGCGCGAACTGGTGCTCGCTCGGGCGCTCGGCTTCCGCGCGCAGCCGGGCGCGGGCGTCGAGGGCCGCGTGCGCGGGAAGCAGCTCTGGCTGGGCAGCCCGCGCGCGGCGGCGGCCGATGGACTCGCCGCCGAGCGCATCGACGCGCTCGTCGCGCCGCTGGCCGCGCGCGGCGAGAGCCTGGTGCTGGTGCGCATCGACGGCGAGCTCGCCGGTGCGCTCGGCTTCCGCGACGAGCCGCGCCCGAGCGCCGCGCCCGCGCTCGCGAGCCTGCAGCGCCTGGGGCTGTCGGTCGAGGTGCTCTCGGGCGACCACCGCGCCGCGGTCGAGCGCACGGCGCGCGAGCTGGGGATCGCCGAGGCGCGCGGCGAGCTCACGCCGGCCGCGAAGGCCGCCGAGCTCGAGCGCCAGCGCGCGCAGGGCCGGCGCGTGCTCTTCGTCGGCGACGGCATCAACGACGCGGCCGCGCTCGCGGCGGCCTCGGTCGGGCTCGCGCTCGGTCGCGGCGCGGAGATCGCGGTGCAGGCCTCGGATGCTGCGCTGCTGCGCGAGGACCTCGCGCTCGTGCCGCGCACGCTCGTGCTCGCGCGCCGCACGCTGGGCGTGGTGCGCTCGAACCTCGTCTGGGCCTTCGGCTACAACCTCGCGGCGCTGCCGCTCGCGACGGGCGCGCTCGAGCGCTGGATTCCGCTGCACGTGCACGCGCAATGGGCCGGCGCGGCGATGGCTTTCTCCAGCGTGGCGGTCGTGCTCAACAGCCTGCGCCTGCGCACGACGCGTCTGGACGCCTGAGCCGACCAGCCTGCGCGCAGCCACGACGGGCCCTGATCGGTGCGGCGCCGCCGCACGACATCACTCGTCGTCGGGCTTGGGCGCGTTCTTCTCGGTCGCCTTGCGGAACAGCTCGTCGAAGCGCGCTTCCTTCGTGCGTTCGTACTCGAGCGCGCCCTCGAGCTTCTTCGCACTGTCCGACGAGCGTCCCCGCACACGCTCCTGCGCCGCTTCCCAGGCGTCCTTGGGCGCCGCGCCCTCGCCTTCCTTCTGTGCCGGCTTCTTGCGCAGCACCTGGCCGCTCAGCACATCGACCGTGAGACGCGCGGAGCAGCAGGGACACGTGACGTCGACTTCCTTGACGGGCATGGCGAACCTCGCAGCGCTGGGGCGGAACCCGTGCATTGTACGGCTTCTGTCCCCGCGCTCGCGCCGGCGCCGGAGTTTGCGTTACCGGACCCGGCCCGCGGAGTAGTGGGCTCCGGAGATGATGCTCATGCCCGAAGGAGGAACTCGCAACTTCCCGACGGCCTCGACGGATCGTGAGTCGAGGATGCGCCGCGCCCAGCGCGCGGAGCGGATCCTCGGCCTGGTCCTCTGGCTCGGTCTGGCGGCGACCCTGCTGCTCTTCGCCAAGCGCTAGCGGCCCGCCGGGAGCTTTCCCCCGGCCCCGCACGCGGCCCCTGCGGCTGCGCACCCGCGCTCGACGACGGCGGTCTGGTCCGGCGATCGTTCGTCGACGGCGTCGCTCACCAGACGACGCGGCCGGCGCTGGTCGAGTTCCACGTATTCCCCGGCGGATCCGGGCAGAACGAGGGGTTCGGGTCGCGGTAGTAGACCTGGTAGTAGCGCACGTCGCCGGGCGCGAGCGGGTCCCCGAGCGCCGCCGAGCGCGCGCTCAGCGTGGGATCGCCGGGGCCGGGGTACTGCGAGGCGCCCGCGACGCTTGCGACGAGCGCGAGACGCTTGAGCGTGCCGCCGACGCAGCGCACGCCGTCGCCGAAGAACACGCCCTGCGCGAGCAGCGCCGTGCCCTGCAGGTAGATCGCGTTGGCGTGCGGCAGCATGGCGCTCGCGGCGAGCAGCACGTCGTCGAGCGCGACGCTGCCCGAGAGCGCGAGCAGCGCGCCGCTCGCGTTGGCCGAGTTCGCGCAACCGTGGCCCGGAGCGCCGAGGTTCGAGCACGGACAGTCCGTCGCGAGCTGTCCGTCGCCCGCGCAGAAGGTCGAGAGCTCGGGCGCGATCCCGCTCGCCCACGCGCCGCCTGCGCCGGCGCCGCAGAGGCGCAGGCCCGCGCCGCCGCCGAGCTCGAGATCGCGCAGCGTGCCCAAGAGCCCGTTGTCGTAGGCGGAGAAGCTCGCTCCCTGGTCGGTGCTCGCGCGCACGGGTGCGCCGCTACCCGTCGCGAGGTACAGGATGTCCGGATCGATCGGGTCGGCCACGACGCGCTGCGCCTGCGCGTTGAACCCGGTCGGCGCCCAGCTCTGCCCGCCGTCGAGGCTCTCGTAGAGCGCGTTGGCCGTGCTCGGGTCGTCGCACGTGACGTAGCAGCGCTGCGGGTTCATCGGCGAGGCCGCCACCGAGGCGCTCGCCGCGTAGGGCGGCAGGCCGTTCGTCACCGGCGACCAGCTCAGGCCGCCGTCGCTCGTGCGCAGCACGCCGCCGGCCTGCGAGAAGTGCGCGTCGCTGAACGCGGCGAGCAGGAGCGTGTCCGTCGCATCGAGGCCCTCGAGGTCGCGCACGAACTCGAAGTTGAACGCGCTCTGGTAGCTCTTGCTCCACGACGCGCCGCCGTCGAGCGTGCGCCAGATCGTGGCCTCGAACCCGGCCAGCCCGTAGTCCGCGCCGCCGGCCCAGATCAGGTTCGGATCGTTGCGGCTGACGCGCAGCGTCAGCAGGTTCGACTCGAAGTGGATGCCCTGGTCGGGCCCTATCGGCGTCCACACGCCGCCGCTGCGACGGTAGAGCCCCTCGGTGGCGACCGTCGTCGGTCCGACGCTGATCGCGTAGAGCGTCCCCTGCGGGCTGAACTGCACGCAGCTCCAGCGCGTCGGCGGAACGGGCTCCGCGCTCCAGGTCGTCCCGCCGTCGAGGCTGGTGTACACGCCGCCGTCGTTGGTGCCCTGGAACGCGAGCGCGAGCTCGGAGGGAGCGAGCGGGTTGCTCGCGATCGAGTAGCCGTCGAGCCCGCCGATGCCCGCCGAGGAGGGCGCGAAGCTCGCGCCGCCGTCCGGGCTCGACCACACGGCGCTCGAGGTGCTGCCGAGCAGGATGCGGCTGGAGCTCGCGGGCGCGAACGCGAGCGCGCCGACCGAGAGCGCGCTCGTGCCGCCGATGCCGAAGGACCACGTGCCGCTCGCGCCGCCGCTGGTCGAGCGGAACACGCCGGCGCCCGTGCTGGCGACGAGCACGATCGAAGGGTTGTTCGGGTCGATCGCGATGTCCTGGATCACGCGGCTGGGCCAGCTCGGATCGGAGAGCTCGCTCCAGCTCTGGCCTTCGTCGCTGCTGGCGAAGACGCCGACGTCCTGGCCGGAGAAGAGCTGTCCGCCGCAGACGAGCAGGCGCGTGCCGTCGTGCACGATCTCGCGCAGCGGGTTGCCCGGCAGGCCGGTCGAGCGCTTCGTCCAGCTCGCGCCGCCGTCGCTGGAGGCCCATACTTCTCCCCCGCCGGAGAAGCCGCCGAAGCAGGCGAAGACCTTGTTCGCCTGCGCCGGATCGAACGCGATGCCCGTGCAGCCCAGCGCCTGCGTCAGCGCGGGCGTGCGGTCGATCCAGGTCGCTCCGCCGTCGCTCGAGGCGAGCAGCACCTGGACCTGCATGCCGATCGCATCCGAGATGCCGGCCCAGACGTGCTGCGGGTTGCCGGGCTCGATCGCGAGCGCGAGCACCTGGTCGTCGACGCCGATGCCGAGCGGCTTCTGCGTCCAGCTCGCGCCGTCGTTGCTCGAGGTCCAGGGGCCGTCGAGCGTCCCGATCCACGCGATGCCCGCCGGGTCGAAGGTGATGTCGTAGACGCTCTCTCCGTCGAGAGCACTGACACGCGACCAGCTCGCACCGCCGTCGAGCGAGCGGAAGAGCCCGCCGCCCGTGCCGCTCGCCGGCGCAAGCCCGGCCAGCGCGACGCTCGGGTTCGTGGGCGAGATCCCGACCGCCGCGATGCTGCCGCCGAAGGGTCCGAGCGCGGTCCAGCTCGCGGGGAACAGCGGCGCGAAGGCCGCGTGCGGCGGCACCTGGGCGCCGACGCGCGCCTGGCTCGCGCGCCCCTCCACGTCGTACACGACGCGCAGGCTGGGATCACCAGAGGGCTGGAACACGCGCTCTTGCGCGAGCAGCGAGGGCGAGGCGAACGCGGCGACGACGAGCAGCGAGGCGAATCGGATCATGGCGGCTCCGAACGGTGCGAGGGTTCGGGGCGGACCCTACCAGACGTGCCGACGCCCTGCAGGCGGGCTCTTCTCCGCAGGCAGGGCGTCGCGACGCGGTACGCAGGCGGCGAGGAGCGCCGCACGCGCACGTCTCACCAGACGATGCGACCTCCGTTGGTCACGTTCCAGGTGTTGCCGGCCGGAGCTGCGCAGAAGAGCGGGTCGGGATCGCGGTAGTAGGTCTGGTAGTAGCGCACCGCACCTGCGCCGAATGCATCGCCGAGCGCGGCGGAACGCGCGCTGATCGAGGGATCGCCACCGGCGGGGAACTGCGAGGCGCCGCCGACGCTGGCCTTGACCGCGAGGCGCTTGAGAGTGCCGCCGACGCAGCGCAGGCCGTCGCCGAAGACCACGCCCTCGGGCAGGACCAGCGTGCCCTGCAGGTAGATCGCCGTGGCGGTCGGCAGCATGCCGCTCGCCGCGAGCACGACGCTGTCGGGCGAGACGTTGCCCGAGAGCGCGAGCAGCGCGCCGCTGGCGTTGACGGAGCTCGCGCAGCCGCGGCCCGCGAGCCCGTTGTTCGCGCAGGGGCAGGCCGTGCCCAGCTGTCCGTCGCCGGCGCAGAAGGTCGAGAGCGCGGGCGCGATGTTCGTCGTGAACACGCCGCCCGGTCCCGCCGCGTAGAGGCGCAGGCCGCTGCCGCCCGCGGGCTGGAGATCGCGCAGGAAGTTCGTCAGCCCCGTGTCGAAGGCCGAGAAGCTCGCGCCCGCGTCGCTCGTCGCGCGCGCGCGCACGGCGCCGTTGGTCGCGACGTACACGATCGCCGGATCGATCGCGTCGGGCACGACGCGCGTCGCCTGCGCGTTGAAGCCCGTCGGCGTCCAGTTCTGTCCGCTGTCGAGGCTCGTGTAGAGCACGTTGGCGAGCGCGCTCGTGCTGTTGGTCACCCAGCAGCGCGCGGGGTTCTGCGGCGAGCGCGCGATCGAGGAACACTGCGCGCTGGGCGGCAGCCCGCCCGCGACCGGGTTCCAGCTCGCGCCGCCGTCGATCGAGCGCAGCACGCCGCCCGTCTGCGCCGCGCTGAAGTCGGTGAAGGCCGCCAGCAGCGTCGTGTCCGCGGCCGGGTCGAGGATCTCGAGGTCCTGCACGTCCTCGTTGGCGGTGGCGCCCTCGTAGACCTTGGTCCACAGCGCGCCGCCGTTGGTGGTGCGCCAGATCGTGGGCTCGGCGCCCGCGACGCCGAAGTCCGAGCCGCAGGCCCAGATCAGGTTCGGATCGTTGCGGCTGACGCGCAGGCCGAAGAGCTCCGACTCGAAGAGCGTGCCCTGGTCGGGGCCGATGCCGGACCAGCTCGCGCCCGTGCGGCGGTAGAGTCCCTCGGGAGCGACCGTCGTCGGCCCGCTGGAGATCGCGTAGAGCGTGCCCTGCGGGCTGAACGCCACGCAGCTGTAGCGCGTCGCCGGCAACGCGGCGAGCGACCAGCTCGTGCCGCCGTCGAGGCTGGTGTACACGCCGCCGTCGTTGAGGCCCTGGAACGCGACCGCCAGCTCGCTCGCGGCGAGCGGGTTGCTCGCGACCGAGTAGCCGTCGAGCGCGCCGATGCCGGTCGAGGACTGCGCGAAGCTCGCCGCGGCATCGCTGCTCTTCCAGACCGCGTTGGAGCTGTTGCCCAGGTAGATCGTGCTCGCGCTCCCCGGCGCGAAGCTGACCGCGTTGACCGAGAGCGAGCCCGTGCCGCCGACGCCGAAGCTCCAGCTGCCGGCCGCGCCGCTCGCGGTCGAACGGAACACGCCCGCGCCGGCGCTCGCGACCAGGATCGTCGCGGGGTTGGTCGGATCGAGCGCGATGTCCTGGATCGCGCGGTTGGGCCAGGACGCGTCCGAGAGTTCGCTCCAGGTCACGCCGTCGTTCGAGCTCGTCCACAGGCCGACGATCTGGCTGCCGAAGAGCTGCCCGCCGCAGAGCAGCACGCGCGCGCCGTCGTGCACGATGTCGCGCATCGGGTTGGCCGGCAGTCCGGCCGAGCGGTTGGCCCAGGTCGTGCCGCCGTCGCTGGAGACCCACACCTGTCCCCCGCCGAACGAGCCGCCGAAGCAGGCGTAGACCTTGTTCGCGTTGGTCGGATCGACGGCGATGCCCTGGCAGTTCTGCGGCGTGCCCAGCGGCGGCGTCTTGTTGGTCCACGTGCTCCCGCCGTTGGTCGAGAGCATCACGTTGACGGGCTGGCCGCCGAGCGCATCGGCCACGCCGACCCAGATGCGCTGCGCGTTGGTCGGATCGACCGTGACCTCCAGCACCTGGTCGTTGACGCCGATGCCGAGCAGCTGCTGCGTCCAGGTCGCGCCGCCGTCGAGGCTCTTGTAGACGCTGTCGATCGTGCCGAGGTAGGCGATGCCGGTCGGGTCGAAGGCCACGTCGTAGACGCTCTTGCCCGCGAGCGCCGCGACGCTCGTCCAGCTCGCGCCGGCGTTGGTCGAGCGGTACAGGCCGCCCGCTGCGCCGCTGGAGGGCGCGAGACCGGCCAGCACGATGCTCGGGTTCGCGGGCGAGGCCTGCACGTCGGAGATGTCGCCGCCGAAGGGGCCGAGCGCGGACCAGTTGGCGGAGACCAGCGGCGCGCCCGCGGACTGCGGCAGCGCCTGCGCGTCGACGCGTGCGAGCGCCGCGCGCCCGCGTTCGTCGCGCTGGATGCGCAGCGTCGGGTCGCCGTCGTGGACGCGCGCGGCCTGGGCGAACGCGCCGGGGACGATCACGGTGAGGAGCAGGGTCGAGACGAGGGTGGTGCGCATGTCGTTGGCCTTTCGCGGAACCTTGGGTGCGCGTCGACTCTACCCCGCCTCGCGCCGGGCCGACAGTGGGCCGAAGGCCGGCGCACGGACCTCAGCGCGCCGACTTCGCCGCGTGCGCGCCCTTCCAGGCCAGCATCCGCGCGCGGTAGCGCTGGTAGAGCTCGGTCTGGCGGTTCTCGAGCGGCTGCTGCACGCCGTCGATGAAGACGTAGTCGACGGTGCTGGTCGGCTCGAGCACGTCGCCGCGGGTGAGGATCACGTCGGCGATCTTGCCGGGCGCGAGGCTGCCGAGCTCGTGCTCGAGCCCAAGCAGGTGCGCCGGCGTGTAGGTGATCGCGCGCAGCGCCGCCTCGTGCGGCAGGCCGTACGAGCAGGCCATCGCGGCGTGGAATGGGAGGTTGCGCGTGTTCTCGTCGCTGGCGGCGGTGATCGCGACCTCGACGCCGGCGCGCGCGAGCACCGCGGCGTTGGCGTAGGGAGCGTCGTAAGGATCCTCGCGCTGTCCGGGCAGCGCCAGCACGGGACCGACGGCGACCGGCAGCTTCGCGCTGGCCAGGGCGTCGACGACCTTCCAGCCCTCGGCCGCGTCGTAGAGCACCGCCGCGAGCTTCTCCTCGCGCGCGAACGCGAGCGCGGCGAGGATCGTCGCCGCGTTCGAGGCGTGCAGCGCGACGCTGCGCGAGCCGCGCGCGTAGGGCACGAGCGCCGCCAGGCGCGGATCGAAGGCGGGCTTCTCGGCCTGTCCGGCCGCGGCGAGATCGCTGCGGCGGCCGTACTCGCGCGCCTCGACGAAGAGCGCGCGCAGGGCCTCGATCTCCTCGTTCTTCTTGCCCTTCTCCTCCTTGCTCTCGTTGGGCACGTACGGGAAGCGCACGTGCAGCATGTCGCGGTCGCGCGTGAGCATCTCCTCCCACGTGCTGCCCGAGAGGCGCATCACGGCCGACTGTCCCTGCAGCGGGCCGCCGCCCTGCGGCGCGGTCTGCACGCGCGTGATGCCGTTGGTGCGCGTCACGCCGATGTGCGCCGAGTCGGCGTTGACCGAGGCGGCCGTGCGCACGTCGGGCTGGTTGCCGCCGAACTCCGCCTGGTCGTCGGTCGCCGGCACGGAGCCGATCTCGAGCAGTCCGACGTTGGTGTCGAGCGCGATCAGGCCCGGATAGGCGTGCCGCCCGGCCGCGTCGATCGTGCGCGCGCCCGCCGGCACCGCGACGTCCTCGCCCAGCGCGAGGATGCGGCCGTTCTTCAGGAGCAGCGTGCCCTTCGCGATCTCCGGCGCGCTGATCGGGTGCAGCACGGCGTTGGTGATCGCGACCACCTCGGCGTTGCCCGCCGGAGCGTTCGCGTCCGGCGCCGCGGGAACGGGCGCGACCTCGACCAGCGGCTCGACCTTGGGCGGATCGCGGTCCAGGCCGAAGGCGTCGCGGCGCTCGAACTCGATCTCGCCGTCGACCATGGTCCACTCGACGCGCGCGAGCGAGGAGAGCGGATCGCCGGTGAGCAGCACCAGGTCCGCGTCCTTGCCGACCTCGATCGAGCCGACGCGCTCGGCGATGCCCAGCTGCTTCGCGGGGTTGAGCGTGACCAGATCGAGCGCGCGCACGCGGTCCATTCCGGCGTAGCGCACCGACTTCGCGGCCTCGTGGTACAGCCGCCGCATCATCTCGGCCGAGTCGGAGTTGACCGAGGAGACGATGCCGGCCTCGTCCATCAGCGCGGCGTTCTGCGGGATCGCGTCGTAGGCCTCGATCTTGTACGCCCACCAGTCGCTGAAGGTCGAGCCGCCCACGCCGGCCTCGGCCATCTCGGGCGCGACCTTGTAGCCCTCGAGCACGTGCTGCAGCGTCGCGACGTGGAAGCCGAAGCGCTGCGCGACGCGCAGCAGCATCAGGATCTCGTCGGCGCGGTAGCAGTGCGAGTGCACCAGCACGTCGCCGTGCAGGATCCCGGCGAGCACCTCCAGGCGCAGGTCGCGCCGCGGCGGCGCGGGATCCTCGCCCTTCTTCCGGCGCTCGGAGTCGCGCTCCCACTCCGCGGCGTACTCCGCGGCGCGCGCGAAGGCGCGCTCGAAGACCGCTTCGACGCCCATGCGCGAGGACGGGAAGCGCTGGCCTCGGCCGCCGCCGTTGGAGCGCTTGGGGTTCTCGCCCAGCGCGAACTTGATGCCTTGGGGGCCGCCGGGGAAGCGCAGCTCGTCCGCGCTGCGCCCCCACTTGAGCTTGATCACCTCGTCGCGGCCGCCGATCGCGTTGGCCGAGCCGTGCAGGAGGCGCGCCGTCGTCACGCCGCCCGAGAGGGCGCGCCAGATCGAGACGTCCTCGGCGTCGACCACGTCGCGGATCTGCACCTCGGCGCTGATCGAGACCGTTCCCTCGTTGACGTCGCCCTCGATCGCGATGTGCGAGTGGCAGTCGACCACGCCGGGGGCGAGGTGCATCGCGTGCCCGTCGAGCTCGAGCGTGCCGGCCGGCGCGTCGACCTTGCCGACGGCGGCGATCCGGCCCTTCTGCACGAGCACGTCGCCCTGCACGGCCGGGGCGACCGCGCTGTGGATCGTGACGTTGCGGATCACGCACGAGCCGCCCGTGTGCAGCCTGGGCTTGCGATCGGAGTCGAGCTCGCTCGGGTGCTCGCTCGCCGCGCGCGAGAGGGCCGGGACGGAGACGACGAGCAGCAGCGCGAACGCGAGGAGCTTCGGGGAACGGATCATCGCGCCTCCTCCGTGCCGGTGCGCTGCGCACGCTTGGGCTTGCGCGAGGCGCTGAAGGGCACGCTGTCCTCGTGTTCGGAACCCTTCCAGAGGCTCGTGCCCTTCCAGGTCTCGCCCTCGAGCGTCGCGTCGAGCACGAGCTCGAGCGGGAAGTTGCCCGACCCGAGCTTGCCCGCGAGGTGCAGCCTGCGGCCGGAGCAGCGTCCGGCGAGCGCGACGGTCTGCTCCGCCTGTCCGCCCGGAAGCAGCACGCGCAGCGTGCCGGCCAGCGTGCCGTCGGACTGCATGTCGAGGTGCCCCTCGGCCGGCTGCGCGTCCGCGCGCTCGAAGCGGAAGGTCCAGTCGCCACCCGCATCGACGCCCGCGTCGGGCTTGCCCGCGAGCTCGCTCGCATCGAGCTGGAAGTCGTGCGCGCAGCCCTCGATGAAGAGCCAGGCGAGCTTCGCGTCTTTCGACTGCAGCGGGTCGGCCGTCCAGAGCGCGAGGTTCGCGCCCGCGCCGGGTTGCAGCACGTTGCCCGCGTTTCCCAGCCCGACCAGGCGCGCCGCGCCGCTGGTCAGCGCGGTGCGCGCGCGCTCGCGCGCAAGGCCCTTCTCGATCATGCCGCGCACGCGCTCGAGCAAGTCGTTCGGCCCGGCCTTGCCCGTGCCGAGGGCGAACTCGACGCCGGCGGCGGCGAGCTTCTGCGCGCCGTCGCGGTTCTCCTCCCAGCGTCGGCGGCGATCCTCGCGCACGCGCAGCGGGACCTCGTAGCGCGCGTCCGCGGCAGCGGGTGCCTTCGTGTCCGGCGAGGTCGCGGGTTTCGATTCGGTCGCGCCGGCGGGCTTCGCCTCCGACTTGGGCTCGCTCGCCGCCGCGCTCTCGCCGGGCTTCTGGGCCGGAGGCGCCGGCGGCTTGGCGTCCTTGGCGTGCGGATCCTCGGGCTCCTCGCCCCACTCGAGCGTGAGGAAGACCGGGATCTTGCGCTGCGCCAGGAGTTCGGCGCGCTTCCAGGCCTCGCGTCCGCCGGCGATCGCGATCTCGAAGCCGAACTCGTCGGCGAGCGCGATCCAGCGCTCGATGTCGGCGGCGCTCTCGGCCGCGCAGACGACGCGCTGCTCCTTGCGCAGGGCGGGCAGGATCGCCTGCAGCTCGCGATCGAAGGGCGCGCGCGGCCCGGGCTTGCCCTCGCGCTCGCGCCGAGCGAGCTCGTCGGACCAGCGCGCATCGAGGAAGAGCTGGCGCAGCTGCGCGATCGCGCCCATCAGCGTCCCGGGGTAGCCGGGGCCGCTGCACTCGAAGCTCGCCTCCTGGAACAGGTCCGCGCGCACCACGGCGTCGCGCGCGGCCAGCGTGCGCGTGCAGACCAGCGCGCTCGCGCCCGCGAGCAGCTCGCCGTGCGGCGAGGAGACCAGGTGCGAGAAGCCGCTCGCGCGCCAGCGCTTGCGCGCCTCCTCGTCGAGGGCGAGCACCTCGGCGGCCCGGTAGGCCGGCGTGATGCCCTTGCGGTTGGCCTCGCGCATGTCGACGTAGAGGTCGGCGTTGGCCTTGGGCGGCAGGTCCTGCTCGGCGCGCACCTGCGGCGGCGGGCAGCCGGCAAAGCTGTAGGCGTCGATGAAGGACGGCAGCGCGAGCAGCCCGTGGCCGTCGAGCACGCGCAGGTCCGCCGGCAGCGCGGCGCCGGCCTCGAGCACCTGCGTGATGCGGCCGTCGCGCAGCACGAGCGTCTTGTGCGGCGCTTCCTCGGACGGTTCCAGGCGCACGTCCGCGACGGCCCAGTCCTGCGGACGCTGCGCGGCGAACGAAAGCGCCGCGAGTGTTGCGAGCGCGGCCGGCGTGCGCGTCGAGGGAGCCAGGAGTGCGGCGAGCGCGCGAACGGGTCGCGTGAAGAGCGGGTGCATCAGGGGTTCCTCGCGGGGCGCCCCATTCTGCAGGGCGCGGGCCTGCAGGGAAGGCGCTGCGCGTTCGATTCGCGTTTGTCCTGCACGTGCCTCGCGCCGCACGCCGGACGCGCGCGCTCACAACCCGCGCGACCAGTCGGGCCGGAAGCGCGCCGAGCGCGGGTCCTCGAGCACGCGGTCGAGGGCCGCCACGAGGCGATCGCGGTCCTTGGGCAGCGTCCCGGCCAGCGCCAGGTAGTTGCTGGCGTGGTTGGAGCGGAAGACCGTGCCCTCCAGCTCCAGCCCGGCCAGGAACTCGCGCAGTTCGCGCGCGAGCTCCAGCGGCGCGAGCTCGTCGACATCGCCGCGCCGCGCGGACTCCCACAGCGGCGTCTCCTCGACCGGCGTCATCACCAGCGTGCTGACGAAGCGCGGCTGGATCGCGTTGACCACGCGCGCCGACGCGCGCGCGTGCTCGAGCGAGCGCGCCCGGCCGCCCGCGCCGAGCAGGATCATCGTCGAGAGCTTGACGCCCGCCTCGCCGGCCTTGTGCGCGACGCGGATCATCTCGGCCGAGTCGACGCCCTTCTCGAGTTCGGCGAGCACGGCATCGTCGCCGCTCTCGATGCCGAGGTAGTACAGCGTCAGGCCGGCCTCGCGCAGCGCGCGCATCTCGTCCACGCTGCGCAGGTCGAGCGCCTGCGGCGAGGCGTAGCAGCTGACGCGCTGCAGCAGCGGGAAGGCGCCGCGCAGCGCGGCCAGTACGTCCAGCAGGAACGAGCTCTTGGCGACCAGCGCGTCGCCGTCGGCGAGGAAGACCTTGCGCACGGCGCCGCCGAGCTCGCCGGCGGCCCAGGCGATCTCGCGCTCGAGCTCCGCGAGCGGCCGCACGCGGAAGCGCTTGTCGCGGTACATGCCGCAGAACGTGCAGCGATTCCAGCTGCAGCCGAGCGTCGCCTGCAGGATCAGGCTGTCGGCCTCCGACGGCGGGCGGAAGAGCTTGCCCTCGTAGCGGATCACGTGCGCGCCGACCTTCAGCTCGCCTTGCGCGACACGCGCCTGCGCGCGCCCTTCTTCTTCACCGGCGCGTTCTCGCGCTTCTCGGCCAGCATGCGCGCCGCCGCGTCGAGCGTCAGCTCCTCGGGCTTCATCTCCTTCGGCAGCGTGACGTTGGTCGTTCCGTCGGTCAGGTACACGCCGTAGCGGCCTTCCTTGACCACGACCGGCGTGCCGCTCGCGGGATCGACGCCCAGCTCGCGCAGCGGCGGCGACTCGGCCCCGCGGCCGGCGCGCGAGCGCTTGGGCTGCGCGTAGATCGCGCGCGCCTCCTCGAGCGTGACCGAGAAGAGCTGTTCCTCGGCCTTGAGGTTGCGGTAGTCGGGCTTCTCGGCGCCGGGGATCTCCTTTACGAGGTACGGGCCGAAGCGACCGAGCGCGGCGCGGATCGTGTTGCCGTCGACGTCCTTGCCGAGCTCGCGCGGCAGGCTCAGGAGCTGCAGCGCCTGCTCGAGCGTCAGCGTCTTGGGCGACATCGACTTCAGGAGCGAGGCGCGCTTGGGCTTGATCTTCGACTTGGGATCGTCGGGCGACTCGCCCAGCTGCACGTACGGACCGAAGCGGCCCGTGCGCAGGTACACCGGTTGTCCGTCGGCAGCCTGGCCGAGCGGCTCCTCGGCCTGGCTCGCGGCGTGGAAGAGCTCCAGCGCGCGCGCGACCGTGATCTCGTCGGGCGCGACGCCCTCGGGCAGGTTGGCGCGCTGGTCCTTCCACTCCAGGTACGGCCCGTAGCGCCCGACGCGCAGCACCAGCGGCTCGCCCTCGTGGATCGCGATCGGCACGGTGCAGACGGCCTTGGGATCGATCTTCGTCGCGCGCTCGTTGACGATCGCGTGCAGGCCGGGCTGGTCGCCCTTGTAGAAGCGGTCGAGGAAGAGCTTGCGCTCGAGCTTGCCGTTGGCGATCAGGTCGAGCTCCTCCTCCATCTCGGCGGTGAAGGAGTAGTCGACCAGGCGCGGCTCGAGGTGCGTCATCACCTGCACGACCGCGAAGGCCAGCGGCGTCGGCACCAGCGCCGCGCCGCGCTTGTTGCAGTACTCGCGGTCGATGATGGTCTGGATGATCGTGGCGTAGGTGCTCGGCCGGCCGATGCCGAGCTCCTCGAGCTTCTGCACCAGCGCCGCTTCGGTGTAGCGAGCGGGCGGCTTGGTGGTGTGGCCTGCGGGCTCGGCCTGCGCGACCTGCGTGGCGTCGCCGCGCGCGAGCGGCGGGAGCACGTTGTCGTCCTCGCCTGTGGCACCTTCCTTGTCCTCGCTCTCGTCGCGGCCCTCGACGTAGGCGCGCAGGAAGCCCTCGAAGAGCACGGTGCGGCCGCGCGCGACGAGTTCGGCCCGGCCGCCGCCGGAGAGCGTGCAGTCGAGCGTCGCCGTGACGCTCTTCATGCGCGCGTCGACCATCTGGCTCGCGACGGTGCGCTTCCAGATCAGGTCGTACAGGCGCGCCTCGTCCTCGCCGACCTCGGCGCGCACCTCGTCGATCGGGCGGAAGCTCTCGCCGGCCGGGCGGATGGCCTCGTGCGCCTCCTGTGCGTTGCGCGACTTGCCCTCCCAGGTGCGCGGCTTCTGCGGCAGGTACTCCGTGCCGTAGCTGGCGGCGACCAGCGTGCGCGCGGCCTGCACGGCCTGCGTGGAGAGCGCGACGCTGTCGGTGCGCATGTACGTGATGAAGCCGTTCTCGTACAGGCGCTGCGCGGCCTGCATCGCGCGCTTGGCCGACATGCCGAGCTTGCGGCCGGCCTCCTGCTGCAGCGTCGAGGTGGTGAAGGGCGCCTTGGGGCTGCTCTGGTATTCCTTCTCCTCGACCGTGCGCACGACGGCGCGCTGTCCCTGCAGCCCGGCGGCGAGCTTCGACGCCTGTGCCTCGTCGAGCACGACGACCTTGCGGCCGCGTCCGAGCTTGCCGTCCGCACCGAAATCGCGGCCCTGCGCGAGCGTCTGGCCGTCGAGCGCGATCACCGCCGCGGGGAAGCGCTGCGACTTGTGCTCGAGCGTGACACCGGCGTCCCACCAGCTGGCGGGCACGAAGGCCATGCGTTCGCGCTCGCGATCGACGAGCAGGCGCGTGGCGACGCTCTGCACGCGCCCGGCCGACAGGCGCGGCGCGATCTTGCGCCAGAGCACGGGGCTGACCTCGTAGCCGTAGAGCCGGTCGAGGATGCGGCGCGCCTCCTGCGCGTCGACGAGCTTCTCGTCGATCGCACGGCAGTTCTGGATCGCCTCGGCGATGGCCGACTTGGTGATCTCGTGGAACACCATGCGCTTGACCGGCACCTTCGGCGCGAGCAGCTGCAGCAGGTGCCAGGAGATCGCCTCGCCCTCGCGGTCTTCGTCCGTCGCCAGGTACAGCTCGCTCGCGTCCTTGAGCTTGGCCTTGAGCTCGCTGATCTTCGACTTCTTCTCCTTGGGGACGACGTAGAGCGGTTCGTAGCCCTTCTCCGTGTCGACGCCCAGGCGCGACCAGGCCTCGCCCTTGAGCTTGGGCGGGATCTCCGCCGCGCTGGAGGGCAGGTCGCGGACATGCCCAATCGAGGCCTCGACGACCCACCCCTTGCCAAGGAACTTGGCGATGGTTTTGGCCTTCGCGGGCGATTCGACGATCACGAGCGGCTTGGACATCGTCCCCCAAACGAACGCGAACGGGCGCACCCCTGTCAAGATGGGACCTGTGCCAGAGGCACGCAGAGACCGCTCGGCTCGACCCGGACGAGACGGGAAGTGGCGCTCGGGAGGCGGCTCCAGCCGCGTGACGCCTCAGCTACTCTTTCTGCCCGTGGCGACGCCCATTCCGATCCTCCACCGCGACGAGCGGCTGCTCGTGGCGGACAAGCCCGCGGGCATCTCGAGCGTCCCTGATGGCGGCGTGAACGGGCCGTCACTGCCCGAGCTGTTGCGTGAGCAGGGACTGCGCGTGATCCCCGTGCACCGGCTCGATCGCGACGTCTCCGGCGCCGTGCTGTTCGCGCTGGACGCCGGCATGCGCGACGAGCTCGAGGCGCTCTTCCGCGCCCGTGCGGTGCGCAAGACCTACTGGGCGCTGGCCCAGGGGCGCGTGTCGCCTGCGCAGGGTGCGTGGCACTTCCCGATCCTGGAGGAGGGCGCGCACGCACGCGTCTCGGCGCTCGGCCAGAAGTCGCTCACGCGCTATTCGACGCTCGAGGCGCTGCACGAGACGACGGCCGTCGAAGTGGATCTCGTGACGGGGCGCTACAACCAGATCCGGCTGCACTTCGCGCACGCAGGGTTCGCCCTCGTGGGTGAGCGCAAGTACGCACGCGGCAAGGACTCGCCGGTGCGAATCCGGAGCCGCCGGGTCGCTTTGCACTCCTGGCGCCTGGAGTTCGTGCATCCGGCGAACGCGCAGACGCTGCGGATCGAGGCGCCGCTGCCCGCCGACCTCTGCGAGCTACTCGAACGCGCGCGCAACGGCTAGAATGCGCGGCCCGAACACCGAGGAGCCGGATGCCCACAGTCGACGACGTCTACAAGGAACTGCGCCAGGTCTACGACCCGGAGATCCCGGTCAACATCGTGGACCTCGGGCTGGTCTACGACGTTCAACTCGCCGACGGCGGCGTATGCAACGTCCGGATGACCTTGACCTCGCAGTCCTGCCCTGAGGCGCGCACGATCCCCGAGGTCATGAAGCGCCGCATCAACGCGCTCCCCGGCATCTCGGGAACGCAGATCGAGATCGTCTGGGAGCCGGCCTGGGGCCCGCACCGGATCTCGGCCGAGGGCCGCGTGGCGCTCGGGATCGACGAGCCGCCGGAAGAGTAGGCGCGCGCCAGGCACGCGCGGCGTGCCGGCGCCACCGCGAACCGAGTCCGCCGGGCGCATGCGCGGTAGAAGCACGCGTGCGGCCGTACGAGGCGCCCGCGCGTGGGGCGGAGCTGCCCGCGCGTCGAGGTCCAGCAGAAGCCTCTCGATCGCGAAGACTCGTACCGGGGCTCTTGCCCTCGGCGCCTGCTCTCGACGCGGCGGAGTGCAGGTTCGTTCTGCCGAGCTCGCGCCGACCCGGGCTACTGGACGACCTTGATCGGTCCCGTGTCCGGCGGCGGCGCGTTGGGGTTCTTCTTGAGCTCCTGCTTCCAGCTCGCCATGCGCGCCTTGGCCTGCGCCTTCTCGGCCTCGGGGATCAGGCCCTTGCGCTGGAAGAAGATCGACTGGCTCGTGTACGCGAAGGGATCGTCGGGATCGAGCTCGATCACGCGGGCGATCGTGGCCAGCGCCGCGTCCTGGTTCCCGCTCTTGCTCTGCGCCGTCGCCAGTGCGTGCAGGACCTCGAGCCAATCCGGGCGCGCGGAGAGTGCGCTCTGGAACTCGACGATGGCCTCTTCGTGCTTGTTCTGCCCGAAGAGGCCCAGGCCCTTCTTGTAGCTGTCGAGCGGGCTGGCCAAGGGTTGCTCGCCTGCGAGCTACATCACCGGCTCGATGCCGAGCTCGGCGAACTTCTTCTCCTCGAAGTTCTTGCGGAACATGTCGCGCAGCTTGAGCGCGGCCTCGTCGTAGGCCTTCTTGTCCGCCCAGGTGTTGCGCGGGTTGAGGATCTTCGAGTCGACGCCCGGGCAGCTCTTCGGCATCTTCAGGTTGAAGACGGGATGCACCTCGCACTCGACCTTGTCGAGGTCACCGCGCAGCGCGGCGTTGAGCAGCGCGCGCGTGTCCTTGATCGAGATGCGCTTGCCGACGCCGTAGCGGCCGCCGCTCCAGCCCGTGTTGAGCAGGATGCAGCGCGCGTGGTGCTTCTCCATCTTCGCGCGCAGGAGCTTGGCGTAGACGGAGGGCTTGTGGGCCATGAACGGGGCGCCGAAGCAGGCGCTGAATGCGGCCTGCGGTTCCGTCACGCCGACCTCGGTGCCCGCGAGCTTCGCGGTGAAGCCCGAGACGAAGTGGTACATGACGTCCTTGCCCTCGAGCACCGCGACGGGCGGGAGCACGCCGAAGGCATCGGCGGTGAGCAGCACGATCGTCTCGGGGTGTGGGCCCTGCGCCTTGGGCATCACGTTCGGGTTGGCCGAGAGCGGGTACGAGAAGCGCGTGTTCTCGGTGATCGACTTGTCCGTGAGGTCGAGCTGCTGAGGATCGAGCTCTTCCATCTTCTTGCCCTTGAGCGGGGGCACGTTCTCGATGATCGTGCCGGGCTTGGAGAGCGCCGCGGCGATCACGGGTTCGGCCTCCTTGCTGAGGTCGATCAGTTTGGCGTAGCAGCCGTCCTCGAGGTTGCAGAGGCCGTTGTCGCTCCAGATCGTCTCGTCGTCGCCGATCAGGCGGCGGTCGGGGTCGGCGGAGAGCGTGGTCTTGCCCGTGCCCGAGAGACCGAAGAGGATCGCAGCATCCCCGCGCGGGCCCACGTTGGCCGAGCAGTGCATCGAGAGGCGGCCGTCGAGCGGGAGCAGGAAGTTGCCGACGGTGAAGATCGTCTTCTTGACCACGCCGCAGTAGTCGGCACGGCCCGCGACGAGGCAGATCTTGTTCTTCACGTCGATCACGATGGCCGCTTCGGCGCGGCAACCGTCGCGTTCGGGCACGCACGTGAAGGACGGGGCGTTGAGCATCGTCCAGCGCCGCTCTTCGACGTCCTTCACGCCCGGAAGGTCCTTCGGGAACATGTTGTGCGCGAACATCGCGTGCGTCGCGTACTCGCCGACGAAGCGGTACGGAATGGCGAAGGCGGGATCGGCCCCGACGAAGACGTCCTTGACGTAGAGGGAGGCCTTCTTCGCATTGAGGTGCTCGACGACGCGCTTCAGCAGGCCCTGGTACTTGACCGGGTCGTACTGCTGCATGTCGGCCTTCCACCAGAACTTCTCGACGACCTCAGGCCAGGCAACCGAGTAGGTGTCCTTGACGCGACGCCCCGTGCAGTCAGGATCGGTGTAGTAGACGAGCGGGCCCTTCACGCCGAGCTTGGTGGGAAAGGCCTTCTGCTCGTTGCTCGGACCGTCCTTCCGCACGCGTCCGCGGTCGTTGCGGATCGCCTCGTGGAAGAGCTCTTCCTTGGACAGGCCGTACTTGTAGCTGACCGTCTTGAGTCCGAAGAGCCGTTCGAGGTCCTTTGCGTAGTCGATGGTCAAGGTCATGGCGGATACCTGCAGTTCGACCCAGTGGCGGCGGCGAGTTCCGCACGCTCTGAAGGCGGTGTGCGTAAGCGGCGGAGTCTAGCAGGCTGCGAAACGTGCGGCAAGGAATGCGGATCCGCAGTAGGCCGCGCAGCAGGGCAGGTGCTGTGCGTACGCGGCTACCCGGCTCGGCCCTTCAGCCAGCGACTTCGATACCAAGCCACGGTGCGTTCGAGGCCCTCGCGCCAGTCCACGCGTGGACGGTACCCGAGAACGCGGCTGGCCTTCTCGAGTGAGGCGAGGCTGTCGCGAACGTCTCCAGCGCGAGCAGCCTCGTATTTCGGGCGAAGGTCGGAGCCGAGGTCCCGCGCCATCGCATCGTACAACTCGTTGATCGTGATCCTCGACCCCGCCCCTACGTTGATCACGGCACCGGGCTCCTCGATGGACGCGGACATCGCCAGCAGGTTCGCCTCGACGACGTTGTCGACGAACGTGAAGTCCCGCGTCTGTCCGCCGTCGCCGTAGATGGTTGGCGACGTTCCGCCAAGGAGGGAGCGCGCGAAGATTGCGATCACCCCGGTGTACGGGCTGTCGTCGGTTTGCCTCGGCCCGAACACGTTGAAGTAGCGCAGGCTCACCGTGCGCATGCCGTAGACCGCGCCGTAGACGCGCAGGAGGTGCTCGCCGGCGACCTTCCCAGAAGCGTAGGGCGAGAGTGGTGCAGGGAGCATGGCCTCGGTCTTGGGCAGGACCTCGCTGTTCCCGTAGGCGGCGGAACTGGCAGCGAAGACGAACCTCCGCGTGCCCGCAGCCCGCGCGGCCTCGAGCAACCTCAGCGTTCCCGTCACGTTCACGGCGTAGCTATGGACGGGATCCTCGATGCTGCGCGGGACGGAGACCTGCGCGGCTTCGTGGAATACACCGGTCACGCCCTGCATGGCGGTCCGGCAAGCCTCGGGATCGCTGATGCAACCGCGAACGAGGTGCACGCCAGGGCCATCGCCTCGCTCCGAAACCTGAAGTGGCTCGAGGTTCTCCAATCTTCCTGAGGAGAAGTCGTCGAGGATCCGAACCCGGTCACCGCGCGCAACCAGTGCATGCACGAGGTGAGATCCGATGAACCCGGCTCCGCCGGTCACGAGGTAGAGCGCCATCCACCCATGCTGCCGGCAACCCTGACCGCCACACAAGCGGCACCGGACAAGGAACCCGCCAGAAAGCCACCAGCCCGCCGGAACGACCGACGGGCTGGTGGTTTCGAGAAGAGTATGTCCCCAGCGCAGCCTTCACGGCTGCGGGGTGCTGAGCCACAGGCGCGGGAGGACCGGACGGGGTTTCCTCGGAATCTGAGTCCGAGGCTGTCCTCCCCCCGTCGAGCGCCAGAGCGCAGAAACGCGCGAGCCCGCCCCTTCAGTCAGGCGGGCTCGCGGCATCAGAGAAGATCGAACTCGGAGTCAGTGGCTTTCGGACTTCGTCGCCAGCATCCCGGGGCCTCCCCCCGGAGTCTCGGGCCTGCCGAACGAGCTGTCACCTCAGGAGAACGTGTTCCTCACCGGAACGGTGGCCCCAGCCGGAAGGTCCGTGTCTGCGAACGGAGAAACACCATTCCCCATCACCGAGCCCCGAACAGTCCTGTCTTCTGGGTCTTGGTGATCTCGGCCTTGTCCGTCCAGACGATCTCGTTGGTCTCGACGTTCACGCAGTTCATGACGAGCAGGTAGTAAGTGTTCTCGGTCTTCAGGCCGCCCGATTCGATCGAGCGTCCCTTGGTCTTCTCGATCGAACGCAGCGAACCGTAGAGGACCACCTCCGCGCCCAGCTGCTTCCCGAACTTCTTGATCTGGGCGGGGTCCACCTTCCCGGACTCGGTCTGGAACTTGACTTGATCCGAGACCTCCTGCTGTCCGTGCGGATCACCCACGAAGCGGAACTTCCCGCTGTTGAACAGATCGGTCCGGACGAGGTCCGTGATCGCTGCCGTATCGATGTGCTCGCTCGTCTCGTTGCGTACGCCGCCCATGTACAGCCTCACGCGTTGATCTTGGCCCTTGCTAGGGTCCGCGAGATAGGCCAGCTGGGGTGCTTCGAGGAGCGACTTCACCATCTTCTGCGACGTGGTCTGCAGGTCGGTAGAGCCCCAGTCCACGTTGATGGTCTCGGGCGCGTTGGGGTCACCATAGCGGGTGGAGCTGCAACTCGAGGCGACGGCGAGGAGGAGGAGCGTGATGAGGGTGTGGAAGGGCTTCATGGGTTCGGATTCTGATGAGTAGGTGTGATTCGTTGGCCCCCGGCGATCACCGGCTCTTCGGCCTTCGAGTGATCAGTCGCCAGGAGTCTGTCTCTGGAGGCAGCGGCGAGCTGCGGATGCGTCGTTCCTCGCGGGGGCCCAGGGAGAGCAACACCCATGCCGTCCTGGCCCCGGGCAATTCGCGTCCGGAGCGGGCGTACCCCTGGACCAGGAACTCGAATTCGAGGCTGCGGGCGTCGCGATTGCGGAGCACGAACGCAGCTTCGATTCCGTCGAGAACTCGCTCGAGGCTAGCGCCCGCAATCTCGAGATGCGCCTCGATCAGCGCATCCCCTGCGAGAGCTGCGCCACCGGGCGTCACCTGGTTCCCATCCGCCTGATGCGGAGCGGAGCCGGTGCTTCGGCAACCGCAGGTGAGCGCGAGCGCGATCCAGAGCAACAACTTGGGCTTCACGGATTCCCCTTCTGCACGGGCCGCCCCCCAACGAGGTAGGCGTGCACCTGCGCATCGATGGTACGTGCGAACAGGAAGACAGTCTCTCCTGCGTCCAGTTCGATCCGGCCCAGCGCAAGCCGACCTCCGCCGGAGGACACGCTCAGGTCGTGGCTTCCGGGCGCCACGAAGACCCGTGCAGCCTGCCAGGAGTCCGGCAGGGTCTGCCACGCTCTCAGGTCCGCACGTTCTGTCGCGAGCGTGAAGAGCGCACCCAGGATCGCGCCTCCGATGCCATTGTCCTTCTGCAGTTGCCTGGACAGTTCGCGCTTGAGGAACGCCCTCACGGTGGACTTCGCCGCCAACCATGCGAGCCGGTCCTCCAGGTTCTCGCGTGCCACGCGGGACACGTCTTCGATCACGACCGTGGCCACGCCGCCGCCCTGTGCGCCATCCACCTCGAGCACGAGGTTCTGGAGAGGCTGTGGCCGCGTCTGGTACGAGGGCACCGACCACTGCAAGAGCCCGCTCTCGGTCGGGATCGTGAGCGTGTTCTCCTGCTTGTAGGGCCCTAGCCCCACACCGGCGATCACAACGATCGAGGCCTGCCCTTCGTGCGACTGGGGCGTCACGCCGTAGCGCTTCTCCCAGAGTTCCAGCCCGGACTCGTCGTCCAGCTTCTGCGCGAGACGCGCCAGGGCTGGACCGAACAGCTCCGCCCCCACGCCCGCCGACTCCATGCGCTTGTAGTCGATGTAGGCTTCGTCCGGGTGACCGGCGATCTCGTAGACGACCGCCGAGAGGAAATTCCCCAAGCCTCCGGCCTTGTAGTCCTTTGCATAAAGCTGCTGCTCGCTGCGCAGGAGGGCGTCCGTCTGGCGCAACTCGACACGCGCTCCCTCCAGATCCCCGCGTCCGAGGTAGGCAACAGCCAGCGCGGCGTGGAGCAGGATGCGTTCGTAGCCCTCGCCTTCGTACTCCGCGTAGGTCTCGTTGACGGTCCAGGTGAGCAGCGTCTCACCCGCGCTCTCAGGTGAGATCAGGGCCTTGCGCTCCGTCTCCTCGACGACCTTGCCCGCCTTGCCCAGGCAGTCAACGGCAGCGGTCCAGTCTCCGGCCGCGAGTGCGACCATGCCCGCCTCGGCCCACTGCAGGAAGGGCGATCCCGTCGTCTTGGGGTCCGAGTACTCCTTCAGCGCCTGCGCGAACTGTCCTCTGCGAAAGTCATGGAAGGCCGCTTCCGTGCGCGCGGGATAGGACGCACAGCCGCTTGCGCCGAACCAGAGCGCAAGGGGCAAGAGCCAAGCGAGCCCCCACGGGAGGGTGCGAGCGGGCATTCGAATCGCGCGGGCTTCCGGTGTCATGCTGCGGCTGGGGGGGCCATGCTGGGTCGGCGCAGGATGGCTTGCAAGAAGCCACGCCGGCCAGTGCAAAACGAGGACCAACGGATCGCCGCCCCGAACCGGGCCGGTACACTTCGCGCCCCGCGCGGGGGCTGCATGAAGAGCGCATCGCTGGAGAGAGGTGGTCCGGATCACCCGAGGACGGGCTCCATGACCCCGATGATGGAGCAGTTCTGGGCAGCCAAGAAGGAGCAGCCCGATGCACTGCTCTTCTTCCGCATGGGGGACTTCTACGAGCTCTTCCACGAGGACGCCAAGACCGCCTCGCGCGAACTCGGGATCACGCTCACCTCGCGTTCGAAGGGCGAGGATGCGATCCCCATGGCTGGTGTCCCCGTGCGCACCATGGAGACGTACCTGATGCGGCTCGTGCGCAAGGGCTTCAAGGTCGCGATCTGCGAGCAGCTGCAGGACCCTCGCCACACCAAGGGCATGGTCGAGCGCGGCATCGTGCGCGTGGTCACCGCGGGGACGATCACCGAGGAAGAGGCCCTCGAGGCACGCGAGAACAACTACCTGCTCGCGCTGCACGTCGCTGGCGAGCGAGCAGGCCTGGCCTGGGTCGACCTCTCCACCGGCCGCATGCGCACGAGCGAGGTCCCGCTGGCGCGTCTGCCGGAGGAGGTGGCGCGCATCGCGCCGGTGGAGCTGCTCTGCTCGAGCGACCTCGAAGCGCAGCAGCCCGCGCACATGGGCGAGCTGCGGCACACCCTGGGGCAGCGCATCAGCCTGCGCGACGCCTGGTGCTTCGATCGCGAGGGCGCCATGCGCGCGCTGCTCAAGCACTTCAAGGTGGCGACGCTCGAGGGGTTCGGGATCCCCGACGACGACGCATCCATCGGGGCAGCCGGGGCACTGATGGAGTACGTCGAGGCGACGCAGCGCAATGCGTGCGAGCACATCCTGCGCATCGAGCGCGTCGACGGTTCCGATTTCGTCGTGCTCGACCGCGCCACGCGATCGTGCCTGGAGATCTTCAGAACGCAGCGCGACGGGCGGCGCGAAGGCACGCTCATCGAGGCGCTCGATGCGACGCTGACACCGATGGGCGGGCGCATGCTGCACGAGTGGCTCGCGCACCCGCTGCGCGATGCGGAGCACATCCTGCAGCGCCAGCGTGCCGTGGCCGAGGTCTTCGGCGCGCCCTTCCTGCGCGAGGAGCTGCGCGAACAGCTGCGAAGGGTACTCGACATCGAGCGCCTGGTGGCCAAGGTCTCGACCGGCCGCGCGCACGCGCGCGACCTGCTGGGTTTGTGCCGCTCGCTCGAAGCCGTCGAACCGCTGCGCGGGCTGCTCGCGAGCGCGACCTCGCAGCGTCTGGCCGAGCTGCGCGAGGAGCTCGATCCGCTGCGCGACGTGATCGAGCACGTCCTCGGCACGCTGGCCGACGACCCGCCGCTCACGCTGCGCGAGGGCGGGCTGATCCGCGCGGGCGTCTCGGCCCAACTCGACGAGCTGCGCGATCTCGCCACGCACGGCAAGGACTGGATGGCCCGCTTCCAGGCCGAGGAGATCGCTCGCACGGGCATCACCGCGCTCAAGGTCGGGTTCAACTCCGTCTTCGGGTACTTCATCGAGATCCCACGCGGCCAGGTGGCGCGCGCTCCCGAGAACTACGTGCGCAAGCAGACGGTCAAGAACGCCGAACGCTACATCACGCCGGAGCTCAAGGACTACGAGACGAAGGTGCTGAACGCCGAGGAGCGCTCGCGCGACCTCGAGTACGACCTCTTCTGCCGCCTGCGCGACGGGCTCGCGCGCGAGAACCCGCGCATCCTGCGCACGGCGGCCGCGCTGGCGCAGCTCGACGTTCTGGCCGCGCTGGCCCAGCGCGCGACCGAGCAGCGCTACGTCGCACCCGAGATCGACGACGGCGACGCGATCCGCATCAGCGACGGCCGCCACCCGATGGTCGAGCGCAACCCGCGCGCCGAGGCCTTCGTCCCCAACGACAGCCGCCTCAACCGCACCGACCGCCTCGTGACCGTGCTGACCGGTCCGAACATGGCCGGCAAGTCGACCTACATCCGCCAGACCGCGCTGATCGTGCTGCTGGCGCAGATCGGCTCGTTCGTGCCCGCGAGCGAGGCCAGGATCGGCATCGTCGACCGCATCTTCACGCGCATCGGCTCGGCCGACGACATCGGGCGCAACTCGTCGACCTTCATGGTGGAGATGGTCGAGATCGCCAACATCCTCAACAACGCCACTGCGCGTTCGCTGGTGGTGCTCGACGAGGTCGGCCGCGGCACGAGCACCTTCGACGGCCTCGCGCTGGCCTGGGCGATCGTCGAGCACCTGCACGAGCGCGTCCGCGCGCGCACGCTCTTCGCGACGCACTACCACCAGCTCACGGATCTGGCGACGCGCCTGAAGGGCGTCTGCAACATGAACGTCGCCGTGCGCGAGTGGCACGACGAGATCGTCTTCCTGCACAAGATCGTCGAGGGCGGCACCGATCGCTCCTACGGCATCCACGTGGCGCGCCTGGCGGGCGTGCCGCGCGAGCTCGTCGACCGCGCGCGGCAGATCCTGGCCGACCTCGAGGAGGACAACGAAGGCCTCGCGCCGCGCATCGCCAGCCAGGGCAAGCCGCAGGACCTGCTCGCGCCGCAGCAGCTCGGCCTGTTCGAGACGCCGCAGTCGAGGCTCGAGAAGGAGCTCGCGAAGATCGACATCGACCGCACCACGCCGCTCGAGGCGCTCCTGCTGCTGCGCAAGCTGAAGCAGATGCGCGGCTAGGCGCCGCGGACGCTCGCCCGTCGGACGGGTGCTAGGATCGGGGCAGCATGAACTCGCGCGTGCTCGCCGTGCTCCTGGGTTGCTCGCTGGGCGCTTCCGTGTGCTCGGTCGTCTGGTGGCTGCGTCATCGCCCCACGCCGACGCAGGCGATCGTCCTGCACGTTCGCGATGCGCGCGGCGAGCCGGTCGGCCGCTTCGGCTGGACCGTTATCGACGAGACGCCGGGCTCCATGCTCGGCACGACGACGCGGGTCGGCGCGCACGCCGACGGACTCGCCGAGTTGCGGGTTCCGATGCACGAGATCACGCTCGAGATCGAGTCGCCCGGACTCCACGGCGCACGACTCGGCCCGTTCCATGCCGATGCGATTCCGACTCGGCTCGAGGCGAGACTCGAGGACCTCGGGGTGGTCGAGGGCGTCGTCGAACGCGACGGCAAGCCGGTGGCGGGTGCGTCCGTCGGACTCTTCCGCACGCAGTGGAAGCACTGGAACGACGAACCGTCGGGCCTCTTCTACGGCGTTCGGGAGGAACGCGGCGAGACCGATGAATCCGGTACGTTCCGGATCCCATCCGACTCGGACGGCGTGGAACTCTGGGTCCGCGCCTGGAGGGAAGGATCGGCCTGCGGCACGTCTGGGCCCGTTCACCTAGGGGCTCCGCCCATCCGAGTTGCCTTGCACGAGGGTGGAACTCTCGAGGGCCACCTGACGGTCCGGCCGCAGCGGCGTCCGGAGAGCTGCGAGATCGAGTTGTACCGGGAAGAGCCTCGCGACGATGGCGAGCCCTCGACCTTCGAGTACTTCCACACCGCGGTGGACTCCGCGGGAGCATTCGTGTTCCGGCACGTCGACACGGGGCCGTGGCTCGTGCGCCTGAAGCCGTCGTTCACCTCGCGCGACGCGAGTGTGGCGCTCGAGGACGAGTACGTACCGTTCCTCGTCGCGATCGAGGAGCAGAAGACCTGTCACCTCGAGATGAACCTCCTCCAGCCGCCGCTGACGCTCGTCGCGCACGTCACGCTCAACGGCCGGCCTTGGAATCCCGTCTGGCCCAGCCTGTACTCGACGGGCGAAAAGTCCCTCGAACTCGACTCCGCGGAGTCCGACGCGAACGGGAACTGGACGCTGCGCACGCGTGCGGCGGGCAAGTTCCAGCTCTTCCTCGTGGGCAATCACGAGCACGACACCTCCGTCCCGGCGAAGGCCTGGTGCGAAGTCGAGTTGCAGCGCGGCGAGACCCGCTTCGACCGCTCCCTCACCTGGAACGAGCGCGACTTTCCGGATCTGAGGCTGGACGAAGGCCGCTGACGACGCCGCTCGAGGCGTTGCTGCTCCTGCGCAAGCTGAAGCAGATGCGCGGCTAGGCAGCCGTGCGCTGTTTGTGGATCAGGCGGCCGATCCCGCCGCCCTGCAGGTCCATCGCCGCGTGCAGGGCCATCGGCCAGAAGAGCGATCCCGTCGCGAGGTACAGCGCACCCAGCACCATCCCGCCCAGACCCGTCTTCAGCGTGGCCTTCGCGCCCTGGTAGCCGTGCGCGAGGCCGAACAGGGCCGCGCCCACGAGCATGGCCGGCCAGCGCCCCATCGCCGCTCCGAGGTACCAGGTCAGGTAGCCACGGAAGAGGATCTCCTCGCAGGTACCGGCGGTCAGGGCCAGCACGCGGAAGATGCGGCTCTCGCTGTCGCTGGTCGGCAGGAGCGGCGCGGCATCACCGAGGCTCGCTTCGATCTTCGCGAGGCGCTGTGCCCCGAGTCCGCGGATCTTCCTCCACTGCTGGAGGAAGAGCGCGAGCACCACGGCCGTGAGCAGCGCACCGGCGATCGACTGCCCAGTCGCTCCGAACCGCAGCCCGAGGTCCCCGAGTGCGCGCTGCTCGTGTAGCCACCAGGCCAGGACCGCCGCCGTGAGGATCCACTGCTCGGCGATCGTCTGCAGGTACACCCGCGCGCGCACGCCGCGCACGCCGGCCGCGACGTCGCGCAGGAACCTGCGGTAGCCACGCAGCGCGACGGCGGGCCAGACGACGACGAACCCGAGGACGAGGAGATGGTCGATGAGAGGCATCGGTGTTCGTTCCTCCGAGCGTATCGAGCGGTGTCGTTCGGCGCGGAATCCGCCGCGATCCGGATCGACCGGGACGTCAGGTCCCGGTCGGCGTCTCGTCCCAGCGATTCCCGGGCGCAATGCCGCAGAGCCAGTTGAGCGCGAAGTGGCGCTCGACCGTGATCGAGGTGACCTCGGCGAACTCCTCCGCGGAGAGATCGCGGTAGGCCTTGCCTCCGACCGCGAAGTCCTCGTCCACGATCTGCGCGAGCTCGCCGGACTCCTTCAGCTTCCTCGCGGTGAGGCGCACGATCGCGTCGAACGAGACGAGGCCGGCCTTCGGCATCTCCGGGTTGGGATCGAACTTCCGGCCGGCGTCGATCAGTTGCCGCGTGCGGCTGCGCCAGTGCCAGACCTCGGCCGTGCTGCGCGCTCGCTCGAGCTCTGCACGCGGGCGCAGGGAGCACATCGCGAGGAACTTGGGCACCATCGCCGCCGGGAGCATCTTGGCGAGATCGTGTCCTGCCCGCTCGTTCCATTCCGGAAGCCCTTCGTGCATGCCGAGCGCCCAAAGAAGCACCTGGAACGACTCGAGACGCCAACTGGCATCGACCTGCTGCCGAGCCGTCATAGTCAGCATGGTCGTCTGCGCGAATTCGCGTTCGCGCGGGCTGAGCTCCGCCGTGTACCCTCGCCGCTTCGACCAAAACTCGTCCCGCATCTTCTCCGCCGAACTGGTGAACTCGGCAAGGTCCTCGGGCGACAGGTCGGCCGGGTTCTTGATCTGGTCACGCGGGGGAATGACCATCGCGTAGCTCGTCACGTTGAGCAACGCGAGCGCTCGCAGAAAGGCCTCCGCCTTGGTCGGCGGACGCCTCCTCTCGTGGCCGAACCACATGGCGCGCTCAGGCCGTCAGGATCTCGACGCCGTCGGCGGAGAGGTACAGCGAGTGCTCGTACTGCGCGACCATCACGCCGTCCTCCTCGACGAGCGGCGGGTAGCGCACGAGCGATCCCTGCCGCGCGAGCTTGAGCAGCGTGTCCTCGACCGCGTTCCGGTCGAGCGTGCTGAAGTAGCGTCGAGCGATCGGCAGCCCGCGCCAGCTCTCGATCGCCTTGAGCACCTCGCGGTCGAGTCCCTTGGCGCGCATCGGCGGGCGCACCATCATGAAGACCTCGGCCTTGCCGGCCTCGCGGATGTAGCCCTTGCCCGTGCAGGCGAAGGGCTCGATCGCGAAGACGGTGCCCTTGCGGAACGTGCCGCCGCCGCGCTCGGCGTAGTTGGGGATCTGCGGCGCGGTGTGCACCTTCCAGCGCCCCAGACCGTGCCCGGTCAGGTTGCGCACCGGCTGGAAGCCCGCCTTCACGATCGTGCGCTCGATCGCGCCGCCGACCTCGCCGACCGGCACGCCGTCGCCGACGGTCGCGATCGCCGCGGCGAGCGCAGACTTGGCCGCCTCGACCAGCGGCGTCCAGCGCTTGTCCGCCGAGAGGTCGATCGAGGCCGCGGTGTCCGCGACGTAGCCGTCGACGTGCACGCCGAAGTCGACCTTGACGCAGTCGCCCTCGGCGTACTCCTGCTCGTCCTCGGGGCTGGAGCAGTAGTGCGCAGCGACCGAGTTGCGGCTGGACTGGGCCGGGAAGCCCGGCTCGCCGCCCTTCTCGCGGATCATGCGCTCGACGGTCTCGAGCACATGACGGATCCGTACGCCGGGGCGGACGTTCTCCCGGGCCCATTCCCGGCACTCCGAAGCGATGCGTCCGGCCTTGCGATAGCAGTCGAGGGCGTGTGCGTCCACGCGGGGAGCATAGAAGAGCGCCTTCCTGCCGACAAAGGGACACGCATGGGAACCGTCGACGAGCTGCACGCCGCGAGAGCAGGAGAGCACACGCTCCGCGGGCTGCACGCGCTCCCCCGCCGAGCATGGAGGAGCGTGCGCCTGGCCGCCGCGGGCGCACTGCTCGGGCTGGCGTTCGCCTGCACGAGCACGTCCGAGTCGCAGCCCGCAGCAGCGGAGGTCGCGTGGATCACGCGCACGCGCGCGATCCAGGGCTGGCACGTGCGCGACGACGGACGCCTCGCCGGCTCGCTGCTGCTCTACTCGGATCCGGAGCGGCCGCAGACCGGCTACTACAGCGTGCGTAACCCGGAAGGTCAGGTACTGGGCCTAGTGGACTTCGAAGGCCGCGCCTGGCGCTACCGCCTGCACCGTGAGCAGCCCGACTGGCTCGGCACAGGGACCGTGCTCGAAGGCGTCCGTCGCATCCTCGAGACCAGCGCGCTGAGCGAGCTCGAGAGCGCCCCGATCGAGTCCCTCGTTCGGGGCGAGTGACGGAGCGCCGCCGTGCCGCGCGAGCGGCAACTCCTTTCGCGGTGGAACGCTACGGCGACGGTCCGCAAGCGCCCGTGGACGCTGCAGGCGGCTGGCGCGAGGCCCTCGCACGCCGCTGCCGGGTTTTCCACAAGCGAGCTGCCCCCGCGGCGCGTGCTCCTGCGGAGAACGTCGGCCCGTGGCGTCGGGGAAAGTCTCAATCCGAGGCGCTCGACGCTCGATGAGGTGCCTGCCGGCGTCCCCCCGTTCCGCGCCGTTCCCCCACGTCCTGCACACGACAGACACTGCCCCATGATCAAGCTGGAAGCTGGCGAGAGCATCGGCGCCTATCGCGTGGTCGAATTCCTGGCCCGCGGGGGGTTCTCCCTGGTCTACCTCGCCGAGGACAAGGAAGGCCGCAAGGTCGCGCTCAAGATCGGTGACGTCGCCGGCGGCGGCCGCTACGTCACGCGCTTCCTCGAGATCACCAACCAGCGCCGGCCCGAGGGCATCTCGCCCGACGAGACGCCCGCCGAGGCGATCTTCTTCCGCCAGGACGGGGTGCGCATCGACTTCCTCGACGTGCACGAGATCGACGATCTCCTGCGCGCCGAGTCGGAGCTCCTGCGCTCGCTCAAGAACCCGAACATCGTGCAGCTGCGCGAGTGCTTCCAGCACGAGGGCCGTCCCGTGCTCGCGTACGAGTACGTGCGCGGCAAGACGCTGCGCGAGAAGATCCGCGCGCTCGAGGGCATCCGCCTCAACTGGTTCCTGACCATCGTGCGCACGCTGCAGAAGCTGCAGCGCTCCGGCGCGCTCGCCTACCACGGCGACCTCAAGCCCGAGAACATCCTGATCAAGCCTTCGGGCTCGGTGCTGATGATCGACCCCGCGCTGCGCCAGGACGAGCGCGGCGTGATCACGACCACGCCGCACTACAACCCGCTGCTGCTGCGCGACAGCAAGGCCGACGTGATGGCGATCGGCGTGATGCTCTACGAGATCCTCACGGGCGTGCTGCCCTTCGACGAGGTGCCCTGGCAGTACGCCGGCCGCGAACAGGGCGGCGAGGTCGAGCGCATGAGCCTCTCGTACTTCCTCAGCTATCCGCCGCCGAAGGACCTCAACCCGAACACGCCGGAGCCGCTGGCCAAGATCGTCTACCGCGCGCTGACCGTGCCCGAGTACGGGCTGGCGGAGCTGGAACGCGACCTGGTCGACTTCCTGCGCAAGGAATAGCAGCTGCTGTTCTCCCCGCGCGGGAGACGGTGCGGCCGCGGGCGCGTCCTGCGGCCGCGGCTTTTTTCGGGGCATCGAGCGCGAGGATGCTCCGCGCGTCGCGTGAGCGGACTCAGCGCGCGCTCGTCCCGCTCGCACGCACCGCCTTGGCGCGTTCGACGAGCCCGCGCGCCTCGTAGAGCGCGGCCAGGCGCTCCACCGCGGTCGCGTGGTCCTGTCTGCGCTTCTCGCGCTGCGACGCGAGCGCGTCGAGGCTCGCCGCGAGGAGCGGCTCCGCCTCGTCGTAGCGCGCGAGGTGCGCCAGGCACTCGCCGAAGAGGCCGGTGCAGATGGCCGTGCGCCAGTCGCTGCCCGGGAAGAGCCGCTCGCACAGCTCGACGCACTGGCGCAAGGGCGCCTCGGCGTCCGCATCGCGCTTCAGGCTCAGCAGCGCCTGTCCCTGCAGCATGAGCATGCGCGTCGCCGTCTCGTCGTCGTCCTGCTCGTGCTTGGCGAGCAGCATGCGCGCGCGACGGCCGAAGAGCTGGGCCGCTTCGGCCTTCTGCCCGACCAGGTTGAGCGTGTCGGCCAGCGCGTACACGACGCCCCCGCTGTTCTCGTGCTCGGGTCCGTAGACGCGCTCGAATCCGGCCAGGGCCGCCCGGAAGTGCTCGATCGCGCGCCCCAGATCGGAGCCCGGGCCTGCGTCGGGGAAACCGTCGCCGTCCGCGTCCTGGGCGGCCGCGACTCCGCGCTGCTTCTCCAGGTGCGCCAGGTTGGAGAGCGGACGCAGCACGTCGTCGTGGTCGGCGCCCAGGACGCGCGTGCCCAGTTCGATGGCCTTCTCGTAGCGCGCCTCGGCCTCGTCCAGGCGCTGCATCAGAAACAACACGTAGCCGTGGCTGTTCAGCGTCTGCAGGTAGTCCTGGTGCTCCACGCCGATCACGCGCGGCAGCACCTCGACCAGTTCGCGCAGGATCCGCTCCGCCTCCCCGTTGCGCCCGAAGCGCACCAGCGTGTTGGCGTAGTTGCGGCGCGTGAGCAGCGTCAGGCGGTGTTCGGGCCCCAGGCGGCGCTCGAGGATCGTGCAGGCTTCCTGCGCGAGATCCAGGCCTTCCTGGTCCGCCTTCTCGTCGCGACGTTCGAACAGGATCGTCGAGAGGTCGGTCAGGCTGAGCGCGACGTAGGGGCTGTCGTCCGTGTAGAGCGCGCGCCGCAGGCGCAGCACCTCGCGACCCAGGCGCTCGGCCTCGCCCGTGTCCCCCATCGCGGTGCGCACCGCGAGCAGGTCGGAGAGCGACTGCGCGAGCTCGGGCCCCTCGCCGGGGAAGAGCTCCCTGACCGCCTCGAGAACCGCTTCGAACTCGCGCAGGGCTGCGGCGTGCTCGCCCTTGGCCAGCTGCACGCGCGCCAGCTGGCGCCGCGCCTCGACGAGCTTCTGCGGCGGGGCCTCGGCCAGCCGGCCGAACATCTCCAGGGCCCCGCGCGCCTCGCTCTCGGCCGGCGCGAGCTCGCCGCGCTCCGCGTGCACCCGCGCGCTGGCGAGCAGGCTGTCGGCGAGATCGAGGTGGTCCTCGGGGTGCAGCGCGCGACGCAGTTCCAGCGCGCGCTGCACGTGCTCGGCGGCGCGCTCGTTGAGCCCGCGTCCGAGGTAGCTGCCGGCCAGCGTGAACTGCGCATCGGCCTCCAGCTCGGGATCGTCGGCGAAGCTCGAGCGCACCTTGCCCGAGATGCGGTCGAGGATCGAGGCCACGCTGACGTCCTTGCCCGCCTCGGCCCACGGATCGGGCGCGGCGAGGATCTCCTGCAGCACGAAGCGGTTGATCGAGTCGGCGCGCTTGTGCTGGCGCGCTTCGGACGCGCGCGCGACCTCGCTGCGCGAGTAGTAGGCCAGGCTGATCGCGAGCCCTGCCGCCAGCGCGACGAAGGTCGCGGCGATGCCCGCGACCAGGCCGGTGTGCCGTCGTGCGAACCTCGAGAGCGTGTAGAGCGTCGTCGCGCGCCGCGCGGCGATCGGCTGGTGGTCGAGGTAGGCGCGCAGGTCCGCTGCGAGCGCGGCGGCGGAGGCGTAGCGGCGCTGCTTGTCCTTCTCGAGCGCCTTGAGCAGGATCGTCTCGATGTCGCCGCGCAGACGGCGGTCGAGCACGCCGGGGCGCACGGGCTCCTCCTCGGCGATGATGCGGGCGGCCGCGGCCAGCGTGACGCGCGAGAGATCGTGCGGCAGCCGGCCGGTGACGAGCTCGTAGGCGATCACCCCCAGCGCGTACACGTCCGCGCGTGTGTCGAGCGCGCGCGGGTCGCCGCCGGCCTGCTCGGGGCTCATGTACGAGAGCGTCCCGATCAGGAGGCCGCTCTGCGTGCGCTGCGTGGCCGAGCGCTCCGCTTCCTGCGCGGCGCGCGCCACGCCGAAGTCGAGCACGCGCGGCTGCCCGCCCGCGTCGACGAGGATGTTCTGCGGCTTGAGGTCGCGGTGGATCACGCCCGAGTGGTGCGCGAACTCGACCGCGTCGGCCACGCGAGCGACCAGCTCCAGGCGCTCGCGCAGGTCGAGACGGCGCTCGTCGGCGAAGCGCGTGATCGGCACGCCCTGCACCAGCTCCATCGCGAAGAAGGGCACCGTGGCGCCGCCGATCTCGGCCGTGCCGGCCTCGTAGACGTGCGCGATGCCCGGGTGCGCGAGCCGGGCGAGCACCTCGGCCTCGAACTCGAAGCGCCGCAGCATCGAGGGCGTCAGCAGGCCCGCGTGCATCAGCTTGAGCGCGACCGTGCGGCGCGGCGTGTCCTGCTCCGCGGCATAGACCGAACCCATGCCGCCCTCGCCCAGCAGCGAGAGGATGCGGTAGCGTCCGATGCGCTCGGGCAGCGCCGGGCCGGCCGCCAGCGCCCCCGCGGCGACGGCCGCCTGCGTGCCGAGCGGGTCCGAATCGCGCGCATCGGCCTCGAGCAGTCCGTCGAGCTCGCGCCGCGTCGCCGCGTCGAGCGCCTGCCGCTCGAGGAACTCCTCGCGCGAGGCGCCCTCGAGCGCCACGGCCTCGAGGAAGAGCTCGCGCAGGCGCCGGTAGCGCTGCGGGTCCGGCGCCTCGCTCAAGCCTCGCCCCCGAGCTCGACGCGCAGCCAGGCGCGCGCCATGCGCCAGTCGTTGCGCACCGTGCGGTCGCTCACGCCGAGCGCCTCGGCCACCTCCTCCTCGCTCATGCCGGCGAAGAAGCGCATCTCGACCACGCGCGTCGCGCGCGGATCGAGAACGGCGAGCCGGGCCAGCGCGGACTCGATCGCCTCGGCGTCGTAGCTCTCGTCGCTGGTCGAGTGCAGGCCGCTGACGAGCGTGACACGCTCGCGATCGCCCCCGCGCTTCTCGCGGCCGCGGCTGCGGGCGTGATCGACCAGCACCTGGCGCATCGCGACCGCGGCGATGGCGCGGAAGTGCGTCTGGCTGCGCGCGTCGCAGGCGCGCGGGTCCGCCAGCTTGAGGTAGGCCTCGTGCACCAGCGCCGTCGGCTGCAGCGTGTGCTCGGGCGAGCGGCCGAGGTAGTGGCGCGCGAGGCGACGGAGCTCCTCGTACACCCACGGCGCGAGCGCCT
>JBGASC010000087.1:0-9788 GCA_044229935.1 Planctomycetota bacterium | reverse complement strand
TTCCCCGTCGAGACGAGCACGACGCGCACCGCCGCCGACGGAAGCTTCGCGCTCGAGGTGCGCGTCTGGCTCGAGACGGGACAGGACTACTCACTCGGCGTGCGCACGCCGACGCTCGTGCAGCCGGTCGGAACCGTGCGCGTCGCGAGCGGAGGGACCGCAGCGTTCCAGCGCATCCAGCTGGTCGCGCCGGTCGACGAGCGTCCCGGGGAGTGGGAGCTCGCGCTGCACGTGCGCGACGCGAGCGGCCGGCCCGTCGCCGGCGCGGTGGCTCGCGTGTACCGCAGCGTGCGCTACGCGCAGGGCGGCACGTGGAACCAGTGGCAGGCCGGCGGCCGCGCGGACGAGAACGGCGAACTGCACCTGCGCGGCGAGGGGCTGGGCCCGCGCCTGCTCGGCATCGACGCGCGCGAGCGGGGCTTCGCGCCGCTGCGCGAGCGCCTGGTCTTCACCGACGCGGGGACGCTCGAGCACGAGGCGCGACTGCAGCCGGGGCTCGCGTTGCGCGGAACCCTGCTCGACGAGCTCGGACGCCCGATGGACGCCCAGCGGCTCGGGCTCGCGTCGGGCATGCCGCTCTACGCGCGCGGGACCGATCCCGAGGACTGGTTCGGGGCCACGTTTCCCGAGCCCGGCCGCTTCGAGATCACCGCGCTCCCCGACGCCCCGCTCGAGCTGCACTTCCACAGCGAGCACTGGTCGCCGTTCACGCTCGCGGACGTGCGCCCCGGGGGCGAGCCGCTCGAGCTGCGCCTGAAGGTGCGCGGCGACGAGCGCGACGTCGGACAGCACGATGCCGAGTTGCACCTGCGCCTGGTCGAGGCCGGAAGCGGCGTGCCGCTCGCCGCCTCGCGCGCCTGGACCTGGCTCGATCGCATCGACGACCAGTCCCCGGGGCTGCGCGACGGCGACTTCGCGCCGCTGGCCCTGGAGCAGGTGGTGGTGCAGACCGCGGACTCGTCGAGCAGCGAGGAACCCGGCCCCGAGCCCGCGATCGAGGAGCTGCTGGAGACGGGGCTCGCGGCGGGGCGCTACGCATTGCGCGTGCGGCTGGAGGGCTACGCCCCGACCCTGTTCGGCCCGGTCGAGCTCGCTGCGCGCGAGATCGTCGCCGGGCGCAGCGTGCAGCTCGCCCGCGGTGCGAGCGTGAGCGGGATCGCCCTCGACGACGAGCAGCGTCCTCTCGCGGGCGCGCGCGTCGTGCTCCTCGGCCCCGGCGAGCTCTCGCGGCGACGCCTGGCGGAGATCGACCAGGACCTGCGCAGCACGGCCGGGCGCGGCACGCTGCACGTCGGCGGCGTGCAGACCGACGAGCGCGGCGTGTTCCGGCTCGAGCACGTGCCGACCGGCCTGCAGCTGCACCTGGCCGTGCTGCACCCCGAGCACGTCCCGGCGCAAGGGCCGCCGCTCGCGCTGCAGGAAGGACACGAGGCGGCGCCGCAGGAACTGCGCGCCGGTCCGCGTCGTCCGCGCTGACCCGTGCTCAGCGCGGCACGAGCCAGGTGCCTGCGACGAGATCCGGCAGCCCGCGCTCCGGCCGCCACAGCGCGTAGATCCCGCCCAGCACGAGCAACAGCGCCGCCAGCGGAATGCAGAGCCAGGACAGGACACCGTTGATCGCCGGCACGGCGTGCGGCAGCAGCACGATGATGAGCGGCGACCAGGCGACCAGCGAGCGCAACGCGCAGCGCAGCCGTCCGGCGCGCCGGCCGCGCGCATCGCGCGCGAGCAGCCCGAACATGCGCAGCGAGAGCCCGCCGCGCGTGAGCAGGGCTCCGAGGACGATCAGGACCATCCAGCCCAGCACGAAGCCGTCGACGCTCTTGCGCGGCTTGCTCTGGCCGTCACGGAAGAGGTCGTCGATCACGCTGGGCGGGTTGGCGTGCTTGGTCTCGAGACGCTCCTGCGCGCGCGTGGTCTCCTCCATCACGAGGGGATCCGTCAGTGCGCGCAGCCGCAGCAGGTTCGCGCGCTGCGGCGGGTCGAGCTCGTTCACGAGTTCGTCCATGCCCGGCACCATCGCCAGCCGCCGCACGAGCAGCTCGCGCGCGTGGATGTCCTCCGCGTCGAGCGTCTCCTGCGTCAGCAGGCTGCGGCCGTCCTGCAGGTCGTCCAGGTACAGCCGCACGCGCGTGCGCATGTCCGAGAAGAGGCTGAGCACGAGGCCGACGGAGATCGCGATGCTCAGCGACAGGCCGAGGAATCCGCCGCTGGTGGCGGTCTGCAACAGGCGCTGCTTGCGCGTGACCTCGGGGGTTCCCTGCGCGAGCGCGGCGAGTTCGGCGCGTGCCTCGGCGATGCTGGCGAACGGCGGGTCCAGGCGCAGCACGCGGCGCAGCGCGGGCTCGGCACTGCCCGGCAGCGAGCGCGGCAGCACGCCGTCGGGCGCCATCAGCAGTCGCGCCGCACGTTCGAGCAGCTCCGGATCGCCGCAGGGCGGCGCAGCCTGCGCGTCGAGCGGCATGTCGAGCAGCCGCACGTTTCCCCAGCGGTCGATCCAGACCTGGTCGATCGAGAAGGTCTGCTGCGATCCGTCCGCGCGCGTGCGGTCGAGCTCCTCGGCCAGTTCCATCAGCGTGCGCAGCGTGGTGGGCCAGTCGAGCGCCGACTGCGCCGCGGCCCAGCGCACGAGCGTGTCCCCGCCGGGCGATTCGAAGACCTCGTAGCCTGTTTCGTCCTGCACGAGCGAGCCGAGCCAGTGCAGTCGGCCCGAGCGCGCGGCACGCAGGCGCGCGGCCCCGAGGTCCGGGCCCGTGCTCTCGCCACAGACGAGCCAGATCCGTCGCGACAGTGTTGCGTCCTCGGCCTCGAGCACGCGCACGGCGGCCGTCTGTGCGACCAGGCCCCGCACGCGGTAGGGGCCGATCGTCGCGGGAGCTCCGGTCGCCTCGACGAGTTCGCGCGTGACGCTGCGGGTCGCTCGGCGGTGGATCGGAAACGGCAGCGGCGACTGCGTGACGCGCATGCCGCTGGCCAGATCGTGCAGCGCACGGCGACCGCGACGCTTCTGCGCGGTGACGAAGTAGGAGAGGTGCAGCAGGATCGGGACCAGCGAGGCAATGCCCGTGAAGCGCAGCCCGCCCGGCGCGAACTTCTCGCCCAGCCCCAGCTGCAGCCCGAGCCAGATCGGTGCCTGCCACACAAGCCCGCGCAGCGCCGCGCGGGCGAAGGAGCGCTCACCGGTCGCGTTCGAGACCACGCGCATGCCGAGCAGCCACTTGCCCGGCGTGCTGCCCCACAGGCCCTCGAACAGCAGGAAGTAGACGAAGGCGATCGGGTAGAGCGCCAGCACCAGCGTCGGGTTGGTGAACGTGCCGCTCTGCGGATCGATGTTCGTGAGCTCGGGCGAGATCAGGCTCAGCACCTGCGTCACGCCGACCTGCAGCATCCCGTAGGCGAGACCGTCGACCAGGTAGGCGAAGAGGCGCCGCGACAGCGCGGCCGGCTCGGGCTCGACCGAGAACGGGTGCAGCGCCTCGCGGAACGCGGCCAGCGTCGGGAAGCGGTCGTCCGGGTCCTTGCTCATCGCGCGCTGCACGACCCGATCCAGGCTGAAGGAGAGGCCCGGCCGCAGCTTGCGCAGCGGTTCGACCGGCTCCGAGAGGATGCGCGCGAGGACCTCCCCGATGTTCGTGCCGCTCCAGGGCGCCTTGCCCGCGAGCAGCGCGTACAGCGTCGCGGCGGCGGAATACAGGTCGCTGCGCTCGTCGACGGCGCGGCCCTTGATCTGCTCCGGCGCGGCGTACAGCGGCGAGCCGAGGAAGGCGCCCGACTGCGTCAGCTGCACGTCGCTCTCGAGCGAGCGCGACAGGCCGAAGTCGCCGATCTTGACGTGGCCGTCCTCGGTGACGAAGCAGTTCGAGGGCTTGACGTCGCGGTGCAGCACGCCGGCGCGGTGCGCGGCCTCCAGCCCCTCGAGCAGCTCGATCGTCCAGCGCACGGCCTGCTGCACCGGGACCGGCTCGCCCTTCTTGATCACGTGGTCGAGCGTCTCGCCGCGCACGAGCTCCATCGCGATCGCCGGCGAGCCCTCGAACTGGTGCGCGCCGTAGACGAACACGCAGCGCGAGTCGGAGATCGCCGCGGCCAGCACGGCCTCGCGCTGGAAGCGCTCGAAGGCCTCGCGCGATTCGGAGAGGCCGATCGACAGCACCTTGAGCGCCAGGCGGCGTCCGGAGGCGAGCTCGCGCGCGAGGTAGACGACCCCCATGCCGCCGCGGCCGAGCTCGCTCTCGATCTCGAAGCCATCGGCCGTCCGGGGGAGGGACGGCCGCGTCGGTTGGGTGGGGGCGGGCAAGCCCGAGCATTCTAGGGAGCGCTTCCCAGCGGCACAAACCATTGCCGCAAAATGGGTAACAGTTGATGTGCGCAGCGGGTCCACGAACCTGAAATGCACTTCGCTTGGCTAGCGTAGTGATATCATTCCGATAGAATCTGAGCCGGCGAGCACGCAGCCCGTGCCGCGGCCCCACGAAGGACCCACCATGCAGACCCGCAACCCGTCCCAGGAACTCCTCACCCAGGCCGCCCCCGGAGCCGCGATGCTCGTCCTCGAGATCGGGCTCTTCCTCGTCGCCGTGGCGGGGATCATCTACGGAGCCTCCGACCGCGTGCCGATCGCCATCGTCGCCGCGCTGCTCGTGCTGCTCCTGTGGGCGATCCTGCTGCCGGGCTTCTTCATCGTCGAGCCCAACCTCGGTCGCGCGCTGGTGCTCTTCGGGAGCTACCGCGGCACGGTGCGCAAGAGCGGCTTCTACTGGACCAATCCCTTCACCTCGAAGAAGAAGGTCTCGCTGCGCGCGCACAACCTGAACGGCAAGACGCTCAAGGTGAACGACCTGCTCGGCAACCCGATCGAGATCGCGGCCGTGGTCGTGTGGCAGGTCCACGACAGCGCCCAGGCACTCTTCGACGTCGAGGAGTTCGAGCACTTCGTCGAGGTGCAGGCCGAGGCCGCCGTGCGCCTGGTCGCCAGCCGCCATCCCTACGACGACGGCCAGACGAGCGACGTCTCCACCACGCTGCGCGGCAGCGCCGACGACGTCGCGCGCGAGCTGGCGCACGAGCTTCAGCAGCGCATCAACCTCGCCGGCGTGCAGGTGCTCGAGGCACGCCTGTCGCACCTGGCCTACGCCCCGGAGATCGCCCACGCCATGCTGCAGCGCCAGCAGGCCGGCGCGATCATCGCCGCGCGCGCCAAGATCGTCGACGGCGCCGTGGGCATGGTCGAGATGGCGCTCGAGAAGCTCAGCCACAAGGAGATCATGCACCTCGACGACGAGCGCCGCGCGACGCTGGTCGGCAACCTGCTCGTCGTGCTGTGCGGACAGCAGGCGCCGACGCCCGTCCTGAACACCGGCAGCCTCTACACCTGAGGCGCAGCCATGGCCGAGTCCGACGGCAGCGGGCGCGATCCGCCCGCCGACAAGGAGCGCAAGGCCTTCCTCCTGAGGCTCCCGCCGGAGCTGATGGAGGAGCTGCGTTCCTGGGCCGCGCAGGACCTGCGCAGCCTGAACGCGCACATCGAGTTCCTGCTGCGCGACGCGCTCAAGAAGCGCAAGAGCAAGCCGGGCGGGTAGGATCGCACGCATGCCGCTCACCCGCGACCAAGCCTGGGCACACCTGTGCGAGTGGACCAAGACCGACGCGCTGCGCAAACACGCGCGCGCCGTCGAACTCGTGATGCGCGCCGCTGCCGCGAAGTACGGCCGCGGCGCGTCGGACCTCGAGAGCTTCGGCCTCGCCGGCATGCTGCACGACGCCGACTACGAGGCCTGGCCCGAGGAGCATCCGAAGAGAATCGTCGCCTGGCTGCGCGAGCGCGGCGAGGAGGAGGTCGCGCACGCGATCAGCGCGCACTACACGAAGTGGGGCGTGGCGTACGAGACCCGACTCGACAAGGCGCTGCTCGCCTGCGACGAGCTGACGGGTTTCGTCGGTGCGTGCTGTCACGTGCGCGAGGGCGGCATCGCGACGCTCGAGGTGAAGAGCGTGGTGAAGAAGCTCAAGGACAAGGGCTTCGCGGCCAAGGTCGAGCGCGCGGAGATCAGCGCGGGCTGCGAGATGCTGGGCGCGAAGCTCGAGGAGCACATCGCCTTCGTGATCGAAGCGCTCAAGCCGCACGGGGCGGAGCTGGGGATCCTCGGGCGGGCGCCGGCGGCGAGCTGAGCTCCGCGCGCTACCAGTAGCGCTCCAGCCGCAATCCGCCGAGCTTCTCAGGCGTGTCGAGCACGTAGCCGCGCTTCTCGAGCAGCGCGCGCGTCTCGTCGATCATGGCCGGGTTGCCGCAGAGCAGCACGTGCGTGTGCCTGGGGTCGAGCGCGATCCCGGCGAGGTCCTCGAGCTTCCTCGGCTCGAGCACCTGCTGCACGCGACCGGAGAGGCCCGTCCAGCGCCCGGGCACGCCTTCGCGCGAGACGACCGGTATGTAGCGCACGCTCGCGTCCAGCCGCGCGGCCTCCTCGAGCTCCGCGCGGTAGGCGAGGTCCGCGCTCTCGCGCACGCCGTGCACGATCACGAGCCTGCGCCAGCGCTGCTTCCCTCCGTAGGCGCGCAGCATCGACACGTACGGTGCGAGGCCCGTGCCGGTCGCGACGAGCAGCAGGTCGCGCGCGGGCGGGACTCCCTCGAGCGTGAAGCGGCCGAGCGGCCGGGGATCGAGCCAGAGCTGCGCGCCGGCATCCAGGCGCGCGAGCTCCGGCGTCAGGCGGCCGCCCTCGACGCGCGCGATGCACAGCTCGAGCCCGCGTGCGTCGCCCGGGGCCGACGCGAGCGAGTACGAGCGCTTCTGCAGGCGCGGGCGCGGCGCGCCCGAGCCGTCGCGCGGCGGCGTGGGCAGGATCAACCCGGCCTGCACGAACTGTCCGGGTTCGAAGGGCGGCAGCTCGCCCTCGTCCGGGCGCACGCGCAGCAGGAACACGCTCGGGCTGAGCGCTTCGCGCGCGAGGACACGGGCGTTGAGCTGGACTTCCACGGCGTGAGCAGAGCCTGCGCGCCGCGCCGGCGTCAAGCGCCGGCCGCGGCGCAGGCGGCGCGGTGCGCTTCGGCCAGCGCGCGGTAGCGCTCGGGCGTGCGCCGGATGATCTCGAGCTCGCGCGCGTTGAGCTCGCGCTTCACCACGCCCGGGACGCCGACGACGAGCGAGCGCGGCGGGACCTGCATGCCCTCGCGCACCAGCGCGCCGGCCGCGATCAGCGAACCGCTGCCGATGCGCGCGCCGTCGAGCACGCGCGCGCCGATGCCGACCAGCACGTCGTCCTCGAGCACGGCGCCGTGCACGACCGCCGCGTGGCCAATCGAGCAGCGCGCGCCGATCACGACGGGCCACTCGCCCAGCGTCCCGTGCAGCACGGCGCCGTCCTGCACGTTCGAATCCGCGCCGATGCGGATCGAGTGCACGTCGCCACGCAGCACGACGCCGTACCAGATCGACACGCGTGCGCCGAGCTCGACGTCGCCGATCACGCTCGCACCGGGCGCGACGAAGACGTCCTCGCCCAGGCGCGGGCGCTTGTCCTTCCAGGGCAGGATCAGTGCGGGCATGTGGAGCGGGGAGGTCGCGCGCTGCGCGGAGCGTCTCAGTGGTTCGCCTCGATGTAGGCCAGCATCGTCTCGAAGTACGCCGGCAGCGTGTCCCACGGGTTCGGCAGCGTGTCGTCGGTGACGTAGACCCAGCCGCAGTTCTCCGCGCAGGCGTGCTCGACCGCCGCCTGCCAGCCGTTGGCGGGCGTGGCGTAGGGCAACGCGTAGAAGTTGCTGCGCGGCCAGCTCGCCACCCACGGATCCGAGTGCCAGCTCGAGAAGCCCGTGCCGGTCTCCTGGATGCACAAGGTCGAGACCACGCGGTGACCCTGGTAGACCAGGTAGCTCGGGCTGGTCGAGACGCCGGGGTTGCCGACGACCGGTGCGCCGGGGATCAGCGCGTGCACGTGCTGCCAGATCGCGCGGTAGTAGCTCTCGTGCGCGCCTGGCGTGTTGTCCATCTCGTCGACGAAGTAGCCGTCGACCGGATACATCGCGTGCCAGGCGTCGATGTCGGCGAGGACCGTCGCGAGCGGGCGCGCTCCGTAGCTCGTGTAGACGTAGCCGAGCAGCGTGCCACCGCTGGCGCGGAAGGTCTGGAACACCGCGGTGTAGCTCGGATCGACGCTCGCGCCCGGGCCGTTGGCCGGATCGCCGATGGCGCTGATGCGCTGCGGGTGCGCGGCCGCGGCGGCGCACAGGCGCACCCAGGGCGAGTTCGGCACGGGATAGAAGTAGGCCGGCACGAGCACGCGCAGATCCGGCGGAACGAGCCGCTGGATCGCGGGCCGGTGCGGACCGGTCTGCGACGAGGAACCCGCCAGCAGCGCGGCGAGGGCCAGCGTGCCGGCGGCGAGGGCGAGGAACGAGGCGGCGCGCATCGGAAGGCAGTCTATCACGCTCGTGCGCGCTACAACTGTGGGCTGCATGCCGCACGAGCGACTGCCGATCGACGAGGTGCTCCCCGAGCTCGTGGAGCGATTGCGTGCGAGCTCCGCGCTCGTCTTGCGCGCGCCGACGGGGGCTGGCAAGACCACGCGCGTGCCGCCGGCGATCCTCGATGCGGGCCTCGCGCGTGACAAGGCCGTCGTGATGCTCGAGCCGCGGCGCCTCGCGGCTCGCGCGGCGGCGCGGCGCATCGCCGAGGAGCGCAACGCGGAGCTCGGCGGCGAGGTCGGCTACCACGTGCGCTTCGAGCGCAAGGCCTCGCGCCGCACGCGCATCCTGGTCGTGACCGAGGGACTGCTCGTGCGCATGCTGCAGGAGGATCCGTTCCTCGAGGACTTCGGCGCGGTCGTCTTCGACGAGTTCCACGAGCGCAGCCTGCACACCGATCTCGCGCTCGCGCTCGTGCGCCGCGTGCAGCAGGACGCGCGGCCCGAGCTGAAGATCGTCGTGATGTCCGCCACGATCGCGACCGCGCCCGTCGCGCGCTGGCTGGGCGACGCGCCGGTCGTCGAGAGCGAGGGCCGCCTGCATCCGGTCGCGATCGAGTACGCGAGCGAGGAGGACGATCGTCCGCTGCCCGTGCAGGTCGGCTCGGCTGCGCTGCGCGCGCTCGCGGCGACGCGCGGCGACGTGCTGTGCTTCCTGCCCGGCGTGGGGGAGATCCGCCGCACGCGCGAGGAAGTCGAGGCGCGCGCGCAGCGCTCCGGCGCGCGCGTGCTCGAGCTCTACGGCGACCTGCCGGCCGCGGAGCAGGACGCGGTGCTGCGCCGCGCTCCGCAGCGCAAGATCGTGCTCGCCACCAACGTCGCGGAGACCTCGGTCACGATCGAGGGCATCACGGCCGTCGTCGACGCGGGCCACGCGCGCGTGCTGCGCTACGACGCGGGCGTCGGGCTCGACCGGCTCGAGCTCGAGCGCATCTCGCGCGCCTCGGCCGAGCAGCGCGCCGGCCGCGCGGGCCGCACGCAGCCGGGGCGCTGCCTGCGCCTGTGGACCGAGCGCGTGCCGCGTTCGCTGCGCGTCGAGGAGGAGCCCGAGGGCGCGCGCGTCGACCACGCCGGCCCGGTGCTGCAGCTCGTCTCCTTCGGCGAACCCGACGTCTTCCGCTTCGCCTGGTTCGAGGCGCCGCCGCGCGCCGCGCTGGAGCGTGCGCTCGAGCTCCTGCGCGAGCTCGGCGCGCTCGAGCTGCGCAGCACGGATGGCGTCGCGAGCTTGACGCGCATCGGCCGCGACCTCGCGCGGTTGCCGGTGCACCCGCGCATCGGGCGGCTCCTGCTCGAGGGCGCCGCGCGCGACGTGCTCGAGGAGGCGGCGCTGGC
>JBGASC010000086.1:0-9827 GCA_044229935.1 Planctomycetota bacterium | reverse complement strand
ACGCGCCGCAGGCACGCGCCGGGCGACCGAGCGAGGAGCCCGAGCGCGAGTCGGGGCGCGAGCTCGCGGCTCTGGCCTCGGACCAATCCCGCTCGGTGCTCGCGGGGTCGACGCTGGCGCCCGCGGCCGCGGCCGCGGAGCTCGACGGGCACGTGCGCTGGGGAGACGACGGCCGCGACGCGGCCGGGGTCGGGATCAGGCTCCTGCTCTGGGGCACGTCGGATCCGTTCACCGAGCGCCGCCTGGAGCCCACCGACGCGAGCGGCCGCGCGCACTTCGCGGGGCTCGCGCCCGGACGCGTGACCGTCATGACCGACCGGGCGGACGGCGGCATGCAGACGCTCGTCGCGGGCGAGCGCCGCGCGGTCGAGCTGGTGATCCCCGACGGTGTCGATGTGCACGGTCGCGTCGTCGACGCACAGAAGCGGCCGGTCGCGGGCGCGAACCTCTGGCTCTCGCAGTACGGCAACAGCGTGTACGGCGCGGAGCTCGCCCGCAGCGACGCCGCCGGCGGGTTCGAGCTGCGCGACGTCGGCCCTGCGCGCTACCTCGGCGCGCGCGACGCGCACGGCGGTCTCTCGGCGCTGGTCCACCTGCCGAAGGCCCAGCCCGGCCAGCGCATCGAGGTCGAGCTCGTCGTCGACGGCGAGGCCTGCGCGCTCACGGGAACCGTGCACGACGAGCGCGGCCAGGCCATCGAGGGAGCGAGCGTGCGCGCCGAGACGCGCGCGCACGCCGATCGCGACGCCGACGGCCATTCCGTGCAGCGCGAGTACGCTCCGGTCCTCGCGCGCACGGACGCGCAGGGCCGCTTCGCGCTCGAGGGCCTCTCGCCGCGGCCCGGACGGCTCGTCGTGCGCGCGCCGGGCCATGCGCCGCTGGTCCGCCCGATCGGCGCGGACGAGGACCGCGCGACGGACCGCCATGCGACGGATCCGCTCGAGCTCGTGCTGCAGCGCGAGGCCGTCGTGCACGGCCGCGTCGTCGATGCGCAGGGCGCACCGCTCGCGAAAGCGTCGATCCGCTGCGGCGACTACGGGAGTTCGACCTCGGCGCTGACCTCCTCGGGAGCGGACGGCAGCTTCCGGCTGGTCGGGCTCCCCTCGGGCACGCTCGAACTGCAGGCGCTCGGGCCTGCGGGCGGAACGCAGCGCCAGAGCTTCACGCTGCGCCCCGGCGACGATGTCGAGTGGGCGGTGCAGATCGTGACGCGACCGGGCGTCGCCGGGCGCGTGCTCGATGCCGCCGGCGCTCCGGCCGCGGGCTTCCTCGTCGGAGCGATCACGTCCGGGCACCCGGCCTTGTTCCTGCGCAGCGCGAAGAGCGACGCGCAGGGCCGCTTCGTGCTCGGCGATTGGCCGCCGGACGCCGACGCGGTCGAGGTGCGCGAGCCCGGAGACTGGCTCGGGCTCCCCGCCGCCTGCATCGAGTCCGTGCACCCCGGCGGACCGGAGCTGGAGATCCGCCTCGGGCCCGACGCGCTGCGCACGGCCTGGATCTCCGGGCGGATCCTCGGCGAGGACGGGCGGCCGTTCGTGGCGGGCGAGATCCGCTGCTTCGCGGAGGCGACCCGGCAGGGCCCGAGCGTCGCGAGCGACGCCGAAGGCCGCTTCCGCTTCGGGCCGCTGCACCCCGGGACCTACCGGCTCCAGCTCGCGATCCAGGGCTTCGCCCCGACACAGACTCCCGGGATCGCGCTCGCCGCGCACGAGGAGCGCGAGGTCGGCGATCTGCACCTGGAGGCGCCTGCCGAACTGCGCGTGCGGCTGCTCCTGCCCGCGAACCTCCGCCCGGAGGAGGTCGACGGGTTCGTCGACCTGACGGGCGCGGATCGGCAATCGCTCGAGATCCGCGGCGGCCAGGGCCGACTCGGCGGCCTCGCGCCGGGACGCTATCGCCTGCAGTTCGCGAACGACCGCCTGCGCGCCGCGCCGGTCGAGGTCGAGCTGCGCGCGCACGCCACCGAGGAGGTCGAGCTGCGCTGCGAGCCCGGGACCTCGCGCCTGGTGCGACTGGTGTTCCCGGCCGGCTCGCAGGAGAGCGCCGTCGATCTGCGCGTGCGCGACGCGGCGGGCCACGTGTTCCTCGAGCAGTCGCTGACGCGCCGCAAGAACGAGCCGCTGCTCGCGGGCGTGCCCGGATTGACGCTCGGGCGCTACTCGATCGAGGTTCACACCGCGCAGGGCCTGTCCGGTTCGGGCGAGCTCGACGTGGTCGCGCTCGAGGCCGCGGCGATCCTGGAGATCGAGCTGCGCTAGACGGGAGCTCCGCGCGCGCGCAGCAGGTCCTCGAGCCGCGCGTAGCTCGCCGGATAGCCCAGCTCCCGCTCGAGCTCGCGCAAGCGCGCGAACCACGCCTCGCGTTCTTCGGTCGGGAGGCGCGCCTCCTCGAGCCGGCAGGCGAGCGGCCGGCCGCGGCCGAGCGGGCACCCAGGGGCGGCCGGGTCGACCTCGTGCCGGTGCGCCGCGGCGAGGTCGGCCTCCAGGCCGGTCGCGAAGAGCTCGTCGGACCCGGAATCCCGGCAGCAGCCGCCGCGCGGGGCGGGCGCCCGCTGCGCGAGCTGCATATATAAGGAGAAGACCGCGGCCTCACCCCGCGCCGCGAGCTCCTGCGGCACGACCACCGCGATGCCCGGGCAGGTCGCGCGCGCCGCTTCGAAGGCCGCCGGGTCCGAGAGCACGCGCTCCCAGTACGGGAAGCGCCTGCAGTGCTCGGGCCGCGCCGCATACACCGAGCAGGTGTTCCTGCCGACGAGCAGCGCGCAACGCCCCCCCGCGTTCGAATCCTCGCGCAGCGACGAGCGCCGCTCGCCGCTGACGGGATCGTCGACCTCGCGCACGAAGCGCGCCGCGAAGCGCTCGGGCGTCATGCCGAGTTCGCGCGCCATCGGCGCGATCTCCTCGGGTCGGATCCAGACGAAGCCGGACCCGCCGCTGCAGCAATGGCCGCAGCGCGTGCAGGCGAAGCGAAAGGGAACGGCGGCGGCGAGGCCGGGGTCCGAGGCGCTCATGGGCGCGCACAGGCTACGGAACGGAGGAGGGACCTGTCCGCTCCCCAGCGGAGGCGGCGCCGCGGCCTCCGATCTACGCACAAGGTCGAGCGACGAGGGCCGAGCGCGAATCGGTGCAAGGCTCGCCCGCGCCGACGGCCGAAGAAGAAGCGCCCCCATCGCCCCCCCATGCCGGCCGCTCCGCCCCTGACCGTCCGCATCGCCGAGGACCGCCTCGCCGCCTCCCTCGTCTGGCTGCGGCCGGCGGAGGCGACCGTCTCGCTCGACGAGCTGCTCGCGGCGCTGCAGAAGGCCGGCGTCGTGCACGGGATCCAGGTCGACGTCCTCGAGCGCCTGGTCAACCAGATCACCGGCGGTTCGGCGCCGCGCGAACCGGTCGAGGTCGCGCGCGGCACGCCGGCGACACCCGGGCGCGATGCGTCCTTCGAGTTCCTCGTCGGCGCGAGCAGCGAGAGCGCGGAGGGAGCGATCGACTTCCACGAGCGCCGACGCTTCACACGCGTCGCGAGCGGCGAGCGCATCGCGCTGTGGAGGCCGGCGGTCGAGGGCCAGCCCGGACGCGGCGTCGACGGCAGCCGCATCGAGCCGCCGCCGGTGAGCCAGGTGCCCTTCGCCCGCGGCGAGAACGTCGAGCTCGTGCCCGTGGCCGACGGGGGGCTGGAGATCCGCGCCACGCTCGAGGGTGTCACCAGCCTGGAGCGCGGCAACCGCGTCGCCGTGACCGACGTGCTGCGCGTCGAGGGCGACGTCGACTACTCCGTCGGCAACATCGAGACCTCGGGCATGGTCGTGATCCGCGGGTCGGTGCGCAGCTCGTTCACCGTGCGCGCGGGGCGCGGCATCACGATCCAGGGCACGATCGAGGACGCGATCGTCGAGACCGGCGGCGACCTGCGCGTCGGCCGCGGCATCCTCGGCGGCGAGTTCGGCCACGTGAAGGTCGGCGGCAACCTCCAGCTGCACCACGCGCAGAACGCGCGCATCGAGTGCGCCGGCGACGTCGACTTCGGCGATGCGGACCTGGGCAGCACGATCCGCTGCGGCGGCGAGCTCCGGGCGGTCGAGTCCCACGGCCGCCTCAGCGGCGGCGACTACGAGGCCGTCGGCGGCGTGGTCGCGCGCGAGCTCGGCCCCGCCCTCGGTGCGCCGCCGCGGCTGCGCGTCGGCGTCGACGGGGCGCTCGAGGACCACATCGTGGAGCTCGAGATGCGCCTGGCGGCCCTCGACGAGCACGACGCGGAGGACGCGCTGGTCTACCAGGGCCAGGAGACGCTCTCGCGCGAGCGCGCGGCCGAGCTGCGCAAGCGCATCGCGCAGCGCTTCGAGGTGCGTTCGGCGCTGGCCGAGCTGCGCGAGCGGCGCGCCGCCTTCGACGCCGAACGCGTCGAGCCCGTGCAGCCGACGATCACGGTGCAGAAGGCGCTCTACGCCGGCGTGCGCCTGGTGCTGCGCGGCGCCAGGCTCGAGATCCACGACCAGCTCGGCCCGCGGCGCTTCGTCTTCGACCGCGAGGAGTTCGCCCTGCGCGTCGAGGAGAGCGGCACGCCGCGCGCACGCTCGGGCGCGGAGCCGGCGCGCTAGAACTTGCGCCGCGGCCGGGGCGCGGGTCGCGTGGGCGTCGCGCTCTCGCCCTGGGTGAAGTCGAGCTTGGCCCGGCCCGCGAGCTGCGCGCGGATGTCGTTCATCAGCTCGTCCCAGGTCTGGTAGCGGACCTCGGCTTCCTTGGCCATCATCTTCTCGATGAAGTAGTACAGGTGCGGCGAGTGCCCGCGGCCCTTGAGCTCGGGCGCCGAGAGGGCCTGCATCACCTGCATGCGCAGCACGTCGCTGTCGTTGGAGCTGACGAAGGGCAGGCGCCCGACGACCACGTGGAAGAGCGTCACGCCCAGCGAGTAGACGTCGCTGCGGATGTCGGCCTGTGCCCCGCCGCGCGCCTCCTCGGGCGAGAGGTAGGCCGCGGTCCCGGCCGCGGTCCCTTCCTTGTTGGTCTTCGCGCCCTGGTCGGCCGCGAAGCCCAGGTCGATCAGCTTGACGCGGCCGTTGTGGTCGAGCATCACGTTCCCGGGCTTGACGTCGCGGTGCACCAGGTTCTTCGAGGCGAGGTAGCTGAGCACCTCCGCGACGGCGAGGATCAGCTTGAGCGCGACCTCCTCCTGGAAGACTTGTCCCTGGTCGAGCAGTTCGAGCAGCGTGTGGCCCTCGATGCACTCCAGGCGCGAGAAGAACATCTCGGGCTCGCCCTGCGGTGCGAACTTGGCCGGACCGTAACCTTTGACCAGTCCGGGGTGCTCGAGCTCCTTGAGCAGGTTGGCCTCGCGCACGAAGGACGAGAGCGTCGCCCCCTGCCGCGCGGCCTCGCGCTTGAGCACCTTGAGCGCGAGCGTCTTGCCGGTCTTCTTTTCCCGCGCCCGAAAGACGTCCGCCGTGCCGCCGTGGCCGAGCGTTCCCAGGATCTCGTATCCGGGGATCTCGGGGATCTCGCCCGCGCGCGTGCGGCGCAGGCGCTCGACGCGCTCCGCCGTCCAGCCCAGATCGCTGACGAGCAGCGCATCCAGATCGCTCCCGTCGCGCTTCATGCGCGCGACCAGGAATTCCGCCTGGGCCTTGGTGAGCTGCACGCGATGCACGAGCAGCGCCAGGAACTCCATGTCGTTGGAGACACTCATCAGGTGGCGGATCATAGCTTTCGGAGCGCGCGCCGCGAGCGGGTCGCGTGCGCGAGCTCCCTCGATCGGCCGAGGTGCGCAGCAAACTGCAGCGGCAGTGCCTGCAGGGATCGGCTCGAAAAACCGGTGATGGTCGTGCCCGCGGATCAAGTCCGCCGGAGCGCGCGGTCGAAGGAGGGGCAGCCTACGGCCCTCACCCCCGTCCCCCCTCGTGAACCCCGTCAAGAGCCGCAGCGTCTACCGCTACTTCGAACCCGCCGACACCTTCGTTCAGATCCTGGTCGTGGACCCGGGAGCGCTGGACCTGGAGGTGAAGCCGGGGATGAACCGTGCCGCCTACCGGCGCATGGTCGTGCAGGGCTGCATGCCCGACTTCAAGCTGGACCTCAAGTCCAAGCTCGAGCAGCTCCTCCCTGACGATCCGCTGCTGGCCGAGGACCTGCTCTACCAGCTCTGCATCGAGGTCAACCCCAGCCTCGACATCCACACCGTTCGCATCGCCAGCGAGCCGCGCCGCGAGGGCCAGGCCTCCGCGCGCAACGCCGCCGAGCTCCTGCGCACGCCGCGCGACCCCGAGGAGTTCCTGCGCCGCCTGCGCGAGCGCTCGCACACGCTCGAACGCCGCCTGCAGCGGCGCATCATCGGCCAGGACGAGGCCGTCGGCCACGTCGTGCGCGCGGTGCAGAAGGCCGCCGCCGGTCTCGCCAGCGAGGGGCGGCCGCTCTCGGCCTTCCTGCTGCTCGGCCGCACGGGCACGGGCAAGACCGAGCTCGCCAAGACGCTGGCGGCCGAGCTGTTCGGCAACGAAGGCAACAAGGGCCTGGTGCGCATCGACTGCGCCGAGTACGCGCTGGCCCACGAGTACTCCAAGCTGATCGGCGCGCCTCCGGGCTACGTCGGCCACGAGGACGGCGGCCAGCTGACCGAGCTCGTGCTCAAGAACCCCGAGTGCGTGGTGCTCTTCGACGAGATCGAGAAGGCGCACCCGCGCATGCACAACCTCCTGCTCTCGATCCTGGAGGACGGCGCCCTGACCGACAGCAAGGGCCGCCGCGTCAGCTTCGAGAACACGCTCGTCATCCTGACCAGCAACGCCGGCGCCCCCGAGATGATCCAGGCGCGCAAGCAGCTGGGCTTCGGCCGGCCGACCTTCCTGGGCAAGGCGCACCTGCGCGAGATCGCCGTCGACGCGCTCGAGCGCCAGTTCAGCCCCGAGTTCCTCGGCCGCCTCGACGAGACCATCGTCTTCAACGAGCTCGACCAGCGCGCCGCGCAGCAGATCGCCCAGCGCCAGCTGACCGAGCTCGCCGGCCGCGCGCGCCGCCGCGGCCTGCGCGTCGCCTTCACGCCCGCCGTCGCCCGCTGGGTCGCGGGCAAGGGCTTCTCGCCCGAGTACGGCGCGCGCGAGCTGCGCCGCGTCGTGCAGCGCGAGATCGAGACGCCCCTCTCGCACCTCCTGATCGCGAGCGGGCACGAGCCCGAGGGCATCCTGCGCGTGCGCATCGACGACGACAAGCTCGCCGTCGAGCTCGACCGCTGAGCGGGCCGGCACGCGACGCGCGCGTGTCTTGGACTTCTCAAATCGAGGCCGAAAAACAGCCTCGATCGCAAGCCGCGCGCTCGCGCGAGCTTGACGCGACGCGCGCGTTCGACGCGACGAAAAGTAGTCCGCAGGCGCGCGCGATTCCGTAGAGTACGCGCACTCGAAGCAGACCGGCGGAAGCGGCGAGCGTGCGAAGGGGCACGACTCGGCGCGAGTCCTGGCAGGGCTCGTCGCGTGCGATCCGCGTCCCGTCTCTCTCCGTGCCCGCCGGCTCCCGCTCGAGCGCGTGCGACCAGCAGCGTCGCACGTGACGACTCCGCGCGTTCGTTCCCCGGCAGACGGTCTCCTCGCGTTCCTTCCACGGCAGGCGTGGCTCCCCCACGCAGTCAGAGAGCTCCCTCATGTCCTCCCCGGATCCCTTCCCGTCCCTCGATGACGCGGCCTTCCTGAACTCGCAGGCCGCGCTCCCCCGCCGCCCGCGGCGCCACGAGTCCAGCGCCCACGGCGCGGCGCGGCTCGCGCGCGAGGAGGACCTGCGTCGCTGGCTCTCCGCGCCGGCCGGCGACGCGCACGCGACCGCGCTGGGGCGCCTCTCGCCGCTGGTCGAGAGCAGCGCCGACGGCAGCACGCTCGAGGTGCTCTGGCACCGCGCGCTGGTCTTCCCGGAGATCGAGCGCAACCGCCACCTGCTGGTGGTCTCGCAGCCCGGCGGCGGCAAGACGCAGGGCTTCGTGCTGCCGCTGCTCTGGTCGGACCTGCAGGACCGCGAGCGCACGATCGTCGTCTTCGACGCCAAGGGCGAGATCCTGCCCTTCCTGCGCCTGGCGCTGGACGTGCTGCGGCCCGGGACGCGGCTGCAGGTGCTCAACTTCGCCGACCGCACGCGCTCGCTGGGCTGGAACCCGCTCGAGGAGCTCGGCCGCGGCCCCGGCGAGCAGGAGAACGGCACGCACGAGATCGCCCACACGCTGTGCTGGGCGACCGAGACGCGCACGACCTCCTCCGACAGCGTCTTCTTCCTCAACTGCGCCATCGCGCTGATCGCGGGCGTCTGCCAGGCGCTGCTGCGCGAGCGCGGCGAGCAGGCCTGCTTCGCGCGCGTGCGCGAGGTGCTCGACCTGCCGCGCGAGGAGCTCTACGCCCTGCTCAACCGCCACCGCGAGGTGCCGGGCCTGCTGGCGTTCCTCTCCTACGTCAAGACGGGCTCGCACAACGCCGAGACCGTGCTCGCCGACGCGCAGATGCGCCTGTCGGCCTGGATGGACCGCGACCTGTGCGCGGTCACCTCGCGCTCGGAGCTCGACGTCGACGCGCTCGTGCGCGAGCCCTCGGTGCTCGTCGTCGAGATGCGCGAGGCCGACGTGCCGCGGCTGCGGCCGGTCTGGAACCTGTTCTGCACGCGCCTGGTCAACCACCTGATGCGCAGCGCCGCCTCCAGGCCGGGGACGCGCCTGCCGCGGCCGGTCTCGCTGGTGCTGGACGAGTTCGCGAGCTCGCTCGGGCGCCTGCCGGGCTTCGAGAGCACGATCAACACGCTGCGCGGCCCGCGCGTCAGCGTGCTCGCCGCCGTGCAGAGCCTGGCGCAGATCCAGCACGTCTACGGCGCGGCCGGCGAGAGCGTGCTGGCCGGCTTCAACACCAAGATCTTCCTGCCCGCGCTGGAGAGCGTCGACGCCACCTACGCCTCGCACAAGGCGGGCGTGATGAGCGCCGAGCACGTCACGCGCATCGAGGAGGCGCATCCGGTGGTCGAGGGCGAGCACCGCCCGCTCTCGCGCCAGGTCGGCTCGGTCGGGCGCTTCCTCCTGCACCCCGAGGAGATCGCGCGCCCGCCGGAGCACTTCGTCTGCGGCGCGCCGGCGACCTTCTTCCTGCCCGGGACGCCCCCGTTCCAGGCCTACGTCGAGCCCGCCTGGCGCCAGCCCGGCCTCGCGCCGCTGTGCGCCGCGCTGGCGCAGGGCCACGCCAAGCACCACGCCTACGCGCGCGCCGATCCGCTCGAGTGGCCGCCGGCCGCGCGAGCCGGCCGCCGCCGCGCGCGCACGAACGCGCCGACCGTGCGCGAGAAGCAGGAGCTGCGCGAGAAGCTCGGCTACGAACGCGCAGGTCCGGAGGCGCGCAGCCTGTGGCTCGAGCTCGAGCGCGGCGCCGACACTCGGCCCGAGCTCTACTCGCGCCTGGCCGACGAGCTCGTCCAGCGCTCGAGCTCGGTGCAGGAGCTCTTCGAGGTCACGCGCCTCTCCGGCACGCGCAACGTGCAGGCCAACCTGCACTACCTCGACTACCTGCGCCTGAAGAACAGCGAACAGCGCCGCGAGCTCGACCAGGCGCTCGAGGACCTCCAGCGCGTGCGCCGCGGCCCGCGCGCGGGCGAGCCGGGCACGATCGAAGCGGACGCGAGCTCGTCGAATCGGGCTTCGACGGCGGCCGCGACGAAGTCCGCGCCGGGCGTGAATGCGGCAGCGAGCGTGAATGCCGCCGCCGCGACGGCGAAGACGGTCGCGCCGGCGCCGCAGGCCGGCAAGCCCGCGGCACGGGAGACCAGCCCGGAGGAGAGTGGACCCAAGCGCAGCTGAGCCCGTCTCTGCGCGTTCACGCTCGCAAGAGC
>JBGASC010000027.1:0-72725 GCA_044229935.1 Planctomycetota bacterium | reverse complement strand
CGCGCAAGTTCCTCCTGCAAGGAGAGGCCGAGATCCGGCCGCGAATCAGGATGCATCATGAACACCTCCGGTGCGCGACGCTCGTTCCGTTGCGGCAGCCGAGGTCGTTCGCAGGACCAATACGGGCGTCAAGCAGGGAAGAGGCTATCCACCTCTACGGCCCAGGGCAAGTCGACGCGTCCAGGAGCTCGCCCGCCACGCGGGCGGTGATCACCACGCGACGCGCACGCCGTTGGACACGTTCCAGGTGTTGCCCTGCGGCGCGGCGCAGAAGCTCGCGCTCGGATCGCGGTAGTAGACCTGGTACACCCGCGTCGAACCGGGAGCGATCGGATCGCCCAGCAGCGCGGACTGGGAGTGGATCGGCAGATCGCCCCCGGCGGGCACGCTGACGACGCCCAGGCTCGCGTTCTTCAGGTACAGGCGCTTGAGCGCGCCGCCCGCGCAGCGCACACCGTCGCCGAACACGACGCCCGCGAGTTCGAGCGATCCCTGCAGCACCACCGAGAGAGCGCTCGGAAGCTCGCCGCTCGAGGTCAGGTGCACTCCGTCGAAGGCAGGCACCTCGCTCGCGAGGAGCTGTGCGCCGCCGCTGCCGATCGAGTTCTCGCAGCCGTGGCCGGTCAGGCCATTGTTGCCGCAGGGACAGGGCGTCGCCTGCGTCCCGTCGCCGAAGCAGATCGAGGTGAAGGGGCTGACGTACTGTCGGTCGCGCAGCACGATGTCGCGCGCGTTGTTCGTGTCGCCGTCGAAGAGGCTCGTGGCGTCCGTCGCGAACACGACGTAGCGGCCGTCGCCCGATAGCGCGCCGCGTTGAGAGGCACCGTTCGACTGGGCGCCGCTCGCGTCGATGCTGACGCGCTCGGTGGCCCCGCTGACGAGGTCGTGCGTGAACACGTCCGCGACGCCGTTGGTGTCGCCCGCGACGAGGTTCGTCGCGAAGCTCTCGAGCGCCGCGACGCGGCCGTCCGCCGAGAGCGCGCGCAGGAAGGTCGGGCCGCTGCCCTGGTTGCCCAGCGAGTCGACGCTGACGCGGATCGTGATCCCGGTCTGGCGATCGTGCACAAACGCGTCCTGCGCGCCGTTCGTGTCGCCGGCGACGAGGTTCGAGGACGAGCTCGTGAAGCCCACGAAGCGGCCGTCGGCCGAGATCGACGGCGCGGACGAAGCGCCGTCGCCCTCGTTGCCCGACGAATCGACGCTGATACGCGTCGTCAGGCCCGACTGCCGGTCGCACACGAACACGTCCGGCGCGTCGTTCGTGTCGCCCGCGACGAGGTTCGTGGCATCGCTCTGGAACGCGACGAAGCGCCCATCGGCCGAGATCGACGCGGACTCCGACGGACCGTCGGCCTGCGCGCCGCCGCTCGCGACGCTGACGCGCGAGGTCGTGCCCGCCTGCAGGTCGCGCACGAACACGTCCATCGCGAGGTTCGTGTCCCCCGCGACGAGGTTCGTCGCCGTGCTCTGGAAGGCGACGAGTCGACCGTCGCCGCTGAGGCACGCGCTGGACGAATCGCCGTTGGCGTCCCCCCCGCCCGCCGCGACGCTGACGCGCAGGTTCTGCGCCTGGAGGAGGTCGCGCGCGTAGACGTCGACCTTTCCGTTGGAGTCATTGGCCTGCACCGGCGCGAGCGTCTCGTAGGCGACGACGCTCCCGTCACCCGAGAGGCAGGGCAGCGTGCAGTCCAGCTGGGTTTGCGCTCCCGCTCCCTGCACGTTCACGCGCTCGGTCGTGCCCTGCTGCCGGTCGCGCAGGAACACGTCGATGCGCCCGTTCGTGTCGCCGTCGACCAGGTTCGTCGCCGCGCTCTGGAACGCGACATAGCGTCCGTCGCTCGAGAGCGACGGCCGTTCCGAGGCGAGGTTTCCCGGCCGTCCCGGCCACCCGCCCCAGACGAGCAGCTCCGTCGTCGCGGCATTCACGTCGCGCAGGAACACGTCCTCGAGGGCCCCGTTTGCGTCGTTCGGCACGAGGTCGGAGGCGAAGCTGTCGATCAGGACGCGCGAGCCGTCCGGCGCCAGGTCCGCCCCGCCCGAGTCGCCGTTCGCCGGCGCACCGCCCGAGTTGGCGCTCACCAGGATCACCGCCCCGGTCTGCTGGTCGCGGAGGAACACGTCCGCGTGGCCGTTGAGGAGATCGCCGGGGGCGAAGTTCGACGCGTCGCTGCTGAACAGGACGTACCGCCCGTCCGCCGTGATCCGGTCCGCGCTGGAGGGGCCGTTGCCCTCGACGCCGGCGGAATCGACGCTGACCCGCGTCGTCTGCCCCGTCCACAGATCGCGCACGAACGCATCGGTGAACGAGTTCAAGTCACCCGGGACGAGCGTGCTCGACGCGCTGTCGAACAGCACGAAGCGGCCGTCGTCGCTGATCCATGCGGTCCGGCTCGGGAGGTCGCCCTGGGCCCCGCTCGAAGCGAGGCTCGCCCGCTCCGTCAGCCCCGTCAGCAGGTCGTGCACGAAGACGTCGATGACCAGATTCGTGTCGCCGCCGACGAGTGTGGGCGAATCGCTGTCGAAGACGACCCAGCGGCCGTCGGCGGAGAGCTGCGGACGTTCGGAGTAGCCCGTTCCCAGCCCGCCCGACGAGTCGCGGCTGACCAGCACCGTGCTCGCCGTGAGCATGTCGTGAACGAAGATGTCCGAGACGCTGTTCGTGTCCCCGCTCACGAGGTTGTTCGCCAGGCTCTGGAAGGCCACCCGACGTCCGTCCCGGGAGATCACCGCGGAATGGGAAGCCTGATTGCCCTGGACCCCTGCCGAGTCCACGCTCGCGCACCGGGTGAGTCCCAGCAGGAGATCGCGCACGAACACGTCCTCCTTGCCGTTCACGTCGTTGGCAACCAGGTCGGGGGAGACGCTCGAGAAGACGACGTACCGGCCATTCCCGCAGATCCTCCCGAACCGGCCGCCCCGCGGTGCTCCGGCAGGGTCCACGCTGACGCACACCGTCCGCCCGCTCCCCACGTCGCGGACGAAGACGTCCAATGCCAGGTTCGTGTCGTTCGGGACCAGGTTCGAGGCCCCCGACGTGAACACGAGGTAGCGGCCGTCAGCCGAGAGCTGGCCGTCGCGACTGCTCGCGTCGGCTGCCTCGACCGAACGCCGCGCGCTGATGAGCTGCGTCGACTGCGCGCAGACCGGCGCACCGGCGGTGAGGGCGGAAAGGAAGGCGAGGACGGATCCCGAGCACGAAGACAGCTTCATCGACGGACTTTCGCTGCAGGTTCCGACGGCGCTCAGGATCTGCTACCCACCGTCGGCGGCGCGCACTCGGCACGCCCGGACTCGAGTATACGCGAGGCTCCCTTTCGCGCAACACCGGGGGAACCGGCTCCGCTGCCGCATCCCTCCCCGGTCGAGCCCGAGCGCGATCTCACCACACGACGCGCACGCCATTGGTCACGTTCCAGGTGTTGCCGAAAGGCGGCGTGCAGAAGCTCGCGCTCGGATCGCGGTAGTAGACCTGGTAGCTGCGCGTCGCGCCGATCGGGATCGTGTCGCCCAGCTGCGCGGAGCGCGCGCGGATGCCGAGGTCGCCCGCGCCCGGCGCGCTGACCGAGCCGTTGACCGCGTTCTTCGCGTACAAGCGCTTCAACGCGCCGCCGACGCAACGCACGCCGTCGCCGAACCACGTCCCGGGGTTCAGCTCCGCGTCGCCCTGCAGGAATATCGAGAGCGAGGTCGAGAGCTCGCCGTTGACGTTCAGCGCGATCGTGTCCGGCAGCGGAGCGCCGCTCGCCCCGAGGTTCGCGCCGCCGGTGCCGCCCGAGTTCTCGCAGCCGTTGCCGGGGAAGCCGTAGTTCGCGCACGGGCACGAGGTCGCCTGCGGGCCGTCGCCGAAGCAGAACGCCTCGACCGCGCTGGGCACGAAGCGCGCCAGGACGTCCGGCGAGTCGTTGATGTCGGGCGTGACGAGATTCGGCGCATGGCTATGGAACACGACGACGCGTCCGTCGCCCGAGATCGAGGGCTGCAGCGAGCGCCCGCTGCCCTGCTGCCCGCCGCTGCTCGAGCTGACGCGCTGCGTGACGCCGCTGACGCGGTCGTGCAGGAAGACATCCGTGTCGCCGTTCGTGTCGAAGGGGACGAGGTTCGTGGCGTCGCTCTCGAACGCGACATAGCGCCCGTCGGCCGAGATCGCAGGCCGGAACGAGGCGCCGTTGGCCTGCTGCGCGGACGAGCTCACGCTGACGAGCTCGGTCACCCCGCTGACGAGCTCGTGCACGAACACGTCGCGCAGACCGTTGCCGTCGCCCGCGACGAGCGTCTGGCTCGGGCTGGAGAAGACCACGAAGCGCCCGTCGGCCGACAGGCGCGGAGTGACCGACTCCTGCGTGCCCTGCAACCCGTCGGGATCGACGCTCGCGCGCACGGTCGTGCCGGTCAGGAAGTCGTGCACGTACACGTCGGGCTGCCCGTTGGTGTCTCCCGCGACGAAGTTCGTAGCCGCGCTCTCGAAGGCCACATAGCGGCCGTTGGCCGAGATCGACGGCATGTCGCTGTCGCCGTTGCCGAACACCCCGCCCGAGCTGACGCTGGCACAGCGCACGACGCCCGTCGCGAGCTCGACCACGAACACGTCGCTCGCATCATTCGTGTCGCCGGCGACCGGCCACCACGAGTTGGTGGCGTAGGCCACGAAGGCGCCGTCGGCCGAGATCACGGGATTGCGCGAGTCCTGCCCCAGCTGCACTCCGCCGGCGGTCACGTTCACGCGCCGCGTCTGGCCCGTGCCGAAGTCGTGCACGAACACGTCATAGGCGTCGTTCCAGTCGCCCGCGACCAGGTTGTTCGCCAGGCTGAGGAACGCGACGCGCTGGCCGTCGTCGGAGGTCGTCGCCTGCTGCGAGCTGAGGTTCCCCAGGTTCCCGGCGCTGTTGACGCTGGCGCACAGCGTCTGGCCGACCACGCGGTCGCGCACGAAGACATCCCACTCGATGTTGGTGTCGCCGGCGACGAGGTTGGAGCCCAGGCTCTCGAACGCGACGAAGCGCCCGTCGCCCGAGACCGACGCGCGGATCGAGTTGTCGTTCGCCTGGACGCCCGCGAGGCTGGTGCTGACGCGTGTCGTCGACTGCGCGCTGGCCAGGGACGGAACGAGGAGGAAGCCGGCGAGAAGGCAGAGGGAAGCGTTCATGGCGGTGGCGACTCCGGAGAGGGTGCGCGGGAAGCTGCTTCGATCCTACCTCCGCGACGCAGCTCGCACCGGACTCGAACCCCGGCCTGGGCCAGGCTCCCCCGCCCGGAGTCGCAGGAATGGCGACGATTCCGCGCGCCGGCCGCCGAGGCGCGGCGGGCTCACCAGTGGACGCGCACGCCGTTGGTCACGTTCCAGGTGTTGCCGAACGGCGGCGTGCAGAAGCTCGCGTCGGGGTCGCGGTAGTAGACCTGGTAGCTGCGCGTCGCGCCGATCGGGATCGTGTCGCCCAGCTGCGCGGAGCGCGCGCGGATGCCGAGCTCGCCCGCGCCCGGCGCGCTGACCGAGCCGTTCACCGCGTTCTTCGCGTACAAGCGCTTCAAGGCGCCGCCGACGCAGCGCACGCCGTCGCCGAACCACGTCCCGGGGTTCAGCTCCGCGTCGCCCTGCAGGAAGATCGAGAGCGAGGTCGAGAGCTCGCCGTTGACGTTCAGCACGAGCGAATCGGGCAACGTGGCGCCGCTCCCCCCGAGGTTCGCCCCGCCCGTGCCGCCCGAGTTCTCGCAGCCGTTGCCGGGGAAGCCGTAGTTCGCGCAGGGGCACGAGGTCGCCTGCGGGCCGTCGCCGAAGCAGAACGTCTCGACCGCGCTGGGGACGAAGCGCGCGAAGATGTCGGGCGAGCCGTTGACGTCGGGGGTGACGAGGTTCGGGGCGTGGCTCTGGAACACGACGACGCGGCCGTCGCCCGCGATCGACGCCTGCAGCGAACCGAGGCTTCCCTGCTGTCCGCCGCTGCTCACGCTCGCGCGCTGCGTCGAGCCGCCGACGCGGTCGTGCACGAAGACGTCGAGATCGCCGTTCGTGTCGCTCGGGGCGAGGTTGGTGGCCTCGCTGTCGAAGGCGACGTAGCGGCCGTCGGCGGAGATCGAGGGTCGGTAGGAGGCGCCGTTGGCCTGCAGCGCGGACGAGTCCACGCTCGCGAGCTCGGTCAGGCCGGTCGCGAGGTCGTGCACGAACACGTCGCGCACGCCGTTCAGGTCGCCCGCCACGAGCGTCACGCTCGCGCTGGAGAAGACCACGAAGCGCCCGTCGGCCGAGAGGCGCGGCGTGACCGATTCGAGGGAGGCCTGTCCCCCGGCGGAGTCGACGCTGGCGCGCACCGTCGTGCCGGTGGCGAAGTCGTGCACGAACACGTCGCGCACGGCATTGGTGTCGCCCGCGACGAGGTTCGTGGCCAGGCTCTCGAAGGCGACGTAGCGGCCGTCGGCGGAGATCGCCGGGACGTCGCTGGCCCCGTTTCCGATCACGCCGGCCGAGCTGACGCTGGCGCAGCGCACGACGCCCGTCGCGAGCTCGACCACGTACACGTCGCTCGCGGCGTTGGCATCCCCGGCGACGAGCGTGTTCGCGTCCGTGGCATAGGCGACGAAGGCGCCGTCGGCGGAGATCACCGGGTTGCGCGAGGCCTGCGCCAGCTGCGCTCCGCCCGGCGCCACGCTCACGCGCGTGGTCTGGCCCGTGGCGAACTCGTGCACGAACACGTCGTAGGCGAAGTTCGTGTCGTTCGCGACCAGGTTGGTCGCCAGGCTGCGGAACGCGACGCGCTGGCCGTCGTCGGAGACCGTCGCCTGCAGCGAGGGCTGGTTGCCCTCGGTCCCGGCGCTGCTGACGCTGGCGCGCTGCGTCTGGCCGAGCAGCTGATCGCGCACGAAGACGTCGTACTGCCCGTTCCCGTCGCCAGCCACCAGGTTCGAACCCAGGCTCTCGAAGGCGACGAAGCGCCCGTCGCGGGAGACGGAGGCGTTCTCCGAGTTGTCGCTCGACTGGAAGCCCGCGCTGTTGATGCTGACGCGCGTCGTCGACTGCGCGTGGGCCAGGGACGGAACGAGGAGGAAGCCGGCGAGGCAGCGAACGGCGAGGTGCATGAGGAAGGATCTCCGGAAGCGGGACCGCCCCGATCCTACCCCGCCTTTGCCGCCTCGCCAGCCGGCGGCTATCCTCTCGCCCCCGATGCGCGCCCTGCTGTCGATCGCGGCCTTCGCGGCCTTCACGGCCCTCGCGCCCTGCCTGCCGCGCGCGCTTTCCGCCCAGGGCGTGCCGCGCGTGCCCGAGACCGACGACGAGGCCGTCGCCGCGCGCGGGCCGGGCATCGAGCTCAAGTGGAAGGACCTCGACGACGTGCTCGTGCTGCGCCACGCGATGTCGCAGGCCGGCCGCGAGGCGCTGCGCCACCTGGCCGAGACGCACCTGGTCGAGAGCTCGGCGCGCACCGCCGGCATCGCGGTCGACGACGCGGCGGTCCAGGCGCGCTACCGCGAGCTCGAGTCGAAATGGAGCGCGAGCGGGCAGACGACGCCGTTCGAGAAGACCATCCAGGCCGCGCGCCTGACCGAGGCCGAGTTCCGCTACTTCCTCAAGACCGGCATGCTGCAGGAGGAGCTCACCCGCCGCGCCCTCGGCCTGGGTCCGGGCGCGGAGGTCTCCTCGGACCAGATGCGCCTGTGGACCCAGGAGGCCTTCACCGAACGCGAGTACACCGAGCTCCCGCCGCCCTGGACCGACGGCGTGGTCGCGCGCGCGACGAGCTTCACGGTCGGCCTCGCCGAGTTCGTGCGCTACCTGCGCCGGCGCATGGAGCCCGAGGACCTGCGCACCGACTGCTACCAGCTGATGCTCTACCGCAAGGTGCGCGCGCGCCTGCCCGACGTCGCGCCGGCCAAGGTCGACGAGTACGTGCAGCAGGAGCTCGCGCGGCGCAGGCGCGAGGCGCTGACCAACCCGCGCAACAAGGGACTCACCTTCGAGAAGCTGATGGCGGCGCAGGGGATCATGATGGACTCGCTGCCGCGCGACCCCGGCGTGCAGGTCTCGGCGCTCTCCAAGCTCTGGATCGACCGCGCCTACGACGCCGAGCAGCTCAAGCGCAGCTACCAGGACGAGCGCCAGTTCTACGACGACCAGTTCGGCGAGGCGATCCCGGTCTGGATGCACTTCCTGCGCGCGGCGCAGTTCACCAACCAGTTCAACCCGCGCACCTTCGGCGAGGCCGAGCGCGAGCTCGCGCGCGCCGCGGCCGGCTGCAAGACGCTCGAGGACTTCCAGAAGCTCGTGCGGCAGTCGAGCGAGGACGCCGGGACGCGCGAGAGCGGCGGCGAGCTCGGCTACCTGACCGCCGCGACGCCGCGCGTGCCGGCCGAGGTCAAGAACGAGGTCAAGAAGCGCCTCGCCGAGGCCGCGACGCCGGCGCAGATCGCCGGCGAGGGACTGGTCGGCCCGCTGCGGACGCCGACCGGCTGCGTGCTACTCTGGCTCGGCCCGCGGCGAGCGGCCCCGACCTGGGAGGTGATGGCCGGCTACGTGCAGCGCGAGCTGCGCCAGCGCTTCCTCGAGGAGGCGCTGCCGCGCGCGAGCGTGACCTATTCCCTGGGCAACCCCTGAACGGACGCGAGACCAGATGCTGATCGGCAAGGTGGTGGGCAGCGTGGTCGCCACGCGCAAGGACGAGAAGATGCTGAACCAGAAGTTCCTCCTGGTTCAGGTGCACGACCAGTTGAACAAGCCCAAGGACCAGTACGTGGTCGCGGTGGACTCGGTCGGCGCGGGCCCGCAGGACATGGTGCTCTACGCCACCGGCTCGAGCGCGCGCCAGACGAGCCTGACCGAGGGCAAGCCCTGCGACGCGGTGATCATGGCCGTCGTCGACTCGTGGGACCTCGGCGGCGACAACGTCTACGAGAAGTGGGAGGGCTGAGGTGTACCTCGCGCGCGTGATCGGGCGCCTGGTCGCGACGCGCCGCTACGACGGCCTCGAGGGCGTGCCGCTGCAATTGATCCAGCCGCTCGACGAGCGCGGCGCGCCGATGGGCGACACGCTCGTCGCGGCCGCGGTGGTCTCGACCGGCCCGGGCGACCTGGTGCACTTCGTCGACGGACGCGAGGCGGCGCTGGCCTGCCCCGTGACCTTCGTCCCGGTCGACGCCGCGATCATCGGCTTCGTCGAGCAGGTCTACGCCAACGGCGCCTTCGTCGGCCGCGCCGCGGAAGCGAGGCGCTGATGTTCCTCGCCGAGGTCGTCGGCACGGTGGTCGCGCCGGTGCAGATCCGCGTGCTCGACGGCGAGAAGCTCCTGCTCCTGCGCCCGGTCGGCCCCGACGGCAAGGCCACCGGCAAGACGCGCATCGCGCTCGATCGCGCGCAGGCCGGCGTCGGCGACCGCGTGCTCGTGATCGACGAGGGCAACTCGGGCCGCCAGCTCCTCGGCGACCCCAAGGCCGCCGTGAAGACCGTGATCGTCGGCGTGGTCGACTACGTCGAGGCGCACGGCAAGCTCGCCTACGACGCGCAGCGGAGGGACGAGCCGTGACGCTGGCCGATCTCGCCGCCGCGCGCGGCTGGTCCGACGAGGAGGCGCGCCTGCGCAGCGCGATCTGCGAGATCGGCAAGCTGTGCTATTCGAAGGGCTTCATCGTCGGCGCCGACGGCAACCTCTCCGCGCGCCTGAACGACGGCACGGTGCTGATCACGCCCGCCGGCGCGATGAAGGGCTTCCTCTCGCCGGAGAACCTCGCGCACGTCGACATGCAGGGCCAGGTGATCGACAACGGCCCGCGCTGCTCGACCGAGACCGGCATCCACCTCGTCAGCTACCGCGAGCGCCCCGACGTGCGCGCCGTGCTGCACTGCCACCCGCCGCACGCGGTCGCGCTGACCTTGGCCGGGATCGACATGCAGATCCCGGTCATCCCCGAGATCATCGTCACGATCGGCGGCATCCCCACCGCGCCCTTCGCGACGCCGGGCACGCAGGAGCTGCCCGACTCGATCCAGGCGATCGTGAGGTGCTCGGACACGGTCGTGATGCAGAACCACGGCTCGGTGACGCTCGGATCGAACCTGCTCGACGCGTTCAAGAAGCTCGACATGCTCGAGCACACGGCCAAGATCCTGTGGCTGGCGAACTGCGTGGGCACGGTGAAGCCGCTCGCGCCCGAGGAGGTCGCGAAGCTGCTCGACACGCGCAGGAAGCTCGGCATCCGCAGCGTCAACACGCTCGAGAACCAGTGCGGCGTGAAGAAGCCGCGCTGATCCGCTCGTTTCTCGCGAATCCGCCGGCGCTCTTGCGGGCGGCCGCGCTGATAGGAGAAGGTGCCTGCATGCGGACACGCGTTGGAGCACTCGCATTGGCCTGCCTCGCCTGCGCCTCTCGTGCGCCGACGCAGGAGCCGCAACGGCCTGCGGGCTCGATCCGCGGCATCGTCCTCGGCCCCGAGGGCCACGCCGTCCCGGGCGTGCTCGTCGCTACGACGCACCCGGAATCGAAGCTCTGGCGCGACCTGTTGGATGCGGACTCGGTCTCTGCGGAGACCGGCCTCGACGGGCGCTTCGAACTGCGCGGGCTGCCGGCCGGCAAGTGGCGCGTCGCGGCTTACGCTCAAGAGTGCCCGCAGGGTGAGGGAGCCTCCGTCGAGTTGCACTCGGGCGAGCGGCTCGAGGAGCTCGTGGTCCCGCTCCTGCGCCCATCTCCTGCCGCGAAGCCGCTGCGCGTGCGCGTGCTGGACCCAGAGGGCCGCCCCGTCCCCTCCGCGTATGTCGTCTGCACTCCGCGTCCGGGCTGCGATCACGGGAACTTCGCGCGCCCCGACGCCGTGCATGCGATCTTCGAGTTCCCGCGCATGCCAGGAGAACACCTCTCGCTGCGGGCCGCCGAGGAACAGCTTCCTCGCGCCCCCGCCGTGGAACTGCTGGCGCCCGCCTACGCGTTCGACGTTCCGCCCGAGCAGGACGAACTCGAGTTGCGGCTCGCGGCCCGGCCTGCGCACACGCTGCTGGTCGTGGACGAAGAAGGCCGTCCCGTGCAGGGCTTCTCCTGGCATGTACTCGACGAGCACGAGTTCCGGCGGCGCGACACCGGCGAGATCCCGCGCAACGCGTTCGGCCTGGCAATCGACAGCTTCCGCGCGGGTCCGACGCCCGCGGAACACTGGCAGCGCTGGGCTATGGTCGACGCGCAGCATTCGGGAAACCGCGACCTCGAGCAGATCCCCGAACCCGAAGGGCGATTCCTCGTGCAGGTGTCTGCCATCGGCTTCGAGCCGGCCGAGTGCGGGCCTTTCGAGGGCGCCCACTCGCCCGCGGAGATCCGCGTCGTGCTGCGCCCTGCACCGGAGATTCGCGGCGTGGTCGTGGCGGACGGCAAGCCGGTCGCAGGTGCCGTCGTGCGCCTGCTCTACCCGCACGATCCTGTCGATGATTCCCGCGCTGCGAACTGGCCCGAAAACGTCCTGCCCGGCTTCGAAGAGCTCTACGACGAACGTGCCAGCGCGACGACCTCCTCGGACGGGAGCTTCTCCCTGGTCCGCAGCGAGGCGAGTCGCTGTCTCCTGCGAGCCGGACTCGATCCCGCCGCTGAGATCGAAGCCGGTCCCTTCGATCTCGCGTTGCACCAGACGCTCACCGACGTGCGCATCGAGCTCCCGCACCGAGGCGCGATCGAGGGGAAGATCCGGACTCGACCCGGGCACGAGCTCGCCGGCAAGTTCGTCCTCGCGACCCGCAACCTCGGACAAGATCCGCTCGTCGCACCGATAGACTCCGGCGGAGCGTTCCGCTTCGCAGGGCTCGCTCCAGGGCGCTGGACGTTGCGGGCAAGCAGCTACGAGCCGTCGAACAGCGACGGCTGCAGGATACGGGAGCCGGACCGCCGGCCCGCCGACTCCGCTCCCTTCACCTGCGAGGTGCGGGCCGACGAGACGGCACACGTCGACCTCGATCTCACGCACCACGTGCGCTTCACCGCCCGCGTCGAGTTGCCAGGCTACGAGAAATCCGATCTGACGCTGGAGATGTGGAGCAGCGGTTCGACCTTCGGCGAGGGCGGACACGGAAAGACGCGGCAGCCCGGCAACGAGGTCTCGGTCGAACTCGACCAGCCCGGCGAGTACCAGCTCACGCTCGATCTGCATCGATTCCCGTTCTTCGAAAACCTCGAAGTGCAGGAGAAGGTCGTGCTCCACGAGGGCGAGAACACCTGGTGCCTGCGCGGGACGACCGGCACCTTGCGCGTGCGGGACATGCGCTCGTTGGTCGACAGGAGCCTGGTGCTCCGCGACGGCCCCGCGCGAACGCTGAGGTTGGGGCTGCGCTCGGGCATGACCGGGGAGGTTCTCGTGGAGGACGTCCCTGCAGGACTCTGGAGCTGCTGGCGAAGTGCGTGGAACGACCCGATCATCCCAGACCTCGTGACCAGCGAGCCGGGAAAGACCGCCGAGCTCGTGCTGCACTGACGCGATCGGCTTCGGCCGTCCCGCGATCTCGGCCGCGTGAAGAACCCGCGCTGATCCGATTCCAGGCGCGGTAGGATCGCGGGCCCCGTCGCGGGAGGGCTCGCATGCAACTCCGACGCTTCGTGCTCGCCGTGCTCGCTCTGGCCGCGCTCGCGGCGATCCTGTGGTTCGTGCGGCGGGACGACGCGAGGCGTGCGGGTGAGCTCGGCGCACCGATCGCGCAGTCGCCGTCGCGCCCCGAGGTTCCGGCCTCCGTGCTCGAGACACCGCCGGTCCAGCAAGGGCGAGCGAGCGCCGGCGCTGCGACGGACGCAACGACGGACTCCGGCGCGAGTGCGAGTGCGAGCGCTCCGAACGCGCCCGCCGAGTTCGACGGATTGACCGTGCGCGTGCTCACGCCCTCCGGGCAGCCGTTTCCCGGTGCGCGCATCTCGTTCGTCGCGGCGGGAAACGGGCCGATCACCGTCGGGATGCCGCAGCCCACCGATGCGACCGGGTGCTGGCACTGCCGAATCCATCCGGGTGAAGCGCTCGACCTGCGCGCGTTCGATCCGAGCGGTCCCTATGCACCGGCGTACGCATTCGATGTGGGGCCGGAGACGCGATCGCTGGAGATGAAGCTCGAGGCGACGAGCTCCCATGCGCTCGTCGTGGTCGACGAACAGAACGCGCCGATCGAGCGCTTCGCCTGGCGCGTGCTCGACGAACGCCAATACACTTCGCACCGTTCGGGTCAGAGGCAGGTCGACGAGGACGGCCGCCTGCGGGACACGCGACTGGAACAGCCGGGCACGGGCAGCTTCACGCCCACCGCGAAGGACACGCTCGACCATCCTGGCGGCCGCATCGAGTTGCGCGTCGGAAGCCTCGCCTTCGCGGTTCAGGTCGAAGCCGAGGACTTCGAGCAGGCGCAAGCGGGGCCATTCGCGACGAGTGACGCTCCGAGCGAGATCCGCGTCGTGCTCCATCGCTTGCCCGGGATCCGCGGTCGTGTCGTGCACGCCGGCAAGGGCGTCAGCGGCGCCTGGGTCAAGCTGCTGCAGCCGTCGCTGAACTCCCGGGTGATGTACGTCAACGGGTTTGCGAGCCGCAGCCAGCCCTGGGCCGTCGCAGAGTCGAAGACCGGTGAGGACGGAGGGTTCCTGCTGCAGCTGCGCCGCACGGGTCAGTACCTCGTGCGCGCCGGAGCGGACGGGCTAGCGCTCGCCGAGATCGGACCGCGGCGTTTCGAGGCGCACCAGGGCGCCGACGGCCTCGAGCTCGAGCTCAGCGCGACCGGCACGATCGAGGGACGCTTGCTCTTCGCCGACGACGAGCCGAACCGCGACTGGATCCTCGGCGCCTCGCGCGGCGACGGGCTCGCGCGCTCGGTGCACACCGACGCGCAAGGCCGCTTCCTCTTCGAGGAGCTCACGCCCGGGGAGTGGACCCTGCAACCGGTCGGCGAGGACCTGAACCCCGGCGAGGTTCGGGTGATCTCCGACGGCGGTGAGCTCGATCGCCCGACACCGGCGACCTGCGTCGTGCGTGCCGGCGAGTCGACGCGCGTCGAGTTCGACCTGCGTCGCAAGGCGGTGCTCAGCGGCAGCTGTTCACTCCCCGGATGGTCGAACGCCGACGGCTCGGGCTCGCTGACCGCGCTCGGAGGCGCGCTCAGCCGCGTCGCGCGCTTCGAGTGGAGCCCGACCGCAGGCCTGCACGCCGCGGCCGATCAGCCGGGCGAGTATCGACTGCGGCTCTCCTGGAGCGGAGAGAAGAACGGCTGCACCCTCGGGCTCCAGGAGGATCTGCGACTCGAGGCGGGCGAGAACACCTGGACCCTCGCGCGCCCGGTCGGCGAACTCGTGCTCGTCAACCCGCTCGACACCGAGCAGTGGGCGCTGCTGCGCTGCGATCTCGATCCCAAGCGCCGCGCGAGCCTCGGCGTGAAGCTCACGGCGCACGCGGAACGAAGGGTGCGCGGTCTCCCGATCGGGACGTGGGTGCTGTTGAACCAGGACCACGGAGGCGTGCAGGAGACTGTTGAGGTCGCAGTCACGGCCACGGGGGCCGCGGGGATCGAGGTGAGATGAAGGCGCGCCAGGTCATTGCACTCGCCATGCTCGTCGCCGCGCTCGCGGCGATCCTGTGGTTCGTGCGGCGCGACGCGAAGCCTGCCGCAGTCCCGCTCGCGCTCGCACCGCCGACGCGCGAGAGCACCGCTCCCGCGAGCCCGCTCGAAGCGAACTCCACGGCGCAGCGCGAGGCTGAACGCGCCCGCCGAACCTCCGCTCGCGACGACTCCCCCGCCGCAGCCTGCCGCGGCGAACGACGCGACCCTGCGCGCGCGCTGCGTCGACGAGCAGGGCCGGCCGATCGAGGGCGTGCGGCTCCAGCGCGAGGACGAGGACAAGCCGCTCGCGCTCTCCGCGGCCGACGGGCGCCTCGCCGCGACGATCTCGATCTGGAAGAAGGACGGCGTGAAGCTGCGCTTCCAGCTCGTCGAGAGCTTCCACGCACGCTCCTCCTTCGAACGCGTGCTGCGCCCCGGCGAAACCTGCGATCTGGGTGACCTCGTGCTCGCGCCGGGCGCGCGCATCCGCGGCAGCGTGCTCGACGAACGCGGCGCCGGGCTCGGCGGCGCGTGGGTGATCAGCTCGAGGAAGAGCATCCTCCCGCGCCTGGAGAGCGAGCGCGACGCGAGCTTCGCAACCACCGCGAAGGACGGCAGCTTCGTGCTCGAAGGCGTGCCCGCGGGGACGAGCTGCGTCACGGCCTACGGCGAGCACCGCGGCGCGGTCGAGCAGTGCGGGCTCGAGCCCGTGCTCGGCCGCGAGCTCGGCGGCGTCGTGATCACGCTCGGCGCGGAGGAACAGGACGAGTCGGGGCTGCTCGTGCGCGTGCTGCAGCCCTCGGGCGATCCGCTGCCCGGCGCGCGCACCGAGAACGAGGTGCGCGAGGGCGAGCGCACGTCGATCGGAGTCCGCTCGGCGGACAAGAAGGGCTGCTTCCACATCGCCGGCGGTCCCACGGCGGTCGCCGACATCGTGGTCACCGATCCGCAGCTGCGCTACGTGAGCGCCTTCGCCGCCGGCGTGCCGATCGCGCAGCGCACGCTCGAGATCGAGCTCGAGGCCGGCACGCCGCACACGCTGCTCGTCACCGACGAGCAGGGCGCGCCGATCGAGAGCTTCGCCTTCCGCGTGCTGCAGGAGCCGCAGTACCACCCCGCCTCGAGCGGCGCGATGCTGCGCGACACGAACGGCCTCCTGCGCGACCTCTTCATCGGACACGGGATCGAGGGCCCGTACGCTCCGCGCGCGCAGGAACGCAAGCAGCACGCAGAGGGCCGCGCCGAGTTCGCGGCGGGCAGCCTCGCCTTCTGCGTGCAGGCGGACGCGGCGGGCTTCAAGCCCGGCGAAGCGGGACCGTTCCTCGCGGGCGCAGCGCCCGCCGAGATCCGACTCGCGCTGCAGCGCCTGCCGGGGATCCGCGGCCGCGTCGTCTCCGGCGGCGCGCCGGTCGCGGGCGCGTGGGTCCGGCTCTTCCAGGCGGCCGAGGAGAACCGCAGCGTGCTCGTCGACGGGAACTTCCCCAGCCGCATCCTCCCCGTGCTGCAGGCCCAGACGACGAGCGCCGCCGACGGCGCCTTCGAGCTGCCCCTGCGCGACGCGGGTGACTTCATCGTCGGCGCGGGCCGCGAGCAGCTCGGCGAGGTGCAGAGCGCGAAGCTCGCGCTCGTGCCGCGCGACGGACGGGACGGGCTCGTGCTCGAGCTTCCCGGGATCGGCGCGATCGAGGGCCGCCTGCTCGTCGCCCCGGGCGAGGACGCGCGCGACCGCGTCGTCGGCGCCTCCAGCGGCAACGGCCACGCGCGCTCGGTGCGCACGGACGCCGAGGGCCGCTTCCGCTTCGACGAGCTCTCGGCCGGAACGTGGCTCCTGCGCCCGCTCGGCGAGGACATCGACCCTGCGGGCGAAGGCTACGAGGTGCGCGGCGGATCGACGCCGACGCAGATGCCCTCCAGCTGCGTCGTGCGCGCGAACGAGACGACGCGCCTCGAGATCGATCTCGCGCACAAGGCCGAGTTCGTCGCTCACATCGGGATCCCGGAACTCGCGGACGGCCAGTGGACCGCATCGCTCGACCCGGTCGGCGCGAGCTTCAGTCGCCGCGCGACGCTCGCGCAGGTCGAGGCCTCCAAGCTGCGCCTGAGCGTCGATCAGGCGGGCGAGTACGCGCTGCGCATCGAGGTCTGGAAGCCCGAACTCCACGGCCGGCTCTCGGTCGAGGAGCGCGTGCACCTGCTGGCCGGGACGAACGAGTGGACGCTCGCGGGCCCCGCGGGAGAGCTCACCGTCGCCAGCACGCTCGACGCGAAGGCCTATCCCCAGCTGCGCTGCGAGACGAGCACGGGGCGCGTGCTCTCGCTCTACCTCGACCTCGGCGCACGCGAGGAGTTCGTGCTCCACGGCGTGCCCGCGGGGCACTGGACGCGCGTGCACTACGACCTGGGCAAGCTCGTCGAGGACGCCGCGCTCGAGATCGGCGCCGCCGCTCCCGCGCGAGTGGAGTGGAAGTAGCCGGTCGAGCTCGCCCTTCCTGGTTTCCTGCAACCGCCGAGGGCACACCTGGGGTACAGGGTCCTCGTGAGCACGGCCCTCACGATGGACGATTCCACAGGCGACGCCCGGCGCCTCGAACGCGCGCTCGAGGCGGAGATCCCGCGCCTGCGTTCGCACGTGGCTCGGCTGCTCGGCCATCCCGCGCGCAGCGCCGACGCAGAGGACGTGCTGCAGGAGGTGCTCGCGCGCGCCTGGCGCTACCGCGCGAGCTTCGAGCCGCGCCGCGCGCTCGGTCCCTGGCTGCGGCAGATGGCGCTGCACGTCGTGCTCGACCGGCGCGACGCGCGCGAGCGGGCTCCGCGCGAGGGCGACGTCGATCCGGCCGACGTGCCCGCCGCGGCGGGCGTCGACGCGGCTGCGCAGCGGGAGCAGCTCGAGCGCCTGCTCGCGCCGCTCTCGGCGGTCGAACGCGAGGCGCTCGTGCGCTTCCACCAGCGCGGCGAGTCGGTCGCCGAGATCGCGAGCGCGCTGCACCTGCCCGAGGGCACGGTCAAGTCGCACCTCTCGCGCGCCCGGCGCAAGCTCGCGCGGCGCAAGGAGGAGGCGTGAACACGCGCGAGCAGTTCTGGGCCACCGTCGACGCCGAGCTCGACGCGCGCCGCGATCCGCTGGCGCACGCGGAGCTGCGCGCCTGGATGCGCATGCACGAGCAGGACGCGCTCGAGTTGGCCGACGTCTGCGCGGGGCTCGCGCTCGTGGCGCGCGCGCCAGAGGTGCAGCTGGTGTCGCCGCGCGTTGCAGTGCAAGCGTTGCCTCGCACACGCCCTAGACGAGCGCTCGTGCCTCTCGCGGCGGCAGCGCTGCTCGCGGGTGTGGCTCTGGGTGCCTGGCTCATGCTGCGTCCGCGTGCGATCGCGACGCCGACGCTCACCGCCGCCGAGGAGCTCATGCTGCACCCGGTCGTGCCCGCGCCGGAGCTCGGCAGCGTCCAGGCGTGGGAGATCGTCAGCACGGTCGAGTCGACTGCGGGCCGCGAGACGGTGCGCTCGAGCGAGGGCCGGCTCTGCCTCGAACGTCGAGCGACGGACGAATCGTCGTCCGCAGGGAGCGTGGTGCTCTCGAGCGAAAGGTTGGCGATGCGATGATGAACGTGCTGCTTCCCCTCCTCGTCTGTCTCTCGCTGGCACAGGAGCCTTCGAAGCCTGCGCAGGAAACCTCGGCCCAGGTCTACGACGTGACGGACATCCTCCGACCGCCGAGCGCCGTGACAGCCACGACGATGACGGTCGGCGCGCGCAAGGGCTCGAAGATCGTGACCGAGGATGTCCCTGCATCTGCTCCGGGGGAAGCGCCCACCGAAGCCCAGAAGCAGCAGCAGCTCACGGCGGCGACCAGCCACCTGTGCGAGCGGCTCCTTGGGCTGATGGATCCGCCCCTCGCAGACGGGCGAGAGGTACTCCGAGCCACGGAATCCGGGAAGCTGCTCCTCGTCGCCGGGCCTGAGCGGCAGGCATGGCTGCGCGATCTCCTGAAGCGCAACCGGCCGCAGGAGCAGGTGCTCTTCGTGCAGACGCAGTGGATCGAGGGCCCCAAGGGCTCCTTCGCGCGCATGGGCATCGCGCCGGGCGGAGCTGCCACGGCGCTCGAGGCCAAGGACGCCGAGCGGTTCCTCGCGCTCGACAAGGATTCGAACGAGTACCGCGTGCGGAACGCGCCACGCATGCTCGTGCAGCCCCTGATCTCGAGCGGGACGATCATGGTCGGCGAGACGCGCTCCTACGTGAAGGGCTACAGGCTGGTCGAGGTCCAGCCCGGAGACGTCAAGATCGCGGACCCGGAGATCGAGACCGTCGATGTCGGGTTCGAGATGCGGATGCAGGGCGTGCTGCTCGACGGCGGGAAGGTCGCGCTCGACCTCGATGCCTCGAACACGTCGGTCGCCGATCCGGTCGCGACGAAGAAGATCACGCTCGACCCGTCGATCACGCAGGAGCTGGTCGTCGCGATGCCCGTGATCGACACGAAGGCCATCCACGCCAAGTGCACGCTCGCGAGCGAAGGGCTGCTGGCCTTCTCCTCGCCCGTCGCCGGTCACGACGATCGCGAGTTCCTGATCCTCGTGCGGGCGCACGCGCAGCGCGTGGCCGACCTCAAGGCGGGTGCGACCGAGACGACGATCAGCGGCGGGAAGAAGAAGAACGCAGACGAGCCGAAGAAGGACCCGAAGTAGCCGCGCCCCTCAGCGCAACAACTTCTCGCCGCGCAGCGTGCCGACGACGGCCTCGGAGACCTCGCTGACGAGCTCGCGCACCGAACCGGGATCGCGCACCTGCATCACGCCCGACCAGACCAGCTTGTCGTCGACGAGCGAGTACAGGCTGGTCTCGACGCGGTAGGTCTTCTCCATGTACGACCAGCCCTCGTCGAAGCGCGTGGGCCACAGGTACGCGGTCGTGTGCGAGCCGTCGGTGAAGTGCAGGAAGACCGGCGAGTAGGCGCCGGGCACGTGCTGCTCGACCTTGTCGACGTCGAGCACGCGCAGCACGAGCGCCGTGTCGATGCCCTGCGAGCGCGCGCGCTCGAGCACCTTCTTGGGCTCGGAGGTGTCGCTCGCGGCGAGCATGCCGTAGGACGGGATGCCGCTGCCCTTGGCGAGGTGGCGCACGAGCTCGTCCTCGGCGACGCGGCGGAAGCTCTCCTCGGCGCTGGTCGCGAGCACGAGCGTCTTCTCGGCGGCGAGCTCGTGCACGGAGTCGTCGCGCCAGACGTCGGTCAGCGTCGGCGCGCTGGCGCAGGAGGTGGCGAGGAGCAGACTCGAGGCGGCGAGGAGGGTGGGGATCTTCATCGAGGGGCGCGAGCGGCAGCCATGATCGCACAAGCGCGCCGGCGTTCCAGCTCACGGATCCGACATCCCGGGCCGGTCACGCGTCCTCGACGCCGGCCGCGGCCCCCGACGCGCGTCCTCGCTCAGACGCAGCGCGCATCGCGCGCGGCCCAGGCCTGAACCGCGGCGCGGCGCTGCTCGAGGCCCGCGGCGCCCAGCAGCGCGGCGCTCGCGCTGCGCACGCGCTCGAGCGCGCTCGTCGCGTCGGCGTCGAGGTCGAGCCACTCGGCCGCCAGCGCGACCGCGGTCTGGCGCAGCTGGAAGTACTGGCCGAGCAGGTGCGCGTTGACCGCGGGGAAGCGCACGTCCAGCTGCGGCACGCCGGCCTCGGCGAGCGCGCAGCGCGTGCCGTCGCGCTCGGCGGCGAAGAGCTCGGCGAAGCTGCGGCCGCCGAGCGTCGCGAGCGGCGCGTGCTCGGCGAAGGCGCGCGGGATCGCGAGCGCGTGGTCGGGGCGCTCGACCGAGAGCGTCGTGACCCACTTGTCGCGCGGGCCGTCGAGCCACTGCGCGAGCTGCGTGTGCTGGTCGGTGACGCCGACGGCCGAGAGCGGCGTCGGGCCCGCGCTCGCCGCGCGAGCGCTGCGCGTGCGGCCCTGGCCCAGGCACTCCGCGACCAGGCGCGCGCCCCAGGGCGCGAGGTCGCGCAGGCGGTGGCTGTAGCTGAGCGTGACCTCGATCGACTTCGCGTGGCGTGTCGCGAGGAGCACGCTGCAGGCGGCCCAGGCGAGCGCGGGGTTGGCGGAGAGATCCTCGGAGAGGCACAGCTCGCTCATCGCCTGCGCGCCGGCGACCAGGCCGGGCGTGTCGATGCCCAGCAGGGCCGCGGGCAGGAGCGCGACCGGCGTCAGCGCGGCGAAGCGCGCGGAGATGCCCGCGGGGATCGCGAAGCGCTCGTAGCCCTCCTCGGCCGCGATCGCCGCCAGCGCGCCGCCGTCCTCGCGCGTGCTGACCACGAGGCGGTCCTTGTGCGCCTCCTCGCCCAGGCGCTCGCGCAACACCTCGCGCACGAGCAGGAACTGCGCCAGCGTCGCGCTCGTGCGCCCGGAGTGCGAGACGACGTGGAAGAGGCACTCGGCCGGATCGACGCAGTCGAGGAACTCCCCGACCAGATCGGGATCGACGTTGTCGAGCACGATCAGGCGCGGCAGGCCGCCGGGCATGGTCAGGTTGTGGAACGGGCTGTTGAGCGCGGTGCGCAGCGCCTGCACCGCCAGCGCGCTGCCGCCGACGTTGAGCACGACCAGCGCGCGGAAGCGGCCGCGCAGTCCCTCGGCCCATTCGAGGATGCGCTCGTGCTCGCGGGACGCGGCCGCGACGTCGAGCCAGGCGCTCGTGCTCGCGCGACGCGCGGAGAGCGCGCGCAGCGCGGCTGCGGCGGCGCTCGCGCACTCCTCGAGCTCGGCGGCGCGGATGCCCTTGCCCTGCCCGAGGCTCGACTCGAGCGCGTGCGTGAGATCGATGCGGATGCGGTCCATCGCCAGCGCCTCCTCGCGCGGGCGGCGACTCTACGAAAGCGCGGGCGGCCCGGGGAAGGCCGCCCGCGCGTTTGCACCGAGCGCGGCGCTCAGTCGTTGCGGCGCGACAGCAGCAGGTAGATCAGCGTCATCACCGCGGTCAGCGCGCCCGCGACGTAGGTCATCGCGGCGGCGCCGAGCACCTTGGAGACGCCCTGCGCCTCCTCCTGCGTGCTGACGATGCCGGAGCTCGCCAGCACCGCCTTGGCGCGGTTGCTGGCGTCGAACTCGACCGGCAGCGTCACGAGCTGGAAGGCGACGGTCGCGCCGAAGAGCACGATGCCGACCGTCTGCAGCCAGGGCATGCTGGTGAAGATCAGGCCGGCGAGGAAGATCCAGACCCACGCCATGGAGCCGAACTTGACCACCGGCACCATCTGCGAGCGCAGGTTGAGCCAGGCGTAGGCCTTGACGTGCTGGATCGAGTGCCCGGCCTCGTGCGCCGCGACGGCGATCGAGGAGATCGAGCGGCCGCGGTAGACCTGCGGCGAGAGGCGCAGCGTGCGCGAGGTCGGGTCGTAGTGGTCGGAGAGGAAGCCGTCGGTCTCCTCGATCGTCAGCTCGGTCACGCCGCCGGCCGCGGCCACGGCGCGCGCGGCCTCGGCGCCGGTCATGCCGGAGCGCACGCCGACCTGGGCGAAGTGCTGGAACGTCGACTGCACGCGGATCGTCGCCCACAGCGCGAGCAGCATCGCGGGGCCGACCAGCAGCCAGTACAAGGGATCGAAGTGGAAGAACATCAGGTGGACTCCTGGGGTTGGGGGCGCCCTCTATACGGCAGCGGCGGATTCTCTTCGAGCGTCTCTCAGAGCCTGTGGTGAAATCGCAGGCTCTGCGGGCCGCGCGCGCTTCCGCGCGGCCCAGACGTGATGCTGAGAGACCGTAGCCTCGATTCTCCCACGGCCTCTCAGAAGAGCCCCTTCACGCGCCCCTGATCGTCCAGATCGACCCGCTTGTAGCCCGGATTCTTGCCCAGGCCGGGCATGGTCATGATGTCCCCGGCATAGACGACGACGAAGCCCGCGCCCGCGGACAGGCGCACCCCGCGCACGGGGAAGCGGTAGCCGCGCGGACGGCCCTTGAGCGAGCCGTCGTGCGAGAGGCTGTACTGCGACTTCGCGACGCAGATCGGGAGCTTGCCCTGCCCGCCCTTCTCCAGGCGCGCGATCTCGGCCTTCGCGGCGTCGGAGTAGTCGACCCCGTCGGCGCCGTAGACCTTGGTCGCGAGGCGCTCGATCTTGGCCGTCAGCGGCTCGGAGAGCTCGTAGAGCGGCTTGAAGCGCGCCTTGCCCGAGGTCGCGGCGCGGTGGACCGCCTCGGCCAGCTCGCGCCCGCCCGCGCCGCCCTTGGCGAACAGCTCGCTGATGCAGGCGGCGTCCGCGCCGGCCTCGAGCGCGCGCTCGCGCACCAGCGCGATCTCGCGATCGGTGTCCGTGCCGAAGCGGTTGACCGCGACGATCACGGGCACGCCGAAGTTGCGCACGTTCTCGATGTGCGCGACGAGGTTCGAGCAGCCCTCGGCGAGCGCGTCGAGGTTCTCCTGGTTGAGCTCGGGGGGCAGCGGCTTGCCCTGCACGACCTGGAAGCGTCCCGAGTGCACCTTGAGCGCGCGCACGGTCGCGACCAGCACGGCGCAGTCGGGCGTGAGGCCCGAGTTGCGGCACTTGATGTCGAAGAACTTCTCCGCGCCCATGTCGGAGGCGAAGCCGCCCTCGGTGACGATGTAGTCGAAGAAGCGCGAGGCGACCTGGTCGGCGATGATCGAGCTGTTGCCGTGCGCGATGTTGGCGAACGGGCCGGTGTGCACGAAGGCCAGCGTCGCCTCGGTGGTCTGCATGATCGTCGGATGGATCGCCTCGCCCAGCAGCGCGGCCATCGCGCCCGCGACCTCGAGATCGCCCGCGGTCACGTCGCTGCCGTCGGCGCGCTGGCCGACGACGATGCGCGCCAGGCGCGCGCGCAGGTCGGCGAGGTCCTTGGAGAGGCCCAGGATCGCCATCACCTCGGAGGCGGGCGTGATCTCGAAGCCGGTCCGGCGCGGGATGCCGTTCTGCGCTCCGCCCAGCCCGACCTCGATCTCGCGCAGCGCGCGGTCGTTGACGTCGACGACGCGCTTCCAGCGCACGCTCTCGGGCACGATCTTGTGCGGGTTGTCGAGCAGGAGCGAGGTGTCGATCGCCGCCGCGAGCAGGTTGTTCGCCGCCGCGACCGCGTGGAAGTCGCCGGTCAGGTGCAGGTTGAAGTCCTCCATCGGGACCACCTGGCTCATGCCGCCGCCCGCCGCGCCGCCCTTGATGCCGAAGACCGGCCCCATCGAGGGCTGGCGGATCGCGCAGACGGCCTTCTGCCCGATCTTGTTGAGCGCCAGCGAGAGCCCGATCGTGTGCACGGTCTTGCCCTCGCCCGCCGGCGTCGGCGTGATCGCGGTGACGATCACGTAGCGCGAGCGCTCGCGCCGCGGCGTCTTGGGCTGCGCGTCGATGCGCAGCTTGGCGCGGGTGTGCCCGTAGGGGATCAGCGCCTCGGCCGGGATGCCGTAGCGCGCGGCCAGTTCGGGGAGGGGACGCAGGGGGACTGCACGGGCGATTTCGAGATCGGATTCCACGATCCGGGCCAGTCTAGGGATCGTCCGCCTCGGGCGCTTCCCCCATCTGTCTCACGAAAGGGTAGGATTCCTGCGTATACCGGCCCTCGCGACTTCCCGGGATCCTACGCGCCGACCATGCCCCCTCCCTCCGACCTGCTCAAGATCGGCGAGTTCGCTCGTCTCGCCGACACCAACCTGCGCACGCTGCGCTACTACGAGGAGCTCGGCCTGCTCGCCCCCAGCACGCGCAGCCAGGGCGGCTTCCGCTACTACCGGCGCACGGACATCAACCGGGTCAACCTGATCCGCGACCTGCAGGAGCTCGGCCTGCAGCTCGAGCGCATCCGGGGCTTGATCTCCGCCCGTTCCAGCGGCGAGCCGGCCCCGAAGTTCCTCGCGCGCGTGCGCGAAGCGCTCGAGGAGCAGGAGCGCATGCTCGCGGAACGCCAGCGCTCGATCGAGGAGCAGCGCCGCAAGATCGCGAGCGCGCTCGGCAAGCTCGCCGAGTGCCAGACCTGCAGGAACTCGCCCTGCGCGCAGAACAACTACTGCGAGCCCTGCTCGACCAGCGGCCTGACCCTGCCCGAGCACCTCAGCGCCCTGTACCAGGGATGAGCCGCGCGCAGCCGGCGGGAAGAGACTTCCGCCCGCGGGCTCCGGCAGCGCGCGCGGCCATCCGATAGAGTTCCTCCACCGCCATGCCCGAAACGATCGCGACCTACCGCGCCCACGCGCGCGGCCTGTGGAACACGACGCATGAGATCGAGGGTCCCGAGGGCCCGCTCGGGACGCTGCGCCTGGAGCGCAACGGCTGGGGGATGATCGTCGGAGGCACGTACACGCCGGCGAAGGGCGAGGTGCTGCACTTGCGGCGCGACCCCGGCATCCTGCGCAGCCAGTTCTCGCTCTGGACCGACAACCGCGAGTGGCTCGGCTCCTCGCTGCGACCCGGCTTCCTCAAGCGCGAGATCGGCCTCTCGACCGGAGCCAAGTCCTTCCGCCTGCTGCCGACGGCGAACTACGGCCGCGGCTGGCGCATGCTGGCGCCCAAGACGGGCGAGATGGCGCGCCTGGTCCCCGACGGCCTGCGCCGCACGCGCATCGAGGTCTACCGACGCGTGGACCTGGAGCTGCTCTTGTTCGCCTACTTCCTCGGCGTGCAGGTGCTGCGCGAGTCCTGGTGGCCGGCGCGTGCGGACGAGGGCGACTCGGAAACGATTCCCACCGCGTCGAAGGCCTGATCCCTCCCGCGCGCGGGGCCTTCGGTCCCGGCCCAGGCCTGCCGAAAGGGTTTTCTGCCGAACCCGAGGCTAACATGCCCCGTTCACGGGAAGCCCGGCGCATCCCCCGCGTCCAAGCCGGGCAACCCAGCCCCCCCGCCCCTCGTTTCCGCGAGCCGACGGACCCTCCGACACGCCATGAAGCCCATCGCCGTACTCCTCCTCGTCCTGGTCGCCGTTGGCGCCCTGATCTTCGGTCTGGTCACGCTCGGAGGCGGGAAGGAACCGACCGTCACGGTCACGCCCGAGCAGCCCGCGCAACCGACCCACACGCCGACCAAGACCGCGGAGATCGAGAAGGGCAGCGAGGCCCCCGTCCGCCAGGCGACGCCGGCCCCCAAGGTCGAGCGCACCAACGTCGAGGACGCCTGGGTCTTCGCCAACGAGCTCAAGGTGCTCGTGCTCGACCCGCAGAAGCGCCCGCTTCCCGAGGTCGAGGTCACGCTGACGACCTTCAACTCGAGCGACCTCTTCTTCGTCGACGACCACCGCGCGCCGTTCCAGGTCGGGCCGCAGCGCACCGACAAGGAGGGCCGCACGAGCTTCAAGAACCTGCCTCCGCGCAAGTACACGCTGGTCTGCATCCACCCCGACTACGCGCGCCGCGAGCAGGAGACCATGCCGATCGACCAGGACGGCACCTTCGAGGAGCCGGCGGTCGTGATGGCCACGGGCTCGACGATGCAGGGCTACGTGCGTGACGAGCAGAACAACCCGGTGCCCGACGCCGTGATGGTGCTCGAGGGCATGCTCGCGCAGGCGCAGAAGTCCGCCGCGCCCGATCGCGTGCAGGTCAAGACCAACGCCGAGGGCTTCTACAAGTTCAAGAACATCCCGCGCTCGACCGGCCGCAGCCTGACGATCTCGGCCAAGGGCTACGGCCGCCTGGTCTCGATGGGCCTCGCCTTCGACCGCAACGAGCAGAAGAACCAGGACTACATCCTCAAGACCGCGGAGATGATCCAGGTCAAGACGATCGGCCCGGGCAACCAGCCGATCCCCAAGGTCAAGGTGATGGCGGTCGGCATGAACGCCTCGCAGCAGACCGCGCGCGACGAGGGCATGACCGACGACAAGGGCGAGTTCCTCTTCGAGAGCCTCGCGCCCGGCGAATACAACGTGGTCGCCAACCTGCGCGGCTGGCGCTTCCAGAGCCAGCGCATCAAGACCGGCACGGCCAACAACATCTTCGAGGGCCAGAAGGAAGCCAGCATCTGCGGCCAGGTCGTCGACGGCACGACCGGCGCGCCGGTCTCGCAGTTCAGCTGCCAGATCCGCAACTTCACCGACCCGACGCTGCCGACCTACGCGGTGCCCGAGACGCGCATGAACTTCACCGACGCGCAGGGCAACTTCTGCCTCGAGGGCGTGCAGCAGGGCGAGTACGTGGTCGAGGGCTGGGCCGAGGGCTTCGCCCCCAGCCGCTCGCAGAACTTCGTGGTCACGCAGGGCCGCAACGTCGAGCACGTCACCGTGCGCCTGACCAAGGGCGGCTCGATCAGCGGACGCCTGGTCGACCCGGAGAACCACCCGATCGCCAAGGCGCGCATCCAGACCAAGCCCAACGACTGGGCCGACGACGACTTCACGCGCTCGATCGAGGACATGTACCCCTCGAACGTGACGCAGGTCGAGGCGCGCAGCGCCGCGGACGGGACGTTCACGCTCAACAACCTGACGCCCGACACCTACCAGATCCTGGTCGACGCCACCGGCTTCACGCGCGTCTCGAAGGTCGACGTCGCGGTCACCGAGGGCACGAACAACAACCTCTCCGACCTGCGCCTGACGCGCGGCGGCACGCTGGCCGGCACGGTCTACGACGCGACCGGCAAGGGCGTGCTCGGCGCCGGAATCCTGGTGGTCTCGGCCGACAACCTGCCGCTGCCGCGCCAGTACTCGACCAAGTCGGGCATCGACGGCAAGTACACGCTGCGCAACCTCGCGCCCGGCCGCTACAAGGTGCGCGCGGCGCGCCCCTCGGCTCCCGACAGCAATCCGCTCGAGGAGCTCCAGATCGGGCGCGATTCCGAGCGCCAGATCACGATCGCGGAGGACACGGTCTCCAACCTCGACCTGACCATCCAGGCCAGCCCGCCGGCTCCCGCGCCGACCGCCGAGGAAGTGGTCCCGATGGACAACCCGCCGCAGGCGCAGCCGCGCGATTCGCGCAAGAAGCCCTGACCGACGGCGCCTGCGTCGCGTCGCGACCCGCGACGAAACGCAGGTCGATCGGCCCGGAACCCCGCCGCCCGCGCCCAACCGCGGGCGGCGTCGTCTGCGCGCGGCGTTGCACGCGCCCCCGGCGCCCTGCACACTGCGCGCATGCCTGCGGCCGGACGCGACGAGCCGAACACCTGCGCCCAGCAGTCCTTCCGGGCGCTCTCGCACGCCGCCTGGAAGCGCGCGCTGGAGGCCGAGCTCGACTGCGAGGTGCGCCTGGTCGGCACGCGCTCGCGCAAGCGGCCGCTGCAGCTGCGCGTCCTGCGCCGCGCGCGCCCCGAGCGCGGCCTGGGCGAGCTGATCGAGCTGCGCCTGCATCCGATCTTCGACGAGGCGCCCAGCGAACTGCACGGCGCGGTCGCCAGCTGGATCCGCTCCGGCGCGCGCGCGCGACGCGCCTGCCGCAGCATCGACGAGTGGATCCAGAGCGGGCTCGAGCGCGTGCCGCCGCCGCTGGTGCGCCCCGAGACGCTGCGCACGCGCGGCGCGACGCACGACCTCGCCCGCTCGCCGAGGAGCTGCGCCGCGCGCACTTCGCCGCGCAGTTCCCCGAGCCCGCCTCGCTGCCGCCGATCACCTGGGGCAGGAGCTCGGGCCCGCGCGCGCGGCGCTCGCTGCGTCTGGGCAGCTGCGATCCCGACGGGCGCCTGGTGCGCATCCATCCGGTGCTCGACCAGCCCGGCGTGCCCGAGTACTTCGTGCGCTTCGTGCTGCACCACGAGCTCCTGCACGCCGTGATCCCGCCCTACCAGGCGCCGAGCGGACGCTGGGTGCACCACGGCCGCGAGTTCCGCCTGCGCGAGCGCGCCTATCCCGACTACGAGCGCGCGCGGCGCTGGGAGGATCGCCACATGGGCGAGCTCCTGCGCTCCGTGCGGCGCGGCGTGCCGCTCGCGCGCGCGAGCCGGCGCGGGCCGAGGCTGTCGCCGCGGCGCGCGCGGGTGCCCAGTCCGGCCCGCGCACCGGTCGCGCGGCTGCGCGAGCTCCGGCGCGCGGCGAGTCGAACGTGCTGCAGGGCCTCGCGCGCATCGTGCAGCGCGTGCTCTTCCCGGCCTGAGGCGCGTCAACGCGCGGGATCCGGCGGCAGCACGACCTGCGTGAAGCGCGTGCGCCCCGCGTCGGCGAAGAGCCCGACCGCAGCGGGAGCGAGCTCGCGGCGGAGCTCGTGCACGAGGAGCTCGCGATCGCCGCTGGTGACGCGCACGCGGCCGTTCGCGGCGAGCTCGGCGCGCAGGTGCACGCTCGCGCCCGAGGGTCCATCGGCGCCCGCGAGCATCGTCCAGGCTGCGTTCGCGCGCTGCACGAGCTCCAGCCGCCCGCTCGCGCGCCGGTAGAGCGCGAGAAACTCGTCGTTCGAGCGCCAGTCGAGCACGAGGCCCGCGCTGCCGCTCTCGCAGCGCAGCGTCGCCTCGACGAAGGCGCCCGCCGCGTAGAGCGCGCGGCTGCGCACGAGCGCGACCACCGCCGACTCGCCGACGAGCTCCGCGCCGCGCGCATCCCAGTGGATCCACTCGATCCTCCAGGTCGTGCGCAGTCCCGCGAGCCAGCGGTTGGCCGCCGCGTTCGCGGCCTCGCGCTCGCTGCCGAAGAGCGCCTCGCACAGGCCGTGCGCGTCGAGCTCGCCCGACCACAGGCGCGGCTCGAGCGTGCGGAAGCGGCGCGTGAGCTCGGGGTCGGGACCCGCGAGCAGGTAGTGCACCGCGGCCCACGAGGGCGGCTTGTCCGCGCCCGCGCGGCCTTCGACCAGCGCGACCAGATCGAAGCGGCCCGCGCGGCCCAGCTCGGACAGACGCGGATGTCCTCCTCCAGGCCGAGCACGTCCTCGGCGCCGAGCGTGAGCGTCGTGCCGTCCCAGCGGTGGTAGCCGGCGTGCTCCGCGAGCCCCTCGCCGTACCAGGCCGGCGCGCGCGCCTGGTTCTGCATCACCGCCAGGAACTGGAACTGGTGCGTCAGCTCGTGCAGGAACAGGTGCCGCGTGAAGTTCGACGAGGGCTGGCGCCACAGGTACGCGCGCCGCGTGCCGGTCCAGTACACGCCGCCGGACGCGAGCGTCGCGGCCGGGATCCGTCGGCGCGTCCGTCGCGCGGTAGCTCTCGACGTCGGGCCAGAAGCGAACCTCGAGCCGGCCGTCGAGCGCGGGTGCGCGCCGAAGTGCCGCTCGAGCTGCGCGTAGAGCGCTTCCGCCAGGCGCAGGTACTCCTCGCCCTCGGCGAAGGACGGCGGGGCGACGAGCCGGTAGTGCGCGGACTCGAACGTGCGCGTGTCGTCGCGCGGCGCGCCGGACAGCACGAGCGCCAGCAGCAGCAGCATCGCCGCCATGCTAGCGCGCGTCGCGCCTCAACGTCCGGCGTAGTCGCGCGAATCCTCGGCGATCGGCGCGCCGGTCAGGCAGGTGCCGAGCACGTTGCCGCCCATCGTCTCGAGCATGTTGTAGGTCTGCTCGACCACGTGGCGCGGCGTCGAGCCCAGGCGCACGACCAGCACGATGCCGTCGGCCGCGGAGCCCAGCAGCGCGGCGTCGCTGATGGTCGAGGCCTCGGGCGTGTCGATCAGGATGTAGCTGAAGCGCTGCTTGCAGGCCGCGAGCACGGTGCGCATGCGCTCGGAGCCGAGCAGCTCGGTCGGGTTGAGCGGCAGCTCGCCGGCCGAGAGCAGCGCGACGTTGGGCACGCTGGTCGAGCGGATGGCGCGGTCCAGGCCGATGCGCCCGCCGAGCAGTTCGGAGAGGCCGGCGCGCCGCGGCAGCTCGAGGTAGTCCTCGAGCGAGGGCGCGTGCAGGTCGGCGTCGAGCATCAGGACGCGCGTGCCCGGCAGCTCGGCCAGCGCCAGCGCCAGGTTGATCGTCGCGACGCTCTTGCCCTCGCCGCGCGTGGCGCTCGTCAGCACGATCGTGCGCGGCGCGCCTCGGGGTTGAGCGCCTGGATCGAGTTGCGCAGCGAGCGGAACTGCTCCGCGATCTGCGAGCGCGGCGCGAAGGCCATGGCGATCTCCTCGCGCCGCACCGGGATGCGCTTGGCTTCCTCGGGATCGGCGGGCTGCAAGGGGCCCGGGGCCGGACTCTTCTTTCCGAACAGCGACATCGGCGAACTCCTGCGCGCCTCTTGTCCCGGAAGGCGTTTCCAGGCGGCGCGAGGCGCGCACATCTACCTTTTCGGCGCGGCGAACACCAACCCGAAGCGGAAAGGTCCGCCCGCCCGCGACGAGGGGCTGCGCCGCGCGAGCGGTCTCACCAGTGCTCCAGCTCGCGCTCGCCCGACTCCAGCGCGCGCACGGGGGCGAGCGCCGGCGGAGGCCAGCGGTCGGGCCGCAGCCGCGCGCGCAGCTCGAGGTCGCGCAGCGTGCGGGTGCGCTCGCGGCCGGCCGCGACGAAGGCCTCGAGCTCCGCGCCCGCGCCCGCCGCGGCGAGCGTGCGCGCAGCGGCGAGCAGCGGCTCGACGCGCTCGTCGACGGGGAGCTTCGCCCCGAGCAGCTCGAGCAGCCTGGCGCGAACCTCGGCGCCGTGCGCGCCGGCGGCCTGCGTCGCGAGCGCCAGCGCCTGCAGGCCGTTCGTCGGCCCGGCCGCGAGCCAGCCCTCGAGCGCGCGCGCCTCGCCCTCGCGCGGCGCGAGCCCGGCGAGCAGCGTCGCCGCGCACAGCCGCTCGCGCGCGCTCGTCGCTCGCCTCGGCACCAGCGCGTCGACCAGCGCGCGCGCGGCGCTCGGGGCGCGCCGAGCGCGAGCGCCGACAGGGCCGTGCGCAGCGCCGCGAGCGCCGCGGGCGCGCCGCTCGGCGAGCAGCGCGCGCCCGTGCGCGCCGCCGCGCGCCCCGGCGCGCCAGGCGAGCTCGAGCAGCACGCCGCGCGCCCCGCGCCCAGCGTCGACCCGCGCCGGTCGAGCGCGTCCCAGCCCGCGGGCCAGAACGGCGCGCGCCGGCGCGCCGAGCGACGCGCGAGCTCGTCCAGCCGCGCGGGCGTGTCGGCCCAGTCGACCAGCGCGGCCGCGTCGCCGGCGAGCGGCGGGAGCGGCGCGCCCGTCTCGAGCGCCGCGCGCGCGCGCAGCGCCTCGATGACCAGCGGCGCGGGCGCGTCGCGCTGCGCCAGCACGCCGTCGATCGCGGAGAGCGCGCCGGGCACGCTCGCGCCGAACGCCTCGAGCACGCACAGCCGCAGCCAGCGCTCGCGCGCGCCGGCGGCGGCGAAGTCCTCGAGCGCCAGCGGTCCCAGCGGCGTGCCGTCGCGCGCGCACGGACCCGCCGCACCGAGGCGCGCGCGATCGCGCTGGCGCGATGCGCCGCCGCGCGGAGGTCGCGCGCCGCGGATGCAGGGCCGCGAGGCGCTCGCCGACGCCGAGGCCGTGCAGCGTCGAGCTGCGCAGCGAGCGCGCGCAGCTCGCGGTAGAGCGCGCTGGGGCTGAGGCTCGGCCAGCGCGGCGCGCACCGCGGCCCGCCGCGAGCAGCACGCCCTCGAAGGACGCGTCGTCGCCCGCGAGCCAGCGGCGTTCGAGCAGCGCCAGCGCCGCCGGCCAGCCGCACGCGGCGAGCGCGCGCGCCGACGCACGGCGCTCGGCGTCCGCGCGCGCGGCGTCGCCGACCGCCGTGATCCAGCCCGCGACGAGCTCGAGCGGCGCGAGCCCGCCCTTCGCGCCGCGCGGCACGAGACAAATCCACACCCGGCCGCGCGGCTCGCCCGCGTCGAAGCCCGCGGCCAGCGCGAGGAGCTCGTGCTCCGCCGCCGTCGCGAGCAGCAGATCGGCGAGCTGGCCCTCGTGCGCGCGCGCGGGCGCGGCGGACACGCCGCGGGCCAGGCGCGGGTCGCACACCAGCGGCGGCGTCCCCCCCTGCGCGTGCGCGAGGAGCTCGAACAGCGCTTCCGGACCGCGCGCCCAGGTCTCGGCCTCGACCGAGAGGCGCTCGTCGAGCCGGCGCTCGAGCTCCGCGTACCAGTCCGAGGCCGGCGCGAAGGGCTCGTCGGCGCGCGCATCCCACTCGAGGATCGCTTCGCGCAGTGCCTCGCGGCCGAGCTCCGCCGCGCGCGGCTCCGCGCGCAGGGCCAGCGCGACCGCGAGGTCGAGCAGGCGCGCCTGCGATCCGATCGCGTGCACCAGGCGCAGCTCGAGCTCGGTGTCGCCGCTCTCGACCGCGGCCGCGACGCGCTCGAGGTCGCGGGCCGCGAGGTTCGTCGCCAGCCAGCGCTGGGCGCGCTCGCGCTCGTCCGCGTCCGGGCCGGCGGCGCGTTCGAGCCAGGTGCCGAGCTCGTCGGCGCGCGGCGCGGCCCGGAGCGGCGCGGATGCGCACAGGCACAGGACGAGGCCGGCGGCGCGGGCGAGGGTGCTCACGCGCGAGAGCCTAGCGCCCGCGGCCCGCGCGTCCATGGTCGCGGCCCGCGGCGGCTGCTAGGCTCTGCCGCGCATGTTCCAGAAGCTCCTGATCGCCAACCGCGGCGAGGTCGCGCTGCGCATCGCGCGCACGGCGCGCAGGCTCGGCATCCGCACCGTCGGCGTGTGCTCGAGCGCCGACCGCGGCGCGCCCTGGCTCGGACGCTTCGACGAGGTCGTCTGCATCGGGGGCCCCGCGCCGCGCGAGAGCTACCTGCGCATGGACTCGATCGTGCAGGCCGCGTTGCAGACCGGCGCGAGCGCGATCCATCCCGGCTGGGGCTTCCTGGCCGAGAACGCGCGCTTCGCGGCGCTGGTCGAGCAGCACGGCATCGTCTTCGTCGGCCCGTCCGCGCGCGTGATGCGCACGATGGGCCTCAAATCCCCCGCCAAGGCCGCGATGCGCGCCGCGGGCGTGCCGGTGATCCCCGGGTCCGAGGGCCTGCTCGCCTCCGCCGACGAGGCACAGGCGCTCGCCGAACGCATCGGCTTCCCCGTGATCCTCAAGGCCGACGCGGGCGGCGGCGGTCGCGGCATGCGCCTGGTGCGCGACGCGTCGGGCGTGAAGGAGGCCTATGCGTCCGCGCAAGCCGAGGCGCTGGGCGCGTTCGGCAACGGCGCGCTCTACCTCGAGAAGTACATCAGCGGCGGCCGCCACATCGAGGTGCAGGTGCTCGCCGACCGCTTCGGACGCGCGCTGCACCTCTTCGAGCGCGAGTGCTCGATCCAGCGCAACCACCAGAAGCTGATCGAGGAGAGCCCCAGCCCCGCGCTCGCGGCGCAGGAGCGCGAGGAGCTCGGCGCGCTCAGCGCGAAGGCCGCGGCCAGCATCGGCTACACCAACGCGGGCACGATCGAGTTCCTCAAGAGCGCCGAGGGACCGATCTACTTCATGGAGATGAACACGCGCCTGCAGGTCGAGCATCCGGTGACGGAGATGATCACCGGCCTCGACATCGTCGAGCTGCAGCTCGCGATCGCGGCGAACCGGCCGCTCGAGCTGGCGCAGAGCGACGTGCGCGCCTCGGGTCACGCGATCGAGTGCCGCATCAACGCCGAGGATCCTGCGCAGAACTTCCGTCCCGCGCCGGGCGTGCTCACGAGCTTCGCGTTCCCGCTCGATCGCGGCCCGGGGACCGTGCGCGTCGAGACGTACCTCGAGGCCGGCGGCGAGATCCCGCCCTACTACGACTCGCTGATCGCCAAGGTGATCGCACACGGCAGGACGCGCGACGAGGCGATCGCGACGATGCTGCGCGCGCTCGGCGAGGCCAAGGTCGAGGGCGTGCCGACGACGATCCCGCTGCACCTCGCCGTGCTCGCGAGCCCCGAGTTCCGCGCGGGGAACTACGACACGCGCTCGATCCCGGGTTGGGCGAGCGCGGCTGCGCGCAGCTAACCGCGCGGATCCGCCAGCGCGTCGCTGCTCGGCTCGCACTCCTCGTCCAGGTGCAGCGCGTCGAGGATCGGCGAGGTCGCCAGCGTCGTCACCACCGCCATGATCACCAGCATCGCGAAGAGCTTGGGCGTGAGCACGCCCAGGTCGAGGCCGACGTTGAGCACGATCAGCTCCATCAGCCCGCGCGTGTTCATCAGCACGCCCAGCGCCAGCGCATCGCGCGTCGCGAGCCCGGTCAGCCGCGCCGCCGCGAAGCTGCCGCCGAACTTGCCCAGCGAGGCGACCAGCACGATCAGCGCGCACCAGAGCCAGTCCTCCGTTCCGCCGAGCAGGCCGATCTGCGTGCGCATGCCGGTGAAGGCGAAGAACGCGGGCAGGAAGAGCGCCAGCGTCACGCTCTCGACACGCTCGCCGAGCTCGCGCGCCAGGCGCGAGTCGTGCGGGATCAGCGCCCCGAAGAGGAAGGCGCCGAAGAGCGCGTGGATGCCGATCGCCTCCGTCGCGAGCGCCGAGAGCAGGAGACCGAGCAGCACGAGGCCCAGCGAGCTGCGCGTGAGGCCGCCCGCGTCGTGCTTGGCGACGTAGCGCGCGAGCAGCGGGCGCACGCAGACGAGCATCAGCAGCACGTAGACGAGCACCAGCCCGAGCGTCAGCAGCGCGCCCTGCTGGTCGGGCCGCACGACGCTGACCACGAAGGCGAGCAGGCACCAGGCGCTGACGTCGTCGACCGCGGCGCAGGTCAGCGCGATCACGCCCAGGCGCGAGCGCTGCATGCCGCGGTCGGTCAGGATGCGCGCCAGCACCGGGAAGGCCGTCACGGAGAGCTACACGCCCAGGAAGAGCGCGAAGCCCTGGAAGGCGACGCCCTCCGACGCGAAGCGCGGGTAGAGCCACAGCGCCAGCGTCGAGCCGAGCAGGAAGGGCACGACGATGCTCGCGTGCGAGATCGCGATCGTGCTGTGCGCGCGGCTGTGCAGCCGGCGCGGATCGAGCTCGAGCCCGACGGCGAACAGGAACAGGATCACGCCGATCTGCGCCAGCACGCCCAGGTGCGGCGCGCTCGCCGCCGGCAGGACGTACGACTGCAGCGCGGGAGCGATGCGCCCGAAGAGCGAGGGTCCCAGCGCGATCCCGACCAGCACCTCGCCGATCACCGGAGGCTGGTGCAGCCGGCGGAAGAGCGCGCCGGCGGCGCGCGAGAGCACGAGGATCACCGCCAGCGACAGCAGCACGTGCAGCAGCGTGCTCGCGCCGCTCGCGGCGGGGCCCGTCGGCACCGCGCTCGCGGCGGGCAGGGCGCTCGCGCGCAGCGCCGTGCCGCGGGTGTCGATCCACTCGAACAGGCCGACCGCGGCGATCACCATGGCGGCGTAACCGCCCCAGGATCGCAGGGTGCCCAGGCGCGGTGTGTCGAATCCGAAGGCCATCTCGAAGGTGCGCGCGCTCGGCGCGACAGATCGACTCTACCGCTCGCGCGGCGCGCTCGGGGCGCGGAGCCTGCATAGCTCCTAGGGGCAGCCCGGCGCGGCAGCCGAGCGCAGTGTCCTTGACTCGTCCCGCGCGGCCCTCGATCATCCGCACGCTCATGGCCAAAGTCCCCCTCGTCCCCCTCGGCCGGCCGCGCGACGCCTTCCTCGACGCCACGACCTTCGCGCGCAACCAGAGCGCGCTCGCGGCGAAGGAGGGCGAGCTCGCCGCGCGCCGCGCCAAGGTCGCTCTGGGCTGGGGCGCCGAGTACGTCGAGCGCGTGCACGCGAAGTCGAAGCTGACCTCGCGCGAGCGCATCGAGCGGCTCAAGGACCCCGGCTCCGAGATCCGCGAGGTCGGCACCTTCGTCAACCACGGGCGCATGTTCGGCAAGCAGGAGTCCCCCGCCGCCGGCGTCGTGACCGCCTTCGTGCGCGTCGAGCAGCGCTGGACGATGGTGATCGCCAACGACAACACCGTCGCCTCGGGCGCGTGGTGGCCGCGCACGCCGGAGAAGATCGAGCGCGCGCAGGAGATGGCGCTGCGCCTGCGCCTGCCGGTGATCTACCTCGTCGACTGCAGCGGCCTCTACCTGCCCGAGCAGTCGCTCTCGTTCCCCGGACGCACCGGCGCGGGCCACATCTTCCAGAAGAACTCGCTGCTCTCGGCCGCGGGCGTGCCGCAGATCGCGGGCGTGTTCGGCGACTGCATCGCGGGCGGCGGCTACATGCCGATCATCTCCGACCGCGTCTACATGACCGAGAGCGCCTACATGGTGATCGCGGGCGCGGCGCTGATCAAAGGCGCGAAGAGCCAGCACCTCTCCAGCCTCGACATCGGCGGGCCGGAGGTGCACGTCGCGCAGTCGGGCTGTGCCGACGTGCGCGTGCCCGACGACGAGACGGCGCTCGTGCTGATCCGGCGCGAGATCGCGCGCCTGCCGAGCGCGGGCGAGGACTTCTACCGCCACGGCTGCGAGAGCGCGCCGCCGCACCATCCCGCGCGCGAGCTCGGCGGCCTGTTCCCGGCCGACCACCGCATGAGCTACGAGGCCGAGGAGGTGCTCGCGCGCCTAGTCGACCACTCGCTCTTCTGGGAGATCCTGCCCGGGCGCGGCCGCGAGATGCTGACCGGCATCGGGCGCGTCAGCGGCCTCTACGTCGGCTTCGTGATCAACCGCCAGGGCCTGATGGACGACCCCGAGCACCGCGCACAGCAGAAGCCGCTCGGCATCCTCTACAAGGAGGGCATCGCCAAGACCGCGGCCTTCTCGCGCGCCTGCAACGACGACGGCATCCCGATCGTGTGGATGCAGGACATCTCGGGCTTCGACATCGGCGTCGAGGCCGAGCGCCTCGGCCTGCTCGGCTACGGCTCGAGCCTGATCTACTCCAACAGCACCAACACGACGCCGATGTTCACCGTGCTGCTGCGCAAGGCCTCCGGCGCGGGCTACTACGCGATGGCCGGACATCCCTACGAGCCGGTGGTGCAGCTCTCGAGCGTGCTCGCGCGCCAGTCCGTGATGGAAGGGCGCACGCTCGCGATCGCGGCGTACAACACCAAGCTCGACGACGAGTTCAACATCGCCACGCAGGACCCGGCCGAGCGCGCGAGGATCGAGCAAGGGATGCGCGACACCGAGGCGCGCATCGAGGGCGACATGGATCCCTACAAGGCCGCGGCGCAGATGGACACCGACGAGATCGTCGCCTTCGGCGAGCTGCGCGGCTGGCTGGAGTGCTTCGCACAGGCGAGCTACCAGTCGAACGGGCACCGGCGCATCAAGAACCCGCGCATCTGGTCGCTGCACGATCTGGCGGCGTTGACGGAGCCGCGCGGCTAGGGCGCACGCATGCAGACCCGACTCGAACTCGTCCTCGAAGAGCACGGCGGCCGCCAGCGCCTGCTCGCGCCCGCCGTGGGCCAGCTCACGCTCGCGCACGCCGCGGGCGAGGTGCTGGTCGAGGGCCAGGACTGCGGCACGCTGCTCGTGCTCGGCCGCGCGCACACGCTGGTCGCGCCGGCCGGCACGCGCGGCCGCATCGCGAACGCGCCGCCCGAGCGGCTGCACGCGCCGCTCTCCTTCGGCGCGAGCGTGTACGAGCTCGAGCCGCTCGGCGCCGGGCCCGCGACCGCGCGCGCAGAGGCCGAGCTGGCGCGCACCGCGAGCGCGCTCGTGCTGCGCTCGCCGCAGACCGGCCGCTTCTACCACCGGCCCAGCCCGGGCGAGCCGGCCTTCGTCGAGGCGGGCCAGGCGATCGGCGAGGGACAGCCGGTCGGCCTGATCGAGGTGATGAAGACCTTCACGCACGTGACGCACCGCGCCAGCGGCGCGCTGCCGGCGAACGTGCGCGTCGTGCGCTACCTCGTCGGCGACGGTGCGGACGTCAAGCAGGGCCAGCCGCTCGTCGAGTACGCGAGCCCCTGAAGGGCGCGCTCCTCAACGCTCCTGGAAGTGCAGAGCCACGAGCAGGCAGGGCCCGCCGGCGATCACGTCCAGGCCCAGCGCCTGCGCGCGCGCGATCGCGGCCGGGCTCTCCGCGCCGGGCTGCATCCACAGGCGCCGGACGCCCGCGGCCGCGGCCTCCTCGACCAGCTTCTCGGTCACCGCCGGCGGCGTGACGATCGAGAGGCCGTCGATCTTCTGCGGCAGGTCCGCCAGCTTCGCGAAGCTCGGCGCGCCCTCGATCGAGGTCTCGCGCGGGTGGATGCCGTAGACCGTGCGGCCGGCCTGCTGGTAGCAGCGCAGCACCTTGTTGCCGTACTTCGCGCGATCGGTGGAGGCGCCGGCGACCGCGAAGACGCGGCCGGAAAGGAACTGTTCGATGCGTGCGTCCATCGCCCCAGCATAGAATCCGCGGCGTGAAGAGCGCGCTCCGTCCCGAGCAGAAGATCGGCCGCATCCTCTCCATCCTGGACGAGCTCTATCCCGACGCGCCGATCCCGCTCGCGCACAAGGACCCGTTCACGCTGCTCGTGGCGGTGCTGCTCTCGGCGCAGACCACCGACGCGCGCGTCAACCTCGTCACGCCGGCGCTCTTCGCGCGCGCCGACACGCCGGCGAGGATGTGCGCGCTGAGCGTGGCGGAGATCCACGAGCTGATCCGCACCTGCGGGCTCGCGCCGGCCAAGGCGAAGAACCTCCACGCGCTCTCGCGGATCCTGGTCGAGCAGCACGGCGGGAGCGTGCCGCGCACCTTCGAGGAGCTCGAGGCGCTGCCCGGCGTCGGGCACAAGACCGCCAGCGTCGTGATGGCGCAGGCCTTCGGCATCCCGGCCTTCCCGGTCGACACGCACATCCACCGCCTCGCGGCGCGCTGGGGACTGTCGGACGGCTCGAGCGTCGAACAGACCGAGCGCGACCTCAAGGCGCTCGTGCCGCGCGAGCGCTGGATCCGCGCGCACCTGCAGATCGTGCTCTTCGGCCGCGAGCACTGTCCGGCGCTGCGCCACGATCCCGCGGGCTGTCCGATCTGCTCCTGGGCCGCGGTCGAGAGCCGTCCGGCGCGCGTGGCGCGCGCGCGACGGCCGCGCGCACGCTGACGACCGCGCATGGGAACGACGAGCAAGCGCACGCGCTGGCGCCGCAGGCTCGCCGCGCTCGGTCTCGGCCTGCTCGCCGCGCTCGCCTGCGCGGAGCTCGGCCTGCGCTGGCTGGTCCTCTCGGACGCGCCGCTCGCGGCACGCTGGGGCGCGCGCCTGCGCCGCGCGGGCTACTACGCGCCGAACAGCGAGGACGCCTACTGGAAGCTCGCCTGCCGCTTCGACCACGCGCAGGCGGACGCCGCGGCGCTGGCCGATCCGCTGCTGGGCTGGCGCAACGACCCGATCGCCGCGGTCACGCACGCGCACGCCGAGGCCAGGCTGGTCGGCGAGCGCACGCCCGTGCTGCTCTACGGCGACTCCTTCGCCGAGGGCGTGCTGCCCGCGCCCGACTCGTTCCAGGGCCTGCTCGAGCGCTCGCCGCTCTCGGCCACGCACGCCCTGCTCAACTACGGCGTCGGCGGCTACGGCGTCGACCAGATGCTGCTGCTCGCGCGCGACACGCTCGACGACTGGCAGTCGCGCGCGCCGGTCGCCTTGGCCGCGATCCTGGTCGACGACGACCTCGAGCGCTGCACGCTGGGCTTCCGCTCGGGACCCAAGCCGCGCTTCCGCGTGGTCGACGGCGCGCTGGCCGAGCCCGAGCCGCTCGAGACGCGCGTGCCGCAGTACCTCGAGCAGCATCCGCTCGGGATCCCGAGCTACCTCTGGCGCCTGGCCTGCTTCGCGCCGGGCGTGCTGCCGCAGGCCTGGCAGCGCACGCTGCGCGGCGACATCGAGCACCTCGACGAACGCCGCGAGCTCGGCGCGGCGCTGGTGCGCGCGCTCTGCCGCGAGCTCGCCGCGCGCTCGCCGCACGCCGCGCTGGTCCTGATGCACGGCCGCGGCAGCCTGCTCGCGCCGCGCGGATCGCGCTGGCAGGAGGAGCTGGTGCTGCGCGTCGCTGCCGAGGAGCACGTGACGGTGCTCGAAACGCGCCCGGCACTGCTGGCCGCGATCGGCGGCGATCCCGCACACGTCGACGAGCTCTACGTTCCGCGCGGCCCGGGCGCGGGGCACTGGAACCGCACCGGGAACATGGCGGCGTTCGAGGCCCTGCGCGCCTTCGTCGCGGGCGAACCGCCCGAGCGCGCGCTCGAGCGGGTCGCGACGGCGCGCGAGCGCGGGCTCTACGCCGAGACGGCGCCGCGCCTGCTCGCGCGCCAGATGCTCGGATGCGCGCTCGAGGTCGGCTGGCGCGAGAGCGGCGGCGAGCTCTGCTTCGCGCAGTCGCGCGACGAGCACGCGCACGCTCTCGACGAGCGGCTGGCGCTGCGCGCCGGCGATCTGGGACCGACCGAGTTGCGCTGGACGATGCCGGCCGGCGCGAAGCGCTTCCGCGCGCGCCTGCGCGCCGTCGGCGGTCCCGGCAAGAGCGGCCGCGTGGTCGTGCTGCGCGCCTCGTGGGTCGGTCCGCAGCACGATGGCCAGGGACAGTCCTTCGCGCTCGCGCCGGGTGACGAGCCGCGCGAGTGGACGATCGAGCTCGGCCCCGGGATCCTCTCGCTCAACCTCGAGTCGCCCGGCCCGGGACTGCGCACGCCCTGGCTGCTGTTCGAGTCGCCCGCGATCGAGCGCGACTAGTGCGACGACTCGCCGGTGCGCAGCGCCGCGAGCAGCTCGGTCCAGCCGCGCGCGGCGAGCACCTTCTCGCGCGCCGCCTCGCTGCGCAGCGTGCGGCTGAGGTCGGCCAGGATCTCCAGCTGCGCGCTGGTGTCGGCGGAGGGCGTGAGCACCAGGAACACGATGCGCACGGGCTCGCCGTCGAGTTCGCCGAAGTCCACGCCCGCGCCGGCGAGGCCCAGGGCCACCACCGGCTGCGCGAGGCCCTCGACGCGCGCGTGCGGCACGGCGATGCCGCGGCCGACGGCGGTGCTGGCCTGCTCCTCGCGCGCCAGCACGGCGCGCGCGACCTCCGCCGGCGCGAGGCCGGCGGCGCGCGCGGCCAGGCCGGCGAGCTCCTCGATCACGCCGATGCGCTCGCGCGCGAGGAGCGGCAGCGCCAGCGTGCGCGAGCCGAGGAAGTCGAGCAGGCGCCGCGGACGCTGGCGGCCGAGGGCGCGCTGGATCAGCGGGCCGCTCAGGACCGAGGTGACGATCGCCATCGCCACCAGAGCGACGAAGAGGCGCTCGCCGATCACGCCCGCGCGCAGCGCGGTCAGCCCGAGCACGATCTCCATCATGCCGCGCGCGTTCATGGCATAGCCCACGGCCCAGGACTCGCGCGCGGGCAGCCCGGCGGCGCGCGCGGCCAGGCCGCAGCCGGCGATCTTGCCCGCGCAGGCGATCGCGACCACGCAGAGGCACAGCAGCGGATCGAAGTGCGCCACGAAGTCGACCGAGAGGCCGATGCTGCCGAAGAACAGCGGCGCGAAGAACGACGAGACGAAGTCCGAGATCGTCGCGCGCGTGCGCGGCCGCAGGTGCGAGGAGTCGCCCAGCGCCACGCCGGCGAGGAAGGCGCCGAAGACGGCGTGGATGCCGATCCACTGCGAGAGCGCCGCGCCGAAGAGCGTGATCGCGATCGCATAGACCAGCACGCCGCTGGGCCAGTCGGTGTGCGCCTGCACCCAGGGCAGCGAGCGGTGGATCAACCAGCGCCCGACCGTCAGCAGGGCCAGCGTCATCGCCAGCGTCCAGCCGACGACCTCGAGCGTGCTGCGCTCGAAGCCCGGGCTGCCGATCAGGCCCAGGATCACGGCGAACACGATCCATCCGACGAGGTCGTTGAAGACCGCCGCCGCCACCACGGTCATGCCGAAGTCGGTGCGGTAGAGGTAGAGGTCCATCAGCGTCTTGGCGATCACCGGCAGGGCCGAGATCGAGAGCGCCGTGGCGAAGAAGCAGGCGAAGACGGCCGGGCTGGTGCCGCCCTCGAAGCCCATCGACTGCGGCGCGAACCAGGCCGCCAGCGCGCCGAGGGCGAAGGGCACGGCGATGCCCGCGATCCCGACGAAGCTCGCCGCGCGCCCGCGCCTCCAGATCGTCGAGAGGTCGACCTCAAGCCCCGCGACCATCAGGAACAGCACGATCGCGAGCAGGCGCAGGCCGTCGAGCACGCTCGCCGCCTGGCCCTGGGTGGGGAAGAGGAAGTGCTGAGCGGCCGGAGCGACGCGCCCGAGCAGCGCGGGACCGAGCAGGATGCCGGCGACGAGCTCCCCCAGCACGGCCGGCTGGTGCAGGCGGCGCGCCAGCTCGCCCAGCGTGCGCGCGGCGACGAGCAGCACGCCGAGCGCGACGAGCACGCGCGTCAGCTCGAGCGTGTCGGGACCGCCCAGGAGCGCGGCCGGAAGGATGGCGTGGGGAGGCACGTGGAGCCGCGAGCGGAGCGAGAGAGTAGGAGAGGGCGCCGCTGGCGACAATGCCGACGCGCGGGGGCGGAGTGCGCAGGCGCGAGCGGCCTCTGCGGCATGAAAGCGGGGCGTGAGGCTGGCCCTGCGCCCCCGCGCCTGGAACAATCGCAGCGTGAGCCCCATCGAGGAAGACGCCGGAGAACACTCGCCCGCCGAAGCCGCCTGGAACGACCAGGAGGAGGCACCCGCGGCGGAGGACGAGCTGCTCGACCAGGCCTGGGCGGCGCTCGACGCCGACGATCCCAAGCGCGCCCTGGCCAAGCTCTTGCAGCTGGACGAGGACTGGCCCGAGCGCTGGATCCCCGAGGCCCTGGCGCGCCTGGAGCTCGGCGAGCTCTCCCGCGCGCGCACCGTGCTCGAGCAGGCCGAGGAGTTCGAGGACCTCGGCGAGCAGCCCGACTACCTGTGGGCCAAGGCGCAGCTCCTGATCGGCGAGTGGCGCTTCGGCGAGGCGCGCGAGCTGCTCGAGCGGCTGTTGAGGATCGAGCGCTCCCCCGCCGCGCTCGAGCGCCTCTCGCTGGCGCACGAGCTCGAGGGCGACTTCGAGACCGCCGAGCGCCTGCTCGACGAGGCGGCCGCCCTCGATCCGGAGTACGCCCATGCACCGCGCGTCAGCCAGGCCGAGTTCGAACGGGAGGTCGACGCCGCCGTGCACGACCTGCCGCGCGAGTTCCAGCAGGCACTCGAGGCCTGCGAGGTGCTGATCGACCCGGTGCCCTCGGGCTGGATGATGGACCCGGGCGATCCGGCCTCGACGCCGCCCGACCTGCTCGGCCTCTTCCTGGGCGCGCCCAACACCGAGGCCAGCGCCGACGAGAACGCCGAGCTCCCGCCGCGCATCTTCCTGTTCCAGCGCAACATCGAGCGCGGCGCCAAGGACCAGGCCGAGCTGCGCGAGGAGATCCGCGTCACGCTCTACCACGAGATCGGGCACCTGCTCGGCTTCGACGAGGACGGCGTCGCGGGCATGGGGCTGGAGTGAGCGCGTCTTGATCGCGAATTGACGCGCGGCGCGAGCGGGCTTCGCGAGCCTGGACGACAGTCGGGGGCGATGGAATCCAACTCCAGACCCCGTGTGCTGCTCGTCGAGGACGAGCTCGACCTCGTCTTCCTGCTCGAACGCGCCCTGCGCCACGCCGGCTTCGCGGTCGAGAGCTGCGTCGAGGGCAACGTCGCGCTCGCGCGCGCGCTGGCCAACCCGCCGGATCTGTTCGTGCTCGACTGGATGCTGCCCGGCATGGACGGGACGGAGCTGTGCGCGCGCGTCAAGGCCGACCCGCGCACCGCGCACGTGCCGGTGCTCTTGATCACCGCGCGCGGCCGCGAGGCGGACGTCTTCCGCGCGCTGGTCGAGGGCGCCGACGACTGTCTGATCAAGCCGTTCGCGCTCGCGGAGTTCGTCGATCGCGCGCGCGCGCTGGCGAGCCCGGTGCGACCGCTCTCGCAGCGCTGAGCGCACAGCGGATCGACAGATCCGCTGCGCTCGACTGGCCTCTGCGCCCGGGATTTGTCAGCTTTCCCGGTCCCAGGAGATCTCCCGCGTTCGTAATCGCGGGCCAGTGCGCCGTCGGACCGACGGCACTCTCCCTCACGCACGTCTACCCAGAGTCCACTCGCCTCCCATGCAGACCAAGAACCTCAACGTCCTCGTCGCCACCGCCGTCGCCGCCCTGATCGCCGGTGCGCCGCTCACCAGCTGCAAGTCCTCGAGCACCTCCTCCGGCGGCGCCGCGATGGAGAAGCACGCCTGCGCCGGCAAGAACTCCTGCAAGGGCCAGGGCGGCTGCAAGACCGACAAGAACGCCTGTGCGGGCAAGAACGCCTGCAAGGGCATGGGCGGCTGCAACACCGAGAAGCACGCCTGCAAGAGCAGCAACTCGTGCAAGTCGAACAACGCCTGCAAGTCCAACAACGCGTGCAAGGGCGGCAACGCCTGCAAGGGCTGAGCACGAGCGTCCGATCTCGAACCGGCGCGGAGGGACCTGTCCTTCCGCGCCGGTTCGCTGCAGGATGATCGCCCTGGCGACGATGAAGCCCCGCCCCGTCCCGAACCGCTTCGGCTTTCCCGATCTGGGCATCGGCGTCGGCTTGCGCACCGTGCACTACGGGCACGTGCTGGCCGAGCAGCCGCCGGTCGACTGGTTCGAGATCATCAGCGAGAACTTCATGGACTCGCGCGGGCGGCCGGCCTGGATCCTCGACCAGGTGGCGGAGCGCTATCCGGTCGTGATGCACGGCGTCTCGCTCTCGATCGGCAGCACCGATCCGCTCGACCGCGAGTACCTGAAGAAGCTCAAGGCGCTCGCCGCGCGCATCCGCGCGCCCTGGATCTCCGACCACCTGTGCTGGACCGGCGTCGCGGGCCGCAACATGCACGACCTCCTGCCGCTGCCGTACACCGAGGAGTGCCTGCGCCACGTCGTGCGCCGCGTGCGCGAGGTGCAGGACTTCCTCGAGCGACCGCTGGCCCTGGAGAACCCCTCGTCCTACGTCGAGTTCCGCTCCTCGAGCATGCCCGAGTGGGAGTTCCTCGCGCGCCTCTCCGAGGACGCCGACTGCGCCCTGCTGCTCGACGCGAACAACATCTTCGTCAGCTCGTTCAACCACGGCTTCGACCCGCAGGTCTACGTCGACGCGATCCCGCACGAGCGCGTCGTGCAGTACCACCTCGCCGGGCACACCAACCACGGCACGCACATCATCGACACGCACAACGGACGCGTGATCGACGAGGTCTGGCGCGTCTTCGAGCGCAGCCTGGAGCACTCCGGCGGGCGCTCGACGCTGCTGGAGTGGGACGCGGACATCCCCTCCTTCGAGGAGGTGCACGCCGAGGCGCTGCGCGCGCGCGCCTGGCTCGATCGCGCGCGGCCGGCGCGCGCCGCGCGCAGCAGCAGCGGCAAGGGCAAGAGCCCCGCGCGCAGCACGTCGCGCACGAAGGCGCCGCGGCAGGTGACGCATGCGCGCCGCTGAGCTCGCGCGGCTGGAGCGCTGGTTCCAGGACGAGGTCGCGCGCCCGCACGAGCGCCGCCTGCAATCGCGGAAGCGCACGGCGGCCGCGGCGCACGTGCTGCCCTCGCGGAGCCTCGCGCCCGAGGAGCGTCTGGCGATCTACTCCGGCGGCTACCTCTTGCGCCTGATCGAGTGCATGCAGGGCGACTTCCCCGCCGTGCAGCGCATCGCCGGCGAGCGCCGCTTCGCCGAGCTCGTGCGCGCCTACCTGGAGCGCCACCCCTCGCGCCACTGGTCGCTCAACCCGCTCGGCCACGCCTTCGCGCGCTTCCTCGCGCGCGGACGCCAGCGCCTGCCGCGCCGCGCGCTCCTCTCGGAGCTGGCCGAGCTCGAGTGGACGATGCAGGAGGTCTTCGAGTCCGAGCGCGACACGGCGCTCGCTCCCGCGGCGCTCGCGCGCATCGCGCCCGAGAGCTGGGGCGCGCGCAGGCTCGTGCCCGTGCGCTCGCTGCGCCTGCTCGCCTTCGAGCACCGCGTCAACGCGATCGCGACCGCCGTGCGCCGCGAGAGCGAGCTCCCGCCGCTGGGCAAGCACCCGAGCTTCGTCGCCGTCTACCGCAAGGACTGGGTGGTCTGGCGCATGGACCTCGAGCGCGTGCCCTTCGCCGTGCTGCGCGCCCTGTGCCGGGGCCGCACGCTCGAGCAGGCCCTGGCCGCGGGCGCGCGAGCGCACCGCGGAGAGCGCGCGGAGCTCGAGGCGCGCGTGCAGCACTGCTTCGCCGAGTGGATCGCCGAGGGTTTCTTCCGCGCCGTGGAGTAGGATCGCGTCCCGATGGACGCCCGCGAGTTCCAGAAACACGCCGATGAGTGCCTGGCGCGCGTCGCGCGCTGGCTGGAGAGCTTCGATCCCGACGAGCTGGACTACTCGACCAGCGACGGCGTGGTGACGCTCGCGTTCGCCGACGGCAAGCGCTTCGTGCTCAACCGCCAGAGCGCCGCGAGCCAGATGTGGTTCGCTGCCGGCGCGCGCGCCTGGCACTACCGCTGGGACGCGGCACGCTCCGCGTGGCTCGACGAGAAGGACGGCCACGAGCTGCTCGGCCAGGTCGCGCGCTCGATCTCGGAGAAGCTCGGGCGCACCGTCGCGCCCTGACTCAGAGCGAGCGACCGCGCGCCGCGACGATCGGCGCGAGCGCCGCGCGCAGCTCGAGCAGGTCGCGGCCGGTCAGCGCCTGGTCCTTGTCGCACAGCGCCGCGGCCGGGTTGGGGTGCGCCTCGACGATCAGTCCGTCGGCGCCCGCGGCCGCCGCGGCGAGCGAGAGCGGCAGCACCAGCTCGCGCAGGCCGGCCGCGTGGCTGGGATCGACGATCACCGGCAGGTGCGTGCGCGCCTTGAGCACGGGCACGGCGCTGATGTCGAGCGTGTTGCGCGTCGCGTTCTCGAAGGTGCGGATGCCGCGCTCGCACAGCACGACCTGCTGGTTGCCGCCGGCCATGACGTACTCGGCCGCGAGCAGGAGCTCCTCGATCGTCGCGCTCATGCCGCGCTTCAGGAGCACGGGCTTGCGCGCCGCGCCGACCTCCTTGAGCAGCGCGAAGTTCTGCATGTTGCGCGCGCCGATCTGGAGCATGTCGGCCTTGTGCGCGACGCGCTCGACGTCCTCGGGGCGCAGCACCTCGGTCACGAAGGGCAGCCCCGAGGCCTCGGAGGCCTCGACCAGCAGGTCGAGCCCGGCGAAGCCCAGCCCCTGGAACGCGTAGGGCGAGGTGCGCGGCTTGAACGCGCCGCCGCGCAGGAGCGAAGCGCCCGCCGCGCGCGCGAGCTCGGCCGCGGCCAGGAGCTGCGCGCGGTTCTCGACCGCGCACGGCCCGGCGATCAGCACGAAGCGCGGGCCGCCGAACTCGACGCCGCGCACGAGCACGCGCGATCCGGCGCTCCCGGGCTGTCGGCTGACCAGGCGCAGGTTGGGGTTCTGCGGCGCGCGCCTGGCCTCGGCCGCGACCGGGCGCGGCGCGCACGCAGCGGGCGTCTCGAGCGCCTCGACCAGCTCGATCGGCTGCGTCGCGGGCGCGAGCGACTCGCGCTCGACGCGACGCGGGTAGCTGCCGAGCACCTTGAGGTGGTTGGTGTGCGCGCGCAGCTCCTCCAGCGCGGCCGCGACGGGCGCCGACTCGGCGTGGCCCTCGAGGTCGAGGTAGAAGCTGTACTCCCAGGGCGCATCGGGCCGCGGCCGGCTCTCGATCTTGGTCAGGTTGAGGCCCTGCGCGTCGAGCGCCCTGAGGCACTCCAGCAGCGCGCCGCGGCGGTGGTTGACCGAGAAGACGAGGCTGGTCTTCGCCGGCTGGCGCGGATCCATCGCCTCGGGCTGCGTCGCGATCAGGAGGAAGCGCGTCAGGTTGACGCTCTGGTCGGCGACGTCGCGCGCGAGCACGACCAGGCCGTACTGCCGCGCGGCTTCCTCCGAGGCGATCGCGGCGACGCGCGCGTCCTTCTCGAGCGCGACCGACTGCGCCGCGCCCGCCGTGTCGTGGTGGCTCTCGGCCTGCACGCCGACGAGGCCGTCGAGGAAGCGCTGGCACTGCTGCAGCGCGACCGGATGGCTGCGGATCACGCGCACCTGCTCGAGCACCGTGCCCGCGAGGCCGACCAGGCAGTGGTCGACCGACCAGGCCTCCTCGCCGACGATCACGAGCTTGCGCCGCGCGAGCAGGTCGTAGACCTCGTTGATGCTGCCCGCGATCGTGTTCTCGATCGGCAGCAGCGCGTAGTCGAGCTCGCCGGCCTCGAGCGCGTCGATGCAGGCGCGAAAGGTGCGGAAGCCGATGCGCTCGGGTTCGCCGCTGGCGCGCGTCGCGAAGAGCTTGCCGATCGTGAGCTCGCTGTAGCAGGCGGGCACGCCCTGGTAGCCGACGCGCAGCACCTTCGCGCCCGCACCCGGTGCGCCGAGGAAGCGCTCCTGGTCGCGCCGCGACCAGCTCAGGATCTCGCGCAGGATGCGGCCGGCGTGGTAGCTCGAGATGCCCGCGGCGCGCGCTTCCTCGGTCCAGGCCTCGAACACGGCGCGCTCGCGCTCCTCGTCGCGCAGCGGCAGCGCCGCGTCGCGACCCTTGGCCGCGCCGATGCCGCGCACGGCCTGCAGGCGCTGCGCGAGCAGGCGCACGATCTCGCGATCGATGCGATCGATGGTCTCGCGGTCCTGGGCGAGCGGGTCCATGGGGCGGGCTGGGTCGGGGGCTCTGGGGAGGGGAATCCAGGAAACACTACCCCCGTCTTCGCACTCGGGCGGAGCGCGGTCGCGGAACTGGAGGGAACGGTCGGCGCGCGGCGTGCGTCGCACCTCCTGCTCGCCCTCCCCGCTCCCCGAGCCCATCTTCGGACCCCCCATGCTGATCGCCCTCTTCGCCTCCCTCGCCAGCCTCGCTCCGATCCCCGGCCGCTCGAGCTTCCCGATGGAGCTCCGCCCCGGCGCAAGCGGCGAGCTCCCGCGGCTGACGCTGATCCCCGGCGCGCTCGACGAGCTCGCGCCGCTCGCGCAGGTCGTGATCACCGAGGCGCCGCTCGCCGATGGCCGGCTCGTCACGCTGCGCCTGGTGCGCGCGGATCCGGACACGAACGGCCTGGTCGTCGCGGTCGACGGCGTGCCGAGCGCGGGCGGGTTGCCCTCGGGCGGCAGCGCCTGGGCCGGCAAGGTCGAAGGCGAGGCCGACTCGGACGTGTTCCTGGGCTTCTCGCCGCTGGGCTCGCGCGGCTGGATCTTCTCGCAGGGCGAGTACCACCACTTCCTCGCGCAACCCGGCGACGACGGGGACTGGGCGCACTCGATCACGCGCCTGGCGAGCGAGACGGAGCTCGAGGCGCTCGGCGTGCGCGCGCACGTCGACTGCGCGAGCGAGGCGCTCTACCCCCCCGGCCACGGCCGGCGCACGCTCGACGGCGGACCGCACGCGCTGACGACGACCACGCTGGTCTGCCGCCAGGCGATCGAGACCGACTACCAGCTCTACCAGGACTTCGGCAGCAACCTCTCCGCCGAACAGACCTACGTCGGCCAGCTCCTCGGCGCGGCCAACGCACGCTACGTCGAGCAGATCAACACGGTGCTGAACATCGTGTACCTGGGCTTCCACACGAGCTCGAACGACGGCTGGACCTCGGGCGACACGGGCTCGGGCAGCGTCAACATGCTCTACGAGTTCCAGGCCGCCTGGCAGAACAACCTGCCCAACGGCGCGAACCTGGCGCACTTCCTCTCCGGCGCGAGCCTCGGCGGCGGCGTCGCGTGGCTCGACGTCTTGTGCGACAGCACCTACGGCTTCGCCGTCAGCGGCAACATCACGCTGCAGGGCGGCCTGACGCCGTTCCCGATCGTGCAAGGACCGCTCAACTGGGACTTCATGGTCTTCACGCACGAGACCGGCCACAACTTCGGCACGCCGCACACGCACGACTTCTGCCCGACGCCGCTCGACCAGTGCGCGCCCGCGGGCTACTTCGGCTCGTGCCAGACGCAGCAGGTCTGCACCTCGAGCGGCACGCTGATGAGCTACTGCCACCTGTGCTCGGGCGGCATGAACAACGTCTACCCGTACTTCCACCAGGCCTGCGCCGACCTGATGCGCCAGCGCGCCGAGGCTTCGTGCCTGGGCAACTGGTGCACGGGACCCGCGAACTACTGCAGCGGCGGCGTCAACCAGACCGGCTTCCCCGGCTCGATCGCCGGCAGCGGCTCGACCAGCCTTTCGATCAACGCCTTCACGCTGACCGCGAGCCTCCTGCCGCCCAACAAGACGGGCTTCTTCTTCTACGGCCGCGATGCGGCCTCGATCCCGCTCGGCAACGGCACGCGCTGCGTCGGCGGGGCGCAGCTCTTCCGCCTGCCCGTGCAGTCCAGCGGCGCGGCGGGCGTGATCACGCGCCTGCTCGACTTCACGCAGCCGCCGTTCAGCTCGGGCAACGGACAGATCTCGCCCGGCACGCTGTGGCGCTTCCAGTGCTACTACCGCGACACCGGCTTCGGCGCGGGCTTCAACCTGACCGACGCGACCGCGGTGCCGTTCTGTCCGTGAAGGACTAGGCCCGCAGCGTCCCGCGCGCCGCGGACGGAGCCCGGGCGCCGCGCGATCGTCGTAGATTGGCAGAGGTCCTCCGGGCCGCTCTCGCTCCCCTCTCCTCATGCTGATCACGCTGCTCTCCCTCGTCACGTGCGCGGCCCCCGCGTCGAACCGCTTCCCCTTCCCGATGCAGCTCGAGGCGCCCGTGGCGGGCGAGCTCCCCGCGCTCGCGCTGACGCCGGGCGCGCTCGACGGCATCGAGCCGCTGGCGCAGATCGTGCTGACGGATGCGCCGCTCGCCGATGGCCGGCGCGTCGCGCTCGAGCTCGCGCGCGCGGACCCCGACACGCAGGACCTCGTCGTGTGCGTCGACGGGGTGCCGCAGCCGGGCGGGCTCGCGCTGCACGGCAGCTCGTGGGCCGGCAAGGTCGCGGGCGAGCCCGACTCCTCGGTCTTCCTCGGCTTCTCGCCCTGGGGCTCGCGCGGCTGGATCTACTCGCACGGCGAGTACCACCACCTGCTCGCGCAGCCCGGTCGCGACGGCGACTGGTCGCACTCGATCTCGCGCCTCTCGACGGAATCGCGCCTGGAGTCGCTCGGCGTGCGCGCGAAGCTCGACTGCGGGACCGAACAGCTCTACGCGCCGGGCGAGCTCCACGACCGGCCCGACAGCAACGCTCCGCACCCGCTGGTGACGACGACCACGCTCGCCTGCCGCATGGCGATCGAGACCGACTACCAGCTCTTCGAGAACTTCGCGGGCATCCTCTCGGCCGAGCAGGTCTACGTCGCCCAGCTGCTCGGCGCGGCGAACCAGCGCTACCTCGAGCAGATCAACACGGTGCTCGACATCGTGTACCTGGGCTTCCACACGAGCTCGAACGACGGCTGGACCTCGGGCGACACCGGCGCGGGCAGCGGCGCGATGCTGGACGAGTTCCGGATCGCCTGGACGGGCCATCTCCCCAACGGCGCGAACCTCGCGCACTTCCTCTCGGGTGCCGACCTCTTCGGCGGCGTCGGCTACGTCGACGTCCTGTGCAGCAGCTCCTACGGCTTCGCGGTCAGCGGCAACCTCACGCTCAACGGCGGACCGACCCCGTTCCCCGTGGTGCAAGGTCCGTTCAACTGGGACTTCTACGAGTTCACGCACGAGACCGGCCACAACTTCGGTTCGTGGCACACGCACCAGTGGTGCCCGACGCCGCTCGACCAGTGCGCGCCCGCGGGTCTGTTCGGCCAGTGCCAGACGCAGCAGGTCTGCACCTCGAGCGGCACGCTGATGAGCTACTGCCACCTGTGCTCGGGCGCGATGAACAACATCTACCCCTACTTCCACCAGACCTGCGCGGACCTGATGCGCCAGCACGCCGAGGCCTCGTGCCTGGGCAACTGGTGCAACGCCCTGACGAGCTACTGCACCGGCGGCATCAACCAGACCGGCTCTCCCGCCGACATGGGCGCGAGCGGCTCGACCAGCCTCTCGGCCAATGCCTTCACGCTGACGGCGAGCTCGCTCCCGCCCGACAAGACGGGCTTCTTCTTCTACGGCACCGATGCGACGCAGCTCCCGCTCGGCAACGGCTTCCGCTGCGTCGCCGGCAACCATCTGATCCGCCTGCCGACGCAGTCGAGCGGCCCGGGCGGAGCGATCGTGCGCCAGCTCGACTTCACGCAGCCGCCCTTCTCGACGGGCGTCGGCCAGATCCTGCCCGGCACGCTGTGGCGCTTCCAGTGCTACTACCGCGACACCGGCTTCGGCGCGGGCTTCAACCTGACCGACGCGCTCGCGGTGCCCTTCTGTCCGTGAAGGACTAGGCCCGCGGCTGCGACCGCGCGCGCTGCGCGAGCTCGCGCCACAGCCGCCGCTCGGCCTCGTCGCGCGCTTCGGGCACGACGATGCGCAGCTCGACGTACAGATCGCCACGGCGACCGTCGCGCCGCGGACGGCCGAGCCCGCGCGGGCGCAGCTCGCGACCGCTGGCCGAGCCGGCCGGGATCGTCAGCAGCACCTCGCTGCCGTCGACGTGGCGGAACGGCACCTTGCCTCCGAGCGCGGCATCCCACGGCGCGATGTCCAGGCGCGCGTGCAGATCGAGGTCGCCCTCGAGCTCCTCCTCCTCGGGCTCGACGCGCATGCGCCGCGCGCCGCCGCGAGCGCCCGCCGTGGAGCGCGCGCCGGAAGCGCCGAAGAGCGACTCGAAGAACTCGCTGAAGCCCGAGAGGTCCTCGAACTCGAACTCGCGGCCGCCCGCGTGCGCATGTCGGCGGAACGCGCCCTCGAAGCCCGGCGGCGGCGTGAAGCTCTGCCCGTCCTTCCAGTCCGCGCCGAGCTGGTCGTAGCGCGCGCGCTTCTCCGGGTCCTTGAGCACCTCGTACGCCTCCTGCAGTTCCTGGAAGCGCTTGGTCGCGCCCGCGCTCTTGTCGACGTCGGGGTGCTGCTTGCGCGCGAGCATGCGGTAGGCGCGCTGGATCGCCTCGGGCGCCGCGTCGCGCGGCACGCCGAGCACGGCGTAGTAGTCCTTGAAGGAGACGCTCACCGGATCCTCCTCGGGCCGCCGGAAAGACAAGTCGTGTGCCAGCGCCGGCGCGTGGGCGCAGCGCGCACGGCCCATGCACGCTTGACAGTCTGGCAGCACTCATTCTGCCACAGCGGCACGTCGCGCGGTGCCGGATGCGTGCGCGAGGCGCGCAAGCGCTGGCACCGGCTTTGCTTTTCAGGGCGCGCGCGGAGCGCGGAGCTCCGCAACAACGAACAAGGAGCAAGACATGGTCGTTTGGCCGAGAACGCTGACGAGTTGGGACCCCTGGCGCGAGATGCGACGCCTGGAGCGCGAGATGAACTCGCTCTTCGGCGGCCTCTCCGCTCCGGCCGCGCCGCAGTGGCCGGTGATCAACGTCTGGGGCGACGAGCAGGGCCTGCGCCTGCAGGCGCTGGTGCCCGGCTTCGCGCTGGAGGACCTGGAGCTGACGGTCTCCGGGACGCTGCTCAGCCTGCGCGGCAAGCGCACGGCGGAGGCCGCGCACGAGGTCCGCGAGTTCGAACGCAGCCTGACGCTGCCCTTCCCGGTCGAGGCGGAGAAGGTCAAGGCAGTCGCCAAGGACGGCGTCCTCGACGTCGAGTTGCCGCGCGCCGCGGCCGAAGCTCCGCGTCGCATCGCGGTCCGAAGCGAGTGAGGTGACCATGAACACGACACGCGACATCCAGAACGCCACGCCGCGCAGCGAGCCCGTCTACGTGCCCGTCGCGCGCATCGCCGAGGAGTCCGGCAAGCTGCAGCTCCTGATCGATCTGCCAGGCGTCGCCGAGAAGGACCTCGAGCTCAGCCTCGAGAAGAACCTGCTGACGGTGCGCGCGCGCATGGCGCTCGCCGCCGTCGAGGGACGCAAGCCGGCCTGGAACGAGTTCCAGCCCGGCACCTTCGAGCGCGAGTTCCGCCTGGGCGAGGAGCTCGATCCGGCGACGGTCCAGGCCGTGCTCAAGAACGGCGTGCTGCGCATCGAGTTCGCCAAGCGCGATCTCGTGCACAAGATCCCGGTCCGCGCGGGCTGAACGACGCGTTCACGAGGCCACGAGGGCGAGGAGCTCCGGCGACAGGGCTCCTCGTCCGTCTTCCAGCGCCAGCTCGCGGCTCGCGCCGGTCGCGAGCTCCTTCAGCTGGCAGCGGCCGTTCCTCCACTCGTCGCTGCCGACGATCAGGGCCCACCTGAAGCCGCGCTTGTCGGCGTACTTGAGCTGGTTGCCGAGCTTCTTCGGCTCGGGATAGAACTCGACGCCGACGCCGGCGGCGCGCAGGCGCGCGGCCAGGCGCAGATAGTCGGCGAGGTGCTGCGCGTCGAAGTACGTCAGCAGCAGCTGCACCGGCGTGCGGCGTTTCTCGAGCATGCCGAGCTCCTCCATCGCCGCGAGCAGGCGGTCGAGGCCGAGCGAACCGCCGATGCCCGGCAGGCGCTCCTTGGTGTAGAGCTGCGCGAGGTTGTCGTAGCGCCCGCCCGAGCAGACGCTGCCGATCGCGGGCAGGTCGCCCAGGAAGGTCTCGAAGATCGTGCCGGTGTAGTAGTCCAGCCCGCGCGCGATCGAGGGATCCAGCTGGACGCGTCCGGCCGGCACGCCGGCGGCCTCGACGCAGCGCAGGAGTTCGGAGAGCTCGGCCAGCCCGCGCTGCCCACTCTCGCCGCGCGCCAGCGCTGCCAGCTGTCCGAGGATTGCGTCGTTGTCGCCCGAGATGGCGACGATCTTGATCACCTCGTTGGCCACGCGTCCGTCGATCCCCAGGCTCTCCACGAGCTCAACGTAGACCTTGCCCGACCCGACCTTGGGCAGCTTGTCGAGCACGCGCAGGATCGCGGCCGAGCGCTCGGAGAGGCCGAGCGACTCGAGCAGCCCGTTGAGCAGCTTGCGGTTGTTGACGCGGATCTGGAAGCGCTCGAAGCCCAGCGCGCGGAAGAGGTCGTGCACCACGAGCACGCTCTCGATGTCGGCCGTGATCGACTCGACGCCGATCGTGTCGAAGTCGCACTGCACGAACTCGCGGTAGCGGCCGCGCTGCGTGTTCTCGCCGCGCCAGACCGGGCCGATGTGGTAGCGCTTGAACGGCAGGCCGAGATCGTTGTGGTACTGCGCGACGAAGCGCGCCAGCGGCACGGTCAGGTCGAAGCGCAGCGCGACGCTGCGCCCGCCGTGGTCGACGAAGCGGTAGAGCTGCTTGTCCGACTCCTCGCCGCCCTTGCCGGTCAGGATCTCCTCGTACTCCAGCGCGGGCGTGTCGATCGGCGCGAAACCGTACGAACGGTAGACCTTGCGCGCGGTCTCCATCAGCCGCTCGCGCGGGATCATCGTCTCGGGCAGGTAGTCGCGGAATCCCTTGAGGGTGCGCGGTTCGATCAGGGCCATCCGCGGATGCTAGCGCGCGCTCAACGCGGACGCATCTGCGGGCCGGAGTCCTCGCCCTTCGCTGGCGGCGGGAGCTCCCAGATCGAGATCGCGGGGCCGCCACTGCCGGCTCCCTGCAGCGCGTGGCCCGCGCTGTCGACGATGCGGGACGAGGCATAGACGCGCTTCAAGGAACCTGTCGCCCCGTCCCCCGCGTGGCGCGCGAGCTCGAGCCAGGCGATCGGACCCGTGCCAGGGTCGCTGTGGACCAGCGGCTGAGGCAGGCGGCTCACGCTCTCGACCTCGGTCATGTCGAGCGGCGTCACCACGAGGTAGCGCGCGCTCGTCGCGTGCATGCCGAATTCCGTCTGAGCGCGCCAGCGCAGCACCTTCTCGATCGGCGGCAGCGTGTCGAGGTTCCCGTACACCCCCGCCTCGCTGAACACCGCCGGCCTGCGCGCCTGCCAGGCGATCTCCGCGCCGCGCGACGGCACGCTCAGCACGCCCCAGTCCGGCTGCGCGCGCGGCGCGTTCCACGGCCCGGGCGAGGGCGTGTGCTCGCGCATCCAGCGCAGGCCGCGCGCGATCTCGACGCGCGTCTCGTGCAGCGCCAGGTCCGGCTCGACGCCGAACCCGGCGAGCGCGTGCGCGAGCAGCACCGCTCCCGCGGCGACGGAGCTCCAGCGCTTCAGCCGCGCCGTCGCCCCCCACTGCGTCGCCGCACGCGCGACGAGCAGCGCGCTCGCGACCACCAGGCCCGGCGCGAGCGCGGGCTCGACGATCGTCGCGAGCAGCGCGCCCAGCGAGAGCGCGACGAGGTACACGTCGACCACCTCGCGCGGGCCCCGCACGAGGCGCGCCCAGCCCAGCGGCAGGAGCAGCACGAGCGGCGTCAGCGACACGAACACCGGCACGAGGCTCGTGCGCGCGAACAGCGGCCGCAGCTCGTGCGCCTGGCTCCAGGCGGCGAGGACGCGCCCGGCCGGCTCGACCGAGCGCACCAGCAGCACGACGATCAGGCCCGCGGCCGCGAGCATCACCAGCGCGGGGAAGAGCCGCTTCGCGCTCAGGTTCTCGCGCAGCATCGCCACCAGGAACGGCACGGCCGAGGCGAAGGCGAGCACGGAGGCGATCTCGACCCACGTGGCGAACACGCCGTCCGGCGCGACCTGCCAGGGACCGTCGAGCACGAGCATGCGCGAGATCAGCGCCGCGACCAGCGAGTGCAGGAGCCCCGCACGCGCGGCGAAGCGGCGCATCTCCTCGCGCGAGCGGAAGCTCCACTGCGCGAAGGCCACGACGCCGGCGAGGAAGGGCACCAGCCCCGCGGGCGAACTCGCCAGCAAGAGACCCGAGAACACGCCCGAGCCGATGCCGCCCAGGATCGCGCGCAACGGCTCCTCCGAGCGCAGCGTGCGCGCGGTCGAACGCACGCCGAGCACCAGGAGCAGCAGCGCGCAGCCCAGGTCGGAGAGCCGCCCCCACTCGTCGCCCTGCACGCAGGCCGGCGCGACGGCGACCCAGGCGGCGGCGAGCACGCTCTCGAGCACGCCTGCGCCGCACGCGTGCGCCGCGAGCCAGACGAGGAAGCAGCCCAGCGCGCCGATCCACGGCCCCAGGCCGGCCAGGAAGCGCTCGCGTGCGAGCTCGTCCGCCTTCGCGACGCGCAGCTCGACCAGCGCGGTGCGCGCGGCGTCGTAGAGCGGCGCGGAGACGATCTCGGCCGCCGCGGGGTGTCCGAGCATGCCGTCGCGGCTCTCGACGCCCGCACCCTCGATCGCGCAGGCGACTCGGCGCGCGTGCACGTGGCTCTCGCCGTCGGCGAAGAGCGCGGCCACGCCGTAGAGCTCGCCCGGCTCGACGACGTTGGCGGCGCCGGCCCGCACGCGCAGCGGCTGCGCCAGCGCGAGCGCGAGGAAGAGCACGAGCCAGAAGGTGCGCAGGTTCACGGCGTGCCTAGAAGACGAGCTTGCGCGGGTAGCGCTTGCGCAGCCGCTCGCTCTCGAAGAGCGCCGCCGCGAAGAGCGTGAACAGCGCGACGCCGCACAGGATCAGCAGCGGGCGCAGCCAGGGGCCGCCCTCCTCGTGGCGCTTCATCGCCAGGCTGACGCCGCTCAGGACCCAGATCACGGCCGTGAAGGCCAGGAAGGCCTGGAAGAAGCGCGCCACGATGCCGTGGCGCACGAAGAGCAGCGGCAGCACGAGCAGCACGAAGGGGATGAAGCCGAGCAGGCCGTTGTAGAGCAGATGGGCGCAGAAGACGAGCAGGCTCAGGATGGCCGGGAGGAGGTGCAGGAAGCTCATGCGCGGCCGACAAGGTACGCCGCCGCCGCGCGCGAGGCGAGCGCCGGCGCGCTCACTGCTTGGGATAGGTTGCGAGCACCCAGGACTTCCACTGCGCGTCGAAGTCGAGCAGGTTCATGCCGTAGACCTGCTGCAGCGCGTCGCGGCCGGCGACCTTGGCCTTGAGCTTCTTGACCAGCTCCAGGAACTTGGGCGCGTCCTTGAAGATCAGGTAGTCGACGTAGCTCATCGAGACCGCCTGCTGCGGCAGCGTCAGCGAGTCCGAGTTCTGCTGGAAGACGTCGGCCATCGGCGGCGACTCGCCGGCGGCGACCATCTTGCGCACCGCGAGCTTGTACTTGCCGCTCTTGAAGTCGGTGTTCGTGTTCTGCTCCTGGTAGCAGTAGGTGTCGCACAGGTTCCAGTAGCGGTCCTCGAAGAAGTGCGCCAGGCCCTCGTCGGCCCAGCCGTTCTTCTGGTTGCCGATCCAGGCGGCGGGCTGCTGCGCCGAGAGCAGGAGGTGCGTCACGTTGTGCACGACGTTGCGGTGCAGGCGCTCGTCGTTCTGGAAGTTCTGCTTGTTGCCGCAGACCGAGTAGGTCGGGTTGACGCCCATCAGCTTGACGCCGCCGCGCGCGTTCTGGCCGCAGAAGGCCGTCGAGCCGGCGTCGTGGTCGGAGGGCAGGTACCAGATCATCACGCGCAGCTTCTCGCGGAACTCGCTGTCCTTGATGCCGAACATCGCGCGGTAGTCGGTGTACAGGCGTTCGAGGTTCGCGGCGTACAGGTGCAGGCCCTGGTGCGGCGAGATGAACTTCTTGTCGACCTTGTGCTTGTCCATCTCCCAGACCAGCACGAAGTGCTCGCTCTCCGCCTTGCGCAGCGCGTGCTTCATCGTGTCGTCCAGGTTCTTGAGCTTGGTGCGCTTGACCGCGACCTGCGCCTTCTTCTTCTCCAGCGCGGCCAGCACGCTCTCGACCTTGCACTGCGGGCAGGGAATCCAGCCCGTTCCGCTGCAGGCGGGGCAGTCGGCGACCACGCTGCAGAACTGCACGGCGTCCTCGTCGATGTACTCGCGCTCCTCGACGCTCTTGTCGTGCTCGGGACAGACCAGGCGTCCCTCGCCCTTGCACTTGATGCAGAAGGCCGGCTTGTCCTGCGCCGCGAGCGCCCGCGCGTGCGCGGGCACGAGGCCCAGCGCGCACAGGAGCAGCAGCAGCGCGAGGAGCAGCGGGCGCATCGTCAGAGCAGCTCCTCGATGATCTGCTTCCTCGGGTCGAAGCCGCGCAGGCGGATGCGCTCGGCCAATCCCGCCGGCAGCGCCGCGCGCGGCGCGAGGCCGACCAGCTCGCTCTCGCGGATGGCGACGCCCTTCGCCCGCGCCAGGCCCTCGATCTCGCGGTAGACGCGCTCCAGGCCCGTCGCCTGGTAGTTGCACACGTTCATGCTGACCTGCGCGCACTTCAGGTCGTCGAGGAAGAAGCCCATGGCCTTGATGCCCGGGAGGCCGCCGTCCTTCTCGCGGATCTTCTTGGCGATCTCCTTGGCCAGAGGCAGGTCCTGCGATTCGAGGTTGACGTTGAAGGCGATCAGGAAGCTGCGCGCGCCGATCACGCTCGCGCCCGCGGTCGGGTGCAGCGCGTTGCGCGGTCCCTCGTCGGGCGTGCGCGCGGGGTCCGTGCCCACGGCCAGCGCGAGCTTCTCGAAGCCGATGTTGCGCACGTCGGGCAGGTTGCGCCGCTCAGGCCGCTTCGCGGCAGCCTCGTAGAAGTAGACCGGGATCTCCAGCTCGCGGCCGACGCGCGCGCCCAGCGCGTGCGCGAGCGCGACGCACTCCTGCATCGAGCTGCCCTCGAGCGGCACGAAGGGCACGACGTCCGTCGCGCCGATGCGCGGGTGCTCGCCCTGGTGGCGCGTCAGGTCGATCAGCTCCTTCGCGCGCGCGATCGCGCGGTAGGCCGCTTCCGAGACCGCCGTCGGCGCGCCGACGAAGGTCACCACCGCGCGGTTGTGGCTCGCGTCCAGGCTGTGGTCGATCAGCTTGACGCCGGGCACGGCGCGGATGCGGGCCAGGATGTCTTCGACGATCTCCGGGCGGCGGCCTTCGGAGAAGTTGGGCACACACTCGACGAGGCTCATGCGTTGCGTTCGCTCCGGGTTTGCGGGGCTCCATTGGAACATGCGCCCCCGCGACGGACCACCACGCGCCCGCGCTTGACGACGGCGCGCACCGGATTGCGGCCGAACTCGTAGACGAGGTGCTTGTGGTTGGGGAGGTCGAGCACGAGCACGTCGGCCTGCTTGCCCGGCTCGAGCGTGCCGAGCTCGGCGCCGCGCCCGAGCGAGCAGGCCGCGTTGAGCGTCGCGGCGGTCAGCGCCTCGGCCGCGCTCATGCGGTAGCGCAGCGCGGCGAAGGTCAGCACCTCGGGCAGGCTCTGCAGATAGCAGCTGCCCGGGTTGAAGTCGGTCGAGAGCGCCGGCGCGAGGCCCGCGTCGATCATGCGCCGGCCGGGCGCCTCCTGCTGCTGGCGCAGGTAGAGCGGCACGAGCGGGCAGAGCACGGGCACCACGCCCGCGCCCAGCAGCGCCTCGATGCCGCGCTCGTCGACGAACTCGAGGTGATCGGCGCTGGCCGCGCCGAGCTCGGCCGCCAGCCGCGCGCCGCCGAGCTGCGTCAGCTGGTCGGCGTGCAGGCGCAGGCGCAGGCCGAGCGCGCGCGCGGCCTCGAGGATGCGCCGCGCGTCGTCGAGACCGAAGACGTGGCTCTCGACGAACACGTCGCAGTACTCGGCCACGCCCTGCGCGCGCACGGCGGGCAGGAGCTCCTCGACCAGCAGGCGCACGTACTCGGGCTTGCGCTCGCGGAACTCGGCAGGATAGTCGTGCGCGCCGAGGAAGGTGGGCACGATCTCGACCGCGTGCAGGCGCTGCGCCTCGCGCAGCACCTCGAGGCACTTGAGCTCGTCCGCCAGCGAGAGCCCGTAGCCCGTCTTGGCCTCGATCGTGGTCGTGCCCAGCTCGAGGAAGCGGTCCAGCCGCACGAGCAGGCGCGCGAGCAGCTCCTCCTTCGAGCTCGCGCGCACGCCGCGCACGCTGGAGAGGATCCCGCCGCCGGCGAGCGCGATCTCGACGTAGCTCGCGCCGCGCGTGCGCTGCTCGAACTCCTCCTCGCGCGTTCCGGCGAAGACCGGGTGCGTGTGCGCGTCGACGAAGCCGGGGACCAGGATCCCGCCCTGCGCGTCGATCCGTTCGCGGGCGGTGTAGGTGCGCAGGAGTTCCTCCTCCGGACCGTGGGCGAGGATGCGTCCCTCGTGGATCGCGAGCGCCGCTGCGCGCCGCACGTCCAGTTCGTCCATTGCGGCGCCGCCGCGCGCGCGCGTGCCGCGCGGCGAGGCACTCTCGGCTGCTCCCGTGAGCAGGAGATCGATCTGCATGTCGGGAGACTAGCGTCCGCCCGGGCACGCGTGGGCATTCCGTCGCCTGGAAGCGCGGGATAGACTGCGTCGGATGACCTCCACGCCTCTGGTCCGCGGCCTCACCAACCTCGGCTTCGTCGGGGTGATCGTCTACGCCGCCTGGCAGGGTCGCCACGCGGCAGGCGAATCCGTCTCGAACCTCGCCTTCCGCCTGCGCGAGAGCGCGCGCGAGCACGGCATCGACTTCCGCCACAAGAACGTGGCGCTCGACCCCAGGCTCGACAACATCGCCGTGCAGATCGCGGGGCTGGGCGCGGCGGTCTCGGTCGTCGACGCCGACGGTGACGGCTGGGCCGACATCTACGCCACGAACAGCGCCTTCGGGCTGAAGAACGCGCTCTACGTCAACCAGCACGACGGGCGCTTCGTCGACCGCGCGAGCGAGGCCGGCCTGGCCGACGTCAACCTGCCCGGCGAGGGCGCGTCGATGGGCAGCATCTGGGCCGACTACGACAACGACGGCCGCCTGGACTGCTTCCTCTACAAGTACGGCTACCCGCAGCTGTTCCACAACGAGGGCAACCTGCGCTTCCGCGACGTGACCAAGGACGCGGGCCTGCGGCGCTGGATGAACACCAACGGCGCCTGCTGGATCGATTACGACCGCGACGGGCGGCTCGACCTGTACGTCACGGGCTACTTCCGCGAGGAGACGGACCTGTGGCACCTGACGACCACGCGCATCATGCAGGACAGCTTCGAGTTCGCGAAGAACGGCAGCCACCGGCACTTCTACCGCAACCTCGGCGACGGGCACTTCGAGGACGTCACGGCGCGGCTGGGCGTCGACAGCACGCGCTGGGCGCTGGCCGTCGCGGCGGCCGACATGAACGGCGACGGCTGGCCCGACCTCTACGTCGCGAACGACTACGGCACCGAGGAGCTCTTCCTCAACCAGCACGGCGAGCGCTTCGCGCTGGCCGAGAAGGTCGGCCTCGACGAGAGCTCCAAGAGCGGCATGTCGGTCGCGCTGGGTGACGTGCTCAACGACGGCACGCTGGGCGTCTACGTCACGAACATCTCGAAGAGCGGCTACCTCTTCCAGGGCAACAACCTGCGCCTCAACCGCCTGGCCAAGGGCTTCGGCCTGGCCAACGTCTCCGAGGGCGCGGTCGAGGACTGCGGCTGGGCCTGGGGCTCGCAGTTCGCGGACCTCGACAACGACGGCCGCCAGGACCTGGTCGTGCTCAACGGCTTCATCTCCGGCAACCAGAAGCGCGACGAGTACTGGTACGACATGACCAAGCTCGCCAGCGCGGCCGGGTCGCTGGCCGAGGACGCCGCGAGCTGGCCCACGCAGCAGGACCGCGGCCTCTCGGGCTACGAACGCTCGCGCCTGCTGCTGAACCAGTCGGTCAGCACGGCCGAGAAGCGCCAGCTGAAGTTCGTCGATGTCGCGGCCGAGGCGGGCCTGACCGACCTGCTCGACGGGCGCGCGGTCGCGACGGGCGACTTCTTCCACAAGGGCAAGCTCGACGTGGTCGTCGCCAACCAGGAAGGGCCGCTGCTCTTCTACGAGAACACGGTCGATCCCGCGCGGCACTGGATCCAGTTCGAGCTCGAGGGCACGCGCTCCAACCGCGCCGCGGTCGGCGCGCAGCTGACTCTTTTCGCCGGCGGGCAGCAGACGGTGCAGGTCATGCTGGCCGGCAGCGGCTTCTGCAGCCAGAACGAGTTCGCGCTGCACTACGGACTGGGCGCGAACACCCAGGTCGAGAAGGCCGTCATCCGCTGGCCGAGCGGAGCCGAACAGACGCTCGACGCGCCCGCGGTCGACCGGCGCCACCACGTCAAGGAGCCCTGAGCGATGAACGCGACTGCCCCCGCAGCGCAGAAGAAGCCGATCGACGCACGCTGGTTCTCCGCCTCGCTGCTGACGCTGATCCTCGCGGTCGGCCAGTGGAAGTACCAGATCCTGGGCGACGACTACCGCGGCTGGGCGACGGCGTTCGTGACCTCGGTGGTCGCGGAGTTCGTGCTCTTCCGCGTGCACGTCGGCGGCTGGGCCAGCATCCTCTCGGCCTACATCAGCGGCAACAGCGTCGCGATCCTGCTCAAGCCGCAAGGCGACCTGCTCTGGCCCTACGCGGTCGCGGCACTGCTCTCGATCGGCTCGAAGTACGTGCTGCGCTACGACGGGCGGCACCTCTTCAACCCGACCAACTTCGGCATCTGCGCCCTGCTGCTGCTCGCGCCGACCAAGGTCAGCATCCTCAGCCACCAGTGGGGCAACGACCTCGGCATCGTGCTGACGATCTGGGCCGTGGGCCTGCTGATCGTCGTGCGTGCGAAGGTCTGGCACCTGACGCTCGGCTACCTCGGGCTCTTCGCCGCGCTGGCCTGGGTGCGCACGCTGTTCAACCACCACCCGCTGCTGGCGGAGATCGGTCCCATCACGGGCCCGATGTACACGCTGTTCGTGTTCTTCATGGTCACCGATCCCAAGACGATCGTGACCGGCCGCGGGCGGCAGCTCTTCGTGCTGCTCCTGATCGCGCTCCTGGAGTGCGCGATCCGCATGGCCGTCGACGCCGAGGCCCTCGCAGGCGACAACCCGCTGGCGGTCGCGCCGGGGATGTACGCGCTGTTCTTCCTCGGAGCTCCGGCCTTCTGGCTCGAGCTGCGCGCGAAGCGGCGCCGGCGCCTGGCGCTCGCGCCGGCCGCGGCCGCCGCCTGAGCTTCAGCTGCGCCGCGCGACCGCGATCAGCGAGGTGCCCATCCAGGGCAGCAGCGCGTCGATGCGCCGGATCCACCACACGTTGAGGTTGAGGATCTTGAGCTGCAGGCGGCTGAAGTTGCGCCGTCGCAGCACCTTGCCGTTCCACCACCAGCCCGGCGTCGTCACGCGGTTGAACTCGAGCATCTCGTCGAGCTGGAAACCGTTGCGCTCCAGCGCGGCGCGCAGCGTCGCTCGCGTGTAGCGCCGCACGTGGCCGAGCGCCTGGTCGAGCGTCCCGTGCAGCCGCGGCCCCTGCGGCACGAGGATGATCGCGCGGCCGCCCCCGGTCAGCGCGCTGCGGATGTTCTGCAGCGCCAGGTCCTCGTCCTCGAGGTGCTCGAGCACGTTCAGGCACACGACCGTGTCGTAGGCCTCGCGCAGCGGCTCGAAGTCGGCCGGCGCGGTGAGGTCGACGCGCCGCACGTCGAGGTAGGGCCGGCCCTCGAAGCCGCGCGCGAGGTAGTCGAGGTAGTGCGGGTTGATGTCGGTCGCTGTGTAGCGATCGCGCGGGCAGAGCTGCCGCGTCATGTTGCCGATGCCCGAACCGATCTCGAGCACGCGCGCGCCGAGGAAGGGCCGCACGGTGTCGGCCATCCAGCGGTTGAACTTCGGCACGCTGGACATGCGCACGAGGATCTTCGAGCCGTACTCGTCGTCCTTGTAGATGTCGTCGACGAGCCACCAGTGCACCATCGTCCAGAAGGCGTGCCAGGCATCCTTGGGCCCGATCTTCTTGCCTTCCTCGTAGGTGCGTCCAGCGTAGGAGATCGGCACCTCGTAGATGCGCGCGCCGCGCTTCTCGAGCTTGAAGGTGAGCTCGGGCTCGATGCGGAAGTCGTTCGAGCGCAGCGGGATCGACTGCAGGAGCGGCGTGCGCACCGCCTTGTAGCAGGTCTCCATGTCGGAGAGGTTCAGGTCGGTCAGCACGTTGCACATGAACGTCAACGCGCGATTGCCCAGCGTGTGGCGGTAGTAGAGGACGCGCCGGTACTCGCCCGAGAGGAAGCGCGAACCGAAGACCGCATCCGCGCCGTCGCGCACGAAGGGCACCATCAGGCGCGGCAGGTCGGCCGGGTCGTACTCGAGGTCGGCATCCTGGATCACCGTCACGCTGCCCTTGGCCAGCGCGACGCCCGTCCGCACGGCCGCGCCCTTGCCGCCGTTCCGCTCGTGCTCGACGTAGGTGACGCTCCCGGGGTTGTCGCGCGCGATCTCGCGCAGGATCTCGCGCGTGCCGTCCTTCGAGCCGTCGTCGACGACGATCAGCTCCAGACGCTCGATGTACGGACTCTGCACCGCGAGCACACGCCGGATCGACTCGCGCACGAGGTAGCGCTCGTTGTAGACCGGCATCACGACCGAAAGCGTCAAGCCCATGCGGCGGCAGGCTAGCAAGGCCGACCGCCGCACCGAAGACGCGTCCGGCGCGAATCCGCTAGCCGGCCAGGGCCGTGGCCGCGGCCAGGCGCCCGTCCGCAGCCAGGCGCGCCGCGATGTGCGCGCGGATGCGCCGTCGCGCGCGGAAGAGGATCATCTTCATGTTCGAGAGCCCCACGCTCAGGCGCCGGCAGGCCTGCGCGTAGGAGAGCCCCTGCACCTCGATCAGGTCGAGCGCCTGGCGGTCGCGGGCCGAGAGGCGCTCGTACGCCTCGGCGTACTGCAGCAGCACGATCATCCAGGCCGTCAGCAGCGCGCGCTGGTCCTCTCCGCGCACGAGCTCCTCGGTCGGGGTGGCCCGCAGGTCGCGCGGCTCCGCCACGCCTTCCGGCATCGCCTGCCAGGACACGCGCTCGCGGCGCAGACGGGAGCGCCGCAGCAGGTTCGTGGCGATGGTGTGGCTCCAGACCCGGAAGCTGCGCGCATGCTCGTCGCGGAAGCCGTCTGCGTAGCGGTAGACGTTGACCAGCGTGTCCTGCAGCAGCTCGGCCGGGTCGAGGCCCTGGCGCGCGCGGCCTGCTCCGGCCAGGCAGAGCTCGATCCAGGAGTGCAGGTCGGGGCTCGCGAACTCGTAGAGCGCCTGGAAGGCAGGCTCGTCGCGCTCGTCGCGGAAGAGCGCCATCAGGGCGGTCTCCAGGCGGGCGCGGCCGAGCTCGCGCGTCTCGCCGGGCTCGAGTTGGAGGGCGACGCCTCTGGCCCGCAGGCGAGCGAGGACGGTGGCGTTGGGAGGGAGCGGACCGATCGATTCGGGGAGCGGGACCTGGACCATGGCGCCGGAGTGGGCACGGCTCGTGCCAGCGCGGTCGGCCTCCGTGCATCGACGCGCTCAAGCCACTGGCATTGTTCAGGTTGTGTCGACGACACAAGTCGAGCTCCGAGCTCGGGATCGGCGCAGCGTTCCGCCCTCGTAACGCATCTGGCCAGAGGCCGGCATGGCGCTCCGGGCGGCAGCCCGCGCCAACCGCTATCTTCGGCCGCCCCTCCGATGACATCCGCCCTCGCCGCTGCCGACGCCCTCGATCTGGGTCAGCTCGCCGTCGCAGTGCGCGCTCTCGCCTGGGTCGTGCTGCCGCTGCTCGCCTGCGCCAGCTTCCAGCTGCTGCGCATCGCCCTGCAGCGCTCGAACCCGGCGCGCATCCTGCCGCTCTTGCCGCACGCAGCCCGGCGCGAACGCACCGAGGCGCTGCTCGCGCGCGCGGACCACCTGGCGCAGAGTGCCGGCATCCTGGCGCTGGTCTGTGCGCTCGCGTTCATCCTCGCGTTGGCCTGGTACCTCGCGCAGGGCGCGGCGCTCGAGCTCGGCACGCTGCTCGGGTGCGGAGCGATTGCCCTGCCCGCGCTGCTGATCACAGCCGAGGCGGTCCCGGCCGCGCTGGCCCTGCGCATCGGCGACGCGCTCCTGGCGCGCACGCTGCCGGGCTTCTACTGGCTGCAGCTGCCGATCGCCGGCCTCGTGCGGCTGTTCGAGGCCCTGCGCCGCGCGCTGCTGCGCATCGCCGGCCTGAGCCAGGACCCGCTGGCCTCGCGCGCGATCGTCGAGGGGCTGCGCGAGGTGATCGAGGAGAACGCCATCTCCGGCGCGCTGGACGAGGCCGAGAAGGAGATCATCGGCAACGTGATGGAGGCGCGCGACGTCAACGTGGCCGCGATCATGACGCCGCGCACCGAGATCCAGGCCGTCGAGCTGGGCGAGGGCTTCGCCGGTGCCGCACGGCGCGTGGCCGAATCGGGGCACAGCCGCGTGCCCGTCTACGAGAGCAGCCTGGACCGCATCGTCGGCGTGCTCACCGCGCGCGAGGTGCTCGCGATCGCCGCCGAGGAGGGCCTCGAGACGGAGAAGCTGCGCTCGATCCTGCGCCCGGCCTGGTTCGTGCCCGAGACCAAGCGCGTCTCGGAGCTGCTCTCGGAGTTCAAGCGCGAGAAGGTCAAGCTGGCCGTCGTGCTCGACGAGTACGGCGGGACGGCGGGCATCGTCACGCTCGGGGACGTGATGCAGCAGCTGGTCGGCGACATCCTGGACGAGTTCGACGAGACCCCGGCGCAGCCCGTGCGCCGGCTCTCCGACGGCTCGGCCGAGGTCGACGCCACGCTCAACGTCAAGGAGGTCAACGAGCGCCTGGAGCTCGCCATCCCCGAGGACGAGCACTACGAGACGCTGGCGGGCTACGTGCTCTCCGAGCTGGGGCACTTCCCGCGCCGTGGCGAGCGCCTGCGCGCCGCCGGTTGCGAGTTCTCCGTGCTGGAGTGCAACGACCGGCGCGTGTTCAAGGTGCAGGTGCGGCGCTTGGCGGAGGAGGCGCTGCGCTGAGCATGGCCGTGCTGCTCGATCGCGCCCTGCTGCTCAAGCGCACGCCCTTCGGCGAGTCGTCGCTGGTCGTGCAGGTGCTCAGCGAGCACCACGGCCGCGTGGGCATCCTGGCCAAGGGCGCCTACCGCATGACCTCGCGCTTCTTCGCCGTGCTCGACCTGTGCGACACGCTCGAGCTGGAGTGGCAGACCACGCCGCGTTCCGAGCTGGGCGCGCTGCGCGCCGCGAGCCTGCTGGTGCGCCGCGCCGCGCTGCCGCGCTCGCCGCGCCTGTTCCGGGCCGCGTCCACGCTGCTCGAGTTGTGCGAGATCACCAGCCGCAGCGGCCAGCCCGAGCCCGAGCTCTTCGCGCTCGCCACGCGCGGGCTGGACGCGCTGCAGCGTGCCGAACCCGCCGACGCGGTGCTGGCGCGCTTCGAGCTGGAGCTCCTGGCGCTGCTCGGGCTACCGCCCGCGCTCGAGCTCTGCGCCGCCTGCGCGGGCGAGGCCGCACCGGTCGACGCCGGCCAGGCGCGCGCGGCCTTCTCGGCCGGAGCCGGCGGCCGCCTGTGCCGTCGCTGCGCCGAGGAGGCGCGCGCAGCCGGCCGGCGCGTGGGGACGCTGCCGGTCCAGGTCCTGGCAGATGCACGCAGCCTGTCGGGCGCGCCCGGAGCGAGCCTCGCCCCCGAGCGGCTGGTACGCGTCCGCGATTTCGTCGAGCGCTTCCTCGGCTACCATCTGGACGTGCGCCCCAAGAGCCACGCAAGCTTCCTGGCCGCGCCCAACCGCAACGCGCCCGAACCGCACGAGTGAAGATCTCCCCCGCCGTCCTGCTGCTCTTGTGCGCGTGGCTCCCGTCCTGCGCGTCGCTCCCGAGCTGGGTCCCCGGCTCGCGCGCCGCACCCGCGCGCCTGTCCGCGGACGAGGTCCCGGCCGCGATCGAGCGCGCCGAGCAGGACCTCGCCGCCGGACGGGCCAGCAAGGCGCTGGACTGGATGCGCGCCGCGAGCGCAGCCAAGGGCCTGGACACGCAGACGCGCGACCACGTGCAGCGCGTCCTCGAGCAGGCCGCCACCCGCCGCATCGACGAGCTCTCGGCGCCGGGCCAGGATCCCGACGACCTCGCGGAGCTCGTCGAGCTCGGACTGCCGCGCCAGATCGCCGTGCAGGCCGGCCTGGCCGCGGCGCGACGGCTGGTCGAGGACGGCGAGCGCATGGACGCCTTCCGCCTGCTGCGCAAGCTCGACAAGAAGTTCCCGCTGCACCACGAGCACCGCGCCGCGGGCGACCTGCTCGACGAGATCGGGCTCGAGCTCAGCGGCGAGAACAAGTCCTTCCTGTTCTTCTGGAACACAGACTCGCAGGCCGAGGAGGTGCTCGAGTACGCGATCCTCAACCACCCCTCCGCGCGGCAGGACGACCTGGCGCACCAGCGCCTGGCCGAGCTGTACGAAGAGCACAACGACCTCGACCTCGCCATCGACCGGCTGGAGAAGCTGGTGCTCGACCATCCCGACTCGGCGCTGCGGCCGGAGGCCCAGGCGCACATCCCCGAGCTGCGCCTGAAGCTCCTGCGCAGCCCCGAATACGACCGGGGCTCGCTGCTCAAGGCCGAGGAGGAGCTCAAGCGCTGGCTGCAGTCCTTCCCCGGACACGAGCTCGAGCCGCGCGTGGCCCTCGATCTCGCCGACTGCCTGCGCCGCCTGTGCGACAGCGACATGGCCATCGCCGCGTTCTACCGGCGCGTCGACAACACCTACGGGGCGCGCTACCACGCCCAGCGCGCCGTCACCGAGGCGCGCGACGCCGCCGACGAGGCCCGTGCGGCCCGCTCGCAGGCTTTCGTCGAGTCCCTTCCGCCCGATCCGGCCGCGGACGCACCGCAGAAGGGCGTGCCGTGAGGATCGCGCGCACGCTCGCCCTCCCGCTGCTGCTCCTCCTCTGTGCCGCCGGATGCGGCTACGACGCCGGGCTGCGCGTGGCCGAGCACCACGAGAGCGTGGGCATCGAGCTCTTCGGCAACGAGAGCTTCGAGCGCGACCTCGAGCCGCTGCTGCACGAGCAGATGACGCGCGTGCTGCGCGACCAGTCGGACGCGCACCTGGTCGACCCGCGTGAGGCCCAGGCCGTGATCCGCGGCACGATCCAGACCTACCACCGCCGCGGCGGCATCCGCAACCGCGACAACCAGCTCCTGGAAACCGGTGTGTACATCGAGGTCGAGGCGCGCCTGTTCGTGCGCGGCAACGAGACCCCGGTCCGCAGTGCGCAGGCCGGGACCTGGATCGGATACACGCTCGACCAGGCCTCCAACGAGCGCGACGCGAGAGACCGCGCGCTGCGGCATCTGGCGGAGGAGCTGGTCCTCGACCTGTTCGGCCCCGCGGGCGACGCCTGAGGGAGCCCGATCGCCCTGGTGCGCGCGCACGCCAGGGGCTAAGGAGTCGCGCCCCGGGCCAGCTGCCGGCGCTTTTCGGCGCCGGCGCATCGTTCCGGCCCTTCCCGTTCCTATGCTAGGCGGGGATCGGCAGGCCCCAGGACCTCGCCCTCCCGCGCCCATCCGCCGATAGTGACTCCATGGCCGACCCCAAGAACCCGCAGAACGACAAGGGCAAGAAGGCCCGTTCCTTCGGCCCCTACGCGCTGTTCCTGTTCGTGCTGATCGCGATCATGATCATGTACGGGGGACGGGACGCGCTGCTGCGCAAGGTCGAGCTCACGCTCGACGAGTACCAGTACAGCCTCTACACGTTCCAGGTCGCGAGCCAGAACATCTCCCCGACCGAGATCGAGGGGCACTTCAAGGACAAGAAGGACAACTTCACCGTCAAGCTCAACGGGCTCGACGAGAAGACCACCCAGCTCTACCAGTCGCTGGCCGCGGTCGGCCTGTACACCAAGATCAAGCAGGCGGAGCTCGACGAGGGCGTGGCCAAGGGCTACCTCGCGGTCACGGACGCGCGGCACATCACCGCCTACGAGTCCAAGCCGCAGGATCCGCAGAACGCCGAGGAGACCGCGCACTCCAAGACGGACCAGTACGACCGCTACTTCGTGCGCGCCAACGCCAAGTCCAAGCACGCCTGGAAGGGCGAGGGTCCGGCTCCGGCCTGGCTGCCCGACACGACCGGACAGGCCTGGTACGAGGTGCGCGACGTCGAGGACGCCGGCGCGCTGATGGGCTCGCTCAAGGCCGCGGGTGCGACGCTCGAGCAGCACAACTTCAACATCACGCACACCAGCGGCACCAAGTTTCAGGACCCCAGCTCGTTCTGGCAGAACTTCCTGCTGCTGTGGGGCCCCTGGCTGCTGATCCTGGTCTTCTTCTTCTTCTTCCTGCGCCAGATGCGCAATCAGGGCTCGGCCGGCGGCGTGATGAGCTTCGGCCGCTCGCGCGCGCAGCTGTACACCAAGGAGAACCACACCAACGTCACCTTCGACGACGTCGCGGGCTGCGACGAGGCGAAGGACGAGGTCAAGGAGGTCGTCGAGTTCCTCAAGAACCCCGGCCGCTTCACGCGCCTGGGCGGGCGCATCCCGCGCGGCATCCTGCTCGTCGGTCCTCCCGGCTGCGGCAAGACGCTGCTCGCCAAGGCGATCGCCGGCGAGGCCGACGTGCCCTTCTTCTCGATCTCCGGTTCGGACTTCGTCGAGATGTTCGTGGGCGTCGGCGCGAGCCGCGTGCGCGACCTCTTCAAGCAGGCGCACGACAACTCGCCCTGCATCATCTTCCTCGACGAGATCGACGCCGTCGGACGCCGCCGCGGCTCCGGCATGGGAGGCGGCCACGACGAGCGCGAGCAGACGCTCAACGCGATCCTGGTGGAGATGGACGGCTTCGGCACCGACGAGGGCATCATCGTCATCGCCGCGACCAACCGCCCCGACGTGCTCGACCCCGCGCTCCTGCGCCCGGGCCGCTTCGACCGCGAGGTCGTGATCGATCTCCCCGACCTCAAGGGCCGCGAGGAGATCTTCAAGGTCCACACCAAGAAGGTGAAGACCTCCAACGACGTCGTCGTCAGCACGCTGGCGCGCTCCACGCCGGGCTACTCGGGCGCCGACATCGCCGCGATCATCAACGAGGCGGCGATCATGGCCGCGCTGCAGAAGAAGGACGAGGTCTCGATGGAGCACCTCGAGGAGGCGCGCGACAAGGTGCGCTACGGCCGCCAGAAGAAGTCGCGCAAGATCGAGGAGGAGGATCGCAAGATCACCGCCGTCCACGAGGCCGGTCACGCGGTCGTGGCGGCGATGCTCCCCGACGTCGACGACCCGCACAAGGTCACGATCGTGCCGCGCGGCCGCGCGCTGGGCACGACGATGGTGCTGCCGGACAAGGAGAGCTACCACATGCAGAAGAAGCGCATGCTGGGCACGCTCGCCTGGGCCTTCGGCGGACGCGCAGCCGAAGCGCGCTTCTGCGGCGACATCTCGGCCGGCGCCTCGGACGACATCCGCCGCGCGACCGAACTCGCGCGCGCGATGGTCACCGAACTGGGCATGTCCGAGAAGATCGGCCCGATCAACTACGCCGAGCGCCAGGGCTCGGACTTCCTCGGCACCGAGCTGATGAGCGGCAAGTGGCACTCGGAGGAGACCGCGCGCCTGATCGACCAGGAGGTCGAGAAGCTGCTCAAGGACGCCTACCACACCGCCGAGCGCATCGTGGCCGAGAACGCCCACGCACTCGAGCAGATCACGGCCGCGCTGCTCGCCTACGAGACGATCAGCGGCGTCGACATCAAGAAGCTGCTCGGCGGCGCCTCGATCGAGAGCCTGCGCATGGCCCAGCAGCCGCCCAGCAAGCCCTCGACGCCCGCGCCGAGCGCCCCGACCACGCCCGGTCACGTCCTGCCGCCGCTCTCGCAGCCGCGCGGCGGCGACATGCCCGGCCTGTCCCCCGCCTGATCCGGCCCGCGGCGGCATGCTCCCGCACAGCGCGCACGCGTCGACCCCGCGCGTGCGCCTGATGGGCATCGTCAACGTCACGCCCGACAGCTTCTCCGACGGCGGACGCTTCCTCGCGCCCGAG
>JBGASC010000085.1:0-10502 GCA_044229935.1 Planctomycetota bacterium | reverse complement strand
CGGCCTCGCCCAGCGGCACGACGCGCATCTTCGAGCCTTTGCCGAAGAGGCGCACGACGCGCAGCTCGGGTTCGAGCCCGTCGGTGCGCAGGCCGACCGCCTCGCTGACGCGCGCGCCGCTGGCGTAGAGCAGCTCGACCAGCGCGCGGTCGCGCTGTTCCAGCGGACTCGCGCCTGCGCTGGCCGCGAGCAGGGCCTCGACCTCCTCGACCGCGAGCGTCGTCGGCAGGACGCGCGCGAGGTGCGGCGAGGCGATCAGGCTGGTCGGGTCCTTGCGCAGCAGGCCTTCGCGCACGAGCGTGCGCAGGAACATGCGCACGGCGACCAGCTCGCGCGCGACGCTCGCTTCGGCGCGGCCTTCGCCGCGGCGCAGCTCGAGCCAGTCGACGATCCCAGCCGCGTCGATCGACTCGGGCGCGCGCACGCCGCGCGCGGCGCTCCAGCCCAGGAAGGCCGTCAGGTCGCGCCGGTAGGCCTCGAGCGTGTTGGGGGCGAGGCCGGCTTCGACGCGCAGGATCTCCAGGAACTCGCGCAGGCCCGAACGCAGGGCGGGCGGGAGCTCCGGCTTCGTCCCGTCCTGGGGCTTGGGTCTCACGGCGGGGAGCGAGCCTCGGACTTGGCGGGCCCGGCTGCAAGAGCCTGGGCTCGCGGCTTGTCGGCCCCGGATGCCCTCGCTATGCTCTTCGCCCTCGCAAACGGGCCACCGGGCGGGTCAGGAGCCCGAGCCCGGGTTCGGCCCTGCTCCCCGGCCCCAACTCCATCCATGACGAAGAAGCTGACGCCGAAGGAACTCGAGGACTACGAGGCCCGCTTGCGGAGCCTGCTGGCCGTCCTGACGGGCGACATCGACAAGCTGGAGCAGGAAGCGCTCGGCGAGCACGCCCAGCCGCAGGATTCCTCCGCCGAAGGCGGCGCCGACAGCTACTTCCAGGAGTTCAGCCTGCAGCTGCTCGAGCGCGACGAGAACACGGTGCGCGAGGTGCTCTCGGCCCTCGACCGCATCAAGAGCGGCGCGTACGGCGCCTGCGAGTCCTGCTCGCAGATGATCTTCAAGGAGCGCCTGAAGATGATGCCGCACGCGCGCAACTGCATCGAGTGCCAGCGCAAGGAGGAAGAGGGCCTGGCGTGAACCCCGTGGACGGACCTCCGGTCTCCTCCGCGGGACCCCTGCCGGACCGTCCGCGCGCGTCGACGCTCTTCACGCGCTTTGCGTGGGTGGCGTTCCTGGTCGCGCTCGACCTGTGGAGCAAGGCGGCGGTCTTTGCCTGGCTCACGCCGCTGCGCGACCGCGGCGAGCTGCCGCTGCACCACTGCGGCCTGAGCGCGCACGGACGCTGGCCGCTGGTCGGCGACTGGCTGGCGTTCATGCTCTCGGTCAACCAGGGGGCCGCCTTCGGCAAGCTCGGGGACATGCCCTACCTCCTGGTCGGAGGCCGGATCGTCGCGATCCTGTTCGTCTCCTGGCTGCTCCTGCGCGCGAGCCCGCGCAAGCCGTGGGTCGCGGCGGCCTTCGTGCTGATCCTCTCCGGCGCGCTGGGGAACGTCTACGACAACCTGTTCCGCATCGAGCCGGGGTCGGGGCACCCGTTCGGGGCCGTGCGCGACTTCATCGACGTCTACTTCGGGTTCGCCGACTTCCACTTCGCCACGTTCAACGTGGCCGATTCGTGCATCACGGTCGGAGCGACGATCCTGGTCCTCAACGGGCTGTTCGGGCGGCACAAGCCGGACGCGGCGCCCGGCGCCTGACGCGCGCGCATTGCCGAGCGGCGCATCCGACCGCTAGAGTGCAAGCGCATGGCGCGTCTTGCGGTTGCACTCGGTTCGCTGGGGTTGCGCAATCCGATCCTCTCCGCCTCGGGCACCTACGGGCACGGGCTGGAGATGCAGCACATTGCGCCGCCCTCGACGCTGGGCGGGCTCGTCAGCAAGACCGTCACGCTCAAGCCGCGCGCGGGCAACCCGCTGCCGCGCATCTGCGAGACCGAGGCCGGCTTCCTCAACTCGATCGGGCTGGAGAACCGCGGCGTCGAGGCCTACCGGCGCGACGTGTTGCCGCAGATGGCGCGCGCCGACACGCTGGTCGTGACCAACATCGGCGGCGAGAGCGTCGAGGACTTCGAGACGCTCGCGCGCCTGCTCGACGGCGAGGACGCGATCGACGCGTTCGAGGTCAACCTCTCCTGTCCGAACGTGCAGGAAGGCAAGCTGCCCTTCGCCACCGACCCGCGCATGGCGGCGCGCGTGATCGAACGCGTGCGCGCGGCGACGAGGAAGCCCGTCTTCGCCAAGCTCTCGCCCAACGTCTCGCGCATCGCGGACCTCGCCGTCGCGGTCGAGGCCGCGGGCGCGGACGGCATCACCGCGGTCAACACCGTGCTGGGCATGCAGGTCGACTGGCGCACGCGCAAGCCCGGTCTCTTCACCGTGCAGGGCGGCTACTCGGGCGTCGCGATCAAGCCGATCGCGCTGCGCTGCGCCTGGGAGTGCGCGCGCAGCGTCAAGATCCCGGTGATCGGCTGCGGCGGCATCGCTTCGGCCTCCGACGTGCTCGAGTTCCTGGTCGTGGGCTGCGCCGCCGTGCAGGTGGGCACGGCCTCGTTCTCCGATCCGGGCCTGCTCGGCCGGCTCGCCGGAGAGCTGGAGGCGCTGCTGGATGCCGAGCGCATCGCGGACGTGCGCGAGCTCGTCGGAACGCTGCGCATCCCGCGCGCGCCCTCGGCCGCAGCGAGCGCGCCGCCGGCGGCGGGCGTCGCGCACGCCGGCGCGGCCGTCGCACGCGGAGGTGCCGCGAGCTCCTGAGCCGCGGCCGCAGCGCACGATGCACCTGGAGGATCTCACGCCCGCGCACGTGCGCCGCGCCGTCGCGCTCTACCTCGAGATCGCCTGGCCCGGCTCCGAGTTCCCGCGGCCGCGCATCACGGGGCGCGACCTGGAGGGTGCGCACACGCTGGAGGAGCTCTTCGCGCGCTTCGAACGCGTGCGCCTGGAGGAAGGGCCGCTCTCGCCGCGCTACACGCTGCGCCTGGGCAACAAGCGCTACCCGTTCATGAAGTTCGTCGTGCAGGAGTACCTGGTCGACAAGGAGTACTTCTTCTCGGTCGACACGCACGACGACCTCGACGTGCGGCCCGACAACCCCGACTACAGCGCCTGGCAGGAGCTGCGCGCGCACAACCGCGCGCTCAAGCAGGAGATCGAGGCGGCCTGGCACGCGGCCAGCCTGCCGACGCACCGCGACCTGCGCCGCATCGCCGAGAACCTGGCCCAGGTCGAGCGCGAGTCGAAGAAGCGCCACCGCCTGCTGCTGGTCGACGACGAGACCGACGTCTGCCGCGGCCTGGGCGCGCTGCTCGAGGCGCGCGGCTACGACGTCGAGCTCGCCTACGACGGGCGCTCCGTGCTCGAGCGGTTGGAGCGCGACCCGCTGCCGGACCTGATCCTGCTCGACTACGCCATGCCCGAGCTCGACGGCGAGCAGGTGCTGGCGAAGATCCGCGAGAACCCGCGCACGCACGCGCTGCCGGTGCTGCTCGCGACGGCCTCCTCGATCGACCTGGCGCACATGCCGCGCGCGACGGGCTTCCTGCGCAAGCCCTACCCGCGCGAGGCGCTCTTCCCGATCATCAGCCGGATGCTCGAGCACCCCGCGCCGCGTGCCTGAGGCGCGCCTCCCGCGCTCCGGGGCCCTCGGGCGGGTTTCCCCCGAGGTCGACGCTTCCCTGGAGCGCGCCCGAGGCTTCTAATGTTCGCCCTCGCCGTCCAGGCCCGCCCGGGTCCGGATCGTCGCGAGGCTCGCGCCGCCCTCCCCGGGCGCCCCCCGGCGGGGGGCCGGGCGGCACGACCGGCGGACCAGGCCCGGCGGGATCACGATGGACTGGGATCAACTCACCGACCGCCTGGGCAAGCTCGGCAGCGACCTCGGCCGCGGGCTGAAGAACGTCTTCGGTTCGCGCAACGAGCGCATGGTGCGCGAGCTCGAGCCGCTCGTGCGCCAGGTCAACGCCCTGGAGTCCTGGGCCAAGGGCCTCTCGGCCGAGCAGTTCCAGCAGCAGACCGCGCGCTGGAAGGAGCAGATCGCCGCGGGCGAGAAGACGATCGAGGACGTGCTGCCGCACGCCTTCGCGCTGGTGCGCGAGGCCTCCGTGCGCACGCTGGGCATGCGCCACTTCGACGTGCAGCTGGTCGGCGGGATCATCCTGCACCGCGGCGCGATCGCCGAGATGTACACCGGCGAGGGCAAGACGCTCGTCGCGACGCTGCCGCTGTACCTCAACTGCCTCTCGGGCCGCACGGTCTACCTCGTCACCGTCAACGACTACCTCGCGCGGCGCGACGCGGCCTGGATGGGCCCGATCTACGACTACCTGGGCGTCGCGGTCGGCGCGATCCAGTCCGACATGTCGCCCTGGGAACGCCAGCCGGTGTACATGTGCGACATCGTCTACGGCACGAACAGCGAGTTCGGCTTCGACTACCTGCGCGACAACATGAAGAACCGGCTGGAGGACCAGGTGCAGAAGGTCCTCTACTACGCGATCGTCGACGAGGTCGACTCGATCCTGATCGACGAGGCGCGCACGCCGCTGATCATCTCGGGGCCCGCGACCGGCTCGATCGACAAGTACGCGCTGGCCGACAAGATCGCGCGCACGCTCAGGAAGGACGACCACTACGAGGTCAAGGAGAAGGAGCGCCAGGCCACGCTCAAGGAAGCGGGCATCGAGGAGGCCGAGAAGATGGTCGGCGTGCCGAGCTTCTTCCAGCCGCCCAACGAGGACTGGCCGCACTACATCGAGAACGCGCTGCGCGCGCACAACCTCTACCAGCTCGACAAGGAGTACGTCGTCGAGAACGGCGAGGTGATCATCGTCGACGAGTTCACCGGGCGAAAGATGCAGGGCCGGCGCTGGTCGGACGGACTGCACCAGGCGGTCGAGGTCAAGGAGGGCCTGCCGCCGCGCCAGGAGAACCAGACGCTGGCGACGATCACGTACCAGAACTACTTCCGCATGTTCGACAAGCTGGCCGGCATGACCGGCACCGCGATCACCGAGGCGGGCGAGTTCCTCAAGATCTACAAGCTCGACGTGCTGAGCGTGCCGACCAACGTGCCGGTCGTGCGCAAGGACTGGGACGATACGGTCTACCGCACCGAGCCCGAGAAGTGGAAGGCGATCACCGACGAGCTCGCCGCCGTGCACCAGAAGGGCCAGCCGATCCTGGTCGGCACGACCTCGATCGAGAAGAGCGAGCACCTCTCGAAGCTCCTGACCGCGCTGGGCATCCGCCACGAGGTGCTCAACGCCAAGAACCACGAGCGCGAGGCGCAGATCATCGCGCGCGCCGGCGAGAAGGGCGCGGTGACGGTCGCGACGAACATGGCCGGCCGCGGCACGGACATCAAGCTGGGCGGCAACTTCGAGTACCGCCTCAACCAGGCGCTCGAGAAGGCCGGCCTGGTGCTGGGCGACCTCGAGAAGCTCGCCGAGATCGACGCGATCCGCAAGGAGGTGCGCGCGCAGTGCGACACCGACGAGAAGGAGGTGCTCGCGCTGGGCGGCCTGTACGTGCTCGGCACCGAGCGCCACGAGGCGCGCCGCATCGACAACCAGCTGCGCGGGCGCTCCGGCCGCCAGGGCAACGCGGGCGTCTCGCGCTTCTTCCTCAGCCTCGAAGACGACCTGATGCGGATCTTCTACCGCGACTGGGTCAAGAACTTCATGGCCAAGCTCGGCATGGGCGAAGGCGTGCCGATCGAGTCGGGCATGGTCACGCGCGCGATCGAGCGCGCGCAGAAGAAGGTCGAGGACCGCAACTTCGAGATCCGCAAGAACCTCCTCGAGTACGACGAGGTGATGGACCAGCAGCGCAAGACGATCTACGGCGTGCGCCAGGAGGTCCTCGGCAGCGTCGGCCTGAAGGAGAAGGTCGTGCAGATGATCGACTCGGCCGTGCGCCGCCACGCGACCGAGACGTACTTCGGCGACGCGGAGGGCCTGCGCTCGTGGTACCAGCGCGCCTTCGGCGTCGAGCTCGATCCCGCGCTCGCCAAGGCCGCCACGGCCAAGAACGGCGAGCCGCAGGGCGTGATCGACGCGGCGCTGGCGCTCTACGACGCGCGCGAGGCGGCCGTCGGGCCGGAGCTGCAGCGCCAGGTCGAGCGCTACATCCTGCTCAACGCGGTCGACACGCGCTGGAAGGATCACCTCTACGCGATCGACGCGCTCAAGCACGGCATCCACCTGCGCGCCTACGCGCAGGTCGATCCCAAGAACATCTACAAGCAGGAGGGCTTCCAGCTCTTCCAGAAGCTGCTCGCGACGATCGAGGACGAGGTCGCGAGCCTGGTCCTGCGCATCGAGGTGCGCCGGCCCGACGTCGCGCCGCCCGCCGCGCCGCTGGTGCGGCCGGTGGTCACCGGACCGAGCGTCTCGTCGCTGTTCCGCCCGCAGCGTCCCAGCGCGCCGCCCCCGGCCCCCAAGCCGCCGGCCGCGGATGCGCCGCCCGCGGCGGCGTCCCCGACCTCGTCCGCGCCCGCCGCGCCGCCGGCCCAGACGCAGCCGGCGTCTGCCCAGCCCAAGCCGCCGCCGCGTCCCTCGGCGCCGCCGCCGATGGCGCGGCAGGGCGTGCCGGCGAGCCGCGCCTTCGATCTCGCGCGGCGTCAGCAGCAGATCGCCGCCGCACAGCAGCAGCAGCGCGAGGCGCAGCAGCAGCCCGCGGATGCCTCGGCGTCCTCCGCGGCGAAGGACGGCCAGGCGAGCGCGCCGCGGCCGATGCCCAAGGTCGACCCGAGCACGATCGGACGCAACGATCCGTGCCCGTGCGGCAGCGGCGAGAAGTTCAAGAAGTGCCACGGGAAGACCGCCTGAACCGAGCCCCGTCCCCGCTCCCGCCTCCGCTCGCCGGGGATCCCCGGCCGGGAGCCGCTCGCGCCCTGCTGCACCTGGGCTACGACCTCGCCTGGCTGCTCGCGATCCTGGCGAGCTCGCCCTGGTGGATCGTGCGCAGCGCGCTCGACGCGCGCTTCCGCCGCCTCGTGCGCGAGCGCAGCCTCGGTTCGGCCGCGCCGCCGCCGCGCGCGGAGCGCCGGCGCCTGCGCGTGCTCGTGCACGGCGTCTCGGTGGGGGAGGTCAAGGCCGCGCGCGCGCTGGTCGCGGCGCTCGCCGGCGAGTGCGAGATCGTGCTCTCGAGCACGACCGACGCCGGGATGGAGCAGGCGCGCGTGCTCTATCCCTCGCTCGCGTGCGTGCGCTTCCCGCTCGACGCCTCGTTCGCGCTGCGGCGCTTCCTCGCGCGCGTCGAGCCCGATCTGGTGCTGCTGGTCGAGCTCGAGCTGTGGCCCAACTTCCTGCGCGCCTGCAACCGCCGCGGGATCCCGCTGGCCGTGGTCAACGGCCGGCTGACCGAGCGCAGCTTCCCGCGCTACCGCCGCCTCGAGCGCGTGCTGCCGCAGTTCGCGCGCCTCTCGCTGGTCTGCGCGCAGGACGAGGAGCACGCCTCGCGCTTCCGCGCGCTGGGCGTCGACGACGCGCGCCTGGTCGTCACGGGCAACGTCAAGACCGACGGCCTGCGGCTGGGCGCGCGCGAGACGCCGCCGGAGCTCTGCGCGCAGCTGGGAGCGCGGCCCGGCCAGCCCGTGCTCGTCGCCGGCAGCACGCACGCGCCGGAGGAGCGCTGGGTGCTCGAGGCCTGGCGCGCCGCCGTGCCGCAGGCGCGCCTGATCCTCGTGCCGCGCCACGTCGAGCGCGCGCGCGCGCTGGTCGAGGAGCTCGCCGCGTGCGGCGCGCGCCCGCAGCGCCTGAGCGAGCTGCGCGCGGGCGAGGCGCCCGATCCCTCGCGCCCCGCGCTGGTCGACACGATCGGCGAGCTCGAGTCGGTCTACTCGCTGGCCGATCTGGTCTTCGTCGGCGGCAGCCTGACGCCGCGCGGCGGGCAGAACATGCTCGAGCCCGCGGCGCAGGCCAAGGCGGTCGTGCACGGTGCGCTGGTGCCGAACTTCGCGCAGGAGGCGGCGCTGCTCGCGCGCGCCGGCGCGAGCCGCGTGGTCGACGAGGCGAGCGAGCTCGCGGGCGTCTTCCGCGAGCTCGTCGGCGATCCGCAGCTGCGGGCGCGGATGGGCCAGGCCGGGATGCGCGCCCTGGCGGCGCAGTCGGGGGCCAACGACCGCACGCTCGGGGCCCTGCGCCAGGGCTGTCTGGATCCGCTGGCCCGGCGAAGGCACTGAGGCGCGCCCCGGGTCGTTTCTGCTATCGTACGGCCCGCGCGGAGCCGCCGGCCTTGGGCCGGGAGGCCCCGCGCGCCGATGAGGGGTGTCCGGCTCGCGGGATGCCCGTCGAGACCGCGAATCCCCGAACGTCGATCGACCCACCGCGCTTCCCCAGACGGAAGACCATGGCCCGACAACTCTTCACCTCCGAATCCGTTTCCATGGGCCACCCCGACAAGGTGGCCGACCAGATCTCCGACGCCGTGCTCGACGCGATCCTCGCGCAGGATCCGATGAGCCGCGTCGCCTGCGAGACGCTGGTCACGACCGGCCTGTGCGTCGTGGCGGGCGAGATCACGACCAACGCGCGCATCGACTACGCGCAGATCGCGCGCAACACGATCAAGCGCATCGGCTACACCAACGACGCCTACGGCATCAACGGCGACACGTGCGCGGTGATGGTGACGCTCGACCGCCAGTCGCCCGACATCAGCCAGGGCGTGACCGAGGGCCAGGGCCTGCACAAGGAGCAGGGCGCCGGCGACCAGGGCCTGATGTTCGGCTTCGCCTGCAGCGAGACCGCCAGCCTGATGCCCTTCCCGATCTACTACGCGCACCGCCTGATGGAGAAGCAGGCCGAGCTGCGGCAGAAGAAGACCATCCCCTGGCTGCGCCCCGACGCGAAGAGCCAGGTCACGGTCGAGTACGACGGCTTCAAGCCCGTGCGCGTGCACACCGTGCTGATCTCGACGCAGCACGATCCCGACGTGTCGTACGAGACGATCAAGAGCGAGGTGATCGAGAAGATCATCAAGGCCGTGATCCCCGCGCAGTACCTCGACGCGAAGACGATCTACCACGTCAACCCGACCGGGCGCTTCGTGCTCGGCGGCCCGCACGGCGACTGCGGCCTGACCGGACGCAAGATCATCGTCGACACCTACGGCGGCATGGGCCGCCACGGCGGCGGCGCGTTCAGCGGCAAGGATCCGACCAAGGTCGACCGCTCGGCCGCCTACGCCGCGCGCTGGGTGGCGAAGAACGTCGTCGCCGCGGGCCTCGCCGAGCGCTGCGAGATCCAGGTCAGCTACGCGATCGGCATCGCCAAGCCGCTCTCGATCCGCGTCGACACCTTCGGCACCGGCAAGGTCTCCGACGCCGACCTGACCACGGCCGTCGAGAAGGTCTTCGACCTGCGCCCGGCCGCGATCATCGAGCAGTTCAAGCTGCGCCGTCCGATCTACGAGCAGACGGCCTACCACGGCCACTTCGGCCGCGAGGGCTTCCCCTGGGAGCTCGCCAACAAGACGGCCGAGCTGCAGGAGGCGGTCGGCTCCGCCGCGCGCAAGTAGGGTCTTCCCCGCGCACCTCACGCACGCCGCCCGGCCTCCGCGCCGGGCGGTTCGCTTCCGGGGGCGCTGGAAGGGTGACTGGGCCGAAGCGATGGGGTAGAACGACGCGTCCCCGCGCGGCCCCAACCCCACCTCCGACCTCCATGCCCATCCTCTCACGCCGCGGGCGGACGCTCTCCGCCGGCTTCACGCTGATCGAGCTCCTGACCGTGATCCTGATCATCGGGATCCTGATGGTCTTCCTGATCCCGCGCATCCCCGAGGCGATCGACAACGCCAAGGTCACGGCCTGCAAGGCCAACCTGCTCGAGATCCAGAAGGGCTTCATCCAGTACTACTCGAAGTTCCAGCGCGCGCCGAACCAGTCGGGCGTCAAGTTCTTCGCCGCGCTGGTGGACAAGGGCGTGCTCGAGAACACCGAGGGCGTCGTCAAGCGCCTGACCTGCCCGGGCGTCGACATCGGTGCGCTCGACCTGGGGACGATCGACGATCCCAAGCAGTGGTTCATGCCGCTCGACCAGGTCAACGGCCGCCGCTCGGCCTATGCCGGCCGCGACTGCAAGAACTTCCCGCTGCGCCAGTTCCCGACCTCGGGCAACGAGCCGCTGGTCGCCGACGACAACGACGGCGGCAACAATCACCGCACCGCGACGGTGGTGCTCTGGGGCGACGGCAACGTCGGGACCTTCGAGCTCAAGGACGACAAGGTGCGCCAGCTCCTCGGCGAAGAGGAGCACCTGACGGTGGGCCCCGACTCGCCGATCGAGGAGCTGCGCAAGCTGAGCCTGGATTGAGGGCTCGCGCGCGCGCGGAACGGCCGACTCTGGCCCGCAGCCCGCGCCATCCGATAGGGTCTCTCTGCGGATGAAGACGCCCTTGGCCCTCGTGCGCGCGCTGCGGCCCCACCAGTGGGTCAAGAACGTCTTCGTGCTCGCGGC
>JBGASC010000026.1:0-74708 GCA_044229935.1 Planctomycetota bacterium | reverse complement strand
CGTTGCGCGAGTTCCTCCAGCCGGGACCGCGAACCCGGGTCGAGCTCGCTCTCCAACGCCGCCCTCAGCCCGGCCAGGTCGACGACCGGCGGCGCGGGCAGCGCCTGCGCCTCGCCCGCGAGCGAGGCCGGGGGCACGCCGATCAGCACCAGACGCGTGCTGTGCACCTCGTCCGCGGCGAGCAGCGTGCGCGCGAGGTACTCCAGGCCGCGTCGCGCGAGCGGCGCCTCCGCCGGCAGCGCAGCCAGCAGCGTCGCGCCTTCGCCGCGCGCCAGCACGCTCTCGCACCAGCGATCCAGGTCGCGCGTCGAGGCCGAGGCCTCCAGGTCCGCCGCGGGATGCACGGCGAGCACGCGCGCGCCGCGCAGGCTCGCCGCCAGGCGCAGGTCCTCGACCAGTCCCTCGGGATCCTCGTCGGCGGACAGGCTCAACTGCAGCAGGGCCGCTGCGTCCGGGCTGCGGGCGACGAGCTCGTCCAGGAGGGCCTCGAACCACGCCTCGCGGCCGCGGCTGGCGGACCAGCGCCAGCGTTCGCGTGCTGCGCGCGCGCGCGCTTCGCCCAGGTGCGCCCGCAGGCGCGCCGCGACGAGCGCGGCGGAAGCGGGCCGCTGCGACGGATCGCGCAGCACGAGTTCGCCGACCAGCGTGCGAGCCCACTGCGGGAGATCGTTCGCATCGGCGCCCGCCGCACGGAAGAAGTCCTCGGCCGGAAAGCGCGCGTAGAAGCTCGCCAGCGAGCGCGGCCGCGGAGCGAGCGCGTCGAAGAGCAGCGCGCCCAGGGCGAAGAGGTCCGTGCGCGCATCGAGCACGCCGCCGGAGAGCTGCTCGGGGGCGAGCGAGGACAGGCTGCCCGCGACCTCGCCGCGCGCACGGCCGCCCGCGGAGGACAGCCCGAAGTCGGTCAGCACCGGGGTGCCGTCGGCGCGCACGATCACGTTCGCGGGCTTGAGGTCCGCGTGCACGAAACCCGCCTTGTGCAGTCCCTCGAGAGCGTCCGCGATCGCCGCGAAGACGCGCGCGACCTCGCGCTCGTGCTCCGGCCCGCGCGCTCCGGGCCTGCCCAGGTGCTCGTCGAGCGTGCGCCCCTCGACCCACGTGCGCGCGACGAACAGATCCCCGGGCAGTCGGCCCAGGCCGTGGTCGACCAGGCGCGCGAGCTGCGGATGGTCGACACGGGCGAGGACGCGCAGTTCCGCCAGCGCTTCGCGCGCCTCCCCGGCCTGCGAGCTGAACAGCCGCAGCACCACGGGACGGCCACCACGCTCGCACAAGGCGACCGTTCCCTGCCCACCCCGCGCCAGAATGCGCTGCAGGCGGTACCCCTCCGGAAGGCTGGCGCCGACCGTCCCGAGAGCGTCCGACGGGTGCGACTCGGGGACCTTCATGAGGATCCGGATTCTGGATGAAGCTCCAGGCCCCGGACAAGCCAGAAGGCCCAGATCCACTGGCGGCCTCGCGACCGGGGTCGGGGAGGCGGCATATCCTTTGTCTTCGGAACCGTCGAGCCGGCGCACCTGTCGAACCCACCATGCCCAACGTCCCGCTGACCACAGCCCTCCTCGCGGCCCTTGCCCTCTCTGCCCACGGGGGAAGCGTCGTGCTCTTCGAGGGTACGCCGGGGGCGCCCGGGAACGTGCGCGGCTACGACGAGCTCGGTGGTCAACTCGTCGCAGCGCCGCCGGAACTGCAGGGCATCCAACTGCGCGCGATCGACTTCACGGGCCGGACGCGCCTGGAGGAGTTCCTCCCGCGCCGCCCGCGACGGCGCACCGATGTCGTCGGAGCCGCACGATTGCAGCTCTACAACCAGCGCGGCTCGCTGTACCACTACTCGCGCGCCAGGGCCCAGGGCGGGCTGAGCTTCGGCTACTTCCGCATCGCGGCCGACGGATCGCTGGTGCTGCTGCTCGAGCAGGCCGGCACCGGTGCGCTGGGCACGGACGATCCGTTCCTGCCTCGGCTCGCGGTCGCGCCGCTGGGCGACGAGGTCCTGCTGGCGACGACCCTCGCCGCAGGCGGCAACGTGCTCGAGGTCGATCTCGCGACCGGCGTCGTCACCGATCGCAGCGCGAACCTGCCGCCGCTCGTCCTCGGCGACGCGGGGCTGGCGCTCACGGGCAGCACGGGGGTCGCTGTCTCGACGCTGGGCATCCTGCGCTTCGCGCGCGGCGCGAACGGAGACGCGAGCAGCGTGGGCTTCGGCGCGCAGAGCGCCCCCGCGTGGTTCTCGCAGCAGCTCGCCGCCAGCCGCAACGGACAGTGGTTCGTGACCACGGCCGGATCGGGCCCGACGAGCCAGTTCGCGTACGCGTTCGGCACGACGGGCGACGCCACGCCGCTCTCGACGCAGGCGGAGACGCTCTCGGGCGCGGGCTTCGAGCCGGAGGCCTCGGACGGCCCGTACCTCGCGATCCGCGACGACGGACAGCAGGCCGCGTGGCGCATCGAGACGGCGACCACGCGCGAGATCTACCTCGCCGAGGTCCATCCTCCGTCGGGACAGCAACCCGAACAGCTCTCCTCCACCGCCAACTTCCTCGACACGCTGGACGAGATCGGCCTGGCGATCTTTCGCCCCTCGGGGGCGCTGCACGTCGCCGTGGGCAAGTCGCCGCTGGGCGTCCCCAACGCGCTCGAGTCCTTCGACACGTACGACGTGACGATGCCGGCCGCGGGTGCCCCGAGCTTCACCAACCTCTCGATGTTCTCGGGCGACGCGACCGCGCCGTTCACCACCGCGCCGGCGGTCAAGGCGCGCGACTGGACGCTCCTTCCCGACGGGCAGACGCTGCTCGTGTTCGACGACCAGGCCTCCGACGGCGTGCTGTACGGGATCCGTCCCGGGTTCGGCGCGGCCCAGCCCGAGCTCGACCACGTCAAGTCGCTCGACGGACTCGAGCTCGCCGCGCGCTGGATGATGGTCGACATCCGCCGCTCGGATCAGGGCCACCAGCAGGAGCTCTACCGGCTGCCGATCAGCCTGGCTCAGCCCGCGACGCTGCTCGTCTCGCTCCCCTCGGGCACGAACGTCTCGCGCTACTCGGCACGGCGCGACGGCTGGCTTGCCTTCGTCAGCAACGACGGCAACGGCGACACGCTCTGGCGCGCGCATCTGCCGCAGGGCCTGCTGCAGAGCTGGAACGCGAACGGCGTGCCGCTGGGCGCGGCGATCGGCCTGACCTCGCTGGGTTCGTTCAGCCTCTCGGTCGACACGCCGGCCAGCGCGGCGACCTGGCCCTTCGCTGCCGGCAGCGGCGTCGCGCTGCAGGTTCCCGCCGGTCCGCTGCAGATCCTGCCCGGACTCTGAGCGCGCAGCGGCCGCGCGTCAGGGCTTGGGCAGCGGCGGCGCGTCGCCGAGCAGGCGGTGCGCGAGCTCGTCGAGGTCGAGCACCGAGGGGACGCGCGGGTCGTTCGAGTTGAGCGTCACCTGGCGGATGTTGAGGTTCTGCGCCGCCTGGCGCGCGAGCAGCAGGCGGCCGCCCTCGGTCCCGTAGGTGCGGTTGGCGAGCTCCTCCTTGAGACCCTGCGCCTGCGTCAGCGCGCGCTCGCCCTCGAAGACCTCCTTGCTCGACTGCGCGTCGGCCTCGGCGCGGCGCGTCTTGTCGTAGAAGCGCGCATCGGCCTGCACCTCGGCGATCTTGCGCTGGCCCTCGACGTAGCGTTCCTGGATGCGCTTGTCCCAGTCGACGAGGGTGTCCTGCACGAGCGCGTTGGTGCGCTGTTCGTAGAGCTCGACCTTCTTCTTCGCGTCCTCGACCTCGGCCGCGGCGCGGTGCAGCTGCGCCTCCTGCGAGGTCAGCTGCTTCTGCTGCAGCTTCTTCTCGTACTCGCCCTTGAAGAGCACCTGCGTCACGAGGACGCTCTCGACCTCGACGTGGAACTGCACCAGCAGCGGCTTGAGCCGCTCGAGCGTGGCGCCCGCGCGGGCGGCGCGCAGGTCGGTGCTCATCAGCTCCTCCGAGCTGAGCGAGCCGAGTTCCTCCAGCAGCACCTTCTCCGCGGTCGCCTTGACGCGCAGCGGATAGGCCAGCTTGAGGCCCTCGGCGACGAGCTGGTGCGCCTCGCCGCGCCGCACGCGGTAGGGCAGCGCCACCGAGATGTTGACCATGTTGCCGTCGCGCGTGCGCACGTCGAGCGCGGGCCACGTGCCGCCCTCGCTCTCCCAGGCGAAGGCGAGCACCTGCGTGCAGGTCTCGACCAGGTGCAGCGAGTGCAGCCCGCGCACGCAGAAGACCAGCCCCGCGGGATGGTCGGTGGCGTCCAGCCCGCTGCCGCCGAAGTTCTGCTGGCGCACGCCGACGAAACCGACCGGCACGCGCGCGAAGCACAGCCAGCCGCAGCCCAGCACGAGGCCGGCGAGCAGCGCGGTCAGCGTGCCGACGCGCAGCGTGCGCAGGCACAGCCGCAGCGCCGAGCGCGTCGCGCGCGCGGCCCAGAAGAGGTGCCAGCCGCGCACCAGCGCGAGCACGAGGCCGTAGACGGCGTCGAACAGCCAGCCGCAGGCGGCCGCGATGCCGCGCCCGATGCCGAGGAGGAAGGACTTCACGGCGCACCTCCGATCTTGCCCGCGCCCGCCGCGCTCTGCAGCACCTCGAGGCGCTGCGGCGCGGGGTCGCGGCTGTACGGGACCAGGCTGAACTCGATGCCCGAGAGCTTGTCGATCAGCGCCATGCGCACCGCGAGCTCGCCGTAGCGCTCGAGGTCCTTGCTCTGGTTCGAGAGATCGCGCGCGAACGCGACGTACTTCTCGCGCAGCGAGCCGGCGGCCTTCTCCTTCTCGATGCGCGTGGCCTCGGCGGCCTTGACCCGCTCCAGGAAGTAGCGGTCGGCCTCGCCCGCGAGGCGCAGGCGCTCGTTCGCGGCCACCTTGAGGTCGTGCGCGAGGTTGTCGCCCAGCTTCTCGAACTCGACCTCCTTCTCGCGGCGCGCGGCGGCCTGGCGCTGGTTGCGCTCCTCGGCGAGCTCGTCGAGCTGCGAGGAGAGGCGCTCGCGCTCCTGGTCGTTCAACTTGCGGCGCTGGATGTGGTCCTCGTAGGCCTTGTCGAAGGAGGGCTTGGGCGTGGCGATCTCCAGCACCTCGATGCCGTGGCGCTCGAGCGCGCGGTTGAGGCGCTCCTGTGCCGCGCGCGCGGCGGCGCGCAGGTTCTGCACGGACGAGATCTCCTCGCTGTCGTAGCGACCGAGCTCGTCGCGCAGGATCGAGCGCGCGTAGAACGCGACCAGCTCGCGCTTCCACGCGTCGCCCGGCCCGGCGTCGTCGAGCACCTCGGCGGCGCGCTCGGTGCGCAGCGCGTACACCAGCGGGAAGGTCTCGAACCAGTAGGTCGATCCGTCGCGCGCGCGCGCGATCAGGCGCGGGCTGCGAGCGGGCCCCTGCTTCTCGTTGCCGGTGAAGACCAGGCCGTTGGGCGCCTTGTCGAGCGCCAGCACCTCCTGCAACCAGGGCAGGTAGGTGCGGAAGCCGGGCGTGGTGACGAGCTCGCGCGCGCCCGTCCAGCCGTCGACCATCACCGCCACCTGGTCGTCGCCGACCGGCGCGAGACCGTTCTGGCCGGTGAGGTGCTTGACGGCCGCGAAGACGACCAGTGGAGCGAGGACGAGCGCGAGCGTGCCCTCCCAGAGGGAGAAGCCGTCGCGCGCGGTGGCCGGGGATGCATTCGGGATCATGGACGACCTTTCGTGTGTCGCGCCTGCAACACGACCCATCCGTCCAGGTTCCGCGGCTTGCTCGCGCGCTCTTGCAAAGCCGTGCCGCGGACGGCGAAGTGGGCGGCCCCACGAAAGGAATCCCATGAAGCTGATCGCCATCCCCCTCTTCTCCCTCGCCCTGCTGCCCCTCGCCTTCGCCGTCGCTCCGGCCTCGCCCGCGGCGCCCGTCGCCGACGGCGCGTGGAAGCTCGATGCCGTGCATTCCACGGTGCACTTCAAGATCAAGCACCTCGGCACGAGCTGGACGATCGGGCGCTTCAACGGCATCTCGGGCCAGATCGCCTACGACCCGGCCAAGCCCGAGGCGAGCCATGTCTCCGTCGAGATCGACGCCGCGAGCGTCGACACCAACTGCAAGCCGCGCGAGGACCACCTGCGCGGGCCGGACTTCTTCTCGGTCAAGGAGTTCCCCAAGATCAGCTTCACCAGCACCAAGGTGGCCAAGAGCGGCGACAAGCTCGCGGTCACCGGCGACCTGACGCTGCACGGCGTCACCAAGAGCATCAGCTTCAACGCCGAGAAGGTGGGCGAGAGCAACATCAAGGAAGCCGGCGGCCCGCGCATCGGCTTCTACGCCGAGACCAGCATCAAGCGCAGCGACTTCGGCATGAAGAACATGCTCGAGGGCGCCAGCGACGAGGTCGGGCTGACGCTGGCCATCGAGTGCACGCACTGAGATCCCCGTGATCACGGCGCGCGAGTTCCTGCTCGCCTTCCTGCTGCCCGCGTTCGTGAGCGTGCTGTGCGGCGCGCTCGCGGCGCGGCTGCAGCCGGGCATGCCGCGCCGCTGCGTTTCGGCGCTGGCGCTCGCGCTGCCGTTCCTGCTCGCGGTCTACGCGATCACGAGCTACGTGCCCTTCGTCGAGCCGCTCGGCAGCGCGACGCAGCTCACCGCGCTGCTCTTGCTGCCCGTGGCGCTCGTCGCGGCCCTGCTGCCGACCGCGGTCGCCTGGCTCGCACCGCTCGTGCTGCTGGGCTGGTTCTTCCAGCGCCTCGGCTCTCCGCCCGGCTGGCCCGAGCGCGCCGTCGCCGCGTTGGCGCTGATCGTCGCCTGGAATGCCGGCCGAAGCGCTCCCGAGGCTCGTCCGGCCTGGCGAGCGCTGCTCGCGCTGGCGACCTTCGCAGGCGCGACGGCCTTCCTGTGCATCTGCGGTCGCGTCGCCTCGCTCTCGCTGGTCTCCGCGGGCCTGGGCGTGAGCCTCGGCGCGGTGTTCCTCGCCGCGCTGCGCTGGCCGAGCTGGAGTCCGGCTCGTCCGGGCTTCGACGTCGCGGTGTTCGCACTCGGCGGAACGATCGCGAGCGCGGTCTACCTCGGCGAGCTGAGCCCCTGGGCGGCGCTCGCGCTGCTCGCCTCGCTGGCGGCGACGCGCCTCAACGGGCTTGCGCTCTCCTTCGGCACGCAGCTCGCGCTGGTCGCGCTCGCCGCCTGGCTCGCCTGGCCCGCCGATGGCTTCGCCGCCTGAGCCGCACCCGCGCATCCGCACGTGGAACGCCGCGCCCGAGCGCCGCGCCGGCGAGTACGTGCTCTACTGGATGGTCGCGCAGCGCCGCCTGCAGTGGAACTTCGCGCTCGACCGCGCCGTGCGCCGCGCCGAGGCGCTCGATCGCCCGCTCTTGATCCTCGAGCCGCTGCGCTGCGGCTACCGCTGGGCCAGCGAGCGGCTGCACGCCTTCGTGATCGACGGGATGCGCGAGCACGAGCGCGCCTGCGCCGAGCGCGGCGTGCGCTACGTCCCGTACGTCGAGCGCGAACCGGGCGAGGGCCGCGGCCTGCTCGCCGCGCTCGCCGCGCGCGCGGCGCTGGTCGTCACCGACGAGTGGCCCTGCTTCTTCGTGCCGCGCATGCAGGCCGCGGCCGCGCGGCAGCTGGTGTGCCGCCTCGAGAGCGTCGACTCCAACGGCCTGTTGCCGCTCGCCGCGAGCCCGGGCCCGTTCCCGACGGCGTACGCCTTCCGGCGCTTCCTGCAGCGCGAGCTGCGCCCGCACCTCGAGCCGTTCCCCGCCGAGGATCGCCTCGCGAGCGCGCGCTGCCCGCGCGAGGCCGTGCTCGCGCCGGAGATCGAGGCGCGCTGGCCGAGCGCGATCCCGCCGCTCGCCGGACTCCCGCTCGACCACGGCGTCGCGCCCGTCGCCGAGCGCGGCGGCGCCGCTGCGGCGCGCCTCGCGCTGCAGCGCTTCGTGCGCGAGCGCCTGCCGCGCTATGCCGAGGAACGCAGCGAGCCGGCGCACGAGGCCGCGAGCGGCCTCTCGCCCTGGCTGCACTTCGGCCAGCTCTCCGTGCACGAGGTCTTCCGCGCCGTCGCCGCGCGCGAGGGCTGGACGCCCGAGCGCCTCTCGACCAGCGTCGCGGGCAAGAAGGAGGGCTGGTGGGGCCTGGGGGCGAGCGCCGAGAGCTTCCTCGACGAGCTCGTCACCTGGCGCGAGCTCGGCTTCCACCTGCACCGGCACGTTCCCGATTGCGAGAGCTATGACACGCTGCCGGCCTGGGCACGCGCGACGCTCGAGGCGCACGCGGACGACGTGCGCGAGCACGTCTACACGCTCGACGAGTTCGCGAGCGCCGCGACGCACGATCCGCTCTGGAACGCGGCACAGCGCCAGCTCGTGCACGAGGGGCGCATGCACAACTACCTGCGCATGCTCTGGGGCAAGAAGATCCTGGAGTGGACGCGCCACCCGCGCGAGGCGCTCGAGGTGATGTTCGAGCTCAACAACCGCTACGCGCTCGACGGCCGCGATCCCAACTCGACCTCGGGCATCACCTGGGTGCTCGGCCGCTTCGACCGGCCCTGGGCGCCCGAGCGCAAGGTCTTCGGGACGATCCGCTACATGAGCTCGCAGAACACGGCGCGCAAGTTCGACGTCGAGCCCTACCTCGCGCGCTGGAGCGCAGCGCAGGCGCCTACTTCTGCCAGGTCAGGTGCCACACGATCGGATCGCCCGGGCTGAGCGCGGTCTCGACCGGGACGACCAGCGTCGCGACGTTGCCCTCGGCCTTGACCTTCGTGCCGCGCGTGCGGCCCGTGACGCCGTTGCCGATCGCGTCGGCGGGCAGCGTGACCTCGAACTTCAGCGTCGAGCCGACGTCGTCCGCCGCGCCCGAGGGATCGAAGGCCGCGGTCGCGTCCTTGCGCTCGGTCGAGTTGAGCGGCACGAGCTCGCGCGCCCAGTGCACGTCCGTCCCGCGCGGCAGCGAGACGCGCAGGAAGCACAGGCCGCCTTCGCCCTCGCCGGCCGAGAGCGAGAGGTCGGAGAGCGTCAGCTGCCCGAGCCTGGCGAACTCGCCGGTCGCGCAGAGCAGGTTGACGCGGCTCTTCCAGTTCATCCCCGCCCCGCTGATCGGCGGGCGGGTCGCCTCCCCCGCCTTCTCGAGCGCGCTGGCGGAGAGCGTGCCCGAGAAGTCGCGGTTGACGTGCAGCCGCACGGCCACCACGTCGGTCTCGTCGCACGCGGCGCAGAGCACGGTCAGGGGGAGAGCCAGCAGGATCGCTCGGAGCTTCATGGGTGCCTCGCGGGCGAGTCTAGCCACGCGACAGGGCCGGAAGAAGAACCCAGAATGCGCGAAGGGTCCCGCGCCCGGGGCACACCAAGGGCCGGAGCCGCATGCCGCCCCCCTCCGAGTCCGCCGCCGATCTCGACCTGCAGCGCGAGCTGCTGGCCGGACGCCCGGGTGCCGAGCAGCGCCTGATCGAGCGCCATCTCGACCCGCTCTACGAGTTCGTGCACTTCCGCCTCGGCGGCCGGCGCGCAGAGGTCGAGGACGTCGTGCAGGAGACCTTCCTCGTCGCGCTGCAGCGCATGACGAGCTTCGACGGCCGCTCCAGCCTGCACACCTGGCTGTGCGGGATCGCCAAGAACAAGATCCGCGGCGAACGCGCGCGCTCGCGGCCGCGGTCGCTGGAGGAGGCGCTCGAGAACGCCGATCCGGAGATCGACGCGATCCTGGCCGAGGTGGCGCGCGAACCGCTGCCCGCCGCCGTGCTCGAGCGCCGCGAGACGCAGGAGCTGGTCGGCGCGACGCTCTCCTCGCTGCCGCCCGAGTACCGCCAGGCGCTGCTGGCGAAGTACGTCGAGGGGCTCTCGACCGAAGAGGTCGCCGCGCGCGCCGGCAAGAGCGCCAAGGCGGCCGAGTCGACGTTGACGCGCGCCCGCACGGCCTTCGCGCGCGTCTTCGAGCTGCTCGCGAAGCGACGCGGAGGCGAGACGTGATGCGCCCCGAGGACGTGCTCGAGCACAACCTGCGCGCGCTCTTCACCCGCGCCTACGTGCCGGTGCGACCCTCGAGCGCCTTCCGCGCGCGCCTGGCGACCGCGCTCGCGCGCCCCGCGCCGATCCAGCGCAGCGCGTTCCCCGCCGCGCGCGTCGCGCTGGCTGCAGGACTGCTGTGCGCCCTCGGGCTGGGCTTGTGGGCGCTCTTCGCCCGGCGCGGCCCGGAGTCCGCATCGGGCCTCGAACGTTCGACGCTCGCGCGCGATCACGGCGCCTGGCGCGCGCTCGATGCCGAGGAGTGCGCGCACGGCGTCCCCTTCGACGCGGGCACGCTGGAGCTCGCCGTCGCCGCGCACCGCGCGCAGGAGATCGTCCGCGTCGGCGCGCACGGCACGCTGCGCCTGGAGGCGGGTGCCCGCGCGACGCTCTCGGGCGACGCGCAGCAGCCGACGATCGCGCTGGGGCGCGGCCGCGCGGCGCTGGAACGTCTCGCGCCCGGTCCCGCCTGGCGCATCGAGGCCGCCGGCGCACGCCTCGAGCTCGCGGCCGGAGCGCTGCGCCTCGACGCGCGCCCGGGCGCGCCGGACGAGCTGCTCGCCTGGCTCGACTCGGGCGCGGGCAGCTACGGGGAGGCGCGCACGGCGCTGCCCTTGCACCGCGAGCTGCGCTTCCGCGCCGGTGCGCTGCAGGACGGCCGCACGGCGCTGGAGGATCCGGATGCGCAGCGCCGGCGCGTCGCGCTCGCAACACCCGCCGCGCCGCCGGACCCGGCGGTCGAGTCGAGCGGGAGCACGGCCGCGCTCGCCCTCGCGCTGCGCGTGCTCGCGCCGGACGGCACGCCCTGGACGCGCGAGCTGCCGCTGGTCGCGCTGCGCGAGGAGCGCCTGCCCGCGATCCGCCGGCCGATCGTGCTGCGCGCACAGTCGGCCGACGGCAGCTTCCGCTTCCAGCTCGAGCGCGACGGACGCTACACGCTCTTCGCACTCGCACCCGAATCCGCCGCGCGCAAGCTCGACGGCCTGGTGCCCTCCGCGACGCCGGCCGCGATCGAGTTGCGCCTGGAGGCCGGCGTGACGCTGCGCGGCCGCGTGCTCGAGGCCGCGAGCGGCGCCCCGATCGCGGGTGCGACCGTGCTCTCGGAGGATGACGCGCCGCTGCAGGTGCTGCCCTTCGACGCCAGCGGGCTGCCCCCGGAGCTCGCCGCGCGCACGAGCACGGATGCGGACGGCCGCTTCGTGCTCGCGCACCTCTCCAGCGGCCGGCACACGCTGCGCGCCAGCGCGCCCGGCTTCGCGGCCGACTGGTCCTCGCGCCTGGACACGCGCGAGGCCGCCGACGAGCTCCGCTTCGAGCTCGCGCGCGGAGGCACGCTCTCGGTCGCGCTCGAACCGCCGGAGCCCGGCATGCGCGTGATCGCCAGTGCGATCGACACGAGCTTCCAGCGCCCGTGCCTGTCCTTCGCGGCCGGCGTGAGCGACGCGCAGGGCGAGCTCGCGTTCGAGCACCTGCCCGCCGGGGCCTACGTCGTGCTGCGCGCCCCGTCCGTCGGCACGACCGACGCGAGCTACGCCACCGTCAGCGAGGGCGTCACGACCCAGCTGCGCCTGGGCACGCAACTGCGCGGGCAGACGCTCTCCGGACGCGTGCTGGACTCCTCCGGCGCGCCGCTCGCGGAGCTCGACGTGATGCTGCAGTCCGCGGACCATCCCGACCAGCGCTGGAGCTCGACGCGCAGCGACGCGCAGGGCCGCTTCCGCTTCGAGGCCGTCGCCGCGGACGAGTACAGCCTCTACGTCGGCGATCTCGGCCGCCACTTCGTCGAGCTCGGCCGCGTGCGCGTCCAGACGCTCGACCTCGCGCGCGACTTCGTGCTCGGGAGCGGGACGCTGCGCGGACAGCTGCGCGAGCGCGGGCGCAGCGCGATCGCCGAGGGCTGGCTGATCCTGCAGGAGTGGAGCGCGGGCAGCTGGTCGTTCCGCGGCAAGGCGCAGTCCGATGCGCAGGGCGCCTTCTCGTTCGTGGGGCTGCAGTCCGGCCGCTGGCGCGTGATCGGGCAGGCGCAGGGGCCGCGTCTGGCTCCCGCGATCAGCGCGCCGGTCGAGCTCGGCCCCAGCGCGCTCGAGGCCGAGTGCCAGCTCGAGCTCGAACCCGGCGCCGCCCTGGAGATCAGCGTGCGCGACGACGCCGGGAGGCCGATCGCGGGCCTCGAGCCCGTGCTGCGCGACGCACGGGGCGAGCGCTGGCAGTTCTCGGCCGCCGACCGCACCGACAGCGCCGGCCGCTTCTCCGTGCCCGGGATCGCGCCCGGGCGCTGGCAGCTCGTGCTCGTCCGCACCGACGGCACGCGCGCCGAACGCACGCTCGAACTCGAGGTCGATCACGTGACGACCGTCGACATCGTCCTCCCCAACCGTTGAGATCCTCATGAAAGCACTGCCCCTGATCCTCGCCGCGCTCGTCGGCGGCCTCGTCGCCGCTGCGGCCGTCACCTTCGTCGTCCCCAAGCCTGCTGCGACCGCGCAGGCCGCGCCGGCGGACTCGCCGGAGCTGGCGGGCCTGCGCGACGACGTGCGCAAGCTGCGGCAGGAGCTCGAGACGCTGCGCACGTCGCCGCAGCTGGAGTCGAGCACCGCCGCACGCCTGCCCGTGGGCGAGATCGATGCGGCGGTCGAGCGCGCGCTCGCCGGCCGCAAGGGACAGCCGCCCGCCGGCGAGGCTGCTCGCGCCGCCGCTGCACCCGGCGCCGAGTTCGACGCGAAGGCTGCCTTCGCGGAGCTCTCGGATCCCGCGCTCGACTGGGAAGGCCATCGCCGCAAGTGGAGCGAGCTCGCGAAGGCCGGCAAGCTCGACGAGGTGCTCGCGCTCTACGAGAAGGCGGCCACCGACAACCCCAACGACGCCAAGGCGCAGACCGCGCTGGGCCAGGCCTACCTGAACAAGCTCTTCAACAGCCCGCAGGGGCCCGAAGCGGGCATCTGGGGCACGAAGGCGGACAAGGCCTTCGATCATGCGCTCGCGATCGACGACCACAACTGGGAGGCGCGCTACACCAAGGCCGTCAGCCTCTCGAACTGGCCCGCGTTCCTGGGCAAGCAGCCGGAGGCGATCCACAACTTCGAGGTGCTCGTGCAGCAGCAGTCGGAGGGCCCGGTCCAGCCGGAGTACGCCTCGACCTACCTGATCCTCGGCAACCTCTACCAGCAGACCGGCAAGGTCGACAAGGCGCTCGCCATCTGGCAGCAGGGCCAGTCGCTCTTCCCCGACCAGCAGCAGTTCCAGCAGAAGATCCAGCTCGCACAGCAGCAGCACTGAGCTCGCCCGAACCGATGGACGCGCCGCGGGAGTTTTGCTCTCCTGCGGCGCATGCGTTCTCCCCCCGCGAGCGTCGAGACCGCCAGCGGTCCGCGCGCGGCCGAGGAGCGGCTGCTCGCGGCGCTCGACGAGGACCAGCGCGCGCTGCAGGCCGACCTGCGCGCTCTCGCCCGGCCGCTGCTCGTGCTCGTGCCCTCCAGGAGCCTGCGCCTCGCGCTCGAGGAGCGCCTCGCCGCGCGCCGCGCCGGCCCGGCGCTGGGCCTGCGCGTCCTGACGCTGCACCGCTTCGCGCTCCTGCTCCACGAGCGCGCGCGCCGGCCGCCTCCGCGCGGCGAAGGGCTGCTGCCGCTCTTCGTGCGGCGCCTCGCGGCCGCGCACCCGCGCCTGTGCGAGCTCGCCGCCCACCGCGACGGACTCGCGGCGCTCGTCGCCGCGCTGCGCGACCTGCAGCACGCGGGCTTCGCGCCGGCGCAGCGCGAGGCGCTCGAGGACTGCCTCGCGGAGCTGGCCTCGCACCCGGGTCTCGAACGGGTGCGTGCGCTGCTCGACCTCGCCGTCGAGCTCGAGGGAGCGCTCGCGCGCGAGGGCTGCGGCGGCGCTGGCGCCCTGGCGCGTTCCGCCGCCGCGCTCGTGCGCGCAGACCCCGAGCTCCCTGGCGCGCGCGCGATCTGGATCCACGGCTTCCAGGACGCGCCGGGCGCCACGAGCGAGCTGCTCGAGGCCCTCGTCGGCCGGGCCGGCGCGCACATCGTGTTCGACACGCTCGCGCTGGCCCTCCCCCCGGGGCCGACGGGGCGACGCTTCGGCGAGTTCCTGGCCGAGCGCCTGGGCATCCCGCGGCCGGCCGCGCGCGCAGGCGTCGTCGAGCCCGGGATCGAGCTCGGCTTCGTCGAGGCGCTCGGTCCGCGCGCCGAGGCTCGCGCGGTCGCGACCGCGCTGCGCGCGCGCATCGACGCGGGCGCGCGCCCCGAGCGCCTCGCGATCGTCGCGCGCACGCTCGACGAGAGCGGCGGCGAGCTCGCCTCGCGCTGCGCGCACTCGGCGTGCCGTACTCGAACCTCGCGGCGCAGGGTCGCTGACGCCGGCCGCGCGCGCGCACGCGCTCGCCGATCTGGTCGAGCTGGGCCGCGCGCGCACGTCGTGCGCGCCCTGCGCGCCGGCTGGCGCGTTCCCGCCGGCATCGAGACGACCCAGGCCGAGCTGCTCGCCGCCTGCGGGCTGCTGGGAGCGACGCGCCTGTCCGCGCTCGGCGAGCTCGACCTCGCGCTCGCGCTCGGCGACGACCAGCAGCTGCGCCTGCCCGGCGGCCGTGCCAGCGCGCGAGCCGAGGCGGAGCCCGACGAGGACGACCCGGCGCCGGAGGATGCCGAGGACGAGGAAGCGTCGGACTGGGAACCGGGCCTGGATCAGCGCCGCCTCGTGCCGCGCGCGGCCCTGGCCTGGATCCAGGAGCAGGCGCGGGCGTGGACGCGCGGGCTCGAGGCGCTGCCGGCCGAAGGCGAGCGCGCGCAGCTCCTGCCCGCGTTCGAAGCGCTCGCGCGCGCACACTTCCCGGGCCTGGCGGGGATCCTCGACGCCGCCGCGCTGGCGCTGGGCGAGGCGCTGCCGCCGCGGTTGCGCGTGACGGCCGCCGAGTTCCTCGAGCTCGCGGCCGCGGCGCTGCGCGAGGCGCCGGACTCGCCGCTGGGCGGCGCGGGCGGCGGCGTGCAGGTGCTCGACGCGCTCGAGGCGCGCAGCCGCAGCTTCGACGAGCTCTTCGTGGTCGACCTGTGCCAGGGCGTGTTCCCGCGCAACGTGCGCGAGGAGCCGCTGCTCCCCGATCGCCTGCGCCTGCGCCTGGGCGACGTGCTGCCCGATCTGCCGGTCAAGACCGCGGCGCTGGCCGAGGAGGAGGCGCTCTTCGCCGGCCTGCTCGGCAGCGCTCCGCGCGTGACGCTCTCGTGGAGCCGTGCCGACGACGAGGGCAAGGGCCGCTCGCCCTCGCCCTTCGTGCGCCGGGCCTGGCGCGAACGGCACGGGAGCGAGCTCGCCGCGGGTCGCGCGCCGCTCGCGAGCTTCGCGCCCGCGCGCCCACGCGATCCCGCGCGCGTCGCGCTCGCGCGCAGCGAGTACGAGGAGCTGACGCGCCTCGCGCTGCGCGGGCCCGACGCACTCGCGGCCGCGCTGCCGGAGCTCCTCGCGGCGCAGGGACGGCCCGCGACGCTGGCGCAGTCGCGCCTGGCCGTGCTGGCCGAGCTCGAGCCCGCGCGCGGGCGGCCGGCCTACCCCAACGCCTTCCTCGGCAGCGTCGGTGCGCGCGTGCACGAGCGCGACGCGCGCGCGCAGGCGCCCTGGGTCAGCGCGCTGGAGGCGCTGGCGAGCTGCCCCTGGCAGATGTTCCTCCGGCGCGTGCTCGCGCTCGCCCCCGCCGTCGCGGTGCGCGACCTCGGCGCCGTGCTCGAGGCCGCGCACGTCGGCAGCGTCGTGCACGGCGTGCTCGCCGCGATCGTCGACGTGCGCGGCGGCACCTGGCCCGACGAGGCCGGGCTGCGCGAGCTGTGCGCGGTGCAGGCGCAGGCGCTCGTGCGCCAGGAGCACCTCGCGCCGGCCGGCCTCGCCCGCGTGCTCGCGCTGCGGGCGCTGGGATTCCTCGAGGTTGCGCGCACGCTCGATGCGACGCGCTCCGGCGCCGTGCGCGCCGAGGTCGAGGTGCGCTTCCCCCTCGATCCGCGCCACACGCTGCGCTTCCGCGCGGACCGCGTCGAGTCGCGCGAGAGCGGCGAGGTCTGGATCGACTTCAAGACCTCGCGCCGGCCGCTCACGCAGGCCAAGACGGCCGTGACGCGCGAGAAGCACCTGCGCGAGGCCGTGCGCTCGGCGAGCGCGCTGCAGGCCGCGGCCTACGCCTTCGCCGCGGACCCGCCCGCGACGGGCCGCTACGTCTTCCTGCACCCGCGCATCGCCGACGCGCAGCGCACGCAGGACGCGCCGGGCACCGACGCCGCGCTGCGCGCCGCCTTCGATTCCGCGCTGGCCCGCCTCTGCGCGGCGTGGGACGAAGGCGCCTTCCCGCCGCGCCTGGTCGCGCCCTCGCTGCGCGCCGAGCACCCCGGCTGCAAGTCGTGCGAGTTCCAGGCCGCCTGCCAGCGCGGCGACAGCGGCCTGCGCTCGCGCACCGTCGAGTGGCTGCGCGCCGACGAGCTCGCCGGCGAGCAGCGCGGCTTCGCCGGTGCCGTGCAGGGCCTCTGGCGCCTGAAGCGCGCGCCGAAGGAGGAGCCCGCGTGAGCCGCGACGCCCAGGCACGCCGCATCGCGCGCACCGAGTTCGAGCGTCCGGTCGCGCTCGAAGCCGGCGCCGGCACGGGCAAGACGACCACGCTCGTCGCGCGCCTGGTGGCCTGGCTGGTCGGCCGGGGCTGGGAGATGGCGAGCTCCGCCGGCGAGTCCGCCGATCCGATCCGCCGCGCGCGTCTGGCGCTGCGCGGCAGCGTGGCGATCACGTTCACCGAGGCGGCCGCGGCCGAGATGCACGAGCGCCTGACGCTCGCGCTCGCCGAGCTCGCGGCGGGCCGGGCGCCCAAGGGCCTGCCCGCCGAGGAGCTGCCGCGCGAGGCCGCCGCGCGCGCGGCCGCGCTGCGCGACGCGCTCGAGGAACCGGCCGCGATCACGATCCACGCCTTCGCGCGCGGGCTGCTGGCGCGCTTCCCGCTCGAGGCCGGCCTGCAGCCGGGCTTCAGCGTCGACGCCGACGGCCGCGAGCGCGAGCGCGTCGTGCGCGAGCTGGTCGAGGAGACGCTCGCCGACGTGCTCTCGCGCGAGCTCGATCCGCGCTGGGCCGAGCTCTTCCGTGAGCACGTCGCGCCGCAGGACCTCGGGCCCGTGCTGCTGGGCTTGTGCGAGGCCGGCGCCACCGAACGCGACCTCGCCGCGCCGCGCTACGACGCGGCCGCGATCGAACGCTGGAAGACGGAGCTCGGCGACGCGCTCGCGGCCGTGCTCGGCCCGCTCGCGCCCTTCTCCAACGCGCGCCACAACACCGGGCCGACGCACGCGATGCTCGCGCAGCTCGCGGAGTCGCTGCGCGGGTTCGCGGGCGGCACGCCGGCGACGCTGGAGGCCTGGATCCGCGCCGCGCAGGCGCTCTGTGCCGAGAACCTGCTCGAGAAGCTCGGCGATTGGGCGCGCGGCGACTTCGGCGCAGCCGAGCAGAAGCTCGTGCCCGGCGCCGCCGCGCTCGCGGGCCCCGCCTGCGCCCGGCTGCACGCGCAGCTCAAGATCCGCCTCGCCGAGCGCCCGCAGCTCTTCGAGGCCGCGCGGGCGCTGCTCGTGCCGCTGCTCGCCGAGGTGCGCGCGCGGCTGCGGCGCGCGAACGTGCTCGGCTTCCAGGACCTCCTGCGCGAGGCGCGCGAGCTGCTGCGCAACCCGCGCGTGCGCCGCGCGCTGCAGGCGGAGATCCGTCACCTGTGCGTCGACGAGTTCCAGGACACCGACGCGCTGCAGTGCGAGCTGGTCGAGGCGCTCGCGCTCGAGCGCGAGTCCGCCGGCGCGCCCGCGTTGTTCCTGGTCGGCGACCCCAAGCAGTCGATCTACGCCTGGCGCAGCGCCGACCTCGCCGCCTACGAGGGCTTCCTCGCGCGCCTCGCGCCGCTGGGCGCCGCGCGCGAGCAGCTCACGCGCAACTTCCGCTCGACGGCGGACGTGCTCGCCGCGGTGCACCACTGGGTCGGGCCGCGCATGATCGCCGAGCCCGGGCTGCAGCCCAGGTTCGAGGCGCTCGAGGCCGACCGCAGCGAGGAACTCCCCGAGCCCGCGCTCGAGTTCTGGATCCCCTGGGACACGGCGGGCGCCGCGGGCCACGCGCTGGAGAAGACGCCGGCGCGGCGCGCGCAGGAGATCGAGGCGGCGATGCTCGTGCGCGACCTCGAGGCGCGCGCGCGGCGCGGCCTCGCCTGGAAGGAGTTCGCCGTGCTGGTGCGCTCGCGCTCGCACATCCCCGGCGTGCTCGAGGCGCTGCGCGCGCGCGGCATCCCGCACGAGGTCTCGGGCGACCGCAGCTACTACCGCCGGCGCGAGATCGTCGACGCGCTCTCCTGGATCGCCGCGGCGATCGATCCGTGCGACACGATCGCGCTCGTCGGCGCGCTGCGCTCCTCGGCCTGCGGGCTGCCCGACGCGGCGCTGCCGGCCCTGTGGGCGGAGAACTTCGCCGCGCTCGCCGGCAAGCTCGACGGCGTCGACCCGGCGCGCCTGGAGGCCTGCGTGCGCTGCGTGCGCCAGGCCGCGCCCTTCGTCCCGCGCGAGGTCGGCGGCCGGGAGCTGCCCGCCCTCTGGCAGGAGAGCCTGCTCGACGCGCTCGCGACGCTGCACGCGCTGCGCGGCGCGCTCGTGCAGGGCACGCTGACCGACTTCTTCGAGCTCCTGCGCCGGCGCACGCTGTTCGAGAGCTGCGAGGCGGCGCGCTACCAGGGCGAGTGGCGCGCGGAGAACCTCGAGCGGCTCTTCCAGCGCCTCGAACGCTGGCTCGAGGAGCAGCACGGCGACCTCGACCTCCTGCTCGCCCTCGTGCGCGAGGACCTCGCCGCGCAGCGCGAGCAGGAGACCGCGCGACCCGAGGAGCTCGAGACCGACGCCGTGCGCGTGATGACGATCCACGGCGCGAAGGGGCTGGAGTTCCGCCACGTCTACCTGCTCGGGCTGGCGCGCAACCCCTCGCGCGGCGCGCGCGGCGCGGTCGAGTTCGAACGCCTGCCGGACGGCCCGGAGTGCGTGCTCTTCGGCATCCCCGGCCCGCGCTGGCACGCCTGCGCGGCGCGGCGCGAGCGCGTGCGCGCGGCCGAGGAGGTGCGCACGCTCTACGTCGCGCTGACGCGCGCCAAGGACCGCCTCGTGCTCTCGGGCCGCTGGCCCGCGAAGCCGCACGAGTTCGCGCCCGTGCGGCCGACGCTGCTCGACCTCCTGCTCCAGGACGTCGATCCGGAGTGGTACGCCGCCGTCGTCGCCGCCGCGCGCGGCGAAGGCGAGCTGCCGCGCGAGGAAGAGCTGCTGCTGCGCCTGCCGGAACCCGGGGACCTCGGCGAGCTCGCGCCCTGCGCGGCGCCGAGCGAGGCCGCCGCACCGCCAGCGCTCGGCGCCGCCGCGGCGCTCGCACGGCGCGAGGCCGCGCGCGCGCGCGCCGCACGCCGCGGCACGCCCTCGCCCTCGCATGTGGCGGCCGCGGAGGATGACGCGCGTCCGCTGCGCGCCTGCGGGGCGCCCGCGCCCGGTCGCGAGGCCGGCAGCGCGCTGCACCGGGCCCTCGAGTCCTGGAATTTCTCCGCCGAGCCGCGCGCGGAGCTCGAACGCCTCGCGCGCGCCGAACCGCTGGCCGCCGGGCTGCTGGCGCGCTTCGCGGCCGGTGCGCTCTTCGCGCGCTTCCTCGCCGCCGGAGCGGGGCTGGTCGCGCGCGAGCTCCCCTTCGTCGCGGCGCCGGAGGCGGACGAGGCGAGCTGCGCGGTCGCGGGCTCGATCGACCTCCTCTTCCGCGACACGGACGGGCGCCTGGTCGTCGTCGACTACAAGAGCGACGCGCTCGCGGGCGAGGCCGAGCTCGACCGGCGCGCGCAACACCACGCCGTGCAGCTGGCGAGCTACCGCCGCACGCTGGCGCGCGCGCTGCCGCACGAGCCCGAGCCGCGCGCGGAGCTGTGGTTCCTCGCGGCCGGCGCGCTGCGTATCCTCTCCTGAACATGCACTCCCCGCTCAACGCGAAGTTCGGCATCAGCACCGAGGACCTCCCCGACGGCACCGTCGCGCTGGCGCTCGCGACCGACGCGAGCTGCCACAACGAGATCGGCGCGGTGCACGGCGGCCTGGCGATGCTGCTGCTCGACGGCGCGATGGGCCGCGCCGCGGGGCGCACGCTCGAGCCGGGCCAGGGCTGCGCGACGATCCAGTTCAGCGTGCAGTTCCTCGCGCCCGCGCAGGGACGCCTGCGCGCGGTCGGCCGCATCGTCAAGCGCGGCCGCAGCGTCGCCTTCCTCGAGGGCGAGTGCACGCGCGAGGACGGCACGCTGATCGCGCGCGCGCACGGCAGCTGGGCGATCCGCTGAAGTGCTTGCGGGCTTCCGCGCGCGGGCGCAGAATCCGCGGCGGAGGTTCCCCCATGAACGTGATGCGTCACGGCCTGGCGGCGTTCTTCGTCCTGTGCGCGGGCCTTGCGCTCCGCGCCCAGGAGAAGCCGCCGGATTTCCAGGCCCAGTACGACCAGCTCACGGCCGAGTTCGGTGCCGCGCAGCAGGAGTACTACAAGCCCTACCAGGAGGCGAAGACCGAGGAGGAGTCGCAGAAGATCCAACTCGATCCCGCCAAGGACCCGCGCAAGCTCTTCGAGCCGCGCTTCGAGGAGCTGGCCCGGCAGGCCAAGGGCACCGAGGTCGGCTGCCAGTGCTGGGTCTGGGTCTTCTCGAACGACTTCGACGACCCGGCGGCGCTGCAGCGGGCGTTCGACGCGCTCGGCGGCGAGTACGTGCAGTCGCCCGCGCTCGAGCGCTGCGTGCAGATGCTCGGCTGGTACGGCGAACAGATCGGCCGCGACAAGGCCGACGGGCTGCTCGAGAAGCTGATCGCGCAGTCACCGCACGAGGCGGTGCGCGCCGCGGCGCTCTTCACGCAGGCCAGCATGGTCTTCGGGAACAGCGACTCGAGCGCGGACGCGCGCCAGGCTGCGCGCGCCAAGCTCGAGCGTGTGCAGAAGGAGTTCGCGAAGACGCGCTACGCGGCGCAGGCCGAGGGGCTGATCTTCGAGGCCGATCACCTGCAGATCGGCATGATCGCGCCCGACTTCGAGGCGCTCGACCAGGATGGCAAGCCCTGGAAGCTCTCCGACTACCGCGGCAAGGTCGTGGTCGTCGACTTCTGGGGCTACTGGTGAGGCCCTTGCCGCGCGATGATCCCGCACGAGAAGACGATGGTCGAGAAGCTCAAGAACCGACCCTTCGCCCTGCTCGGGATCAACAGCGACCAGGACCGTGACGTCCTGAAGACCGACAAGAAGGCCCAGAAGCGCATCGCGGAGATCGAAGCACTCCCCGCAGCGGAACGCGCCAAGCTCCCCGCGGAGGACCAGGCTCTGCTCGCCCGTGTGCACACGGCGAACCTCGCGTACCTGAACAAGATCCTGAAGGAGCAGGGCATCAGCTGGCGCCAGGCCGCGCAGGAATCGACCTCGGGGCCGATCCCCACGCGCTGGAACGTCCAGGGCTGGCCGACGATCTACGTGCTCGACGGCACGGGCAAGATCCGCTTCCGCGACCTGCGCGACCAGGAGCTCGAGGACGCGGTGGTCAAGCTGCTCGACGAGATGCCGCCGGCGGCACCGCGCTAGGTCGACGATGACGGACACGACGAGCGCGGACACACCCGCAGCGCAGGATGCGCTCTGGATGCGTCTCGCGCGCGTCGTGGCCTGGTCGATCCTGATCAGCCTCGCGCTCGAGGGGCTCGCGCTGACCGCGCGCGCGCTCGGACCCGGCGCGCCGGGCTGGGTGCAGATCGCGGCCGAGAGCATCCAGAAGCTCTCCTGGTCGGTGATGGTCTGCGTCGCGCTGGCCGCCGCGCAGAACGTGCAGCGCCGCCTGCCGGCGACGATGGGCCTGGTCGGCCTGTGCGTCGCGCCGCTGGCGGTGGTCGTCGCGCGCGCGCTGCACAAGGGCACGCTGCAGGCGCTCGGGCAGGAGCCCGGCGCGGGCACCGCGAGCGTGCTCGTGCCGGCCGGCATCAAGGCCCTGGAGTACCTCGTCTTCGGCCTGTGGACCGCGCTTCTCTCCGGCGCGCGCGTCGCGCCGCTGGCGCACTTCCTGCGCGTCGGAGCCTGCATCGGGCTGCTCGGCGCGACCGCGCTCGCGCTGTGGAAGCGGCCCGACACGCCAACGCTGGTGGTCGACACGCTGAACGAGCTCTTCTTCCCCGTCGGCTGCGCCTTCGTGCTCTACCTCTCGGCGCGCGCGACGCGCCGCGGAGCGGGCTCGTGATCGATTTCGGGCTCTTGTGCCCCGCGCCGCAGCGTGCCGAGCCGATGGCCGGCACGCTGACCCGGCTCACCCCGCTGCGCGTGATGCTCGCAAGCGAGGCCCAGGCGCTGGCCGGACTCGTGCGCACCAGCCTGCAGGGACTGGAGATCGAGATCGACGCGATCGCGCAGTCGCGCTCCCGCGGCGAGCTGCGCGTGACGCTGCGCGCGGGCCTCGCGCCGCAGGGCTTCGAGCTCCTCGCGGGGCCGGAAGCGCTGCAGCTCGAAGCCGCCGACAGCGCAGGCGTACGGTACGGCCTCGCATGCCTGCGGCAGATCCTGCGCCAGCTCGGGACGGGGCGCGAGATCCCCTGCTTCGCGATCCGCGACTGGCCGGACTTCCCCGTGCGCGGGGTGATGCTCGACGTCAGCCGCACACGCATTCCCACCACGGATGCACTGCACGCGCTCGTCGAGACGCTCGGGCACTTGCGCATCAACCAGCTGCAGCTCTACACCGAGCACAGCTTCGCCTACCGCGGCCACGAGGAGGTCTGGCGCGACGCGAGCCCGCTCACGCCGCACGAGATCCTCGCGCTCGACGAGCGCTGCCGCGCGTGGGGCATCGAGCTCGTGCCCAACCAGCAGAGCTTCGGCCACCTGCACCGCTGGCTCGTGCACGAGCGCTACCGCCACCTGGCCGAGGTGCCCGAGGGCGTCGAGCACGCCTTCAGCCGCGCGAAGGAGCCCTTCGCGCTCTGCCCCACCGACCCGGCGAGCCTCGTCTTCGTCGCGGAGCTCTGGGACCAGCTCTTGCCGCACTTCTCGAGCCGCCTGGTCAACGTCGGCGGCGACGAGACCTTCGACCTGGGGATGGGCCGCTCGAAGGAAGCGTGCGAGCTGCGCGGCAAGGGCCGCGTCTACCTCGACTACCTGCGCGCCCTCGACGAGCGCGTGCGCGCGCGCGGACGGCGCATGCAGTTCTGGGGCGACATCGTGCTGCAGCATCCCGAGCTGCTCGGCGAGCTCCCCAGGGACGCGATCGCGCTGGAGTGGGGCTACGAGGCCGGGCACCCGTTCGAGAAGAACCTCGCCGCGTTCCGCGCCAGCGGGCTGGAGTTCTACGTCTGCCCGGGCACGTCGAGCTGGCAGAGCTTCGCCGGTCGCACGCACAACCTGCTCGCGAACCTCGCGAGCGCTGCCGCCGAGGGCAAGCGCGCCGGCGCGCGCGGACTGCTGGTCACCGACTGGGGCGACCGCGGCCACCTGCAGCCGCCGATCGCGAGCCTGCCGGGCATCGTCGCCGCGGCCGCGATGTCGTGGAATGCGTCCAGCGCCAGCGCGGTCGCCGCGCGCCTCCCCGACTTGCTCGACGCGCACGTGTTCTTCTCCGAGGCTCCCGGACAGGGCGCGCTCGTGTGCGAGCTCGGCGATGCGTACCGCGCGTCGCGCGCGGAGAGCACGAACGGCTCGCCGCTCTTCTTCCTCGTGGCCTTCTTCGACCAGGAGTTCCCGCACCCGCGCGTCCGGAACCTCACGCGCGAGGGCCTGCTCGACGCGCTCGAATACGTGACGCAGCGCCGCGTGCGCCTGGAGAGCCGCCGTCCCGGCGTCGACGGCTCGACCGACCAGCTGCGCTGGATCGCGGGGATGCTCGCCTTCGCCTGCCGGCTGGGCATCGCGCGGCTCGCGGCCGGTCCGAACGTGCCGCTCTCCGCGCTCGCGCACGGCGAGCGCAAGCGCCTCGCCCGCGAGCTCGAGGAGCTGGTCGACCACTACCGCGAGATCTGGCACGAGACCTCGCGACCGGGCGGGCTGGCGGAGTCGATCGGCTGGCTGACGCGGCCGCTGGCTGCGCTGGACGCTTGACGCCGCGCGCTCCGCTCGACGCCTGACTCAGCGCCACTCGCTCGTCGCGCGCGCGAGCGAGGTCTGCGCCGCCGCGCGCACGAGCGCGTCGCGATCGTTCTCGGCCACGCCAGCGACGCGCGCGCGGTCCTCGTCGTCGCCGTACGCGGCGAGCGCGTGCAGCACGCGGCGGCGGGTCGCGGAATCCGTCGACGCGTCGAGAGTCGCGCGCAGCCGCGCCAGCGCAGGCTCGGCCGCGGTTCCGGCCGCGAGCAGGCACTCGGCCAGGCGCGCGCGGCGCGCCTCGCCCAGGCTCTCGTCCGCGAGCGCAGCGTCCAGACCGCGCGCGAGCCCTGGCTCCGCGCGCAGCACGGCGCAGGCGCGCTCGACGCCCGCCGCGTCCGTGCGCGGATCGAGCAGCCAGCCCGTGGCCTGCTGCGCCGCGCGCGCCGGATCGAGCCGCGCGAGCGCTCCCAGCGCGCGCGCGCGCACGTCGGCCGCGGCCTGCGCGTCCTCGGCGAGCACCGCCAGAGGCTGGCCCAGGCGCTGGCGTTCGTCGGCCTCGAACGCCGGTTCATGGTTCGCGAGCGCGTGCTGCAGCGCATCGAACAGGCGCGCCCCGCTGCGCGTCGACGCGATCTCGCAGGCGCGTCCGACCAGCGCGCGCAGCGCGGCCGGCTGGCGCACCGCGCCCAGCGCGTAGGCGGCCACGAGCCGCTCGCGCTGCGCGCGGCCGTCCTCGAGGAGCTCGCACCAGCGCGCGACGTCGTCCGCGCCGCCCAGCGCGAGCAGCGTGCGCGCGGATTCGAGCGAGAGCCCGAGCGCGCCTTCGCCCCGGAAGGCGAGCGCGGAGAGCCTGGCGCGGACCGGCGCGGCGAGCGCCAGCCCTCGTTCGCGGGCCAGGCTGGCGAGCGCGACGAGCTCGGCGTCGTCGGCCAGCCCGCCGGCGAGCCGAGCGGCAAGTTCGTCGTCCTCGGCCGTGCTCCAGTCGTCGAGGGCGGCGTGCAGCCGGTCGTCCAGAACGCGCGGCTGGAAGCGCGGGTTCTCGAGCTCGCGTGCGAGCGAGGCGAGGCGCGCCTCCAGCCGCGCGGCGCGCGGGCTCGTGGACGCGGCGTCCGACGCGGCGGCCGTGGCGGGCGCGCACGTCTCGCTCGCCGCTTCGAGCGCGGCGGCCGGCGCGAGCTCGTCGGGCTGCGGGAGCGTGCGCGCCAGCACCGTGCCGGTGTCGCGCGCCGCCCACAGGCATGCAGCCGCGGCGGCGGAGAGCAGCAACACGCCGCCCAAGGCCGCGCGCAGCTGGCGGCGACGGCGGAGGCGTGCGGCGTTCACGGCAGCGTGCAGTCGACGAGCGTGTAGTTGCCGACGCTGACCTCGCAGCCGTAGACGACGACCTCGGTGCCGGACTTCTGCACGTGGACGTCGTAGCTGCCCGGCGGCAGTCCGAGCTGCGTGTACGAGCCGTTGGGATCGGTGGAGGTCGTCGCGAAGGCGAGCTCGACGCTCTCGCCGCCGGCGGGAACGAAGGAGATCGTCGCGTTGGGCACCGCGAGCACGCCGCCGACGGGATCGGGCTGCGTCACCAGGCCGCGGATCTCGCCGCACTGGCCCGGCCGCACGATGTGCACCAGCGGTTCGAGGCGCCAGCCCGGCGCGCCCAGGCCGCTCTCCAGCGGCACGAAGCTGCGCGCGAGATCGAAGTCGACCAGCAGGCGAGACCAGTGGTCGTCCTCGATCAGGATCGGCATCTCGATCGCGAGGTCGCAACCCTGCGTGTCGGTGTTCGGGAGCGCCAGCGTGCCTTCGCTGCTCGCGTAGACCTCGCCCGAGGCGAGCTCGAGCCGCGCGTCGACCAGGTGCACGAAGAGGCGGCGGTACATGCCGGGCGGCAGCGCGCCGTCGACCAGGTGCAGCACGCTGCCGTTGCGCAGCGAGGAGAGCTCGATCGTGCGCGGCGCGCCCTGGTAGAGCACGCGGCAGGTGCCGGTCGAATCCGGCCCGGCGTCGATCGCGATGCGGTCGATGCTGACCGAGGCGCTGTGCAGGTTCTCGAAGGGGAAGGGCGCGTCGGTGACGAGCAGCGCGACGTGGCCTTCGGCGTGCGGGCCGCCGCAGCCGGCGAGACCGGCAGCGAGCAGCAGGGGTGCGAGGTGGTGTTTCATCCGGTGCTCCTCCGCGGGGAAGGAACGATGGCTCCAGGGAAACCTACCCCGCGTGCGCAGGAGCGGACGGAACCGCGGACGAAAGCCGCGCGTCGCCGCGCGCAGCCGGAAATCCCTTCCGGATGCGTGTCGCGACGGATCGACGCAGGCCGTGCGGAAGGCGCGTTCGGCGAGCGTCCTACGTGCGCCGCAGCTCGGCGCCGGCGCTGGAGAGCTCGCGCTCGACGCGCTGCAGGAACTTGGCCACGTCCTCGTCGGTCAGCGTGCGCGCATCGGAGCGCAGCGTCACGTGCCAGGCGAGCGAGCGCTTGCCCGGACCTAGGTTGGGACCGCTGTAGACGTCGAAGAGCTCGAGCCCGTCGACGAGGTTCTTGCCCGCGCGTTCGACCGCCGCCGCCAGCGTCGCGGCCGGCACGTCGGCGTTGGCCGCGGCGGCGACGTCGACCTTGACGATCGGGAACTTCGGCAGCGGACGGTAGCCGCCCGGGCGCCGCGGCGCGGCGAGCAGCACGTCGATCGAGAGCTCCGCGGCAGCGACCTCGCTGGCGAGTTCGCCCGCGAGCCCGAGCCGGCGCGCGAGGCCCGGTTCGAGCGGCGCGAGCGTCACGAGCGTGTCCTCCTGCGCTCCCGAGCGCGCGACCAGGCACATGCCCGGGTGCGCCCAGGAGGGCACGAGCTCGCGCGGCGCCGCGCTCCAGGCCAGCGGCTCGAAGCCGAGCGCGTGCACGAGGTCGTCGAGCACGCCGCGCAGCTCGGCGAGGCGCGTCGCATCGAAGCGCGCGGATTTCTTCCCGGCCGCCGAGGCCCACACCAGCGCCAGCTCGTGCACCTCGCGCGGCTCGCCGCGCGTGCTGGCGTACTCGGGCTGGTAGCCCTTGCCGATCTCGAAGCAGGCGACCTCGGCGACGTGGCGCCGGTTCGACTCGAGCTTCTCGAGCAGGCTCGGCAGCACGTGGCGGCGGATCTTCGAGAAGCCCTCGGCCACCGGGTTGACGACCGAGACGTAGCGCTCGTTCGCCAGACCGAGCGTCTGGATCAGCGCGTCGGAGAGGAACGAGTACGAGAGCGTCTCGCGGAAGCGCGCCGCACCCGCGAGGCGGTCCTGCAGCGCGCGCACGAGCATGCGCCGCTCCCAGCGCTCGTCGCGCGCGGGCGGCGCGATCTCGGCCAGGATGCGCTGCTCGGGCACGTTGCCGTAGCGGTGGATGCGGCCGACCTCCTCGACCAGGTCCTGCTCGATCGTGATGTCCTTGGTCGCGCGCGCGCTGGGCACGCCGATCAGGAGCTCGCCGTTCGCATGCTGCAGGCCGAAGCCGAGGTCGCCGAGGATCTCGGCGATGCGCGTGTCGGGGAGATCGACGCCCAGCAGCGTGCGCACGCGCTCGGGCCGCAGCCGGATCGTGCGCGCCGGATCGGTCCAGGTGCCGGCGTCGGTCGCGGGCGCGGGCAGCGCGAGCCCGGGCTCGATCTCCTTCAGGAGGCGCAGGTAGTGCGCCGCCGCGCGCCGCGGCAGCGTCGGGTCGAGGTTCTTCTCGAAGCGCGTCGAGGAATCGGTGCGCAGGCCCAGGCGCTGCGAGGTGCGCCGCACGGTCGCGAAGTGGAAGCTCGCCACCTCGAGCAGGAGCGAGCTCGTGCCGGCCTCGACCTTGCTCTGCTCGCCGCCCATCACGCCGGCGAGCGCGACGGGCGCGTCGCCCGAGCAGATCAGCATGTCCTCGCCCGTCAGCTTGCGCTCGATGCCGTCGAGCGTCTGCAGCGTCTCGCCCGCGCGCGCCTGGCGCACGACGATGCCCTCGGGCGCGATGCGCGCGCGGTCGAAGACGTGGTTGGGCTGCGCCAGGTCGAGCATCACGAAGTTCGAGAGGTCGACCAGCAGGTCGATCGGCCGCTGGCCGACGGCGACGAGCAGCGCGCGCAGCCAGTCGGGCGAGCGCCGCGCGGCGACGCCGTCGATCGGCACGGCGAGGTAGCGCAGGCAGTGCGGCGTGTCGATGCGCACGGGCACGGCGCGGCCGCCGCCGGTCGCGGGCAGCGTGTCGTCGAGCGGGCGCAGCTTGCGGCGGTGCATCGCGGCGATCTCGCCCGCGATCCCGCGGTGCCCCCACAGGTCCGGACGGTGCGTGAGCGACTTGTTGTCGATCTCGATCACCCAGTCCTGCATCCCGAGCGCCTCGTCGACCTTCGCGCCCGGCTGCGCGTCCGCCGGCAGGACCCAGATGCCGCTGTGCTCGTCGCCCAGCCCGAGCTCGCGCTCGGAGCAGATCATGCCCTCGGACTCGACGCCGCGGATCTTGGACTTCTTGATCTTGACGCCGCCGGGCAGCTCCGTGCCGGGCAGCGCCACGGCGACCTTCTGGCCGGCCGCGACGTTGGGCGCGCCACAGACGATCTGGCGCAGCGTGCCGTCGCCGACGTCGACCGTGCAGCGGCTGAGCTTGTCCGCGTCGGGATGCTTCTCGCGCGTGACGACGTGGCCGACGACGACGTCGTGGAGATGCGGCAGGAAGCGCTCGAGGCCCTCGACCTCGCAGGTGGAGAGCGTCAGGTCCTCGACCACGCGCTGCGGCGAGATGCCGCCGAGGTCCAGGTGCCGCCCGAGCCAGCGATAGCTGATCTTCATGCGAACTGCTCCAGGAAGCGCAGGTCCCCCGCCAGGAGATGGCGCACGTCGTCGATGCGGTAGCGCAGCATCACCAGGCGCGAGAGGCCCAGGCCGAAGGCGAAGCCGCTCCACTCCTCCGGATCGATGCCGCCCGAGCGCAGCACGTTGGGATGCACCATGCCGCACGGAAGGAGCTCGATCCACGTCGAGCGCTTGCACACGCTGCAGCCCTCGGTGCAGAACGGGCAGCGCGCGTCGAGCTCGAAGCCCGGCTCGACGAAGGGGAAGTAGCCCGGCCGCAGGCGGATCTCGATCTCGCGCCCGAACACGCCGCGCAGCAGCGTCTTCATCGCGCCGATCAGGTGCCCGACCGAGATGTCCTTGCCGACGACGAGGCCCTCCATCTGGTGGAAGGTGTGCTCGTGCGACGCGTCGGTGGTCTCCTGGCGGAAGACCTTGCCCGGCACGATCGCGCGGAAGGGCGGCTTCATGCGCTCCATCGCGCGCACCTGGCAGGGCGAGGTGTGCGTGCGCAGCACGACGTTGCCCTCCGGATCGCAGCGGAACGTGTCCTGCATGTCGCGCGCCGGGTGGTCGCGCGGGATGTTGAGCGCCTCGAAGTTGTACCAGTCGAGCTCGACCTCGGGCCCGTCGAGCACGGTGTAGCCCATCGAGGTGAAGAGGTCCTCGAGCTCGCGCGTGACGCGCGTCAGCGGGTGCAACGAGCCGCGCGGCGCGCGCGGCGCCGGGATGGTCGGGTCGAAGCCGGCGCCGGAGCGCTCGCTGTCGAGCGCGGCGGACTCCAGCGCGGCCTTGCGCGCGGCGAGCGCCTCGCCGATCGCGCGCTTCATCTGGTTGGCCCACTGGCCGGCGGCCTTGCGCTCCTCCGGCGGGAGCCTGGGGATCGAGGCGAGCAGCTGCGCGACGGTGCCGTCCTTGTCGAGCGTCTCGCGCTCGAGTCCGCGCAGGGAATCCGCGTCCGGAGCGCTGGAAATGCGCGCGAGGATCGCGTCGAGCTCTACTTGTCGGTCGCTCATGGGGGCGGCATGAGACACCACGGGCCAGGGCAGCGCAAGCGCAGGCGCGAGCCCCTCCCGGTCCCGCGCGCTCGCCCCGCAAACACCGGCAGCCGCGCTCTCGCACGGCTGCCGGCTTCGTTCTCGTCCCTGTTCCTACTTGCGCGCGGCCTTGGCTTCGTTGACCAGCGTGTCGAAGGCCTTGGGATCGTGGATCGCGAGCTCGGAGAGCTGCTTGCGGTTGAGCGTGATCTTGGCCTTGTTGAGCCCGTCGATCAGCTGCGAGTAGGTCATCCCGCGCATGCGCGCGGCGGCGTTGACGCGCACGATCCACAGGCGGCGGAAGATGCGCTTCTTGTGCCGGCGGTCACGCGTGCCGTAGGCCCACGCGCGCAGCAGCGTCTCGCGCACCGTGCGCCAGAGCTTGGAGCGGCCGCCCCAGAAGCCCTTGGCCTGCTTGAAGTAGCGGTTCTTCTTGCGGCGACGGGCCGCAGCGATGGTTACGCGCACCATGGCTCAGCGTCCTCCCTGCAGCATGGGGCGGATGAGATCGCTCCACGTCTTGTTCAGGATCATCTTCTTGCGCAGCTTGCGGCTGGTCTCGCCGGTGTAGGTCGCGTGCATGTGGCCGCGACCGGGGTGGCTGCAGGTGATCTTGCCGGACTTGGTGACCTTGAAGCGCTTCTTCACGGCCCCACGTGACTTGTGTTTGGGCATCGGACGTCCTCGCGTTGGTACTCACGAATCCCGGGTCGCTGGCATGCCCGCCGCTCGCCGGGGCCCGGGGGGAGCCCGGGACTTGGAGGCGGAACAGTCTATCGGCCGGGCGGCCGGGGGCAAGGGTCCGGCCGGGGCTGGGGTGCGGGAGGGGGCCGGAGGGCACGTCGAGGTCCAGGGAACGGCACCCGCAGCGCAGGAAAGCGCTCCGATGGCTTGGCAGACTCTGCCCCATGCTCCTCGCCCTCGTCCTCGCCCTGCTGCCGCAGGTCCCCGTCCCCTTCAGCGACATCCAGGCGCGCGTGCCGCACACCTCGTGGGTGGTCTCGCTCAACCTCTCGGGCTGGAAGGAGGCCGACGAGTCGAACCCGCTGCGCAAGACGCTCGGCGACAAGCTCGTGTTCTGCGGCACGCTGCAGCCCGCGGGCACGACGCTGACGCTGATCGCCGAGGCCAACACCGAGCTGATCTCCCCCACCAGCTGGCGCAAGCGCCTCGCGCCGCCGGGCGAGAGCTTCGAGTGCCAGCTCGCCGCCTGCGTCGACGCGACCGTCAAGAAGACGGGCGGCCCCGAGTTCGACGACTTCCACGCCTACGTCTGCGCGGCGGGCTGGTGCTTCGACCTGCACGTCTCGCGCGCGGTCGGCGATCCGAAGAACGCGCTGACGCGCGGAGAGTTCGAGCGCATCGTCAAGACGATGCGCTTCCTCTTCCTGCGCCGCGGCTGGGCCGAGTACTACCCCGACGAGTTCGCCTACGACATGACGCTCGCCGCGCTGAGCGGGCCGGGCCGCCGCGGCTGGAAGGAGAACGTCCTGCCCAAGCGCGGCGAGGACTGGATCGCGCAGCTGGTCGAGGCCGAGCTGACGCGCGCGGACAAGGCGGCGCCCGAGGTGCAGATCGCGCTCTACCGGCACGCGCTCGAGCTGATCGCGAAGCTCGAGAAGCCCGGGCCCAAGGAGCGCTACGCCTGGGCGATCGCCTGCGACGGGCTGAGCCTCGCGCTCGGCGAGGCGAAGCAGCTGGCGGAGGCCGTGCCGGTGCTCGAGCGCGGCTACGCGCTGCTCGAGGAGCTCGGCCGCAAGGAGCGCGCGGCTCTCGCCTACAACCTCGCCTGCGCCCAGGCACTGCTGAAGCACGAGAACGAGGCGCTCGCGGCGCTCGAGCGCGCGATCGGCGCCGACGAGTTCTTCCGCGCCGCCGCGGCCAAGGACGAGGACTTCGCCGCGCTGCGTTCGCTGCCGGCCTTCCAGAAGCTCGTCGCCAAGCCCGAGCCCAAGCCGGCGAAGTAGCTCGCGCGGCCCCGCGACGAAAAGGGCGCCGCGGGGCCGTTGCCCCCGCGGCGCCGTCGAGGCCCGCGCGAGAGAGAGAAGCGCAGGGTCCCTACACGTTGGCCGCCTCGAAGCCCGCGAGGTCGAGCGCGGTCGAGGCGCCGGCGATCACCGCCGCGATGCGCACGGCGTCGTGCACCTGTGCCTGGGAGAGGCCGTGTTCGAGCACGACCTGCTCGTGCGCGCGGATGCACATCTCGCAGCCGCTGAGCGCGCTGACCGCCAGCGAGGCGAGCTCGAAGTCGGCCTTCGAGGTCTTCGGCTGCGCGAGCCGCGTCATGCGCAGCCGCGCCGGGAGCGCCGAGTACGTCTCCTTCCCGACCAGGTGGCGGAAGCGGTAGTAGACGTTGTTCATCGCCATCAGCGCCGCGACGGCCTTGGCGTCGTCGAGCATCGCCTCGCTCGCCGCGGGCCCGGCCGCGGCGAGGAGGGCGCGCGCCAGCGTGTGCTCGCGCCGGGCGAGCGCGCAGCTGAGCGCGACCAGCCAGCGCTGGCCCTCCGCGAGCGAGCTCTCGGCGAGCACCGAGCCCAGGTTGAGGCGCAGGTCGCGCGCCGCATCGGGGAAGCGGTCGGTGAGTTCGCGCAGCGCGTCCATCAGCCCACCGAGAGGGTCTTCTGGCCCGGCTTCCAGTTGCAGGGGCACAGTTCGTCGGTCTGCAGCGCGTCGAGCACGCGCAGCGCCTCGTCGACGCTGCGGCCGACCTTGAGGTCGTTGACGCAGACCCAGCGGATCACGTTCTGCGGGTCGACCAGGAAGGTCGCGCGCAGCGGCACGCCCTCCTCCTTGTGCAGGATCCCCAGCGCGCTCGAGAGCTCGCGTCGCGTGTCGGCCAGCATCGGGAAGGGCAGCGTCTTCAGGTCCGGGTGCTGCTTGCGCCAGGCGAGATGCACGTACTGCGTGTCGGTCGAGAGGCCCAGGATCTGGCAGTCGCGGTCGCGGAAGTCGCGCTCGCGCTTGCCGAACTCGGCGATCTCGGTCGGGCAGACGAAGGTGAAGTCCATCGGCCAGGCGAAGAGCAGCTTCCACTTGCCCTGGTGGCTGTGGTCGGTGATCTCGGCGAACTCCTTGCCGGCGTCGATCGAGACGACGGAGTGGAGACGGAAGGACGGGAGACGGTCGCCAATGCTGAGCATGTTCGGGTTCCTCGGGAGGGATGGGTTCGTCGGGCTTCGTTCGGCGGGCGAATCATCGCCGCTGCGGCGCGGGAACCCCAGTCGAGGGGCTGCATCGGCGCGATAGGCATGCTCTATGGCCCAGCCGAGCGGGCCCGCTAGGATGCAAGGCGTGAAGATCGACCTGACCGCCATCACGCTCAGCGAGCTCTCCTACGCCGTCGCGCTGGCCGAGGAGCGCCACTTCGGGCGCGCCGCCGCGCGCTGCCACGTCACGCAGCCGACGCTCTCGACGCAGGTGATGAAGCTCGAGCGCACGCTGGGCGTGACGCTCTTCGAGCGCAGCCCGCGCGGCGTCAACGTGACCGAGGTCGGTGCGGCGCTGGTGGCGGAGGCGCGCGCGGTGCTGGCCGGAACCGAGCGCCTGCTCGAGCTCGCGCGCGAGGGCCACGAGCCGCTCTCGGGCCGCTTGCGCCTGGGCGTGATCCCGACGCTCTCGCCCTACCTCCTGCCCTGGCTGGCGCGCCCGCTCTCGAAGAGCTTCCCCGCGCTCAAGCTGGTTTTCCGCGAGCTCAAGACCGACGACGTGCTGGCCGAGCTCGAGAAACACCAGCTCGACTGCGGCCTGCTCGCGCTCCCGGTGCCCGCGGGCCTGGTGGCCGAGCCGCTCTTCGACGAGCCCTTCTTCTGGCTCGTGCCGGCGAACCACGCGCTCGCCGCGCGCGCCAGCGTGGCCGAGAGCGACCTCGACGCGGAGCCGGTGCTGCTGCTGGAGGAAGGCCACTGCCTCCGCGAGCAGGCGCTGGCCGTCTGCGCGCGCGCGCACGCGCAGAAGGAGCATGCCGACGGCGACTTCCGCGCCACGAGCATCGAGACGCTGCGTGCGATGGTCGCGGCGGGGATGGGTACGACGCTGGTGCCGGCGCTCGCGCTCGGCCCGCGCGAGAAGGGCGGCAAGGGCACGGTCGCGCTGCCGTTCCGCGCGCCGGCCCCGACGCGACGGATGGCGCTGGTCTGGCGCGGCACGCATCCGCGCGGCAAGGACCACCGGCTGCTCGCGCAGTGGATCCGCGAGCACCTGCCCGACGGCGTGCAGGCGATCGGGGCGAGGAAGCGCTGAGGATTGCACGCCCAGCGCACGGGCCATGCCAACCGTGATTCCTCACGCCAGAGCGATCCTGGATCATCTCCCCTGGTCAGCAACCGCAGCCCAAGCCGAAGTACTCCGTGTAGACGACCTGCGGCGGCACGGGGATCGTGTCGATGACCTGGAACTGTACGAAGTCGGTGCCGACCGGCGTGTTGCAGTCGGCGCGCAGAATCCCTGGCCTCGAGTTCTGGTGATCCGTCAGCGTGCAGCCGGCTGGACGACAGATGGACACGACGTGTCCTGTGCCTCCGTCGAATTCGAAGGTGAAGGTCCCATAGGTGCACTCCTCACCCGAGCAGTTTGTGCAAGGGGTCTCCGGTTTCGACCGGCCATCCTCGGTCGTCGGGTGACCGCCCACGAGGTAGTGAGCCCCTGCGGGAACCGAACCCGTGATGCTGTGCGCGAAGAGGGGCGTACAGTGGTACGTGCAGGCCGCGTCATGGTCCGTCGCGGCAACCGCAATACTAGACGCCTGGAAGACGATTGCGGCCGCGAGGCAGATTCTGAGTGAGATTCGAGTGACGATCATTTGATGAACCTTGCTTCTGGACTCAACGGGAAGAGACACCTTGCTTGCTGATCGCTCATGGCATTCGAGCCACTGCAATCTTCGCTTGTTCCGTGCGCTTGAGCACCGACTCTACGAGCGAGCCGGGTAGTTCTGGTGGGGCTGACTGCTGAAGTCCCTTCTCGAACTCCTTTCCCCGCTTGACCAACCACTCCTGGTAGTCCTTCTGAAACAGGTAGAGGCTCTCGTACTCAGGGAACTCGTCCGTCGCGAAGTAGTAGTAGCGGCCATCGCACGACATGAATTCCTCTCGAGGTCCAGTCTTTCGAAGGAACTCGGTCACCCCCTGGGGCGGGGTGACACCTTCGCCCCGAGCGTCCAGAATGGCCGCGATGCTCATTCCGTTCAGGAGCGTGGCTTTCGACAACTGGGCGTCGATGTCCTTGCCCTCCATGAGCACGATGAACTTGTCTCGAATCTTGTCGAGCTCCCCAACTCTGTACTTGGCTTTCTCGCTGAGCGGTGGACTCTCCGGAGAGGGTGACGGCGGCACCTGTGCCTGTGAACCAGACACCCCGGAACGCTCAGGCTCGGCCGCGGTTGTTTCGAGTCTTGACTCAGGCGTCGCGGATGGAGTCGCCGGCGTCACGGGTTGGGTGGCTTCCGTCGGGCGTGCTTCTCGACGCAGCACCCACCAACTTGCCATCAGAACGACTCCCGCAGCAAAGAGGGAAATCGAAAGCGCGGGAATTGCGCGGCGAGCCATGGACTGCATTCCGCAGCCAGACGGACCGAGAGTCAAGAGGAAGAAGAGAGAGAGAGAGAGAGAGAGAGAGCAATCGACTTGCCACAAGGCACTTAGACTGCCGCGAGTTCAGGTGGAAATCCGCCCCTCGCGCCCTCAGCGCGCGCCCAGATCCTTGCGCCAGAGGATGCGCGCGCCAAAGCGCGACTGCGGTCGCAGCGGCTCGTCGCCGAAGAGCGCGCCCTTCGCGTAGTTCTCGTTCAGCCACGGCGCAAACGCGCGGCCGTAGTCCGTGCCGAACCAGGGGAAGCCGTACTCGGCCGTCGGCTTGTGCACCAGCACCACCGCCGCCGGCGCGGCCGCGCGCAGGTCCGCGACCATGCGCTCCTCGGCGAACATCAACAGCTCCGGCGGCATGTAGTTGACGTAGCGCACCGGCGCCGCGACGCGCGCGAGGTAGTTCAACATCACGCCCTCGGGCAGCACGACGAAGCTCTCGCCCGGTTTCAACTTCGCCTGGAGCTCGCGCAGCACGGCGCCGAGCACCTGCCCGCGCGCGTCGGAGCGCAGTTCGTCGCGGCCCGTGCCGACGACCTGCAGCGCGCGCGCCTGGTAAAGCTACATCACGCGCAGGTGCCCGAGCACGAACGCGAGCAGCGCGCCCGCGCCCAGCGCGCGCGCCAGGACGAAGCTCGCGCCGCGCGCGGCGAGGGCACGCGGGATCGTCTCGCAGGCGAGCACGCACACGAGCAGCGTCGCCGGCAGCGCCAGCGCGAAGCCGTACATCTGCACGCGCGCGTTGAGCACCATCTTCGCGAGCAGCAGCGCCGCGAAGAGCGCGAAGCCCGCGCCGAGCAGCTCTCGCGAGCCGATCCCGTCCCGCGCACGCCAGGCGCGCGCGAGCAGCCAGAGCGCCGCCGCGCCGGCGAAGAGCGGCCAGGGCCGCGCCAGCTCGAGCCAGGTCGTGCGCTCGATCGGCACGAGCACGGGGAGCAGCACCCCCAGCGCGACGGCGGCGACCCAGGCGGCGACCGCGTTCGTGCGCGGCATGCGCCGCGCGGTGAACCAGCACGCGCCGAGGAGCAGAAGCTCCGCCGCGGCGATCTCGAGCATCCAGGCCAGGTTCGCGCCCGGCTGGTCCGTGCCCATCACCCACTGGTAGAAGTGCAGCTGTGTGATGCGCGTGTCGAAGACGTAGCGCCAGGCGCCGAGCACTCCCAGCAACGCCTCGCGCGCGCCGAGCGTGCGCGCGAGCAGCGCCCAGGCGAGGGCGATCGGCACGAGCGCGGCCAGCGCGAAGCTCCCCCACGCTCGCAGACTCGCGCGGGAGAGCACCAGCAGCACGAACGCAGCCGCGCCGAGCGCCAGCGTGTACTCGGCCTTGGTCAGGCACACCAGGCCGAAGCACGCTCCCGCGAGCGCGATCCAGCCGAGCTTCGCGCTCTCCTTCCAGCGCGCGAACGCGAGCAGCGCTACCAGCGCCAGCGGCGTCGCGTGCACGACCTCGTGGCTGTACGGCGCGAGGTAGTTCGAGTCGTTGAGCCCCTCGAACTGTCCGAACGCGAAGAGCACGAGGAACAGCGCGCCCGCGAGCGTCGCCGTGAACGCGTCGGCGAGGCGGCGCACCAGCGCCCAGACCAGCGCCGTCGTCAGCGCGACGATCGCGAGGTTCGCCGCGAACAGCGTCCAGATGCCGACGCCGAAGAGCGAGAAGAGCGCGCCGTTGATCCAGGGCGAGAGGGGCCCGGTGAAGTACGCGACGTCGCGGTAGAGGCTCGCACCCTGCGAGGCGCGCCAGGCCGTGTAGACCTCGCCGCCGTAGTCGACCTGCACGTCGCCCCACGTGCCCCAGGTCCAGGCCAGCATGCCCAGCGCGACCAGCACGAGGACCAGCGCCGGCGCGACGCGCTGCATCGGAACGTCTCCCGCGGCGCTACTTGTGCGACAAGAGCATGGTCATGCGCTTGCCCATCAGCTTGGCCGGGCTCTCGATCTTGCTGATGTCGCCCAGCGTGTCGGCGACCTGCTTCATCACCGAGTAGCCGTGCTCGGGGTGCGCCATCTGGCGGCCGCGGAAGATGCACACGACCTGCACCTTGTGTCCCTGCTCGAGGAACTTGCGGCCGGCCTCGAGGCGGTACTCCAGGTCGTGCTTGTCGATCGCCGGACGCACGCGCAGCTCCTTCAGCTGCGAGGCGCGGCTGTGGTGGCCGCGCTCCTTCTTGCGCTGCGCGTACTTGAACTTGCCGAAGTCGAGGATGCGGCACACCGGCGGCTTGGCCATCGGCGACACCTCGACCAGATCGAGCTTGACGGCCTCGGCCATCCGCATCGCTTCCTGGGTCGGCACGACGCCGATCTGTTTGCCGTCCTGGTCGATCAGGCGGACTTCAGGGATGCGGATCTGCCGGTTGACGCGATAGTCGGTGGTCACTCAGTTCCTTGGTCGGAGGCGGGAGGGTGAAATCCAGGCCCGAGCATAATCACGAAGGCGCGCCGGCGCCAGAAGCGCCCTGCGGCAGCGAGGCGGAGGGCGCGCGCCCTCACGGTCGGGGCTGCGGAACCGCGGTGCGGATGTGCACCTCGGTCAGCTGCTCGGGCGCGACCTCGGAGGGCGCGGCGCACATCAGGTCCGCGGCCGAGGTGGTCTTGGGGAACGCCAGCATGTCGCGGATGTTGTCCAGGCCCAGGCTCATCGCCGTCAGGCGGTCGAGGCCGACCGCGAACCCGGCGTGCGGCGGCGCGCCGAAGGAGAGCGCCTCGAGCAGGAAGCCGAACTTCTTCTGCTGCTCCTCCGGCCCGATGCCGAGGATCGAGAAGACCTTCTGCTGCACGTCGGAGCGGTGGATGCGCACCGAGCCCGAACCCAGCTCCCAGCCGTTGAGCACGAGGTCGTAGGCACGGCTCTCCAGGCTGCCCAGATCGGGCTTCTCGCCGCCCAGCGACCAGTCGACCGGCGCGGTGAACGGGTGGTGCGCCGAGAACCAGCGCCCGGCCTCGTGGTCGTACTCGAACATCGGGAAGCTCGTCACCCACAGGAAGCGCCACGCGCCGGTCTTGGTCAGGCCGAAGCGCTTGCCCAGGTGGTTGCGCAGCTCGCCCAGGACGCGCCAGGTGACGTGCTGCTTGTCGGCGACGAAGAGGCACAGGTCGCCCGGCTGCGCGCCCAGCCGCTGCATCAGCGCTGCGCCGCGCTCGCCCGCGCAGAACTTCGAGAGCGGACCGGCGCCGCCGTCGGTGCCCGCGCGCCACCAGGCCAGGCCCTTGGCGCCGCCGGACTTGGCGAGGTCGGTCAGGCCCGATTCGATGTCCTTGCGCGAGAGCTCGTGTTTCGCGGGCACGCACAGGCCCATCACGCGCTCGCCGCGCTCGATCGCGCCGCGGAAGACGGTGAACTCGCTCGCGCGCGCCCACTCGGCGAGGTCGACCAGCTCCAGGCCGAAGCGCAAGTCGGGCTTGTCGATGCCGAAGCGTTCCATCGACTCCTTCCAGGGCATGCGCGGGAAGGGCGTCTGGATCTCCAGGCCCATCGCCTCGCGGAAGGTCTCGGCGAGAGCGCGCTCCCAGGTCGCGAAGACGTCGTCCTCCTCGACGAAGCTCATCTCCATGTCGAGCTGCGTGAACTCGGGCTGGCGATCGGCGCGCAGGTCCTCGTCGCGGAAGCAGCGCGCGACCTGGAAGTAGCGGTCCAGGCCCGCGACCATCAGGATCTGCTTGAACAGCTGCGGCGACTGCGGGAGCGCGTAGAACTTGCCCGGGTGCACGCGGCTGGGCACGAGGTAGTCGCGCGCGCCCTCCGGCGTCGCGCGCGTCAGGATCGGCGTCTCGATCTCGACGAAGTTCTGGCGCTCGAAGGCGCGCCGCAGCGCGTTGATGAAGCGCGAGCGGTGGATCAGGTTGCGCGTCATGCCCGGACGGCGCAGGTCGATGTAGCGGTACTGGAAGCGCGTCTCGAGCGCGACCTCCTCGTCGCCGTCGACCGGGAAGGGCGGCGTCTTCGAGCGCGAGAGGATCTCCAGGTGGCTGACCTGCACGTCGATCTCGCCCGTGGCGCGCTCGGGGTTGACGTTCTGCGGCTCGCGCGCGACGACCTTGCCGGTGACGGAGATCGTGAACTCGGGGCCGAGCTTGGCCGCGTCGGCCTGCTCGGGGCCGAGCACGATCTGCGTCAGGCCGTAGCGGTCGCGCAGGTCGACGAAGTAGATGCCGCCGTGGTCGCGCCGGGCGTGGACCCAGCCGTTGAGGCGCACGGTGCGTCCGACGTCCGACTTGCGCAGCTCGCCGCAGGTGTGCGTGCGACGCCACTCGGTGTGCTTGGAGGTGCTGGTCATGGGCTTGCGTTGCGTCCGCTCGGGTCGCGAGCACGGACGGGCGACACCCTCGGCAATCGCCGCCTCAAAAGCAAGCCGCTGCCCCCGGTTGCGGGGACAGCGGCCGAAGTTCCGTGCGAGCGGGCGCGGTTCAGCCGCCGCGGTACTCGCTGGCGCGCAGGCGCCAGATCGCGCGGCGCAGGCTGAGCTCGGCGCGCGTCAGGTCGATCGGCTCGCCCTCCATCGGCTTGAGCATGCCGGCGAGGCGCTCGCGCGCGCGCTTCTCGGCCTCGCGGGCGCGCGCTTCGTCGATCTCCTCGGGCTTCTCGCCCGCCTCGGTGACGACGCGCACCGTGCCGCCGCGCACCTCGGCGAAGCCGCCCGAGACGAAGAGCACGTGCTCGGTGCCGCCGCTGGTGTAGTGCAGCAGGCCCGAGTCCAGCGCCGCGACCATCGGGGCGTGGCGCGGCAGGATCCCGATCGAGCCGTCGACGGCCGGGATCCGCAGCGAGGACACGGCCTCGTCGAGCGCGATGCGCTCGGGCGTGATCACGCGCAGGGTCAGTCCGCCGGCCATGGCTCAGCCCTTCATCTTCTTGGCGCGCTCGACCACCGCGTCGATGCCGCCCTGGTACATGAAGGCGCCCTCGGGCAGGTCGTCGTGCTTGCCCTCGATGATCTCCTTGAAGCCGCGCACGGTCTCGGCGCGCGGGACGAACACGCCCGGCGTGCCGGTGAACTGCTCGGCCACGAAGAAGGGCTGCGAGAGGAAGCGCTGGATGCGGCGCGCGCGCGCCACGATGCGCTTGTCCTCCTCGGGGAGCTCCTCGATGCCCAGGATCGCGATGATGTCCTTGAGGTCGGCGTAGCGCTGCAGGATGCGCTGCGCCTCGCGCGCGGTGTTGTAGTGCTCCTCGCCGACGACCTGCGGGTCGAGCATGCGCGAGGTGGACTTGAGCGGGTCGACGGCCGGGTAGATGCCCAGCTCGGCGATCGCGCGGTCGAGGATGATCGTCGAGTCCAGGTGCGCGAAGGTCGCGACCGGCGCGGGGTCGGTGATGTCGTCGGCCGGCACGTACACGGCCTGCATCGAGGTCACCGAGCCCTTCTTGGTCGAGGTGATGCGCTCCTGCAGCGCGCCCATCTCGCTCGCCATCGTCGGCTGGTAGCCCACGGCGCTGGGCATGCGGCCCAGCAGCGCGGACACTTCCGAGCCGGCCTGCACGAAGCGGAAGATGTTGTCGACGAAGAGCAGCACGTCCTGGCCCTTCACGTCGCGGAAGTACTCGGCCATCGTCAGGCCCGAGAGCGCCACGCGCAGGCGCGCGCCGGGCGGCTCGTTCATCTGGCCGAAGACGAGCACGGCGTTGTCGATCACGCTCTGCGTCTTGCCATCCGGCGTCTTGTACTGCGCCTCGCTCATCTCGAGCCAGAGGTCGTTGCCCTCGCGCGTGCGCTCGCCGACGCCGCAGAAGACCGAGAAGCCGCCCTTCTCGACGGCCGTGATGCGGATCAGCTCCTGGATCAGCACGGTCTTGCCGACGCCGGCGCCGCCGAACAGGCCGATCTTGCCGCCCTTGGCGAAGGGGCAGAGCAGGTCGACGACCTTGAGGCCGGTCTCGAAGACCTCGGAGATCGCCTCCTGCTGGTCGAAGGCCGGCGCCGGGCGGTGGATCGGCCAGCTCTCGCCGTCCTTGAGGTCGCCCTTGGTCAGCGTGTCGAGCGGCTTGCCGAGCAGGTTGAAGAGGCGGCCCTTGGTGCGCTCGCCCACGGGAACCGCGATCGGCGCGCCGGTGTTGACCACGGTCATGCCGCGCCGGCAGCCGTCGGTCGAGCTCATCGCGACGCAGCGCGCCACGTCGTTGCCCAGGTGCTGCGCGATCTCGAGCGTCAGGTCGATGCCGAGCTTCGCGTCGGCGACGTGCAGCGCGCTGTAGATCGGCGGCAGCGCTCCGGAGGGGAAGCGCACGTCGACGACGGGCCCGAAGATCTGCGCGATGGTACCGGTGGTCTTGGAGAGGGTGGTCGTCATGGCTTGGCTCGCTACTTCACGGCTTCGGCGCCGCCGACGATGTCGAGCAGCTCCTTGGTGATGTTCTCCTGGCGCTTGCGGTTGTAGACCTTCTTGAGGACGTTCCCCATCGTCTTGGCCGCGTCGGTGGCGTTCTTCATCGAGACGCGGCGGCTGGCGTATTCGCTGGTGAGCGACTCGAGCAGCGCGTTGTAGATGCGCGTCTCGAGGTAGCGCGGCACGAGCCGATCGAAGATCGTCGCCGCGTCGGGCTCGAGGATCAGGTCGGTGCCGCCCTTGGGCGCGGCGGCGCCGGCGCCGAGCGTGCTCTCGACGGGCAGGAACTGCACCTCGGTGGGCACGTACTTCACCACCGACTCGAAGGCGGTGTAGAAGACCAGCACGCGCGAGTACTTGCCCGAGAGGAAGGCGTCGGCGAGCAGGCGCGAGGTGCGCGCCGCGCCGCGGTAGTCGATCTTCTCCAGCGGCGGCTCGACCAGGAAGCGCTCGACCTCGCGGCCGCGGCGCTGCAGGTACTGGTAGCCCTTGCGGCCGTAGACGTAGTAGTCGACGCTCAGCCCGCGATTGGCCTGCAGCCACTGCTCGAGCTTGCGGAAGAGGTTCGAGTTGTACGCGCCGCACAGGCCGCGGTCGGAGCTGACGAGCAGGATCGCCACGCGCGAGCCCTCGCCCGGGCGGAAGAGCGGACGGTCGCCGACGTCGTCACCCAGCATCGCGGCCAGGCGCCCGACCAGGCCGGTGATCTCCTGCGCGTAGGGACGCGACGAGACCGCCTTCTCCTGGAAGCGACGCAGCTTCGTCGTCGCGACCATCTCCATGGCGCGCGTGATCTGCCGGATGCTGCCGACGGACTTGATGCGGTTGCGCAGGTCGCGGATCGAGGCCATGGTCTCAGCTCTTCGCGCCGACCTGCATCTGGGCCTTGACCGCCTTGATCGCCGAGTCCATCGCGGCGCGCGCGGCGTCGCTGACGGCCTTGGTCGTGCGGATCTCGTCCAGCGAGGCCTGGTGCTTCTCGGCCATGTACTGGTGGTAGTTCTTCTCGAACTCCTGCACGCGCTTGGTCGGCACGTCGTCGAGGCCGCCGCTCGTGCCGGCGTAGATGATCGAGATCTGCTGCTCGACCGGCTGCGGCACGTACTGGCCCTGCTTGAGGATCTCGACCAGCTTCTCGCCGCGCGTCAGTTCCTGCTGCGTCGCCTTGTCGAGGTCCGAGCCGAACTGCGCGAAGGCCGCCAGCGCGCGGTAGGACGCGAGCGAGAGGCGCAGGCCGCCGGCGATCTTCTTCATCGCGCCGATCTGGGCCGAGCCGCCCACGCGGCTGACCGAGATGCCGGCGTTCACCGCGGGCTTGACGCCGGCGTTGAAGAGCGCGTTCTCGAGGAAGATCTGGCCGTCGGTGATCGAGATCACGTTGGTCGGGATGTAGGCGGCGACGTCGCCTTCCTGCGTCTCGACGATCGGCAGCGCGGTGATCGAGCCGCCGCCCTTCTTGAAGCGCGGGTTGATCTTGGGCGCGTCGCGGTTGATCTTCGCCGCGCGCTCGAGCAGGCGGCTGTGCAGGTTGAACACGTCGCCGGGGAAGGCCTCGCGGCCCGGCGGGCGGCGCAGGAGCAGCATCACCTGGCGGTAGGCCAGCGCCTGCTTGTAGAGGTCGTCGTAGAAGATCACGACGTGGCGGCCCTCGTCGCGGAAGCGCTCGCCCATCGTCACGCCGGCGTAGGCGGCGAGGTACTGCATCGAGGCCTCGTCGTTGGCGGAGGCCGCGACGATGATCGTGTACGGCATCGCGCCCGAGAGCTCGAGGCGGCGCTGCACGTCGACGATCGTCGACTGCTTCTGCCCCATCGCGACGTAGATGCAGATCACCTGCTCGGGGTTCTTGGGGTCCCCGCCGCCGGTGGTCTTCTGGTTGATCATCGTGTCGATGCAGAGGGCGCTCTTGCCCGTCTGGCGGTCGCCGATGATCAGCTCGCGCTGGCCGCGGCCGATCGGGATCATCGCGTCGATGGCCTTGATGCCGGTCTGCAGCGGCTCCTTGACCGGCTCGCGCTCGACGACCGAGGGCGCGGGCTGCTCGATCGGGCGCAGGTCGCTCTCGCTCGTGCCGAGCGGGCCCTTGCCGTCGACCGGGTCGCCCAGCGCGTTGACCACGCGGCCGAGCAGCTTCTCGCCGGTCGGCACCGAGATGACGCGGCCGGTGGAGCGCACGGTGTCGCCCTCCTTGACCTTGGTGGCGTCGCCGAGGAGCACGCAACCGACGTTGTCCTCCTCGAGGTTGAGCGCCACGCCGCGCACGCCGCTGCCGAACTCGAGCAGCTCGTTCATCATGCAGTCGTCGAGGCCGTAGACGCGCGCCACGCCGTCGCCGACGGAGAGCACCGTGCCCACGCTCTGCATGCTCTTCTCGCCCTTGTAGCCGGCGATCTCCTTCTCGAGGATCGAGGTCACTTCTGCGGGTCGGAGGTCCATCTCGTTGTTCTCGCTATCTGGGTTCGGGATCGGGGAGCGGTGGTGGTCTAGCGCGCGGCGCCCAGCGGCGCCTCGAGCATCGCGCGGCGCAGGCCCTCGAGGCGGCCGGCGACCGAGCAGTCGAGCATGCGGTTGGCGACGATCACGCGCGTCCCGCCCACGAGCTCGGGGACGATGCGGTTCTGGAGCACGACGGTCTTCCCGAGCGCCGGCCCGAGCTGGGCCGCCATCGCGGACAGCACGTCGGCGCCCAGCGGGCGGGCGCTCTCGACCACGCCCTCGACGGTGTTGCGCGCGTCGAGATCGAGGCGGTGGAAGGCGGCCGCGAGAGCGCGCAACACGTCCTCGCGGTGCTTGTCGAAGGCCAGCGCGACGAAGTTCGAGGTGAGCTCGTCGGCACTGCCCAGCGCGGCCAGTGCCAGCGTGCGCCGCTGGCCCCGCTCGCGCTGCGGATCGAAGACGGCCGGCGTCAGGGCGGCGCCCAGACGCGCGACGTCGGCCTGCACGGCCTTCAGCCGGCCGGCGCGGCCGGCCTGGTTCCAGAGCGCCTCGGCCCAGCGCAAGGTGACGGGGTCGATCATCCCAGCCGGCTCCCGCGCGAGCTCTCCACGTTGGCCACGAGTTCCTCGGCCAGGCGCCGGTCGTCGGCCGCGTCGACCTTGCGACGCAGCACCTGTCCGGCGGCCTGGAGCGAGAGGTCGACGACCTGCTTGCGGATCGCGGAGAGGGCCTTGTCCTGCTCGGCGCGGATCTCGGTGCGCGCGCGCTCGAGCAGGGCCGTCGATTCCTTGCGCGCGGACTCGAGGATCTCGCGTTCGCGCACCTCGGCGCGCGCGCGCGCCTCGTCGAGGATCGAGGCCGCCTGCGTGCGTGCGGCAGCCAGCTGCGCCTCGACCTCGCCGCGCGCCTTCTCGGCGCCCGAGCGCGCCTCCTCGGCCGCGTGGATGGCCTTCGAGGCAGCCTCGTCACGCGCCTCGAGGGCCCGCGCGACCGGCCCCATCACGACCTTCCAGATGAAAGGCAGCGAGACGAGGAAGATCAGCAGGGTCCAGAAGGCGATGCCGATGCTCTTGGGGTCGAGCGGGTTGAAACCGCCGCCCTCTTCGGAGAGCAGTGCCAGGCAGGGGAGCACGTTCATCGGTGGATCTCCGGCGACGAGGAGCTGGAAGCCGCGCGGCGCGCGGACAGGTTCACTTGAGGACGATCAGCAGCGTGATGACCAGGCCGAAGAGCGCCACGCCTTCGATCAGTGCCGCGAGGATGATCGTGGCGCCGCGGATCTCGGCCGAGGCCTCGGGCTGGCGGGCGATGCCCTCGGCAGCAGAGCCGCCGATGCGGCCGATGCCCATGCCGGCGCCGATGGCGACCAGGCCCGCGCCGATGCCGGCGCCCATCTTGGCGATGTCCATGACCTGAGCGGGTTCGGGGACGTTCATCGTGAGTCTTTCGGTTGAGGTGAGGTGTCGGTTGTGGTGAGGAATCCCGCGAGCTCGAGCGAGGCTCAGTGCTCGGGGTGGATCGAGGCGCCCACGAAGAGGAGCGTGAGCTGCGTGAAGATGTAGGCCTGCAGCAGCGCGACGAAGCTCTCGATGATCATGATGAACACCGCGAAGCCCAGCGCGAGCGGCGAGGAGGCCCAGCCGACGGCCGCGTTCGACGCGCCGAAGAAGAAGATCAGGCCCATGAACGAGAGCACGACCATGTGCCCGCCGGTCATGTTGGCGAAGAGGCGGATCATCAGCGCGAAGGGCTTGATGACCAGGCCCGCCAGCTCGACCACGAGCATGATCGGCCAGATCGCGACCGGGACGTGCGGGACCAGGTGCTTCCAGTACGCGGCAGGCCCCTGCGCGACCATCCCGCCGCCGATCATCGAGACCAGCGTCAGCAGCGCGAGCGCGCCGGTGACGAAGATGCTCGCCGTGGCCGTGGCGCTGAAGGGCACCAGGCCCATCAGGTTCATGAACAGGATGAAGAAGAACAGGCCCAGGAAGTACGGCGCGAGCTTCTTGCCCACGTCCTTGCCCAGCGCCGGGTAGATCATCTCGTCGCGCACCCACAGCGCGAAGCCCGCGCAGACCTTGCTGATCCAGTCGCCCTGTCCCGTGCGCAGGTAGGCCGGCACGCCCGAGAAGCAGACGAAGATCAAGAGCACCGCGGCGAGCTGGAAGATCTGCAGGTTGGTCAGCACCAGCTGCGTGCCCGCGACCGCGTCGTCCATGTCGAACAGCGCCGGGATCGGCAGCATGAACGAGAGCAGGTACGGGCTGGCGTGGTCGTGCGGATCCAGCACGAGCTTCGCCGGCATCAGGTGCATGTAGAGCTGCTCGAAGACGCTCGGCGCCTCGTGGTGCGGCGCGAAGTGCGCGCCCGTCCAGCAGGCAGCGCCGATCACCAGCACCACCAGCCAGAAGCGCGGGGTGGCGAAGAGCTTGGAGAGGACCTGGGTGAGTGTCACGACGCGCGTTGCTCCTTGGGACCGACGCGGACCATGCGCAGGATCTCGGCCGTGCCGCTCGCGCCCAGCAGCGCGACCGCCAGCGCGTAGCCGACCAGGAAGCCGCGCCAGTCGGCGACCTCGGCCAGCGCGGCGATCCAGCGCAGCGCGAGCGCGCCGACGACCAGCACGACCAGCTTGAACAGGAAGCCCTGCACCAGCGCCGTGAAGACGCGCTCGGGGTGGTGCACGAGCTGGTGGCGCTGCCACGCCAGCGAGAGCCCGGTGAAGAGCGTTCCGCAGGTCCAGCCCGCGAACGCGCCCGTGCCCGCGCTCCCGCCGACGGACCAGGACGCGACCGCGACGAGCGCGGTGAGCGCGAGGGTGATCCAGGTGAGGCGGTTCATCGGGGGGGCGTCGCGGACGGGGGCTGGGGGGGCTCGCGCGGCTCGCGCCCGCTGCCGGCGCGCGAACGCGGCGCCGGAACGGCACGCAGGAGGGCGAGGAAGGCAGCTGCGGCACCCACGAAGATGCCCGCCACCATCAGCCAGGGGTCGCTGCCCAGGCGCGAGTCGAGCCACCAGCCCAGCGCTCCGAAGGCGACCAGCGTGAACGCGAACTGGAGACCCAGTCCGGCGTAGCGCGCAAAGTCGGGAGTGAGGGGTGCCATCTCCGCTGGGGAGAATCGGGTGCCTCGATCCGCGGCGGGCGGATCCTGGCAGCAGTTTGGACGAGAACGTTCCCGGTCCCGTTTCCGCGGGGAAGACGCAACCGGGCTTTGAGGGCGAAGAGTGTAGGAATGGCGCGCCTCAAGTCAACGCCGTGCAGCGCAAAACGAGGCCCGCCTGCGCTATGGCCGGCGGGCGCCCGGACCGCTAAGCTCCTCGGCCCTTTTTCCGCGCGCTCGCACACCCCAGACCCAAGCCTCCCACCGAGGAACCGATGCTCGAACGTACGCTCGTCCTGTTGAAGCCCGATGCCGTCCAGCGCGGCCTGATCGGCGCGATCGTCTCGCGCTTCGAACAGAAGGGCCTGCGCATCGTCGGACTGAAGATGCGCCGCTTCGATCTCAAGCTGATCGAGCAGCACTACTCCGTGCACAAGGAGCGCCCCTTCTATCCCAAGCTGGTCAAGTTCATGACCTCCGGCCCCGTGGTCGCGATCGCGATCGAGGGCAAGGAAGCGATCGAGGTCGTGCGCAAGCTGATGGGCAAGACCAACTCGCGCCAGGCCGAGCCGGGCACGATCCGCGGCGACCTGGGCATGTCCTTCTCGAACAACCTCGTGCACGGATCCGACGGCCCCGACGCGGCCAAGACCGAGCTGGCCTTGTTCTTCGGCGGCGCGGGCGAACTCGTCGACTGGAAGCCCGCCACGCTGGAGTGGGTCTACAGCGTCGAGGAAGAGCTCGCCTGAACCTCCACGCCGCGCACCTCGCGGAGCTCGTCCACGAACTCGCGCCGCTCGTCGAGCGCGCGCTCGTGCGCGAGGTGCACGCACTGCCGCCCGCCGACCTGCTCTTCGTGCTCGAGCCGGCCGGCGGCGGCCGCATCCTGCGCCTGCGGCTCTCGGCCGATCCCGAAGCGCCGCGCGTGCACCTGCAGCACGAGCGCATCGAGCTGCACAAGGGCCCGCTCGGACCCTTCTTCCGCCGCGTCACGACCGAGCTCGCCGGCTGCGAGCTGGCGGAGCTGGCGCAGGTGCGCGGCGACCGCATCCTGCTCCTGGAGTTCCGCGGCGGCGCCACGAGCGAGCGCCGCGCGCTCGTGGCGGAGCTGGTCGGCCGGCACTCGAACCTCGCGCTGCTCGGGCGCGACGACCGCGTGCTGGAGCTGCTCGTGCCGGCCGCGGGCGGCAAGCAGGCACCGCGCCTGGTGCTCGGCAAGCCCTGGGCGCCCCCGCCGGGCGCCGGGCCGCGTGCGGCGACGGGGACTCTGCGCGAGAGCCTCCCCGCTCCCACGCGCGAGCCGCCCAGCTGCGGCGGCCTCGCGCCGCTGTCGTGGATCGTCGAGTGCGCGCTGGGCGCGCAGGCCGATGGCGCGCGCCTGGAGAGCGCGCGGCGCACGCTCCTGGAGCGCGTCGCTCGCAAGCTCGAGCGCGCGCGCGCGCTGCTGACGGGACTGGAACGCCGGCGCACCGCCAGCGACGAGGCCGAGCGCGTGCGCAGCGAGGGCGAGCTGCTCAAGGCCAACCTCGCGCGCCTCGCGCGCGGCATGCAGGAGATCGAGGTCGACGATTTCTTCGCCGAGGGCGCAGCGCGCAGGCGCATCACGCTCGACCCGCGCCTCTCGCCCCACGAGAACCTCGAGCGCGTCTTCGAGCGCGCGCGCAAGCTCGAGCGCACGCGCGCGGCGGTCGAGGGCGAGATCGCGCTCGCCGCGGAGAAGGTCGCGGCGCTCGCCGCACTCGAGGCCGAGGCGCGCGCGAGCGCCGATCCCGAGTCGCTCGACGCCGCCGCGGTCGAACGCGGGCTGCTCGACGCGCGCCAGGAAGCCGACCCGCGCCGCAGGCCGGCCGAGCCGGTCGCGCGGCTGTGCTACCGCGCCTTCACGGCCTCCAGCGGCGCCGAGATCCGGGTCGGGCGCTCGGCCAAGGACAACGACGAGCTCAGCCTGCGGCAGTCCCGCGGCAACGACATCTGGATGCACACGGCGGACACGCCCGGCAGCCACGTGGTCCTGCGCCTGGAGGGCCGGGCCGAGCCGGATCCGGAGGACCTGCTCGACGCCGCGCACCTGACCGTGCACTTCTCGCCGCTGCGCGGGGCGACGCGTGCGCGGGTGCACGTGGCGCGCTGCAAGGAGGTGCACAAGCCGCGCGGTGCGAAACCCGGCCTCGTGCAGCTCTCCGGCGGCAAGACCTGGGAGCTGCGGCTGCAACCGGCACGCCTGGAGCGGTTACTAGGCACCCGGCGGGGCACCGCGCCCGGGGAAGAAGACGCCGGGAACTGACCCGCGCGCTATCCTCCAAGGCCTTCCCGCCAATCCTCCCATGCGCCAAAGCCCGATCCTGCTGTTCTCCTTCCTGATCTCCCTGTTCCTCGTAGGCTGCTCCTCCAGCGGCGAACGCAGCCTCTCCTCCGAGGAGAAGCAGAAGCTGATCGAGGTGCACACCGAGAGCGCGCAGCAGTACCTCAACATGGGCGAGCTCGACCGCGCCGAGGGCCAGACCGAGAAGGGGCTCGCGCTCGATCCGCAGAACAAGAAGCTCAAGCTGATCCTGGGCATGACGCTGCTCAAGCGCGGCCAGTCCGTCGACCTGATGCGCGCTGAAGGCGTCTTCAAGGCGCTCGATCCCGATGGCGACTACCAGACCAGCGTCGGGCTGGGCGCGACGCTCGAGCGGCTGGCGATCCTGCACCGCCAGTCGGCGACGGACATCCGCTCGGGCAAGCACCTGACCCAGGCCGCCGACCCCGAGCAGCGCGCGCGCGAGTTCGAGTCGCGCGCGAAGACCTACCTGCAGGAGGCGCGGACTTCGTTCGAGCGCTCGCTGCAGCGCAAGCCCGACAACATCGACGGGCTCAACGGCCTGGTCCGCACGGCGGCGCTGCTGGGCGACGAGGAGGCCAGCCTCTCGAACGCCGAGAAGCTGATCGGGATCCTGCGCGAGGACCGCCGCTTCTGGGAGACGAGCCTGGTGCGCCCGGAGATCTCCAGCGAGGAGGAAGCACGGTTCCGCAAGCTCGCGCGCGCCCAGTCGGACCTCGAGATCGCCGCGCGCCTGCACGCCGCGACGCTGGCGCACAAGCTCGGCCGCGAACAGCGCGCGATCGACCACCTCAACGGCGTGATCGAGCTCAAGCCCGACCTCGCCGAGGCCTACAGCCGCCGCGCCGAGGGACAGATGTCGCTCGGGCGCTACCGCGAGGCGCACGCAGACCTCGACAGCTTCCTGCGTCTGTCCGCCGGCCGCAAGTCGGACGACCCCGACATCAAGCGCGCCTACTCGCTGATGAGCGAGTGTGAGCGCAAGGTGCGCGAGGCCAGCGCCGCCCGCTGACGCGAGCGCGGCGCGCTCGGAGCCTTCCCGGCGCAGGGCGCCGCCCGCGCTGGGCTTGGCCTCGGCCGGAGCCGGGCGGGCCGTCGAGCTGCTCGGCGACCAGCGCAGCGTGCGGCGCCCCTGCTTGGCGTCCTCGCCGGCGACCGTGACGACGACCTCGGCGTCGGCCTTGCGCTCCTTGAGGATGCGGCGCACGTCGTCGGCGCTGTAGACCGGCTTGCCGTTGAGCTCGATGATCGTGTCGCCGCGCTGGATGCCGAGGATCTGCGCGATCGTGCCCGGCTCGATGCGCTCGACGCGCAGCCCCTGCTCGGGTTCGAGCCCCAGGTTCTTGGCCTCCTCGGGCGTGAGCTTCTGGCTGTAGATCCCGAGCACGTCGGTCGGAGGATCGACGTTGGGCCGCGTGCTGCGAATCCAGCTGTCGTCGGGCAGGCCGTCGTCGAGGAAGAGCCAGTTCCGACCCGGCGCGCCGCGCAGGTCGAAGCGCAGGTTGTCGCCGAAGCGCTCGCGCAGCTCCGGGTAGTTCTGCAGGAGCTCCTCCATGTCCTTGGCCTTGTAGGTCTTCTTCTGCTCCTGACCGTCGACGTTCTCGGTCGACTCCAGCGTCACGCCGTCGGGCCCGACCTGCAGCTGGAAGCTCTGGGCGCGCGAGGAGCCGCCGGACTGGGGCGGCATCGGCCTGGGCACGGCGAGCCCGCTGCGCGGTGCCAACGCGCCGTTCTGCAGCATGTCGTCCATCTGCGCGCGCAGGTCCTCGAACATCGAGTCCATGCCGCCGAAGTGACGCTCGAGCTCATCGAAGCGCGAGCGCAGGTCGTCGAGGTTCGAGTTCGCGCCGTTGCGCGGCCCGAACGGGGCCATGCCCCCGCGCCAGCGCGCCGCGGGTCGCGGCGTCCGATCGAGCTCGCGCAACGCCAGGCGCGCCGTCCACGAGAGCTCGGACGCGTCCTTCGCGCGCGTCCAGCCCTCGAGCGCGTCGCGCGCCTCGCGGCTGTCGCGCGCGAGCTCGAGCAGTTCGCCGTAGCTCTTCTCTCGCGCGTCGAGATCCGCGTCGGAGAGCCGCTTGCGCCACGCGGCCTCGTCGAAGGCTGCCTGCGGCACCGGTGACAGCCGCAGGGGCGCCTGGGTCTGGGTCGTGTCGCCGGCAGCCAGGCGCTCGAGCTTGCGCGGCGCCTGGGGCTTGGCGGCGTCCGAGCCCTGCTGCGCCGAGGCGGGCATGCTCAGGGCCAGGAGCGGGGTCAGGGAGAGGAGGATGCGGTTGGTGTTCATGGCGATCGATGCGGCGGAGGCGGTCTTGCAGGCGACCGCCGAGGGCCTCGGGGGGCCTTCGGGCCGGAGCGCGTCCGGCCGTGTTCGCGGTGCGCGTGGGCGTGCCCGGCGCGGGTGAGCCCCTGCGGCTCAGTGGAATCCCAGCGGGCGGCTGTGCAGGCTGGCAGCTTCAGCGCCGGCGGACGGCAGGCCCAGCTCGCCCTCGACGAAGTCCCCTACACCACGGGCTCCGGGCGTGCTGGACAGCGGCGTCTCCTCGGGCGCCAGGCGGCGCAAGCCAGCCGGTTGCACGTGGATCGGCGCGGGCCGTGCGGAGACCGAACCGTCGACCAGCTCGCCGCGATCGGACGGGGGAACGGGAGCGCTGCTGCGCTGCCCCATCCACAGTCCGAAGGCGAACACCGCGGCCGCGGCCGCCGAGATCGGGATCCAGCGCGGCAGGCGGCGCACGCTGGAACGTCCCGCCGGCTGCGCGAGCTGCACGGGAGCGGCGCTCACCGGCTGCAGGTCCAGGCGCGCGCGCACCGCGGGCCACAGGTCGGGCACGCGCTCGTTCGAAGCCGCCAGTCCGGAACGCAGCGCGGCTCGCGCACGGCGCAGGCGTTCGACCAGCCCGGCACAGGCGGCGCACGCGGCAAGGTGTTCCTCCAGCCGGGCGCGATCGCGCGCTGCGAGCTCGCCGCCCACGAAGAGCGCGAGTTCGTTCTCGATGCTGCGGCAGTCCCTGGTTCCCGTCATGGTCAGCTCGGTTCTTCCTCCGGCCCGACTACGTCCTGTTCGCTCTCGCCGTTGGTACGCTGTTGATCGGATGCGCGTCCGGTCTTCTCGCGCAGGCGGGCGCGGCGCTCCCACTCTTCCTGGAAGAGCTTGCGGCCGCGGTGCAGACGCCAGCGCACGGTGACGTGCGTCGCGCCGACGATCTCGGCGATCTCGTTGCACGGCAGCCCCTCGATCTCGCGCAGCACGAGCACGGACTGGAAGTGCGGGGCGAGCGCATCCATGCAGGCCTTGACCTCGCTGGCGAGCTCGTCGCGCTCGAGTCCTTCCGAGGGTGCCTCGACGCGCGTGTCGGCGAGCTCGAAGTCGCCCCCCTCGTCCTCGCTGGCGCTGGTCGTGCTCCACACCGGCCGGCGCCGGCGCAGATGGTCGATCGCCAGGTTGGTCACGATCCGGTAGAGCCAGGTCGTGAACCCGTGCTGGAAGTCGAAAGCCGAGAGGTTGCGGAAGACGCGCACGAACGCTTCCTGCGCGAGGTCCTGGGCGTCCTCGTCGTTGCCGACGAGGTTGCGCGCGACCCGCCAGGCGCGGGCCTGGTGCTTGCGGACCAGCGCCTCGAAGGCGCGCTCGTCGCCAGCCTGCGCCTGGCGCAGGAGCTGGTGATCCTCGGCGCGCGAGAGGCTCGCCTGCGGGTCGGCCTCCTCGGCTGCCTCCAGATCGTCGACGGGCGCGACGCCCGGCTCGGCGGGCGGCAACGGCGAAGGCTCGCGATCTCCCGGCTCGTTCACGCGGATACCAGCGTAGCGCGCGCGGCGCGGGTCAGGGGAGTGGAGGGGGGCGGATTGCACGGCTCGTAGATCGTCGGAACCAGGGCCGATCGGCCCCGCGCCTACGCAGCCCACCTGTCCGCTGTTGGCAGCTCCTGGGCCGGGAATCCGCCTCCGGAAAGGAGTTCCGATCTCCCCGGCTCAGTCGAGGACGGGGAAGCGGCCCTCGATCTCCCCCGCGCGGCGGTACTTCAGCCGGCGGCGGCGGAGCAGCTCATCCAGTGGGACCTTCTGCAACGCGGTCAGCTCGGTCACGATCGCCTTGCGCATCTCGGCCAGGGCGGCGGCCGGATTGCGGTGTGCCCCGCCCTGGGGCTCGGGGACCACGCCGTCGATCAGCTTGAGCGCCAGCAGGTCGGGGGCGGTCAGGCGCAGGGCAGCCGCCGCATCCGGCGTGCGCTCCGCGTCCTTCCAGAGGATCGCGGCACAGCCCTCGGGGCTGATCACCGAGTAGTAGGAGTACTCCAGCATCAGCACGCGGTCGCCCACGCCGATGCCGAGCGCCCCGCCCGAGCCGCCCTCGCCGATCACGATCACCAGGATCGGGGTGCGGATCGAGAACATGCCCAGGATGTTCTCGGCGATCGCGGTCGCCTGGCCGCGCTCCTCGGCGCCGATGCCGGGGTAGGCGCCGGGGGTGTTGATCAGGCTCACGATCGGCAGGCCGAGCTTCTCGGCCAGCTTCATCTTGCGCAGCGCCTTGCGGTAGCCCTCGGGGTGCGCGCACCCGAAGTTGTAGGCCATGCGCTCCTTGGTCGTGCGGCCCTTGCGGTGGCCGACCAGCAGGAAGCGCTGCTCGCCGATGCGGCCGAGCGTGGTGACGATCGCGCGGTCCTCGCCGAAGACCTTGTCGCCGTGCAGCTCGAAGTGCTCGTCGAGCGCCTTCTCGATGTAGTCGGTCGTCGTCGGCCGGTCCTGGTGGCGCGCGACGTTGACGCGCTCCCAGGGGGTGAGGTCGGCGTAGGCGCTGGCGATCTCCTTGGAGAGGCGCTTGCGCAGCGAGTCGACCTCGCTGGAGATGTCGAGGTTGGTGCGCTTCGAGAGCTCCTCGAGCTCGGCCAGCTGGGCCTCGAGCTCGCGGATCGGTCGTTCGAAGGCCATCCCCGGGGGGGTGCTGTCGGCGCGCGTGCGTGTCGATTCGCTCACGGGGCCAAAGCCTAGCCAAGAGTGGCCGCGGGGAACAGCGCGCGGGAGTGGGAGCGCGCGCGGGCCCGCGCTAGCATGCCGTGCTCCGCCCCCATCCCCGCCTTCGGCGCCAGCGGCGCCGCCGGATCGCACCATGGCCTCGACGACCGTGGCTCCCCTCGTTCCCCCCACCCGCGAACACGAATCCCTGCCCGACGCCTGGCGCGTGGAGGTCTTCCGCGCGCCGACGATGGACGACCCGGAGGGCGAGAGCGTGCTGGCCGCCATCCGCGAGCTGGGCGCGAGCTCGATCGACTCGGTGCGCACCGGGCGCGGGTTCCTGCTGCCGCCGACGCTCTCGCGCGAGGTGCTCGAGCGCGTCGTGCGGGAGTTCCTCGCCGACGCGCTGCTCGACGAAGCGCACCTCTACGCGCCGCGCGAGCGGCCCGCGCGCGCGCCGGCGGGTTCGGCGCGCGTGCTGGTGATGCGCAAACCGGGCGTGATGGATCCCGTCGCGCTGACGGTGCAGCGCACGCTGGTGCGCACGGGCATCGTCCCGCGCGCGGAGGCCGAGCGGCTGCACGTGGCGACGTTCCGGATCTTCGAACTGCGCGGCTCGGCCGACCGCGAGCTGCTCGCGTCGATCGGCGCGCGCGTGCTCGGCAACGAGACGATCGATCGCGTGCTGGTCGAGGACGAGAGCCTGCACTTCTCCTCGCCGGGCGCCGAGGCGCGCCACGGCCGCGTCGAGGTGCCGCTGTGCGCGGCCGACGACGCGCGCCTGCTCGAGCTCAGCCGCGCCGGCGGCCTCTCGCTCAACCTGGTCGAGATGCGCGCGATCCAGGCGCACTACCGCGCGCAGCGGCGCGAGCCCTCCGCCTGCGAGCTGGAGACGATCGCGCAGACCTGGAGCGAGCACTGCAAGCACAAGACGTTCACCGGCATCGTCGAGATGGACGGCGAGCGCATCGACAACCTGCTCAAGCGCACGATCAAGGCGGCGACGCTCGAGCTCGACAAGCCCTGGTGCGTCAGCGTGTTCCACGACAACGCGGGCATCGTCGCCTTCGACCAGGGCTTCGACGTGTGCTTCAAGGTCGAGACGCACAACCACCCCAGCGCGATCGATCCCTACGGCGGCGCGGGCACGGGCGTCGGCGGCGTGATCCGCGACATCCTCGGCGTCGGCCTGGGCGCGCGCCCGATCGCCAACACCGACGCGTTCTTCGTCGGGCCGACCGACCTCGCCAAGGAGAAGCTGCCCAAGGGCTGCATGCACCCGCGGCGCATCCTGCGCGGCGTCGTCGCCGGCGTGCGCGACTACGGCAACCGCATGGGCATCCCGACCGTCAACGGCGGCGTGTGGTTCCACGAGGGCTACGTCGCCAACCCGCTGGTCTACTGCGGCACGGTCGGCCTGATGCCGCACAGCGCGGCGACCAAGAGCGTCGCTCCCGGCGACGTGATCGTCGTCGCCGGCGGCCGCACGGGGCGCGACGGCATCCACGGCGCGACCTTCAGCTCGGCCGAGCTGCACGAGGACTCCGAGACGCTCTCCTCCTCCGCGGTGCAGATCGGCGACGCGATCACCGAGAAGCGCGTGCTCGACGCCCTGCTCGTGGCGCGCGACCGCGGCTTGTACCGCGGCATCACCGACTGCGGCGCGGGCGGGCTCTCCTCCGCCGTCGGCGAGATGAGCGCGGAGTGCGGCGCGGTGGTCGAGCTCGACCGCGTGCCGCTCAAGTACCCCGGCCTCGCGCCGGAGGAGATCTGGATCAGCGAGGCACAGGAGCGCATGGTGCTCGCCGTGCCGCCCGAGCAGCTCGAGGAGCTGCTCGCGGTCTTCCGCGCCGAGGACGTCGAGGCGACCGTGATCGGCACGTTCAACGCCAGCGGCCGCCTCGTCCTGCGCGCGCGGGGCGAGGTCGTCGGCGACCTCGAGCTCGGGTTCCTGCACGAGGGCACGCCGCGCCCGGTGCGCCAGGCGAGCTACACGCCCCCCGTCTTCCCCGATCCGGGCTGTCCCGCGCCGGCCGAGGGCCACGCGCGCAGCGTGCTGCGCCTGTGCGCCGCGCCCGACAGCGCCAGCAAGGAGTGGATCGTGCGCCAGTACGACCACGAGGTGCAGGGCATGTCCGTGCTCAAGCCGATGGTCGGCGTGCAGATGGACGGACCCGGCGACGCGGCCGTGCTGCAGCCGCTGGCGAGCTCGCGCAAGGGCATCGCGCTCTCCTGCGGCGCCAACCCGCGCTACGGCCTGCTCGACGCGGGCGCGATGGCGGAAGCCGTGATCGACGAGGCGCTGCGCAACGTGGTCGCGGTCGGTGGCGATCCCTCGCGCACCGCGATCCTCGACAACTTCTCCTGGGGCAACTGCGACAAGCCCGACCGCCTGGGCGCGCTCGTGCGCGCCTCGCAGGGCTGCTACCGCGCCGCCAAGGCCTATGGCACGCCCTTCATCTCGGGCAAGGACAGCCTCAACAACGAGTACCGCGTCGGCGAGCGCACGATCGCGATCCCGCCGACGCTGTTCGTTTCGGCCCTGGCCCTGGTGCCGGACGTCGCACGCACGACCAGCATGGACCTCAAGCGCGCCGGCTCGCGCGTCTACCTGCTCGGCACGACGGCGCCGGAGCTTGGCGGCTCGCAGTACCTGGAGCTGCTCGGCCGCGAGGGCGGCCGGGTGCCGCGCCCGGACCTCTCGCTCGCCCCGCGCCTGTTCGCCGCGCTGCACGCAGCGATCGCCCAGGGTCAGGTGCTCGCCTGCCACGACCTGTCCGAGGGCGGGCTCGCCGTCGCGGCGGCCGAGATGGCCTTCGCCGGCGAGCTCGGAATGGAGCTCGAGCTCGCGCGCGTCGTTCTCACCGGCGGCGACGCGAGCGGAAATTCCGCCTCGACGTTTGATCCCGACAGCGCGCGTCTGTATTCCGAGTCTTGTTCCCGCTTCCTGGTCGAGGTCGCCGAGGGGTCTGCGGCTTCGTTCGAGCGAGCGTTGGCAGGTCTGCCGTGTGCGCAGGTCGGCCGCGTCGTCGAGACGAAGCGCTTCGCCGCGCGCGGAGTGAATGGCAAGCCGCTCTTCGATCTGGACCTGGAGGAGCTGCGGCGCGCCCACCAGGGCAGCTTCCGCGGCTGAGCCCGCGCGGCTCTGGAGACCAAGCCCATGACGAACACCCGAGCACTGGTCCTGCGCACTGCGGGCATCAACTGCGACGCCGAAACCGTGCGTGCCCTCGAGCTCGCCGGCGCACGCGTCGATCTGGTGCATCTGCAGCGCGTGTTGGCCGAGCCCGCGCGGCTCGACGACGTCTCGCTGCTCGTCATCCCGGGCGGATTCAGCTATGGCGACGACGTGTCCGCCGGACGCGTTTTCGGCCTGGAACTGCGGCTCTCGCTGGCCGCGAAGCTCTCCGCGTTCGTCGAACGCGGCGGCTTCGTGCTCGGCGTGTGCAACGGCTTCCAGGTGCTCGTCGAATCGGGTTTGTTCGAGCCCGTGCACGCGGCGCGCAGCGCCGGCGCGGGCGACAAGAAGCGCAACATCGCGCTCGCCAACAACGTCTCGAACCGCTTCGAGTGCCGCTGGGTGCACATCCAAGGGCAGGCCTGCGCCGCGCCCTGGGTCGAGCCCGGCCTCGCGATGCCGGTCCCCGTCGCCCACGGGGAGGGACGTTTCGTGGTGCGCGACGAGGCGACCTTGCGGCGCCTCGTGGAGAACCGGCAGATCGCCTGGCGCTACGTGCGCCCGGACGGCAAGCCGGCCACGAGCTACCCGGACAATCCCAACGGCTCCGTGATGGCGATCGCAGGCCTCTGCGATCCGACCGGCCGCGTGCTCGGTCTGATGCCGCACCCGGAGCGCAACCTCAGTCCCTGGAATCATCCGCACTGGACGCGCCTCGAGCCCCGCACCGAGGGGGAAGGTGTGCGCTTCTACCGCCGGCTGGTGGAAGCGGCGAGCGGCGCGCTGGTGTAGTCAGACCTTCAACCGGATCCACAGAAACACGCATCCATGCGTTCAGCACTCTCGTTGCTCCTCGTCCTGGCCCTCGTCCCGGGTTGCGCGGCGCTCGTCGTCAGCGGCGGAGCCGTCCTCGCCTCGCAGGGCGTGATCGAGGACTCGACCTACGTCCTGCAGGTCAAGCTGCCCGTCAACCAGGCCTGGGCCTCGTCGAAGACGACGCTCTCGCACCTCAGCCTCAAGCCGATCGACACGGACGACGAGGCGCGCAAGGCGACCGCCAGCATCGACAACGCCACGGTCACCGTGACGGTCGAGGCCTTCGATCTCGATCAGAGCATGGTCAAGGTCTCGGCCAAGAAGTTCGGGATCCGCGACGGCGCGACCGCCGCGATGGTCAAGGACAAGATCCTGGCCGATCTCGAGCACAAGTACTGAGCTCGCGCCGGGCGCGGACCGGCGTCGGAGAGTTCAGCGCACAACTCGCGACGCGTCGCGGGGCGCAAGGAATCTGTGCTTGGATCTGCGCAGCGCGGGCTCCGGCCCACCGGCCATTCCTCGCTCCGTCGCCATCAGCCGCCGCGTTCCGTCGCCCCCGAGTGCGCTCCCCCGCGCTTGGCGTCGGGGTGCTTGCGCGCGCAGGCGCGGCAGTAGCCACGCAGGCGCAGATCGTGGCTGACGAGCTCGAATCCCTTCTTGCGGCAGGCCTCCAGCTGCAGCGCCTCGATGCGCTCGTCGTGGAACTCCTCGATCCGGCCACAGCCCAGGCAGAGCATGTGGTCGTGGTGCGTGTGGCCGAGCACGTGCTCGTAGACGAGCTCGCCGCGGCCGGCGTCGAGCGCGGAAAGGAACTCGCCCTCGAGCAGGAGCCCCAGCGTGCGGTAGACCGTCGCGCGCGAGACGCGCGGCCCCTGCTCGCGCTTGAGCCAGTCGAAGAGCGCCTCGGCGCTGAAGTGTTCGTGCGTGGAGAACGCACGATCGAAGATGCGGCGGCGCTGTGAGGTGAGCTTCAGCCCGCGCTGGCGCAGGAACTGCTCGAAGGACTTGACGATCGAATCCTGTCTCACGCGCGCGTGAGGATCCCCGAAGCGCACCGGGACTGCAAGCGCGGCCCCTGCGATGCCCCCGGCACGGGTCGATCGCCGAGTACGTCCGCGCTTGGGCCCTAGCTCTCCTCGGTCGGCCCCGGGTCCTTCTTGGGCGCGCTGCCCGCGGCCTTGATGCGCTTCTCGATGCGCGCGCGCATTGCCTCGGCGACGCGCGGATCGCGCGCCGGACGGCGGTGCGGGCGCTCCTCGGGCTCGGCCCCGTCCCGCGAGGCGTGCCGGCTGCCGATGTCGCGGCGGCAGAACTTGCCCGCGTAGCGCAGCTTGTCGTAGGCGCGGTAGGCGCGCTCGCGCGCCTCGCCGAGGTCCTTGCCCAGCGCCGTGATGCACAGCACGCGGCCGCCGGAGGTGACGATCTTGCCGCCCGAACTCGAGGTCCCGGCGTGGAACACGACGACCTCGTCGACCGCGTTGGCCTCGTCGAGGCCCTCGATCACGTCGCCCTTGCGCACGGTCGCGGGGTAGCCCTCGGCCGCGGCGACGACGCCGACGCAGACGCGCTCGTCCCACTCCGGCGGCTCGACGCTGGCGAGATCGCCCTTGGCCGCCGCGAGCAGGATCGGGAGCAGATCGCTCTTCATGCGCCGCACCAGCGCCTGGCACTCCGGATCGCCGAAGCGCACGTTGTACTCGAGCACGCGCGGCCCGCCGTCGGTCATCATCAGCCCGACGAAGAGCAGGCCGCGGAACTCGATCTCCTCGCGCCGCAGCGCGTGGATCGTCGGCACGAGCACGTGCTGCTCGATCTGGCGCTGGATGCGCCGGTTGAGCGTCGCGACCGGCGAGTAGACGCCCATGCCGCCCGTGTTCGGGCCGGTGTCGCCCTCGCCGACCTGCTTGTGGTCCTGCACCGGCTCGAGGATCAGGATCGTGGCCCCGTCCGTGATCGCCAGCACGCTGGCTTCCTCGCCCTGCAGGAACTCCTCGATCACGATGCGCTGGCCCGCGCTGCCCAGCGTCTTCTTCTCCATCAGGCTGTCGACCGCCTGACAGGCGCTGCGCGCGTCGTGGCAGATGAAGACGCCCTTGCCGCCGGCGAGGCCGTCGGCCTTGATCACCTGCGGCCACTGGGTGCAGTTCTCGAGGTAGCTCTTGGCCGTGCCCGAGCGGTCGAAGACGCGGTCCTGCGCGCAGGAGATGCGGTGGCGCTCGAGCAGCTCCTTCGAGAAGACCTTCGAGCCCTCCAGGCGCGCGCCGTTGGCGCCCGGACCGAAGACCGCGAAGCCCGCGTCGCGCAGCTTGTCGGCCAGGCCGGCGACCAGCGGGTCCTCGGGGCCGACCACGACGAGGTCGGGCTTCTCCTTGGTGGCCAGCTTGAGCAGGCCGGCGACGTCCTTGGCCTCGATCGCGACGTTGCGCGCGAGCTTCGCCGTGCCGGGGTTGCCCGGCGCACAGACGATCTCCGGCTTCAGCGGCGACTGCGCGATCTTCCAACAGAGGGCGTGCTCACGTCCCCCGCTGCCCACGACCAGAACCTTCATCTTCGCTCGGCTTCCCTTCGTTCCGCTCGGCGCGCGGCCCGGCCGACCCCTCGTCGGAAGCAGCAGCGGCGCGATCGGAAGCGGCCCAGAGTAGCGTCGGCGCGCGCCGAGCGCCAAGCTGCGCCCGCGCATCTCGCGCGCGGCGGCGCGCCGCGGTACGCTGCCGCGTCGGGCGGGGAGTACCTCAGCTGGTAGAGGCGCAGCTTTGGGTGCTGCGAGTCGTGGGTTCAAATCCCATCTCCCCGACCATGAGCGCGGACCGCGCTCGGCACGCACGCGCCCGTAGCTCAGCTGGACAGAGCAGCAGATTTCTAATCTGCCGGCCGGTGGTTCGAGTCCACCCGGGCGCGCCAGCTCGCGTGTCTGTGAAGTCGGCGCGTCACGCACGCGCTTCCGTACGCACTCGGCGTCGCGCGCCTCGCTGCGCGCATCTCAAGTCCTCGGAGAGATCGCCCCGATCAAGTCCCCGATCGGGCGGCCACCCCAGGCCGCGCGAATTGCCCCACGCCGCACGAAACCGACGAGAGATGCCATGAGCGAGATGGACGACGCGATCCGTGAATTCCTGGTCGAGAGCTACGAGAACCTCGACCGGCTCGACACGGAGATGGTGCAGCTGGAGGAGCGCCCCGACGACGCGAAGACCCTCGCGAGCATCTTCCGCACGATCCACACGATCAAGGGCACCTGCGGCTTCCTCGGCTACGGCAAGCTGGAGTCGGTGACGCATGTCGGCGAGTCGCTGCTGGCGCGGCTGCGCGAGGGCAAGCTGACGCTCGACGACGCGATGACGACCGCGCTGCTCGCGCTGGTCGACGCGGTGCGCGCGATGCTCAAGGGCATCGAGGAGAGCGGCAGCGAGGGCAACGGCGACTACACGGCGCTGATCGCCACGCTGACCGAGCTCAAGGAGGGTCGCACGCCCGCCGCCACGCCCGTGGCGCCCGCCACGGCAACGGCCCAGGCCTCCAGCGCGCCCCCCGCACCGGCCGCGAGTCCCGCGCCCGCCGCGTCGAGCCCTGCGCCGACCGCCAGCAGCACCCCGGCTGCACCCGCCGCAGCGACGCCGTCCGGTCCGGTCGCGCGCAACCCGGAATCCTGGCCGCAGCTGGGGCGCCTCCTGATCGACCACGGCCTGGCCGAGCGCGAGCAGATCCAGGACGCGCTGGCCAGGCAGAACGCAGGCGACAAGCGCCAGCTGGGCGAGATCCTGATCGACGCCGGCGTGCTGCGGCCCGAGCAGCTGGCCGAGGTGCTCGGCCACCAGAACGTCCAGCGCGGCGCGCACGTCAGCGAGGGCAGCGTGCGCGTCGACGTGCAGCTGCTCGACCGGCTGATGAACCTCGTCGGCGAGCTCGTGCTCGCGCGCAACCAGCTGCTGCAGCACTCCAGCCAGGAGCGCGATCCGATGATCGCCTCGACCACGCAGCGCCTCAACCTGGTCACCACCGAGCTGCAGGAAGGCGTGATGAAGACGCGCATGCAGCCGGTCGGCAACGTCTGGGGCAAGCTGCCGCGCGTGGTGCGCGATCTCGCCAAGCTGACGCACAAGGAAGTGCGCCTGGAGATGGAGGGCCAGGAGACCGAGCTCGACCGCACGATCATCGAGTCGATCAAGGACCCGCTCACGCACATCATCCGCAACTGCGTCGACCACGGCATCGAGCTGCCCGAGCAGCGCGCCGCGGCCGGCAAGAGCCGCGAGGGCTGCATCCGCCTGCGCGCCTACCACGAGGGCGGCCAGGTCAACATCGAGATCGCCGACGACGGCGGCGGCATCGCGCACGACAAGGTCAAGGCCAAGGCGCTCGAGCGCGGGCTGATCACGCCCGAGCAGGCCGCGCGCATGAGCGAGCGCGAGCTGGTCAACATGATCTTCCTGCCCGGCTTCTCCACCGCGGCGCAGGTCTCGAACATCTCCGGCCGCGGCGTCGGGATGGACGTGGTCAAGACCAACATCGAGAAGATCGGCGGCTCGGTCGACGTGCAGACGGCGCTGGGCCAGGGCACGGTGCTCAAGCTCAAGATCCCGCTGACGCTGGCGATCATCCCGGGCCTGATCGTGACCGCTGCCGGCGACCGCTACGCGATCCCGCAGGTCAGCCTGCTCGAGCTCGTGCGCCTGGAGCCGGCGCAGGTCGCCAGCGGCATCGAGTTCGTGCACGGCGTGCCGGTGCATCGGCTGCGCGGGCGGCTCCTGCCGCTGCTGCACCTGGGCCAGGAGCTGGGCGTGGGCGCGCCGAGCTTCTCCGACGCGCAAGCCGTGACGATCGTGGTGCTGCAGGCCGACGGCCGGCAGTTCGGGCTGATCGTCGACGAGGTCAACGACGCCGAGGAGATCGTGGTCAAGCCGCTGGCGCGCCAGCTCAAGAGCATCCAGGTCTACGCCGGGGCGACGATCATGGGCGACGGGCGCGTGGCGCTGATCCTCGACGTGCCGGGCCTGGCGCAGCGAGCGCACCTGGTCTCCGAGCAGGAGTCGGCGGCGCATGCGGACGTGGAACAGGACGAGTCGGAGCGCGAGTCGGGGCTGCAGACGGTGCTGCTCTGCCGCGCCGGCGCCGCCACGCGCCTGGCGATCCCGCTCTCGCGCGTCGCGCGCCTGGAGGAGTTCCCCGTGAGCTCGCTCGAGCAGGCCGGCGGCCGCGAGGCCGTGCAGTACCGCGGCGAGATCATGCCGCTGCTGCGCCTCTCCGACGTCTTCGGCTCCTCGTCGGCCTCCGGCGAGGAAGGCAGCCTGCAGGTCGTCGTGCACACGCAGAACGGCCGCAGCCTGGGCCTGGTCGTCGAGCAGATCCTCGACATCGTCGAGGACCGCTGCCTGGTGCAGGCCGGCACGGCGCGCAGCGGCACGCGCGGCGCGGCGATCGTGCAGCAGAAGGTGACCGAGATCGTCGACCTGGAGGCCCTGGTCGCTGCACACCATCCGGCGCTGCTCGAGAGCGCCCAACTCCAGAGCGCAGGAGCCTGAGCCATGAGTTCGACGCAGTTCTGCACCTTCCTCCTCGACGGCGCGCTCTACGGCGTGGACGTGCAGGAGGTCCAGGAGGTGATCCGCTTCCAGGCCATGACGCGCGTGCCGCGGGCGCACGAGGTCGTCTCGGGCCTGATCAACCTGCGCGGCCAGATCGTGACCGCGATCGACCTGCGCCGGCGCCTGGGCCTGGCGCCGCGCGCCGCGGGCGAGGAACCCATGAACGTCGTGCTGCGCACCGAGGACGGCGCGGTCAGCCTGCTGGTCGACCAGATCGGCGACGTGCTGACGCTCTCCGAGGCGCAGTTCGAGGAGACGCCGTCGATGCTCGACAAGGCGCAGCGCGAGCTGCTGCGCGGCGTCTACAAGCTCGAGGGACAGCTCCTGCTCGCCCTCGAGACGCGCGGCCTGCTCGAGCTGGCCCAGGCCGCGCCCGCACACGCCGGCTGAGCGAGCCCTCGCCATGAGTCCCCGTCCCCTCCCCGCGCAGCCCCGGCGGCCGCGCACGTCTTCCCCCCGAACGAAGTGAGTTCCCCATGCGCGCCCTCGTCGTCGACGACTCCCGAGCGATGCGGATGATCCTGAAACAGATCCTGAAGGAGCTGGACTTCGAGGTCTTCGAGGCCGCGCACGGCCTCGAGGCGCTGCAGCGTCTGGGCGAGACCGGCTGCGTCGAGCTGGCGCTGGTCGACTGGAACATGCCCGAGATGCCGGGCATCGACCTGGTCAAGGAGGTCCGCGCGCGCGAGGGCTTCGCGCCGATGAAGATCATGATGGTCACCACCGAGACCGAGATGGACCACGTGCGCCAGGCGCTCACGGCCGGCGCCGACGAGTACGTGATGAAGCCCTTCACCAAGGACGTGATCCTGGAGAAGCTCGGGATCCTCGGTCTGGCGCGGGGCTGACGTCGAACTCACCGCTGCCCCCATGGCCAAGATCCGAGTGCTGGTCGTCGACGACGCGGTCGTCATCCGCAAGCTGCTCTCCGAGGCGCTGGCGGAGGACCCCGAGATCGAGATCGCGGGCGTGGCCGCCAACGGGCGCATCGCGCTGGCGCGCATCCGCGAGCTCGCGCCCGACCTCGTCACGCTCGACGTCGAGATGCCGGAGATGGACGGTCTCGAGGCGCTGGCCGAGATCCGCAAGGGCTGGCCGAAGCTGCCGGTGGTGATGTTCAGCACGCTGACCGAGCGCGGCGCGAGCACGACGCTCGAGGCGCTCGCCCGCGGCGCGAGCGACTACGCGACCAAGCCCAGCCAGCTCCCCAGCCCGCAGCAGGCGCGGCAGCTGGTCAAGGACGAGCTCCTGCCGCGCATCAAGGCACTCTGCGCGCACACGCTGGGCGCCAACGCCACGCTCTCGACCACCACGCTGCGCACGCGGCCGATCTCCGCGCCGGGCGCGGCCCCCACCGCGGGTGCGAGCGGAGCGCCGCGCCCCGCGCTGCCCTCCACGCAGCCGACGAGCGCCTCGATCCGCCTGGCGCAGCCGCGCAGCGGACGCTGCGAGCTGCTGGTGATCGGCTGCTCGACCGGCGGGCCCAACGCGCTGACGACGGTGCTCGGCGCGCTGCCGGGCGACCTGGGCGTGCCGGTGCTGGTGGTGCAGCACATGCCCCCGATGTTCACGCGCCTCCTGGCCGAGCGCCTGGACGAGAAGTGCGCGCTGGAGGTGTGCGAGGCGCAGGCCGGGCAGCGTGTCGAGCCGGGTCACGTGTACATCGCGCCGGGCGACTTCCACATGCTGCTCGCGCGCAGCGAGGGCCGCCTCGCGCTCGCGCTGGAACAGACGCCGCCGGAGAACTCCTGCCGGCCGGCGGTCGACGTGCTCTTCCGCAGCGTCGCACAGGCCGCGGGCGCGAGCACGCTGGCCGTGGTGCTGACCGGCATGGGACGCGACGGACTGCTCGGCGCGCAGCGCATCCACGAGGCCGGCGGCCGCGTGCTCGCGCAGGACGAGGCGACCAGCGTGGTCTGGGGCATGCCCGGCTTCGTCGCGCAGGCCGGCATCGCCGAGGCCGTGCTCCCGCTGGAGTGCGTCGCCGCCGAGATCCAGAAGCGCCTCGCGCCTGCGCGCGCGAGCGGGAGCCGGGGGAGCTGAACGCATGTCCCCCATCACGCCCAGGGACTTCGAGTACATCCAGACGCTGGTGCGCGAGCGCTCGGCGATCCAGCTCGAGGCGGGCAAGGAGTACCTGGCCGAGTCGCGCCTGGCGCCGATCGTGCGCAGCCTGGGGCTGTCGACGCTGGGCGACCTGATCGGGAAGCTGCGCAGCGAGCCCGCCGGCGCGCTGACCAGCCGCGTGGTCGAGGCGATGACCACCAACGAGACCTCGTTCTTCCGCGACCTGCAGCCCTTCGAGGCGCTGCGCTCGACGATCGTGCCGGCGCTGATCAAGGCGCGCTCGAGCGAGCGCGTGCTCAACCTGTGGTGCGCGGCGAGCTCCAGCGGCCAGGAGCCCTACACGGTGATGATGGTGCTGCGCGAGAACTTCCCGCAGCTCCTGGAGTGGCGCATCCGCTTCCTGGCCACCGACCTCTCGACCGAGATGCTGCGCCGTTCGCGCGAGGGCATCTACTCGCAGCTCGAGGTCAACCGCGGACTGCCGGCCAAGCTGCTGCTCAAGTACTTCGAGAAGCGCGGCACCGACTGGCAGATCGCCAAGAGCCTGCGCGAGAGCATCGAGTTCACCGAGCTCAACCTGGCGGGCCACTGGCCCGCGATGCCGCCGCTGGACATCATCTTCATCCGCAACGTGCTGATCTACTTCGACCTCCCGACCAAGCGCACGATCCTCGGGCGGATGAAGAAGCTCCTGCGCCCCGACGGCTACCTGTTCCTCGGCGGCGCCGAGACCACGCTCAACGTCGACGAGGGCTTCCGCCGCGAGGCGGCCGACAAGAGCTTCGTCTACCGGCTCAATCCCTGAGCACGCCCCGCGCCGGAGCGCTATCCTGCGCGGCGCGCATGCGACAGACCGGACCCGCCTACTCGATCCGCACCGAGCGCCTGCTCGTGCGCTGCTTCGCGCCCTCCGATGCGCCGGCGCTCAAGGCCGCCATCGACTCCAGCCTGGAGCAGCTGCTCCCCTGGCTGCCCTGGGCGCGCGAGGAGCCGCAGTCGGTCGAGGCCAAGGCCGAGGCGCTGCGCGTGTTCCGCGCGCGCTTCGACCTCGACCGCGACTGGAACTACGGCCTCTTCACGCCCGACGAGGGCGAGCTGGTCGGCGGGATCGGCCTGCACGTGCGCGGCCTCGCGCGCGAGGCGCGCGAGCTGGGCTACTGGGTCTCCAAGGCGCGCGCCGGCCAGGGGCTGGCGACCGAGGCCGTCGCCGCGCTGGTGCGCGTGGGCTTCGAGGTCGAGCGGCTGGAGCGCCTGGAGATCCACTGCGACGAGGAGAACCAGCGCAGCGCCGCCATCCCGCGCAAGCTGGGCTTCCGCCACGACGGCACGCTGCGCGAGCGCTCCTCGCGCGGCGACGGCTCGCGCGGCGGGCGCATGATCTGGTCGCTGTTCGCCGCCGAGTACGAGCGCAGCCCCTGCGCGCGCGCGAGCTGCGAGGCGCGCGACGCGCTCGGCCGCGTGCTGCTCGGACCGCCCGCGGCCGCGACGCGCGCGCGCAGCGCGTTCCGCTAGGCGCCGGACTCGCGTTCCAGGCGGCGCACCTCGCGCGCCTCGAGCTCGCGCCAGCGACCGGCAGGGAGCGTGCCGAGCTCGAGCGGGCCGATCGAGAGGCGCGCGAGCTTCTCGACGCGCGAGCCGACCGCGCGCAGCATGCGCCGCACCTGCCGGTTGCGCCCCTCGTCGATCGTCACGAGCAGGCGCGTCGCCGGCCCGCGGTCGCCGAGCTTCTCCACGCGCGCGGGGCGCGTCGGGCCGTCGTCGAGCTCGACGCCGCGCGCGAGCTGCTCGAGGGCCTGCTCGTCCAGGCGCGGGCGGGCCTCGACGCGGTAGGTCTTGGGCACGTGCGAGAGCGGATCGGTGATGCGGTCGGCGAAGCGCGTGTCGTTGGTCAGGAGCAGGAGCCCGCTCGTCTCCAGGTCCAGCCGCCCGACCGGCACGACCCAGGCGCCGACGTCGCCGAGCAGGTCGTAGACCGTCGGCCGGCCCTGCGGGTCGCGGCGCGTGGTCAGGTAGCCGCGCGGCTTGTGCAGCGCGAGGTAGCGCCTGCGCGCACTGCCCAGTGCGTGCCCGTCGAGCTGCAGCGCGACGCGCGCAGGATCGAAGGGCCGCGAGGGATCGCGCACGATGCGCCCGTCGACGGCGACGCGGCCCGCGCGGATCCACTCGCGCGCCTGGACGCGCGAGCAGGCGCCGGCCTTGGAGAGCAGGCGCTCCAGCTCGTGCTGGCTCATGGCCGGCGGTCGATCTCGCGCTGCTCGCGCGCACGCTCGCGCGCGCCCGCACCCAGCCAGCCCTTGTGCCGGAAGAACAGCACCAGCGCGATCGCGACCAGCAGCATCACCAGCAGCGTCAGCGGGTAGCCGTAGCGCGAGTGCAGCTCGGGCATGCCCTCGAAGTTCATCCCGTACACGCCGGCGATGAACGAGAGCGGGATGAAGATCGTGGTGATGATCGTCAGCACCTTCATCACCTCGTTGAGGCGGTTGGAGATGCTCGAGAGATAGATCTCGACCAGGCTCGAGGCGATGTCGCGGTAGTTCTCGACCAGGTCCATCACCTGCACGGTGTGGTCGTAGCAGTCGTTGATGTGCAGGCGCGTGTCGGCCGTGATCTGCGGGTACTCCTGGCGCACCAGGCCGTGCATCGCCTCGCGCAGCGGCCAGACCGCGCGGCGCACGAGCAGGAGGTCGCGCTTGAGCTCGTGGATGCCGTGCAGCGTACGCGGCACGGGATGGTGCAGCGCCTCCTCCTCCAGGTGCTCGACGCGCTCGCCGAGCTTCTCGAGCACGGGGAAGTAGCCGTCGATCACGGCGTCGAGCAGCGCGTAGGCGAGGTAGTCCGCGCCCCTGCCGCACAGCTCGGGGTCGCGCGCGCCGATGCGCGCTCGCAGCGGATCGAAGTTGTCGCCCGGCCGCTCCTGGAACGTGACCACCAGACCCGGGGCGAGGAAGAGCGAGAGCTGGTCGGTCTCGAGCGCGTGCTCGCACTGCAGCATGCGCGCGACGACGAAGAGCTGGCCCGGGTAGGCCTCGACCTTGGCGCGCTGGTGCGTGTTGAGCACGTCCTCCAGCGCCAGCGTGTGCAACCCGAAGCACTCGCCGATCGCGCGCACCAGCTGCACGTCGCCCAGTCCGGCGACGTCCAGCCAGACCAGCGGATGCCGCGCGCGCAGCGCCGGGAGATCCGCGAGGCGCACCGGGTCGAGCGCCTCGCTGGCCGCGCCGCCGAAGCCCCAGGCGCGCATCGACGTCGGCATGGCGTGCGGGTCGGCGATCAGCGTGCCGGGCTTGGCCCCCGGCGGCGTGCGCTTGTGGAAGCGCCGGCGGCGCCTGGGCCCCTGATGCGGGAGCTGCATGCCCTCATCCAACCGTCCCGGCGCCCGCGGGACAAGCTCGCGCTTGTGCGGCGGCCCCGCGCGCTCCAGCATGGGCGCGATGCGCATCAGCTTGTGCATGATCGTTCGCGACGAAGCGGGCGAGCTCGCGGCCTGCCTCGCGGCGGCCCGACCGGCCGTGGACGAGATCGTGGTGCTGGACACCGGCTCGCAGGACGGCAGCGCGGAGCTCGCCGCCGGGCTCGGCGCGCGCGTGGCGCGGGCGAGCTGGGGCCACGACTTCGCCGCGGCGCGCAACCGCTCGCTCGAGCTCGCGCGGGGCGACTGGGTGCTCGTGCTCGACGCCGACGAGCGCCTGCTCGAGCCCGCGGCCGCGCGCGAGCGCCTGCAGGCCTTCGCCGCCCGCGCTCCGAGGAGTGCCGGCCAGCTCGAGGTGCGCAACCTGGGCCCCGATCCCAGCCGCGCCCTCGTCACGCGCTTCTTCCCCGCGAGCCCGAGCTGGCGCTTCGCCGGCCGCATCCACGAGCGCGTGCTGTGCGCCGGAGCCGAGCCGCCGCGCGCCCCGACCGGCGTGGCCCTCGAGCACCACGGCTACCGGCCCGAGATCGTCGCCGCGCGCGGCAAGCTCGCGCGCAACGCCGAGCTGCTCGAGCGCGAGCTCGCCCAGGCGCCCGCGGACGCCTACCTGTGGTTCCAGCTCGGGCGCACGCGCGCCACCGGCGGCGAGCACGAGCGCGCGCTGAGCGCGTTCGAGCGCGCGCTCGAGGCCTGTCCCGACGACGCGCCCTTCGGCGCGCTGCTGCTGGAATCGGCCGCCTACTCGCTGCGCGCGCTGGGCCGCTCGCGCCAGGCCTACGAGTGGCTCTCGCAGGCCCCGCTCGATCCCGCGCGCGCCGACGGCTGGTTCGTGCTGGCGCTCGTCGCGCTCGACTGCGGCGAGCTCGCGCGCGCGGAGGAGCTCTTCCGGCGCTGCCTGGAGCTCGAGGGCACGCTGCCCGCCGGCGGCGAGAGCGCGCCCGGCGCCTCGAGCTGGTCGGCGGCCTGCAACCTGGGCGTGATGCGCGAGGTGCTCGGCGATCGCGCCGGCGCGCGCGCGTGGTACGAGCGCGCGCTGCGCGCGAACCCGGCGCACCCGGAGAGCCTGGCCGGGCTCGAGCGCGTGCGCTGAAGCGCGTTCAGCGCCTTCCCCAGGCCTGCTCGATCACGCGGCGCATCGCCTCCGACTGCATGCGGAAGCTCTCGCCGCGCGACTCGCCGACGAACCACTTCCACAGGAACGCGCCGCGCAGCCACTCGTGCTCGGGCTCGATCACGCGCAGCGCGACGGCGAGGCAGCGCTGCTGCAGCTTCTCGGCCGCCTCGCGCGCCCCCGCTCCGCGCACGTGGCCATCGGCCCAGGGCTTCGAGGCCGCCTCGGCCGAGATCGTGTAGCCGAGCTCGGTGAAGACGACCGGCTTGCCCGTGCGCTCGTGCAGGCCGCGCATCTCCGCGATGCGCGCGCGCCAGGTCCGCTCGAGCGCGTCCTCGTCGGGGTCGGGCGACTCGCAGAGCGGGAAGTAGCCCTCGACGCCGATCGCGTCGAGCGCGTCCCAGAACGGCACGCGCTGGTAGTCGCTCCAGTTCGAGGCGTAGGTCAGCTTGGCCGAGGTCGCCTGGCGCACGTCGGCGATGATGCGGCGCCACTGCGCCTCGTGCACGATCAGGCGGTCGAGCTCGTTGCCGATCGAGAAGCCGTCGGCGCCCTGAGCGGCGCGCGCCACGCGCACGAGGAACGCCCCGTAGGTCTCGAAGAAGCGCGCGCGGTCCTCGTCCTTCCCGAACTCGATCGCGCCGCGCCAGCTCCAGGGGCTGCCCCAGTAGGCGATGTGCGGGATGACCAGGATCGACAGGCCGCGCGCGTGCGCCTCGCGGATCGGGCGCGTGATCCACTCGGGCGCGTCCTCGCCCTCGAGCGAGCGCGACTCGACGCGGCCGTCGGCACGGATGCGCGCGTAGGGATGGATCGCGACCCAGTTGACGCCCATCCGCGCCAGCGTGTCGAGCTCGGCGCCGAAGCCGTCCGAGCCCCACTCCCAGCCCCAGCTCTGGCAGGAGATCGTCATCCCGTGCACGACGCGCGGATCGGTGGTCGGCGCGGCCGGGACGGGTTCGAGTGCGCCCGCGAGGCGCAACAGCAGGGCGAGGAGCAGCATCGATCCAGGCGGCGGCGGCCGCCGCCCGATAGTATGTCCCTCGTCGATGGGCTTCGATACCTCCCTCCTGCGCTGGGTCGTGCTGGCTGTGCTCGCGCCGCTGTGGTGGCCGTTCGTGCGCATCCTCTGGAAGGACTTCAACGACACGCTGGCCGACGAGGGCGGCATCTTCGGCCGCGCGCCCGGCATCCGCGAGCGCCAGCGCATCGAGGCCGAGAAGGCCTCGCGCCCCGACCCGCTGGTCAGCGAGCCGTGGGCACGCGCCGCCGAGCGCGGGAAGCGCGGCCTGCGCCGCAACTCCGAGAGCCTCCCGCCGCCCGCCTCCGCTCCCGGCCAGAGCGGCTTCGGCCGGCGCTCGCGGCGCGGCCGCTTCCGCTGAAGCGGCGCGCTCGTGGCCGCGGGTGGCGCCGGAGACTAGGCTCTGCGCCATGCGGCTCTCCCTCGCGCTGGTCCTGCTCACCCCCGCCTGCGTCCCGCTCTACGGCCGCGAGACGCGCCTGGAGTTCCAGAGCGCCGCCGGACTCGAGAGCCACGGCGGACGCTGGGAGCTGGTCGAGGTCGCCGACGCCCCCAGCCCGCCCTCCGTGCTGATGCAGACCAGCGCCGGCGTCGACGAGCAGTTCAACCTCGAGCTGTGCACCAGCGTCGCGCCGCGCGACGCCGACGTGCGCGTCCAGCTGCACGCGGTCGAGGGCCTCATCGACCAGGGCGGCGGGCTGGTCTGGCGCGCGCGCGACGCGCGCAACTACTACCTCGCGCGCTGGAACCCGCTCGAGAAGAACCTGGTCGCGTTCCGCGTCGCCGACGGCAAGCGCAGCGAGCTGCGCTCCAGGCCCGTCGTCGCGGGCGCCGGCTGGCACACGCTGCGCGTCTGGTTCCGCGGCCCCAAGGTCGAGATCTGGTTCGACGGCACGAGCCAGCTCGAGTACGAGGACGCCGGCATCGCCGTGCCGGGCATGATCGGCCTGTGGACCAAGGCCGACGCGCGCACGCAGTTCGACGACCTTCTGATCCAGGAGCTGTGAGCATGCTCGACCGCCGTTCGTTCCTCGGTTCGCTGGCCTGGCCCGCGGCCGCCGCCAGCGCCTCCTGCAGCGCCTGGCTCAAGCCTGGCGCGAGCGTGCGCCTGGCGGAGTTCTCCGGCGACCGCCGCCCGGCGGCCGAGGTCGCGCGCGACGAGGACTTCTGGATCCAGGTCGAGGAGGCCTTCACCGCCGACCGCTCGATGGTCAACCTCAACAACGGCGGCGTGTGCCCCGCGCCGGCGGTCGTGCAGGCGGCGATGAAGCGCTACCTCGACCACGCCAACGAGGCGCCGGCCTACGTGCTCTGGCGCCTGCAGGACCCGCAGAAGGAGACCGTGCGCAGCGGCCTGGCGCGCCTGTTCGGCTGCGATCCCGAGGAGATCGCGATCACGCGCAACGCCTCCGAGAGCCTGGAGAACGTGCAGCAGGGGCTCGACCTCGCCGCGGGCGACGAGGTGCTGACGACCGACCAGGACTACCCGCGCATGCTGACGACCTGGAAGCAGCGCGAGCGCCGCGACGGGATCGTGCTCAAGCAGATCCAGGTCCCCGTTCCCTGCGAGGACGACGACGAGATCGTGCGCCGCTTCGAGGCCGCGATCGGGCCGCGCACGAAGGTGCTGCACTTCTGCCACGTGATCAACCTGCACGGCATGGTCATGCCGGTGAAGCGCCTGGTGGAACTCGGCCGCAAGCACGGCATCCCGGCCATCGTCGACGGTGCGCACTCCTTCGCGCACCTGGACTTCAAGCACGCCGAGCTCGACTGCGACTACTTCGGCACCTCGCTGCACAAGTTCCTCTTCGCGCCCCACGGCACGGGCATGCTCTTCGTGCGCCGCGAGAAGATCCGCGGGCTGTGGCCGCTGATGGCGGCCGACGCGAAGCAGGACGCCGACATCCGCAAGTTCGAGGAGATCGGCACGCACCCGCTGGCGAACTACCTCGCCATCGCCGAGGCGCTCGCCTTCCACGAGGCGATCGGTCCCGACCGCAAGGAGGCGCGCCAGCTCTACCTGCGCGACTGGTGGGCCAAGCGCCTGGCCGCGCTGCCCAACGTCAAGCTGCACACCAGCCTCAAGCCGGGCCGCTCGACCGGCGTGGCGCTGGTCGAGATCGTCGGCGTCGATCCGCTCAAGCTGCACGAGCACCTGTGGGCCAAGCAGCGCATCTTCACGGTCGCGATCACGCACCCGCAGTTCCAGGGCCTGCGCATCTCCCCCACCGTCTACACGCGCCTCTCCGAGCTCGACCGCTTCTGCGCGGCGATGGAAGACGTGGCGAAGAACGGCCTGCCCAAGGCCTGAGCGGGCGCCGCGCGTGCGCCTGGGCATCGACTACCTGCCGGCCGTCGCGCACGCGAGCGGTCCTGGCCGCTACGCGCGCGAGCTGGTGCGCGCGCTGGTGCGCCTGGACGAGCGGCCCGAGCTCGCGCTCTACGAGGTCGGCCGCGCCGCGCGCGTGATGGACGCGCGCGCGCTGGGCCTGCAGGGCGCGGCGCGCTGCACGCGCCTGGCGAGCACGAGCTCGCGCGCGCTGCTCGCGCTGCATCCCTCCCCGGCCAAGCGCAACGCGGACCTCGCGCTGGGCGGCGTCGAGCTCTTCCACCGCATCCTGCCCGGCACGCCGGCGCTGGCGCGCGCGCGCGCGACGATCGCGCTGGCGGAGATGCCCGAGCCCGGCAGCCGGGGCGAGCGCGCCTGGGAGCGCGAGCTCGCCGGCGCGGCCGCCGTGTTCGTCTTCTCGCAGGACTTCCGCCGCCGCGCGATCGAGCGCTTCGGCCTCGAGCCGCGCCGCGTGCACTGCGTGCCGGTCGGCTGCGAGCACTGGCGGCGCGAGCTCTCCGCGCCGCCGCCCCGCGTCGAACCTCCGCGCGTGCTGGTGCTCGCCGGCGAGCGAGCGGAGAACCGCCACGACGCGCTGCGCGCCGCGGCCGAGCG
>JBGASC010000025.1:0-75102 GCA_044229935.1 Planctomycetota bacterium | reverse complement strand
GCCGCCGATCGTGGCCCGGGCCGAGCTGAGGGCCGCGCTGGAGAGCGAGCTCGACCCGGGTTCGCGGTCCCGGCTGGATGAACTCGTGCAGCGCCTCTGGAGCATGACGCGCGCCGAGCCGCGCGCCGTGCAGGCCTGGCTGGACGAGGGCGTGCGCGCGGGGGTGCTGACGCGCGCCGAGCACGGCTGGCGCATCGCCGGCAGCCTCGACGCGCTCGCGCCGCGCGCCGCCGAGGGCGCGAACTGGAGCGCCGATGCGCAGCGCGTGGCGTTGGTGCTCGACGTCTCGGGCGGGCACGCGCGCGCGGCGGATCTGATCGAGTGGAGCGGTCTGGATCCCTCGCGCGTGGGGGCCGCGCTGGACGAACTCGTTGCCGCGCAGGCGCTCGTGCGTCTGGAGGAGCCTGCCGATGGCTGGGCGCTGCGCGTCGCGCCGCCGGGCGAGTCGCGACCCGGCGAGCGGCGCGCGCTGCATGCGCGCCGGGCGGAGGTGCTGGCCACGCGTGGCGCGCCCGAGCACGTTCTGGCGCTCGAGCGCGTGCTCGCCGCGCCCGGCGCCGAGCGGCTGCAGGTCTTCTTCGAGACGCTCGCGGCGCTGCGCGAGCGCGGGCTGCCCGAGCGGGCCCTCGAGGCCTGCGCGCGCGCGCGGCGCGGGCTCGAGCGACAAGGTGAGGGCGTCGCACCGGCGCTGGTCGCGGAGGAGGCCCAGGCCTGGGCCGCGCTGGGCGAACTCGAGCGTGCGCGTGCGCGGCTCGCGCAGGTGCCCGGGCGGATCGCTCCCGCCGACGAGGCTGCCGTCGAGCGCGCGCGCGGGACGATCTGCGCTCGCTCCTACGAGCACGCCCGCGCCCTCGAGCACTTCACGCGCGCCGCGGAACTCGATCCGGCGCAGGCGGGCGAGGCCACGCTCGGCCGCGCGCTGGTGCTCTTCGAGACGCGTCGCGAGGAGGAGCTCGACCGGCTCTTCGCGCAGCTCGGCGCGGACGGTGCGGCGCGGCCGGGCGCGCGCGCCTCCTACAACCTCGACATGCTGCGTGCGCTGAGCTGGATCCGTCGCGGCGAGTTCGTCGCGGCCGAGGAGCTGCTCGAGCGCCGACGCGCGGGTGCGCGCGCGGCGGGGGACGCGCTGGCCGAGGCAGCGGCCGAGCTGAACCTGGGCACGCTGCGCCGGCGCCAGGGTCGCGGAACGGACGCGCAACGCTGCTTCGAACGCGCCGCCGAGCGCTCCGAGTCGGCCGGCGCGCTCGCCGGCGTCGCGCAGGCGCGCGCGCTGCTCGGCGGCGCGCTGCGCGGGCGGGCGAGCTCGCGCGCAGCCAGTCGCTACTGGAGTCAACCCTGAGTGATCACGCGAGCGTCTGGGTGACGAGGCGGCGCGCGGCTAGTACGCGGGATGCTCGGCCTGCTGGCCGACCGTGGACACGTGCTCTCGGCCAGCGAGGTGCTCGCGCGCAGCGCGGCGCTGCTCGAGGGCTCGGGACGCCGCTCGGACGCGCAGCTCCTGCGCGCGCGGCTCGACGAGCGGCGCGCGCCGCGCCTATGCCCCGCCCGCGCGCCCGCGACGCTCGCGGCGAGCAGGCTCGCGGCGGGTCCCGGGCCCGACGCGCGCGTGCCTCCTGGCGCTCGCTCGCGCCGAGGCCTACCGCGAGCGGCGCGCGTCCGCTTCATGGCGCTGGCGACACGCGAACTGGAACGGGCCGAGCGCCTGCAACAGAGCCGGCGCCTGACGGGAAAGCGCGCGAACTGCTGGCGCTCCTGCGCCTGGACACGCCGCTCGCCGATCCCGACGAGCGCGTGCTGCTCGAGCTCCTGGCGCACGACTCGTGCACGGCCGCGGAGCTGCGGCGCCTGCGCGGTGCCGCCGAGTCGCTCGAGCGCAGCGGTCGCGACGATCGCGCCGCGCGCGCCTGGCTGGGCCTGGCCGCGCGCGAGCCGGCCCTGGAGGACTCGCGCGCCGCTCTGCAGCGCGCCGAGCGCCTGCTCGAACGCTGCACGGCCGGCCTGGAACCCGAGCAGCGCGCACGCTTCGAGCGCACGCTGCTCGGCCGCGTCGATCCCTGGCCGCTCGACATCCAGCGCGCGCGTGCCCGCGCCGTGGACGAGGAACTCGACATGGACATGCTGAAGATCCTGGAGATCAACCACCGCCTCGTGCGCCAGGAGGAGCTCGCGGGCCTGCTCGGGACGATCGTCGAGAGCGCGCTCTCGGTGACCGGCGGCGAGCGCGGCTTCCTGGTGCTGGCCGAGAAGGGCGAGATCCGCCTGGACACCGCGCTGGACTCGCGCCGCGGCGAGATCGACGAGCCCGAGGTGGAGTTCTCGCGCAGCATCGTGCGCCGCGCGCTGGCGGCGAAGAAGCCGCTGCGGCTCTCGAATGCCGCGGACGATCCCGACCTGGGCGCCGCGCCCAGCGTGACCGCGCTCGAGCTGCGCTCGATCCTGTGCGTGCCCTTCGCGATCGAGGACGAGCTCGAGGGCGCGATCTACGTCGACCACCGCGTGCGCGCAGGCGCCTTCGCCGAACGCGCGGAGCGGCTGCTCTCGCTGCTGGCCGACCAGGCCGCGCTGGCGATCCGCCAGGTGCGGCGCATGGAGCGCATCCGCGAGCTCAACCGCGCGCTCAACCAGGAGGTCGTGCGCAAGGAGTCGGACCTGCGCACGGCGCGGGCAGTGCTGCGCGACGCGCAGCTCGCGCTGCCGCCCAGCGGCCTGGTCGGCCGCTCGCCGGCGATGCGCCGCGTGCACCAGCTGCTCGAGCGCGCGGCGCAGGCGCGCCTGCCGGTGCTGCTCGTGGGCGAGAGCGGCACGGGCAAGGAGCTCGCGGCGCGTGCGCTGCACGCGCTCTCGCCGCGGCGCGAGCGCGCCTTCGTCTCGGAGAACTGCGCCGCCTTCCCGGCCTCGCTGATCGAGGCCGAGCTGTTCGGCGCGAAGAAGGGCGCCTTCACCGGCGCCGAGGAGGACCGCAGCGGCCTGGTCGAGCGGGCCGACGGCGGCACGCTCTTCCTCGACGAGATCGGCGAGCTGCCGCTGGAGCTGCAGGCCAAGCTCCTGCGCGTGCTGGAGACCGGCGAGCTGCGGCGCCTGGGCGACTCGAGGGTGCGCCACGCCGACTTCCGCCTGGTCGCGGCGACCAACCGCGACCTCGAGGCCGAGGTGCGCGACGGGCGCTTCCGCGCCGACCTGTACTATCGCCTCGACGGCCTGCGCATCGACCTCCCGCCGCTCAAGGCGCGCGTCGAGGACATCCCCGAGCTGGTCGACCACTTCCTGCGCCTGGAGGCGGTGCGCAGCTCGCGCACGCGCGCGATCTCGCCCGCGGTGATGGCCGCGCTGTGCCGCCGCGCCTGGCCCGGCAACGTGCGCGAGCTGGCCAACGAGGTCGCGCGCCTGTGCGTGCTCAGCGAGGGCGACCTGGTCGATCCGGCGCTCGTGCGCGAGCCGGGAGCGACGCGCAGCAGCGGAGGGGAACTCTCGAGCCTGGGCACGCTGGCCGAGCTCGAACGCCAGGCGATCGAGCGCACCGTCGCTGCCTGCGGCGGCGACAAGACCAAGGCCGCCGAGCTGCTCGGCATCTCGCGCGCCAAGGTCTACCAGCGCTGGAAGGAGTGGTACGGCAGCGCGGGCGACTAGGGCTTCTTCTTCTTGCCGCCGAGCAGGTCCTTCACGCCCTGCTCGGCCTCCTTCAGGCTGCCGCCGAGGTCGCCGCCCTTGCCCTGCAGCGCCTTCTCGACGTCCTCGCGCAGGTTCTGCCCGAGGTCCTTCAGCCCGCTCTTGAGGTCGCCGAGCACCTCGGCGGGGAAGACGCCCTTGCCCGAGGCGCCGGCCTCGCGCACGACCGCCCCGACCACCGCGCGCGTCAGGGTCGCGGCGATCTCCGCGGTGCTGCCGTTCGTGCGCAGATCGTCGATCCGGATCGCGGGGACCTTGACCGACCACTCGCCGCTGATCGCCGGCAGGCCCGAGACGCGCAGCGAGGCCGAGACGTTCTTCAGCTCGATGCGCGTGAAGGTCATGCTTCGTCCGGGACCGCTCTCCCCCTTGTCCGCTCCCGCGGGCGGAGCCTTCGATCCCGACGAGCCCTTGGTCGCCTGCTCCAGGATGCGATCCCAGTTGCTGCCCGAGGCGTTGCGCTCGAGGTTGAGCTGCAGCCCGTCGAGCACGAACTCGTCGACCACGAGCGGATCCGAGAGGATCGTGCCGTTCTGCCAGCGCGCGTGCGCGTCCTGGAAGGCGAGGAAGGGCGCGCTCTGGAAGCCGGGCGGATTGGCGAGCGTCAGGCCCTTCAGGCCGAACGCGCCGGAGAAGAACGAGGCGTCGACGCTCTCGAGCGAGGTGGCGACGCCGGTGGCGCTCGTGCCGCCGGCCTCGATCGCGCGGCGCAGGATCGAGTCGAGGAACAGGCCCGCGCCGAGCACGGCGACGAGGCCGAGGATCAGCAGCACGACGAGGAGACGCTTGAAGAGCTTCATGGCCGGCGCGCAGCATAGGCCTTCCGGAGGTTTCCCGTGAAGCTCGAGCTCGCATCGGTCCTGGGTCTGGTCCTGCTCGCGGCGCCGCTCGCGGCGCAGAAGAAGCCCGCGCCGCGCGCTCCCGACGCGAAGGCGCTGGTCGAGGCCCTCTGCGCGAGCGACGGCTGGAGCGCGAGCGGCCGCGCGGAGCGTGCGCGCATTCTCGGCGAGCTCGCCGCCTTGCCGCCGCTCTCGGAGAAGGAGACCGAGAGCTGGAAGGCGACGCTGCGCAAGCTCGTCGCGAAGGGACGCAAGCTCGAGCAGAAGAGCGGGCGACACTGGTTCTGGGAGAAGCCCCAGGAGCGCGGCCTGTACATCGTCGGCGGCGAGGAGCAGCGGCCCAAGGCGCTCCTGATCGCCATGCACGGCGGCGGCGCGGGCTCGGGCGACGCGTCGACCGCGGCCGACGCCTACCAGTCCGCCGCGAGCAAGCTCGGCTGGCTGATGATCGCGCCCGAGGTGCTGGAGAAGACCGAGCACGGCTGGACCGACAGCGGCAGCGAGGAGTTCGTGCTGCAGCTGGTCGAGGCTGCGCTGCGCACCTGGAAGATCGATCCGGACCGGGTCTACTTCTCGGGCCATTCGATGGGCGGCTACGGCACGTGGACGCTCGGCGCGCATCATGCCGATCGCGTCGCGGCGCTGGCGGCCTCGGCCGGCGCGCCGACACCGGTCAGCGGCCCCTCCGGCGGCTACGAGGACGTGATCGGCGGCGTGATCCCGTGCCTGCGCAACGTGCCGATCGCCATCTACCAGAGCGACGACGATCCCAACGTTCCGCCCGCGGCCAACCGCATCGCGGTGAAGAAGCTGGGGGAGGCGCAGCAGCGCTGGGGCGGCTTCGTGCACGAGTACTGGGAGGTCAGCGGCCGCGCGCACGATCTCCCCCCCGGCGGGATGTCCGCGCTGCTGGCGAAGATCGCCGCGCGCACGCGCGAGACGCGGCCGTCGCGCGTCGTGTGGCAGCCCGCGCTGGAGTGGAAGCAGCAGTTCTACTGGCTGTGGTGGGAGAAGCCGCGGCGCGACACGCTGCTCGACGCGCAGTGCGATCGCGCGACGAACGAGATCCGCATCCAGGGCGACAGCAGGCCCGAGGGGCTCGAGGTGCTGCTCGACGAGCGCCTGCTCGACCTGGGCAAGGAGGTGCGCATCGTGCTCAACGGCGCGGAGGTCTTCCGCGGCAAGCCCGAGCGCACGCTGGCGACGCTGGCGAAGACGGCGCTGGCGGGCGACGAGGAGCTCGTCTTTCCCGCCAGCGTGCGACTGAAGCCGTGAGCGTGCGCTACTGGCAGAAGTCGACGTGCACGGCGTTGGTCAGGCCGATGCCGTAGGCATCGCCCGGATCGCGCATCACGACCTGGTAGTTGCGCGCGCTGCCGGCCATGCCGGGCGAGAGCGGGACGTTGACGACGCCGGCGCCGGTGGCGTTCAGCGTGATCGCGGGCAGGCGCTGCGTCGCGCCGCCGACGTAGAGCCGGCCGCCGTTGAACGGGATGCTGGCCGAGGTCGGGCTCCACAGCGCGAGCGCGACCTGGTTGGGCATGCCGAACGCGACCGTCAGCTGCAGCCCGCTGCCCGAGACGCTGGGCGAGCCGCTGGTCGACAGCTGCGGCGTGCGCCCGTTCGAGAGGCGCTTGCCCAGCCCGTAGGCGATCGGCGGATTGCACGCCGGGCTGCCCAGCGCGATCGTGCCCTTCTGCATCAGCACCGGGCGGCTCTTGCCCGTCGCGAGCCACTGGTTGTAGGCGGTCAAGCCGTCGTTGTTGGTGGTGTTCTCCGCCAGCAGGAAGTCGATGTACTCCTTCGAGGTCGTCTGGTGGAAGACGCGCACCTCCGCGCTGACCGCGCCGGGCGGGATCGTGTAGGCCGTGTCGTCCCAGTACTGTTCCTCGGCGAAGCTCGCGGCGAAGGGCTCGTCCTGGATCGCCGCGAAGCCGGCCTGCGTGAAGCCGCGCGGCGGGATGCGGTTGTCTTTCAGCACGATGTCGTTGAGCACGAAGTGGAACGAGTGCCCGGCCGGCAGGCCGGACACGCCCGCCATGTAGGCGTCCATGCCGTGGCGGATCTCGTACACCTTGGTGTCGGCCGTGTTGAGCAGCGCCGTCGACGTGTCGTACGCGCCGTGCTCGGCGACCAGCTGGCCGAGGCCGTCGAGGAAGCGCACGTTGATCCAGATGCGGCGTCCCTCGCCGTAGCCGGTGGGGAGCTTGTGCCCGGAGTGGTTGACGACGCGCACGTTGAGCTGGCTGCCCGCGCTGCTGAGCACGAGCTCGGATCCGTCGGCGAGCATGTCCTGGTTGCGGCGGCGATTGGCCGCGACCGAGTCGGCGGAGAGGCCCGTGACCGAGTCGCTGTAGAGGTTGCGCACCGCGTCGAGCACCCACGAGTTCGAGCCGTTGAAGTCGTGCTGCGGCAGATCCTGTCGCACCGCGCCCCCGAGCACCGGCTGGCAGGCGGTGCCGGTGATCTTGGGCATGTGGCAGTCCTGGCAGGTCGAGACCAGGTTCTTGTCGCCGCCGAAGCGGCCGCCGGTGTCGATCGGGCGCTTGGCGTAGTCGCTCTGCGTCCACTCGCTGTAGGTGCGCTCGACGGGGAACTCGTCGACCTTCTGCTGCGTGGGGTGCGGCTGGTTGACCGGGTTGAGCTTGTAGGTGCCGTCGGGCTGCTTGGAGAAGGCCGGGTTCGACACGTCGTGGCACGTGCCGCACAGGCGGGCGTCGCGGTGGAAGGGCGACTGCTCCCAGCTGTGGTAGTAGAAGTTCGGCCCGAGGTCGAAGGGGCCACGGCGCACGTCCTGCGGATCGACGACGTACTGCGCGCTGTGCGGCGAGAGCACGGGCGGATCGGTCAGCGCCGAGAGGATGCTCTGGTCCGCCGCCGGGCTGACGCCGGGCTGGTAGATCGGATCGACCATGCGGTGGCAGAAGTTGCAGGTCACGCCGTCCTGGTCGCCCAGCACCGGATCGAGCGCCGAGCCGTCGGCGGGTGTGCAGCGTCCGTCGAGCCATGCGCCCGGAGCGTGGCAGCGCAGGCACAGCTCGCCCGCGTTGGCCGCGTCCTGGTTGGCGATCGCCAACGCCGCGTAGAAGACCGGATCGCGTCCGGCCTGGCCCATCATGCTCGCGGCCCAGCGCGTGTACGGCTCCTGCGCCTGGTCGTAGCCGCTGTGGCAGCCCGTGCAGCCGGTGGAGTCGACGATGCTGTTGGAGATCGTGTTCGGCTGCGTGCCCGGCTGGCGGAAGTCGAGCGGCGTGGTCGGCAACGGAAGGTTGGTCAGCACGCTGGCGGTCGCGAGGCCGGCGCCCGTGAGGGCGATCGCGGCAAGGGCGAGGGGGCGGCGGCCGGACAGGAGGCGAAGTCGATGTTGCATTCGGCAGGACTCGTGACGGACCGGTTCCCGGAGTCGAACAGGAGGCCTCCTGTCCGCTTCGGTCCGTACGGAGCTCCCCGAATGGTCCCCCGCTCCGGCACTCCGGTCAAGGTCACCGCAATGCGTATCCGCGGAGCGCGCCCATTTTTTCCACGTGCAGGTCGGGTCGACGCCGTGCGCGGGCACGCGAGCGTCTCCTCCATGCGCGCCGGACGCTGGTGTTCGGGCGCGCTTCCACTGCTGGAGGATCCCACATGATGTCTCGTATCCCTGGTCGCCTCGTGTTCCTGCTGCCCGTCGCCGTGCTCGCGGCGGCCCAACCTGCCCTGGCCGGCCGCGGGCTCCCGGCACCGACCTTCTCCGGACCGTCCGTGTGCGAGCCCGTCTTCCAGAGCGCGTGGCTCGGGGTCGCCTCGCAACCGCAGAGCGGGCAGGTCGTGATCACCGAGTTCCTGAAGGACCCGACCTTCGTCACCGACACCAAGGGCGAGTGGATCGAGGTCTGGAACGCGCTGCCCTGGCGCTGCAACCTCGACGGCTGGACGCTCTCCGACGACGGCGGCGCGTCCCACACGCTCTCGAGCGGGGGCACCACCTCGCTGATCATGCGTCCCGGCGAGCGCTTCGTGCTCGGCATCAACGGCGACACGACGCAGAACGGCGGCGTCAGCGTGCGCTACGTGTACAGCGGGTTCTCGCTCAACAACACGTCGGCCGATCAGATCGTGCTGACCAAGCCGGACGGCACGCTGGTCGATCGCGTCGACTTCGACAACGTCAACTTCCCGCACACGGCGGGGCGCTCGATCCAGCTGAACGAGAACTTCCGCGACGTCTACAACAACGACGACCCCGGCCAGTGGTGCCACTCGCAGAGCAACTGGAACGCCTCGAACCCCGACACCGGCACGCCGGGGATGCCCAACGACCCCTGCCAGTGAGCGCAAGGGCAGACATGCAGGCGGGCGCCGCTGGGGCGCCCGCCGTTTCGCGTCAGCCGTCGAAGGCCCGGATCACAGCCAGGTGATCTGGTAGCCCTGCGTCGCGTTGAAGTTGGTCGTGGGGCAGAAGCTCGCGCAGGCATCGCGGTAGTACACGAGGTAGTAGCGCGTGTTCCCCGTGACCAGCGGATCGCCCAGCGCGGTCGATTGCGCCAGCACGCCGGGGCCGAACGTGTACGTGCCGCCGGACGAGGCGCCGACGTTGATGCGCTTGAGCGAGCCGCCGAAGCAGCGCACGCCGTCGCCGAACACGACGCCGGTCGCGAGCAGCGACGAGCCCTGCAGCAGGATGCTGGTCAGGTTCTGGTTGAAGCCCAGGCAGCTCGGTCCGGCCGAGGCGATGCCCGTCGCGGTCATCACCAGCGTGTCGCCGAGCGTGCTCGCGGAGCCCGTGCCGTTGAGCATCGCGCCGCCGGTGGAGGCCGAGTTCTCGCAGCCCTTGCCGGCCGCGCCGTTGTTGCCGCAGGGGCAGGCGATCACGCCGCCCGTATTGGGCTCGCAGAACGACGTGCCCGGAGCGATCGGGCAGCCGACGTTCTTCGCACCCGGGGTCGGGGGCAGGATCGGCTGCGTGGCGACCGGGTCGAAGTCCAGCCAGGCGTTGAGGCTCCAGGCCGCCGGCGCGTCGCAGGGCCGGAAGATGCCGGGGACGACGCTGGTCGGGAAGAGCGGGTCGGGCAGCACGACGACCGAGCCGTCGAAGGTCTGGTCGCCTGCGCCGCTGTCGGTGACGGAGATGATGTCGACGATCGTGCACAGGGTCGGGAGGACCGTCGTCGTTCCCGCAGCGACGCGCACGTCGGTGTTGAGCAGCGCCGTGATCGCAGCCGGGGTGGCCGTCGTCACGAGGTAGATCGTCGCCGAGCCGTTCTCGATGCCGTTGGCCGTCGGCGGTCCGCCGCTTCCGATCGTGATGTCGGGCGTCACGTTGGTGTCGCCGATCACGAAGTAGCCGCTCGGGCGCAGGCTGAACGTCGAGAGGTCCTGCGCGAGCTTCAGGCGGCCCTGCGTGGTGCCGGTGTCGCCTTCGACGTAGAGCAGCATGTAGCCGCTGAGCGAGGCGCTCGGCGGTCCGACGAGCTCGTAGAACTCGTGCGTGTCCGTGTTGAGCTCGCTGATGTAGACCTCGTTGAGGTTGATCGATTGAGCGGAGGCCGCACTGGCGGCGACGGCCAGGAACGCGGTCCCGGCGAGGAGTCGGAGTGCTTGCATGGGTCCTGAGCTGAAGGTTGGAGGGTCGGGAGTGGGATTCCACACCGCGCGAGCCGGCCCTGGGCCTCGATGCCCAGGATCGTGTGCTCGCACGCGTTGTGAGGGAGGCGAGGCGCCGCAGGGTCCTGAGCCCTCCGGCCGTCCCCAGTCTACTGGACGCCGCGCTCGTTCACACGTGGTGAAGAGGCGAGGAATCGCCCGCCAAACCGCCCTCAGCGCGCGGCGGGGACGCGCGGACCCGAGCACTGCGGGCAGGGGCGATTCTGCTCGGAGACCTGCTGCGGATGCAGCGGGCAGATCCAACGCCACGCGCTGGCCGGGGGTGCAGCCTGGTCGTTGCCTGCGTAGCCCAGGCCCTGCAGCACGTTGCGCGCACGCCGTACGCCCTCGGCCGGGGCCGCCTCGGGGAAGGGGGCCGTCACCCACGGGTTCTGGCGTGCGAGCTCGACGAGCAGCGTGCGCACGCGATCGGGCTCTGCGCCGTAGCGGTTCGCGAGCTCGTGCGGGTCGTGCGCGAGGTCGAAGAGCTCGCTCGCCTCGGGGTGCGCCGGGCGGTAGACGAGCTTCCAGCCCTCGCGCAGGACCGCGTAGAGGAAGTCGTCCAGCGGCCGCTCGCGCACGAGGCTCGCGTTGCGGTCGTAGCCGTTGATCTGGTCGGCGAAGGCCGTGCGCGGCGCCTCGGCGCGGCCCTCGAGCAGCGGCACGAGCGAACGGCCGCTGACCGGACGAGGCGCGCGCACGCCGAGCAGCTCGAGCACGGTGGGGAAGATGTCGATCGTGCGCACCTGCGCTGCAACCGGCGCGGTCGGCGCGCGAGCGGGGACCGCCACGAGCAGCGGCACGCGGATCTGCTCCTGGTAGAGCAGCCGGTGGTGCCACCAGCCGTGATCGCCGAGGCCCTCGCCGTGGTCGCCGACGACGACCACCAGCGTGTGCTCGAGATCGCCGCGCGCGCGCAGGTCCTCGAGCAGGCGCCCGATCTCGTGGTCGACGAAGCGCACTTCGGCCGCGTAGAGCGCGCGGCTCTCGCGCGGCAGTCCCTGCGCGTCGCGCGGCAGATCGGCCGGCAGGTACTCCGCGGGAGGCAGCTTCCAGGCGTCGTGCGGATCCCAGTAGTGCACCCACAGGAAGTACGGCTGCGTGCGGCGCGCGAGCCAGTCGAGCACGAGCGAGGTCGTCTCGTCGGCACGGCGCTGGTAGGCGAGCACGTTGACCTGGCGCTCGCCGCCGGCGCCCTCGAGGCTGGTGTCGAAGCTCTCGAACCGGTCGAAGCCGCGCTCGAACCCGAACCAGGCGCTGACCGGGAAGGCGCTGTGCACGGCCGCGGTGGCGTAGCCCGCGTCGTGCAGCACCGAAGCCAGCGTCGGCACCTCGGCGGGCAGACGGAACCCGCTGCCGGCCGAGAGCACGCGCAGGCCGTGCTCGGGGTTCTGCAGGCCGCTCAGGATCGAGGCGTGCGAGACCGGCGTCAGCGCCGAGGTGGCGATCGCCTGCTCGAAGCGCGTGCCCCGCGCCGCGAGCGCGTCGAGGTTGGGCGTCGCCGAGGTGTCCGCGCCGTAGCATCCCAGCGCGTCCGCGCGGGTCGTGTCCAGCGTCACGAGCAGCACGTTCCAGCGCGCCTCGTGCGGCGTGCAGGCTCCCGGCCCGAGCAGCGCCAGGCACAGGCCGAGCGCCAGCACGGCCGTCAGGAATCGTCGCCCGCGGGGGAACAGCATCGGCGGGGCAGTATCCGCGACGCGCTGCGAGCTTCCAACGCCCGGCTATGGGGTCCGGGCTCCGGTCGCTAGCATGATCGGGATGAAGACGCGTCTGCGCTGCGTCGTCGGGCTGTGCGCCGCGACGCTGTTCCTCGCTGCCTGTTCGGACGAGAACCCCAAGCCCGCGCCGCCGTTGCCGGCCGCGCAGGGCCGACCCAGCGCGCCACCGACGCCGGCTCCGCGACCGGCCGGCCAGCCGGCCGCGCAGCCGCCCGTCGCGCCCCCGGTGCTCGTGCAGGAGGGAACCGAGACGGTCTGGTGGGACGGCGCCGAGCAGAAGATCAAGAAGTACGAGGGGGCGCGCAAGGCGGGCAAGCGCACCGGCGGCTGGACCTGGTGGGATGCCAACGGGCACATCGCCGTCACCGGCCAGTTCGAGGACGACCAGGAGACCGGCGTGTGGACCGAGTACTACCCCTCGGGCAAGCGCAGGACCGAGGACACCTGGGACCACGGCCGGCGCCACGGGCTCTCGGTGCAATACGCCGAGAGCGGAGCACGCACGGCGGAACGCCACTACGTCGAGGGCGAGCTCGAGGGCCTCTTCACCGCCTACCACGAGAACGGCCAGAAGCAGGCCGAGGGCTTCCTGCACAAGGGCCTGAAGACCGGCGAGTGGAAGGAGTGGCACCCCAACGGGATGCTCGCGCGCCAGGGCGTGCTCGCCGACGACAAGAAGCAGGGCCGCTGGATGCAGTGGTTCGAGAACGGCCAGGTCAAGTTCGACGTGCAGTTCAAGGACGACCGCATGGAGGGCGAAGCGCGCGGCTTCTTCGCCGACGGCAAGCCCAAGCTGGTCGGCAGCTACGCCAACAACCAGCGCGTCGGCGAGTGGCGCTGCTGGAAGGAGGACGGCACGCCGTTCCTCGAGGATTCGGGCGTCTTCGTGGCCGGCAAGCGCACGGCCCCGCTCGCTCCCGAGGCGTTCCAGACCGGCGCCGCACCCGGCGCGCAGAAGGACAAGTGAGGCCCAGCATGCCCGGAACCCTCTCGAAGAGCACCTGGAGCGACACGGCCGTCTGGAGCGCGATCCAGGCCGAGGACGCGCGCCAGGAGGCGCAGCTGGAGCTGATCGCCTCGGAGAACCACGCCTCGCGCGAGGTGATGGCCGCGATGGGCACGGTGCTGACGAACAAGTACGCCGAGGGCTATCCCGGACGGCGCTACTACGGCGGCTGCGAGCACGTCGACGTGGTCGAGGAGCTCGCGCGCGAGCGCGCCAAGCAGCTCTTCGGCGCGACGCACGCGAACGTGCAGCCGCACAGCGGCACGCAGGCCAACATCGCGACGCTGATGGCGCTGCTGCAGCCGCGCGACCGGATCCTCGCGCTCTCGCTCGACCACGGCGGCCACCTCAGCCACGGTCACCCCAAGAACTTCTCGGGCCTCTTCTACGAGATCCACTCCTACGGCGTGGAGAAGCAGAGCGAGCGCATCGACATGCAGCGCGTGCGCGAGCAGGCGCTGGCCGTGCGCCCGAAGCTGATCCTGGCCGGCGCGAGCGCGTACTCGCGCACGCTGGACTTCGCCGCGTTCGCCGCGATCGCGCGCGAGGTCGGCGCGCTGCTGATGGTCGACATGGCGCACATCGCCGGGCTCGTCGCGGCGCGCCTGCACCCGACGCCCGTGGGCCACGCGCAGGTGGTGACGATGACCACGCACAAGACGCTGCGCGGGCCGCGCGGCGGTCTGATCCTGTGCGGGCCGAACGAGATCAAGGCGATCAACAGCGCCGTCTTCCCCGGCGGCCAGGGCGGGCCGCTGATGCACGTGATCGCGGCCAAGGCGATCGCGCTGCAGGAGGCGCAGCAGCCGGCCTTCGTCGCCTACCAGAAGCAGGTCGTCGAGAACGCGCGCGAGCTCGCCGCGACGCTCGCCGAGCGCGGGCTGCGCATCGTCTCGGGCGGCACCGACAACCACCTGATGCTGGTCGACGTCGGCAGCATCGGCCTCTCGGGGCGCGAGGCCGAGGACCTGCTCCACGCCGTCGACCTCACCTGCAACAAGAACCTGATCCCGTACGACGCGCGGCCGCCGATGGAGGCCTCGGGCATCCGCCTGGGGACGCCCGCGGTGACGACGCGCGGCCTCACGCGCGAGCACATGCGCCTGCTCGGCGGATGGATCGCCGACATCCTGCACAAGCGCGCCGACACGGCCCGCGTGCGCGCCGCGGTGGCGGAGCTGGCGCGCGCGCACCCGATCTACCCCGCGCAGGGCTGAGCGCCGTCTAGGTGCGCGAGTAGCCCAGCGTCTTCAGGACCTCGAGCACCTCGCTCCAGGTCGGGAAGGGGCGGCGGTGGATGCGCTTGTACTCGTCGATGGCCTGGATGAACTCCAGCACCTCGGGCGGCATCTCGTCCGGCCGGGTTCCGGTGCGCTTCTCGTCGCCCTCGACCTCCTCGGCCTCGCGCGGGGTGCCGGGGGATTCCTTGCGTGCGTGCGTCTTCTTGCGGGGGGAGGCCATCGGTGATCCTGACTCGTTCGACGGGGGATGCGCGTCGCCCGAGTCGGCAGCGCGCGCGGGCCTCATCGACGCGCGCCCCGTCGAGACTGCAGGGAACTTCCTTCAGCCCCCGGCGCGGCCGCCGCCCGTGTGGCGACGCGGCCGATCCGGGTCGCGACCCGCCCCGCGCAGGTGCTGCAGCACGCGCGCCTCGTCGGGCCGCTCGATCAGGCCCGCCTCGGTCACGATGGCGCTGACCAGGCCCGCGGGCGTGACGTCGAAGGCCGGGTTGTAGACGCGCACCCCCGGCGGGGCCGTGCGCGGGCCGAAGCCCTGCGTGATCTCCTCCGCGCCGCGCTCCTCGATCGGGATCGCCTTCCCGTCGGGCACGGACGGATCGAAGGTCGAGAGCGGCGCGACGACGTAGAAGGGGATCGCGTGCGCACGCGCCAGCTGCGCCACCGAGTAGGTGCCGATCTTGTTGCAGACGTCGCCGTTGCGCGCGATGCGGTCCGAGCCGACGAAGACGGCGTCGATGCGGCCCTCGTACATGACGCGCCCGGCCATGCTGTCGGTGATCAGCGTGACCTCGATGCCGGCCTGCATCAGCTCCCAGGCCGTCAGTCGCGCGCCCTGCAGGAGCGGCCGCGTCTCGTCGGCGAACACGCGCACGCGCTTGCCCGCGCGCGCGGCGACGTAGATCGGAGCGAGCGCCGTTCCAATGCCGGCAGTGGCCAGCGCGCCGGCGTTGCAGTGCGTCAGCAGCGTCGCACCGTCGCGGATCAGCGCCGCACCGTGCGCACCCATGCGCTCGCACGCCTCGCGGTCCTCGCGCTGGATCGCGGCCGCCTCCGCCAGCAGGTCGTCGCGGATTCCGCGCCCGTCGCGGCCCGCACGGAAGGAGCGCTGCGCGCTCTCGATCATGCGCTCGAGCGCCCAGAAGAGGTTGACGGCCGTGGGGCGCGCCTTGGCCAGCGTGGCCGCGGTCTCGCGCGCGACGCCGACGACGTTCTCGGGCGCGAGGTCGTCGAGCTCGCGCAGGCCGAGCAGCACGCCCCAGGCGGCGGCCACGCCGATCGCGGGCGCCCCGCGCACGGCCAGACGGCGGATGGCGTCGTGCATCGCCTGCACGCTGCGGATCTCGAGCACGACGTGCTCGAGCGGCAGCCGCGTCTGGTCGAGCACGCGCGCGTGCCCGTCGCAGCCGCCGGACCAGGAAACGGTTTCGGGTGTGGTGGGTTCGCTCATCGATGGGGGCGCTGCAGGGCCGTCGATTCCGTCGGGCGGCTCCAGGTCGGCGCGGCGCGGCCACGATAAGCAATTCGACTCGGCATCCAAGCCGCGTCCAGCGCTTCCCGGAGATCCCCCCTTGGTTCGAGCGACACGCATTCCCGGTGCCAGACGCGCCGGTTTCACCCTGATCGAGGTCGTGGTCTCGGCCGTCGTGCTCGTGATCGGCTGCCTGGGCCTCTCGGCCGCGATCACCAGCGGCTCGCAGCTGACGCAGCTGAACGGCCAGCGCATGGTCGCGCACCAGGCGGCGCGCGCCAAGCTGGAGGAACTGGAGAACGCGAGCTTCTCCCAGGTCTTCGCGCTCTACAACCGCAACGCGGCCGACGATCCGGGCGGCGCGGGCACCGCGCCGGGCGCCGACTTCGCCGTCGACGGGCTCAACGCGGCCGCGGGCGACGCGGACGGGTTCGCCGGAGAGGTGATCTTCCCGACCGTCGGCGATCTGGGCCTGCAGTTGTGCGAGACGGTCGCCGACGCGCGGCTGGGCATGCCGCGCGACCTCGATGCGAGCGGCTCGATCAACGCGGGGGCGCTCTCGGGCGGACCGGTCGTGATCCCCGTGCGCGTGCGGGTGCGCTGGCGCGGCCCGCGCGGAGCCTCGACCCTCGACCTGGAGACGGTCCTGATCGACCGGTCCCACTGAGATGCGCCCGTTCCTCACGCACGATGGGCGTCACCCGCGCGCCGGGCTCTCGCTCCTGGAGGTCCTCGTCTCCGCGGCGGTGATGGGGCTGATCCTGATCGCGGTCGGCATCGTCGCCAAGACCGGCAACGGCGTCTTCCGCTCCGCGCAGGTCCACGACGGCATGCGCCAGGACCTGCAGCGCGTGCTCGAGCGCATCGCGGACGCCGTGGCGATGTCCGGCAAGACGAGCTTCTCGCCCACGCCGGTGGCGCCCCTGGGCAGCTCCTCGCTGGAGTTCCGCGTGCCGACCGGAATGACCGCCGGCAGCGTCGACTGGGGCACGCGCACGCGCATCGCCTTCGAGTACACGGCCGGCGATCCGAACAACGGGCACGACGACGACGGCGACGGCTTCGTCGACGACGGCGACATCGTGCTGGTGCAGGACGTCGGTGGCGCGAACGAGCGCACCACGATCCTCGCGCGGCACGTGGCCGAGTACGCCGACGGCGAGTCGCCGAACGCGGCCGACGACAACGGCAACGGGCTGGTCGACGAGAAGGGGCTCTCCTTCGTCCTCGACGGCGACCAGCTCACGATCCGCATCACCGTGGTCGAGCTCGATCCGGACGCGCACCCGCTGCTGGTGACGGGGAGCACTCGCCTGCGGCTGCGCAACTGAGGCCACAGGGAGACCGCAGCATGTTCCGACGCCAGCCATCGCGCACCAGCCGTTCCGGCAGCGCGCTCCTGATCTCGCTCGTGGCCCTGACCGTGCTGGTCGGACTGAGCGGGTCGATCCTCGTCACGAGCATCGCCAGCAAGCGCGAGGTCGGCAGCGCCGTCGAGCGCACGCGCGCCCTGTACGCAGCCGAGGCCGGCGTGGCGCAGGCGCTCGAGGAGATCACGCGCAGCGTGCAGCCGAACCTCGGCAGCCAGGGCAGCGGCATCGGCTTCGGCGGAGGCGGCTACTGGGGCAACGCGGTCAAGAACGCCGACGGCTCGTGGACCATCACCAGCGTGGGCGAGACGGGCCTCGCCCGGCGCGCGGTCGAGGTGGTGCTCACGCCGATCACCGGCGGCATCTACGACAACGCGGTCTTCGCCGGCAACTCCTCGGGCTCGGGCAGCTACCGGATGAACTTCGGCGGCACGGGCACGCACGCGGACAAGATCACGGGCAACGTCTACAGCGGCCAGGACGTGATCTTCAACGGCACCGCGACCATCGACGGGACGCCGCGCGCGCACGGCACCGTGACCAACCCGCCCGGGGCGATCCTGCCGGACGGCAGCGGGCATCCGCGCAGCGCGGAGCAGGGCCAGTCGCAGCCGCTGCCGGACATCGCCGGCATGCACTACGCGATCAACAACGACGTCGACGTGGCGCACGAGTTCCTCGGGGCGACCTACCGCTCGGGTACGCCCGGCGGCAAGGCCTGGCAGCTGCCGGCGACCAACCCCGCGCACATCTTCCGCATGAACCCGAGCGACCGCACGGCGAACACCAGCGCCACGGTCAAGAACGACTACTTCCTCGAGGATCCCTACACGCCGATGCACACCGACCCGCGCTCGGACGGCTCGGATCCCTACATGGTGCAGCTCTCGACCGGCGCGAACGACGGCAACCACAAGCTCTACTACATCGACGGGAACCTGTGGGTGCACAACCTCAGCTCGATGTCGTTCGCGATCGATTCGGCCAGCTCGCACGGCACCGGCGTCGACATCACGATCGTCGTCAGCGGCAACATCTACATCTCCGACAACATCTTCCTCAAGGACAAGGACAAGGACGGCCTGGCCCTGATCGCGCTCAAGGATCCGGCCGTCGACGACAGCGGCAACATCTACTTCGGCGACCCGACCTTCGGCACGCTCGAGCACATGTCGGCCTTCATGTACGCGGAGAACAACTTCCAGGACAACAACCTCAACGCCGCCGGATCCGCGGCCGTCACGCTCGACGGCAACATGACCGCCGGCAACCAGGTCAACATCAACCGCGACTACGGCTCGGCGCACTCGAAGCTGACGGTCAACTTCGACGACCGCGTCTCGACCAAGCGCATCACGCTGCCGGGCCTGCCGCGCACGACCGCAACGCAGAGCGGGCTGCGCGTCTCGCTCTGGCGCGAGGTGCCCGTCCCCTGAGGCACCGCGCGTGATCCTGGCTTCGCTCCTCCTCGCCACGTTGGCCGCTGCGGATCGGCCGCAGGACGGCGCGTCCGCGCCGCAGCCCGCGGCGCCCGCGCCGCGCGCGAGCTACGTGCCGCCGGCCGCCGATTCGCGCGAGGTGCGCGCCGCGCAGCACCTGCTCGAGCCGCGCCGTCGGCAGGGTCGCGCGGTCGAGGAGCTCGCGCGCGAGCTCGGCGCCATCGGACCCCAGGCGCCTGCCGTGCTGGTGGCGATGCTGACCGGCGACCTGGAGACCACCGACTGGGAGTCGGCGGGCCTGACGCTCGCGCAGGCGGGACCGAGCGCGAGCTCCGATCGCGAGATCCTGCTCGCCGCGCTGCAGCTCCTGCCCGAAGCGCGTGTCGCGCGCGCCCTCTCCGAGGCCTGTGCGAACGACGCGCCGCTCGAGCGGCGCCTGGTCGGGCTGAACGCGCTCGGCGAGCTCCGCAGCGGTGCCGGCGTCGCGACCTGGATCGAGCTCGCGCAGGGCATCGAGCCCGTGCACCTGGAGCGCGCCTTCGTGCGTGCGCAGCTCGACACGGCCCTCTCCGCCTGTCTGGCCGGATCCGGCGTCGGCTTCGAGCTGCTGCAGCAGCGCCTGCAGCGCCTCGACCCGGCCCTCCTGCCCACGATCGTGCGCGCCACGGCGCAGTCGGGCCATCGCCAGGGCGTGGACCTGCTCTTCGGCCTGCGCGGCCGCGAGCGCGAGCTCGACCGGGGCCTGCTCGACAGCCTCTCGACGCTCGCGCGGGCGACGATCGGCGACGTCGGCGCCGAGCGCAGCGCCTGGATGCAGGGCTTCCTCGCGGAGGAGGATGCACGCCTGCGGCTCGCGGCGGTCCAGGCGCTCGGCCGCGTGCGCGATCCGCTCGCCGCGCCGGCGCTGATCCGCGCGCTCTCCGATGCGGATCCCGCGGTCGCGCGCTCCGCGCAGGCCGCGCTCGAGGCGCTCTCCGGACTCAACGGCGTGCGCGAGGCCGGTCCCTGGGAGGCCTGGCTGCAGCGCGAGGAGCAGTGGGCCGCCGGAGCCCGCACCGACGCGCTCGCCGCGCTGCGCGATCCCGACCAGGCGCGCGCGGTCGAGGCGATGGGCGAGATCGCGCTGCATCCGCTCTTCCGGCACGAGTCGGCGCAGGCGCTCGGCGAGGCGCTCGCGCGCAGCGAGCCGCTGGTCGTCACCAGCGCCTGCGCGGTGCTGCTCCAGCTCGACTCGCTCGCCGCGGCCGACGCGCTGGTCGAGCTGCTGGCCGCGGCGGATCCGCAGTTGCGCGATGCAGCGCACGGGGCGCTGCAGAAGCTGACCGGACGCAAGCTCCCGCCCGAGGTCGAGCTGTGGCGCCGGGCGATCCGCGGCTGAGCGCGACGCGCGTCCGGCCCCAGCTCAGCCGATCTTCGCCTGCAGCTCGCGATCCTTGGCCAGCACCTTCTCGCTCTGCGACTCGCGGAAGCGCTTCATGCGCTCGGCCAGCCGCGCGTCGGAGAGCGCCAGCACGCGGGCCGCGAAGAGCGCCGCGTTGACCGGACCGCCGCTGCCGACGCCGAAGGCCGCGACGGGGACGCCGCCGGGCATCTGCACGGTCGAGAGCAGCGCGTCGAGGCCGCCCAGCGGCGGGTTGTCGAGCGGGATGCCGATCACCGGCCGGTCCGTGTGCGCGGCGACGACGCCGGCGAGGTGTGCCGCGCCGCCGGCGGCGCAGAGGAAGAGCTGCACGCCGCGCGCGGGCGCGCCGCGCACGAACTCGACCACCTGGTCGGGCGTGCGGTGCGCGCTGAGCACGCGCACCTCGACGGCGATCTCGAGCTCGCGCAGCTTCTGCACGCACGGCTCCAGGCGCGGGTAGTCCGAGTCCGAACCCATCAGCAGGGCGACCTTCATACCGACACTCCCACCGGACGGCTGCCGGTGATCTTCTCGCAGATCTCGAGGTAACGCTCGGAGACGCGTGCCATCACGCCCGGATCCAGGCGCGGCGGCGGCGGGTTCTTGTCCCAGGGCTGCGCCTCGAGCCAGTCGCGCAGGATCTGCTTGTCGTAGCTCGGCGGGCTGATGCCCGTGCGCCAGTCGGCGCGGTTCCAGAAGCGCGAGCTGTCGGGCGTCAGCACCTCGTCGATCAGGATCAGCTTGCCGTCGACCAGGCCGAACTCGAACTTGGTGTCGGCCAGCAGGATGCCGATCTTCTCCAGCTCCTCGGTCCCGCGGCGGAAGAGCGCCAGCGCCGCCTTCTCCGCCGGATCGAAGATCGCCGGGCCGACGCGCTCGCGCGCCTGCGCCGGCGTCAGCGGCAGGTCGTGGTGCTCTTCCTTCGTGGTCGGCGTCAGGATCGGCTGCGGCAGGCGCGAGGACTGCTGCAGTCCCTTGGGCAGCGCGATGCCGCAGACCGTGCCGCTCTTCTGGTATTCCTTCCAGCCCGAGCCGGCGATGTAGCCGCGCACGACCCACTCGACCGTCGTCGGCTGCGCGCGCTTGACGATCATCACGCGGCCGGCGAGCTTCTCGCGCCACGCGGGCGCGAGGCCGGGGACGTCCTCGACGCGCGCGCTGACGAGGTGGTTCTCGATCAGGGCGCGCGTCTTCTCGAACCACCAGACCGAGATCGCGGTCAGGACCTGTCCCTTGTGCGGGATGCCCTCGCGCATGACCACGTCGAAGGCCGACACGCGGTCGGTCGTGACGAAGAGCAGGTGCAGGGGGTCGAGTTCGTAGACGTCGCGCACCTTGCCGGAGGCGAGCAGTTTCAGACCGGGGACGCGCTCCTCGCGCCCGAGGAATACGGGGTTCGCAGTCATGGCGCGGAGTATGGCAAGCGTCCGCGCTCGCTACAATCCGCGCCGTGCCCTCGAGCCCTGCGATCCTCGGACTGGCTCCCGGACCGGAGCTGCAGGGCAGCGCCCGTGTCCCCGCGTCGAAGTCGATCGCGCAGCGCGCGCTCGTGCTGGCCGCACTCTCCGAGGGAACGACGCGCCTGGCTGCGCTGCCCGATGCGCAGGACGTGCTCGCCGCGCGCACGCTGATCGGCTCGGTCGGCGCGCGGATCGAGGTGCTCGCGCCGGCTGCGCTCGCCGTGCGCGGCGTTCCGCCGGGTCCGCACCGCGGGTGGATCAGCGACGCGGCGCTCGCTCTGGGCGAATCGGGCACATTGGCGCGCTTGGCGACGGCGGCCGCCGCGCTCACAGGACGCACGGGGCGCGAGATCGAGCTCGTGCCCGCCGGTTCGCTCGCGCGCCGCAGCAGCGCGCCGCTCTTCCGCGCGCTGCGTGCCGCCGGCGTGCGCACGACTCCGGGCGAGAGCATCGGTTGGCCTGTGCGCGTCGCGCCGATCGGTCCTCCCAGCGAGCTCGAGCTCCTCGATCCGGTCTCGAGCCAGGAGGCGAGCGCGCTCCTGATCGCGTTGTCCGCATGGCCGGACGAGATCGTGCTGCGCGTCGAGGGCACCGTCCCCAGCCGCCCGTACCTCGAGCTCACCTGCGCGACGCTGGCGAGCTTTCGCGTGCGCGTCGAGCGCACGCGCGACGGCGCGCTCGAGCGCTTCCTCGTGCGCGGACCGCTCGTCGCGCCCGCCGAGCCGATCACGATCGAGCCGGATGCCTCGGCTGCGGCCGTCGCACTCGCGGCGGGCTGCCTCTCGGGCGGAGCGCTCGAGGTGCGCGGCCTGGGCGCGCGCTCGCACCAGGGCGATCTGCGCATCGTCGAGTACCTCTCGCGCTTCGGCTGCGAGGCCAAGGCCGGCGACGACCGCCTGCGCGCGCGCGGCTTCCCGGCGCGCGAGGTGCTGGTCGACCTCTCCGGCGAGCCCGATCTCGCGCCGGTGCTCGCCGCCGTCGCGGCCGCGCACGCCTGGCGCGGCGGCGCGGGTTCGCTCCTGACCGGGCTCGGTACGCTGCCGCGCAAGGAGAGCTCGCGCATCGACGTGCTCGCGCACGGCTTCGAGGCCGCGGGCATCGCCTGCGAGCCCGGGCCCGACTTCCTGCGCGTCGGCCCGCGCCACACCGGCGAGGTGCGCGAGGTCGTGCTCGATCCGCAGGGCGACCACCGCATGGCCTTCGCCTTCGCGCTGCTGGGACTGGTGCGCCCCGGCGTGCTCGTGCGCGGCGCGGGCTGCGTGCGCAAGTCCTGGCCGAAGTTCTGGGGCGAGATGGAGCGCCTGGGCGCGCGCGTCGAAGTGCGCGCCTAGCGCGGCGCGTGCGCGGCGAGGAAGCGCTCGATGCTGTCGGGGGTGCGCACGCTGTCGTGCAGCCACTCGACCTGCCACTCCGTCACGCGCTCGCCGGACTTGCGCAGGAACTCGCCCGGCTTGGGTTCGTCGATCCACTCGCGCTGTCGCACGAGCACCAGCGGCTTCTCGGCGCGGGTCGTCTGCCGGGAGAACGCCAGCGCCTCCTCGTAGGTCGCGAAGGCGTGGAACCCGTCTCCGCCCGCCGGCCTCGGATACCACACGCGGTACTCGAGCACCTCGTCGAAGAAGTAGCCGCCGCCCGAGCGCGCGCGCAGCGGGTAGCTTCCGACGGACGCGAGGTCGACGGCGATGGGGAAGGCGCTGACCGGACGCGCTGCCGGTGCGGGCGCCGGCACACGAGCACAGCCGGGCAGGCCCGTGCCGAGCGCGAGCGCGAGGAGTGCACAAATGCGACCCATGGCGAGTGCGGAGCGCTATCGTACGAAGGAACCTCCGACCCGCCACCTCCGCCCGAGCGCCACGCCCCATGCCCCGATCGATCGCTCCGCTCCTCGCCACGCTGCTCCTCGCTTCCGCCGCGCTCGCCCAGGACGTCGTTCCGCGTTCGGTCGCCGCGCCGCCGAGCGACCTGGAGAACGGTCGCCTGCGCCTGCCCGATCCGGCCGCGACGCCGACGCGCTCGCGTGCGGCGCTCGTGCCGCTCGCGTTCGCGCGCACGGCGGGGAGCTGGGTAGCCGAGCTCGAACTCCCGTTCGAGACGGACGGCGCGTGCACGCTGGCGCTGCTCTCGCCGGGCGCCGGCGAGCTGCAGCTCTCCGTGCGCGCGCCCGGCGCGGCCGGGTTCGTCGCACTGCCGGGCGCGCTCGGCGCGACGCAGCGCATCGAGGACGCCGGGCTCGAGCTCGCCGGCTGGCTCGTCTCGACGACGCAGATCCCCGCGCTCGCGGCCGGCACCTGGCGCGTGCGCGTCGAGTCGCCCGCCGGCCGCGCGCCGAGCGAGGCCGGGCTCGTCGCGCGCGGCGCGGGGGAGAGCGAGCTCTGCGCCTGGCTGAGCACGCAGGAGCTCGTCAGCGATGCGCCGGTCGGCATCGCGGCGCGTCTTGCGGGCGGCGCCGTGCTCGACGACGCGCGCGTGCTGGTGCAGGGCGAGGGACGCAGCGTCGAGCTCGCGCTCCTCGACGACGGCGAGCACGAGGACGGCGCGCGCGGCGACGGGGTCTTCGGCGCGCTCGTGCCCGGCGGCTGGGAAGGCGACCTGCGCGCGCGCGTCGAGGTGCACGCGCACACGGCGCGGGGCGCGAACCTCGTGCGCTCCCTGCAGCTCTCGTTCCCCGTGCTGGCGCGGCGCACGCTGCTCGACGGTCGCGTCGAGGTCGGGCGCACGGCGCCGCAGCGCGCGCGCATCGCGCTGGGCGCGCTGGCGCTCGCGCCCGCCGCGCAGCTGCACGTCTCGGCCGAGCTGTGGGGGACCGACGCGCACGGCGCGCGCGTGCCGGTGTGCTGGCTCTCGCGCATGCTCGAACCGCAGGCCCAGGACGGCGCCTGGCAGCTCGCGCTCGGGCTCGACACGCGCTGGATCGAGCTCGCGCGCGCGGGCGAGCCCTTCGAGCTGCGTGCGGTGCGCGTGCAGGATCCCGATTCGCAGGTGCTCTTCGACCGCGCCGCCGCGCTGGCGATCCCCGCGGGCGCGCTGCCGTCGGGGCTCTCCGGCGGGACCGACGCGATCACGCCCGAGATGCTCACGGGCAGCCCCTTCGTCGCGCTGGCCGCGTTCCCCGCGGGGCCGCACGCCGCGCATCCGCCGCAGATCTGGAACCCGGCGCTGATGCTCGTGCACGGCTACTGCTCGAGCGGCTCGATCTGGCCCGCGGCGGACTTCGCGCAGCCCAAGCTCGAGTTCCTCGATCCCAACGCCAACCGCACGCACAACCAGTTCGCGCAGCTGATCGCGCAGCGCGCCGCGAACGCGGGCCTCGGTTCGTTCGGCGTCGTCACGCACAGCCAGGGCGGCTGCGCGTCGCTGCACCTGTTCACGTACTACACGAGCCCGCTGGACTTCGCGACGGGCGGCCGCCGCATGCAGACGCTGGCCGCGCCGTACCAGGGCACGCCGCTGGCGTCGCTGGGCTTCTTCGCCTGCGGCGTCAACAACGACATGACGCCCGCCGGCTCGGCGACCTGGCTCGCGGGCATCCCGACCTGGGCGCGGCAGGAGGTCTGGTACTGGACGACCTCGAACTCGGGCTCGGTCTGCAACTCGATCACGCACCTGTTCCTGAGCTCGCCCGAGGACGGCACGGTCGAGCAGGCGCGCGGGCAGCTGCCGGGCGCGAACAACATGGGGCACACGACCGGCTGGTGCCACACGACCGGCATGTCCAACCCCGCGAGCTACACCGACCACGCGCGCAATCAGGCGATGAACGCCAACGCGGCGCGCTGATCGGAGCTGGATTCGCCCGCGCGGCGGTGATACCTACTCCGGGATGCAACCGCGTCAGGCCTGGCCCGCACTCGATCCCGACCGCGACACTCCCTCCGGCCCCGTGCTCGTCGTCGGCGGCGCGGGGTACATCGGCAGCCACACCGTGCGCCTCTTCGAGCGCCGCAAGGTGCCCGTGGTCGTGCTCGACAACCTCTCGACCGGCCACGCGCAGGCGGTGCACGTGCCCTTCGAGCGCTGCGAGCTCTCCGACCGCGCCGCGATCGCGCGTGTGCTCGCGCGGCACAAGCCCGTCGCCGTGATCCATTTCGCCGCCAAGTGCTACGTCGGCGAGTCGGTGACCGACCCGGCCAAGTACTACCGCGAGAACGTGATCCACACGTTTCATCTCCTGGAGGAGATGCGCGCCGCCGGGATCCGCGATCTCGTCTTCTCCTCGACCTGCGCGACCTACGGCGAGCCGCAGCGCATCCCGCTGACCGAGGACCATCCGCAGCTGCCGATCTCGCCCTACGGCAAGACCAAGCTGCACATGGAGCACATGCTCGCCGACTACGCGCGCGCCTACGGCTTCCGCTACGCGGCGCTGCGCTACTTCAACGCCGCGGGCGCGTCGCAGGAGGGCGACCTGGGCGAGGACCACGATCCCGAGACGCACCTGATCCCGCTGGTGCTGCAGGTCGCGCTGGGCAAGCGCGCCGAGATCACGATCTTCGGCGACGACTACGACACGCCCGACGGCACGTGCATCCGCGACTACGTGCACGTCGAGGACCTCGCGCGCGCGCACCTGGCGGCGCTGGTGCGCCTGCAGCAGGACCGCTCGCCGATCCTGTGCAACCTCGGCACGGGCACGGGCTTCACCGTGCAGCAGGTGATCGAGACCGCGCGCAAGGTCACGGGCCATCCGATCCCCTCGCGCGTCGCGGCGCGTCGCCCGGGCGATCCACCCAACCTCGTCTGCGGCGGCACGCTGGCCTTCGATCTGCTCGGCTGGAAGCCCACGCGCGCCGGCATCGAGGACATCGTGCGCGACGCCTGGAACTTCCTGCGCAAGCATCCGGGCGGCTGGCCGCGCTAGGCACGGATGGCGAGCGAGTGGATCGTGCTGGGGTCGGGCTCGATCCTGCCGCGCGCCGGCCACGGCTCGTCGGGACACGCGCTGCGCCGCGATGCGCGCGCGCTCGTGCTCTTCGACTGCGGGCCGGGCACGCTGCGCTCGCTGGGGGAGCTGGGCTTCGGCGTCGGCGACATCGGCGCGGTCGTGCTCTCGCACTTCCACCCCGACCACTGCTGGGACCTCTTCGCGCTGGCCTTCGCGCGCCGCAACCCGGACGTGCGCGCCGGGCACCTCGAGCTGGTCGGCCCCGCAGGCCTCTCCGAGCTGCTCGAGCGCGGCGCGGCGGTCTTCGGCAGCCGCTCGTGGACGCGCTTCGAGGACGTCAGCGTGCGCGAGGTCGATCCCGCCGCGAGCGGGCGCTGGATCGAGCTCGACGGGCTGCGCCTGTCCTGGCGCGCGACGCGGCACGCGCCCGAGGCGCTCGCCTGGCGTGTCGAGCTGCCCGGCGGGGCGAGCGCGGTGTACTCCGGCGACAGCGGCGAGGTGCCCGAGCTCGCGGAGCTGGCGCGCGGGGCGCAGCTGTTCGTCTGCGAGTGCTCGTTCGCCGACGAGGCGGCGGTCGAGCAGCACCTGACGCCGGGCGGCGCCGCGCGCCTGGCGCGGGCCGCGGGCGTCGAGCGCCTGGTGCTGACGCACTTCTACCCCGGCCTCGAGCCGGCGCTGGCGGCCGACGCGGCGCGGCGCGTCTTCCCCGGCGCGGTCGAAACCGCGCACGATCGCAGCCGCCACGCGCTCGGCGCTTGAAGCGGCGCGCGCGGATTGCGAGGGTATCCGCGCCGTGCTGCCGCCGCTCCTCCCGTCCGTCCTGACGCTGCTCTTTGCCGCGATCCCGCGCGGAGGCGGGTTCGAGAGCGGCGTCGCGACGATCACCAAGGAGGACCTCGACGCGCACCTCGCCGCGCTCGCGGGTCCCGAGCGCGAGGGCCGCGACACGCCGAGCCAGGGACAGGAGGAGGCCGCGCGCTTCCTCGTCGAGCGCTACCGTGCCGCGGGCTGGCTGCCGGCGCCGGACTCGGTCGCGGCCTGGAAGGCGGTATCCAAGCGCGAGCTGCCCGCCGCGCCCGCGGGCGGCGCGAACACCGCGGACGCGCCGAAGCTCGAGGGCACGTACCTGCGTCCGTTCACGCGCCGTCTCCCGCGGCCCGACGAGAAGGCCTGCTACCTGCGCCTGGACCTGGGCTCGGGCGCGCCGAAGGAGTTCGTCTTCGGCAAGGACTTCGTGCCGCTCGCGCACTGCGAGGGCGAGATCAAGGGCGAGCTCGCCTTCGCCGGTTTCGCGATCGACGCGAAGAAGGAGTCCTACGACGACCTCGAGGGCGTCAAGCTGAAGGGCCGCGTCGCGCTCGTGCTCGAGGGCGAGCCAGAGAACTCCAAGCGCTTCGACGGACCGGAGCTGACCGCCGACGCGTCGCTGTGGAAGAAGATCGAGCACCTGCGCGACGCGCAGGTCGCGGGCGTGCTCTTCGTGCGCCGGCCGCCGCCGGTCGATCCCAAGCGCAAGGACAAGCCCAAGGACGAGTGGGACGAGGACGGTCTCGCCTTCCGCTACACCTGGGCCAGCTGGGTCGGCGATCCCGCGCCCGAGGAGCGGCCCAAGGAGACGCTGCCCTGCCTGGAGATCTCGATGGCTTGCGCCAGCGAGCTCGCGGGCGTCGACGTCGGCGCGATCGAGAGCCGCATCGACAAGAGCGCGCGGCCGACGAAGCTCGACTGGCGCGGGCGGCGCGTGCTCCTGGCCTCGAAGACCGACTCGGCCGAGGTCGAGATCGAGAACGTCGTCGCCTGGCTGCCCGGCAGCGACCCCAAGCTCGCCGAGCAGGTGGTCGTGATCGGCGCGCACTACGACCACATCGGCGTCGACGCGCGCGGACGGGTCGGCTTCGGCGCGGACGACAACGCCTCGGGCAGCGCGAGCCTGATCGAGCTGGCGCAGGCGCTGGCCGTCTCGCGGCCGCGGCGCTCGGTGCTGGCCTGCTCCTTCGCGGGCGAGGAGGACGGCCTGCTCGGCTCGCACGCGATCGCGCAGCGCCTGCCGGTCGACAAGGCGCGCATCGTGGCCATGGTCAACATGGACATGATCGGCCGCGGCGACAAGGACGAGGTCGCGGTGCTCGGGATCACCCAGAACCCGCAGCTCGAGCGCGTGCTCGAGCGCGCCAAGCGCCTGGCGCCCTCGGGCGTCGGCAAGATCGTGATGCGCCAGGGCGAGGACCTCTTCGCGCGCAGCGACCACTACTCCTTCCACCAGCTCGGGATCCCCGTGCTGTTCTTCTTCGAGGGCTTGCCGATCGAGCGCAATCCCGACTACCACACCTGGCGCGACACCATCGACAAGCTCGACGTCGAGAAGATGCGCCGCACGAGCGTGCTCGTCTACAACACGGTATGGCTTCTGGCGAACGACGACGAAAGACCACCTCCGCCGCGCGACTGACGCTGCTGCTGGCCGCGAACGGCCTGTGCCTGTTCGTGCTCTGGCGCATGTTCCAGCCGCTCTTCGGCGCTCCGCGCGCGGAGGCGGCGGAACACGCCCCGTCCGCGGCCGCGGGAGCCCCCGCCGACGCGACGAGCCTCGCCTCCGCCGAGGAGAGCGAGGCGCCCGAGGACGCCCGCGCGCCGGCGCCGCGGGCGCGCGCGACGCCGGGCGATCCGCCGCTGTCCGTGCGGCTCTCCAGCAGTTCCGCCGCGCGCGGCCGCGACCGCACGCTGGAGGACGCGATCCGCGCGCGCATCGGCGCTGCCGAGGAGAAGGCGCGCGCGGCGACCAAGGGCAAGGTCGGACCGCGCAGCGTCGACGTGTCCGTGCACGTGCGCGAGACCAGCTGCGAGAGCGACGCGCCGATCGTCGGCGGCGTGCTGCAGGGCGACCTGGTCGTGCACGCCGCCGGCGATCCGCTCTACGATCCCGAGGCGCAGGGCAAGGTCGAGCGCTTCTTCGTCGACGTGGCCGCGCAGCTGAAGGAGAAGGGCATCCGCTCCGTCGCCGGCGCGCTGGTGCTCGACGAGGGCGACTTCCTCGATCCCGCTCCCGGACCCTCCTGGCCGGCGGCGAACCAGCACTGGGCCGAGTTCTGCGCGCTGTGCGGCGGCTTCAACGCCAACGCCGGCTGCCTGACCGCGCTGGTGCACCCCGACAAGGAGCTCGACGCGGCGCACGTCGCGGTCGAGCCGCGCGCGCACGGGCTGGACGCGAAGATCAACGTCGCGACGCTCGCCAAGGGCCGCATCGACCTGCGCGTCGTCGCGCGCGGCAACGAGCTCTCGATCGCCGGCTCGATCCCGCGCAGCGTGCCGGAGTACGAGGTGCGCTTCGCCGCGCCCGACCCGGTGCTGCTCTTCGGCCGCGCGGCGCTGGCGGCGCTGCGTGCGCAGGGCGTGCGCATCGACGGCGGGCTGGAGCGCAAGCGCAACCAGAGGAGCGCGCGCACGCTGGCGCAGCTCGCGACGCCGCTCGTCGACGTGCTCGTGCCGATCAACACGCACTCGAACAACGTCTGCGCCGACCAGCTCTACCTCGCGCTGGGCCACGAGCTCGGCGGCGGCGGCACGCGCGCGGGCGGCGCGCGCGCGACGCGCCTGGCGCTCGAGCGCCTGGGCGTCCCGACCGACGGTTTCGTGCAGGTCGACGGCTCGGGCCTCTCGCGCGACGACCGCGTCAGCGCCGCGATGATCACCGCGCTGATCGAGGGCGTGCTGCGCCTGGACAAGCGCACCGCGCAGGCCTACGTCGACTCGCTCGCCGTCGGCGGCGAGACCGGCACGCTCGAGAAGCGCCACGTCGACGGCCGCGTGCGCGCCAAGACGGGCTTCATCGCCGGGACGAGCGCGCTCTCGGGCCTGATCGAGACCAGGGCCGGCCGCACGCTGGTCTTCTCGATCCTGGTCGAGTACCCCAAGTGGGAGGGCCTCAACTCCAGCTGCTGGAAGCCGATGCAGGACGACATCTGCAAGCTGCTCGGCGCCTGGAACGGGGACTGAGGCCGCGATGCGCGCACCCGATCTCGCGACGATCGACGAGCGCCGCGGCGTGCTCGCGGTGGCGAGCGCCGCGGCGCGCGAGGCGGGCGCCGTGCTGCTGGAGCACTTCGGCCGGCTCGATCCGGCCGCGATCCACTCCAAGAGCGCCGAGCGCGATCTGGTCACCGCGGCCGACGTCGCCGCCGAGCGCCTGCTGGTCGAGCGCCTGCGCCGCGCGCTGCCGGACCACGCGATCGAGGCCGAGGAGGAGGTGCGCGACGCGCTCGACCGCCGCCCGCGCTGGTTCCTCGATCCGCTCGACGGCACGGTCAACTTCGTGCACAAGCTGCCGGCCTTCACGGTCTCGATGGGGCTGTACTCCTGGAGCGAGGAGCGCGCGCGCCTGGAGCCCAGCGTCGCGGTGGTCTACGCGCCGCTCTTCGGCGAGATGTTCAGCGCGATCGCCGGCGCCGGCGCCTTCGTCAACGGCGCGCCGCTGCGCGTCTCGCAGACGGCGCACCTGCGCGACGCGATCCTCGCCACGGGCTTCCCGTACCGGCGCAACGAGCTCGAGCACAACAACCTCGCCAACTTCAACCGCTTCTTCCTCGACGTGCGCGGCATCCGGCGCTTCGGCTCGGCCGCGCTGGACCTCGCCTACGTCGCGGCCGGACGCTTCGACGGCTACTGGGAGCTGCACCTCTCGCCGCACGACGTCGCCGCGGGCGCGCTGCTCGTGCGCGAGGCGGGCGGGATCGTCACCGACTGCGACGGCGGCGAGGAATGGCTGCGCCAAGGGCACGTGGTCGCGGCGAACGCGACGCTGCACCCGCTGATCCGCGAGCGGATCGTGCACTGACGCGCGCTCAGAGCTGCAGGCGGTTCAGCTGCCCGGGCACGAGCGCGAGCGGCACGCGGCGCACGTCCTCGCCGGCCTTGCGCAGGAGCAGCGTGGCCGCGTTCTCGCCCACGACGAAGATCTTCGAGTGCCCGCCCTCCAGCTGCAGCGAGTCGGTGCTGATGCTGTTCGTGCCCTCGAAGAGGTGCACGGCGAGCCTCTTCCCCGCGGCATCGAAGACCTGCAGCTCGTCGGCGCTGCCCGGCTCGAACTCGAGTTGCACGTGGAAGCTGAGCTCGACGCGGATCTCGACCTCGTGCCGGCCGTCGCCGAGCGCCTTGCCGATCCCGCCGTCGTTGCCCCACTCGGCGGGCACGATGTCGTCGCCTTTCAGCTCGAGCGTGGCCTCGAGGCGCGGCAGGCGCGCGAAGTGGAAGCGTCCCTCCGCATCGGTCACCACCGCCGGCGCGGGGAAGCCGAAGCTCGAGACGCTGTGCGCGTCGATCTGCACGCGCAGCACGTCGACGCCGGGCGTGACCGTCACGCCGGGGACGGGCCGGCCCGCCGTGCTCAGCACGCGACCGCGCACGTCCTCGACGAAGCCGGCGGCGGGCACGCGCACCCGCGCGTCGAGCGTGCCGGCCGCGATCGGGTCGCTCTCGAAGCGCAAGAGCGAGCGCGGGTCGAGCACGGCCAGGCGGTAGTTGCGGTCGAGCAGGCCCTCGAGCGTGAAGTTGCCGCCCGAGTCGGTCACCGCGAAGGTCCAGAACACCGTCGAGAGGTTGCGCAGGAGCTCGCTTGGGTCGGCGCCCTCGGGCGCGCCGGCCATCTGCTTCTCGATCTCGCGCCGCCCGGCCGAGCCCGCGAGCAGGCCCTCGACGTGCGCGGGCACCTCGTCGAGCGCGCCAAAGAAGGTGGGATCGGCGAGGAAGACGCGCCAGCCGCTCTGCGGGTTGCCGTCCGAATCGAGCACGCGCCCGCGGATCGCGAGCGGCGGAGGGCCCAGGCGCAGGACGACCAGCTCGCCGGGATCGGCCTGGCCCGACTGCACTGCCGCGCTCGCGCTCTCGATCGCGGGCTGGAAGCCGGGCGCGAGCGCGATCCACGGGTCGCGCGCGCCGTCCTTGGGCAGCTCGAGGTGGAACTGGCCGTGCGCGTCGGAGAGCGTCAGGCTGCGGTGGCCGAGCGTGATGCGTGCGCCGGCGACGGGCGCACCCGCGGGACCGAGCACCTCGCCGTAGACCATGCCCGGCTGCGCGTCGATCGGCGGCAGCACGAGCTCGAGCGCAGGGCTGTTCGCGAGCGGGGCGGCCTCGAGCGTGCGCCGGAAGCCGGTCAGCGAGACCTCCAGCGTCGCACCCTCCAGGCGCGGCGCGTCGGCGAAGCGGAACGAGCCGTCGGCCGCGCTCTCCTCGATCCAGGCGTGCTCGGCCGAGGCGTCGAGGATCTGCGGGAACGAGAGGCGCAGGCTCTTGGGCGCGCGGATCTCCAGGCGCGCTCCCGCGAGCGGCTTGCCCGAGGGATCGACGACGCGACCGGCGTGCTCCAGGTGCGGCGCTGCGACCACGACGTGCTCGCCCGCGGCGCCGCCGCCGCGGCACAGGCTCGAGAGCACGGTCGTCCAGCGCGGCTCGGCGACGACGAGCTCGCCGTCCTGCACGGGCGCGTCGAGCTGGAAGCGTCCGTCGGCGTCGGAGAGAGCCGCGAGCGCGCCGCTCTCCGCCGGGCGCTCGGGCAGGCGGAACTCGCTCGAGGAGACCTCGCGGTGTCCGGCGCGGAAGGCGACGTGCAGTCCGGCGAGCGCGCGCGCGTGCGCATCGAGCAGGAGCCCGGAGAGCGCCACGCTCGCCGCGTGCGGAGCCGGCGCGACGGCGGAGCTCGGCGCCGGGCGGGGCGCTGCGCTCATGCGCTCGGGCACCGGCGCATCGGGTGCGAGCTGCGTGCCGTGTTCGGGCGCCGCCGCGCGCGGCGCGCGGGCCAGCGCCGTCGCGCCCTCGGCCTGCGGCTCCGCGTGCCGCGGCCAGACCAGCGCGAGCAGGCCGGCGAAGAGGAGCAGGGCGGCGGCGATCTTCAGTTTGGTGCTCATCAGCAGGGTTCCTGTGGTCCAGGCGATCCACTCGCTGCGCGGCGTGCACAGCGGCAGCAGCGCCAGCGCCCAGTCGCGCGCCTCGCTGCGGTACTGGCGTTCCAGCCGCGCGCGCAGCTCGGCCAGCCCGCGCGCGAGGCGCGTCTTGACCGTCGCCACGCTCACGCGCTGGCGGCGCGCGATCGCCGTCGGCGCGAGCTCCTCGAAGTAGCGCAGCACGATCGTCTCGCGGTAGGGCTCCTCGAGCGCGAGCACCGCCGCGACCAGCGTGTGGTGCACCGAGAGCGTCTCCAGGTGCGCGAGGCCGGAGTCCTGCGCCTCGTCCCGCGCGGCACGCTGCTCGCGCTCGGCGCGGCGCACGGCCTGGCGATGGTCGGCGCGCACCAGGTTGCGCAGCACCGTCGAGAGCCAGGCGTGCAGCGAGCGCTCGGTCGAGGGCGCGTGCTGCAGCGCGCTCAAGCACGTCTCCTGCGCGAGGTCCTCGGCCCGGTGCGGATCCGAGGGCAGCAGCGTGCGCGCCAGCGCGCGCACCCAGCCGACGTGGGCCAGCAAGGCGTCCGGATTCAGCGATCGACGGGGAGCGGTCATGGTCTCGCGGATCTGCATGCCGTGGGGTCCCGGGAGGATTCAGGAAAGTGGGAGGAAGCGCGTTCGCCTGCGGACGCGTTCCAGAGTACAAGGGTCGCCGATGAGCGGTCGCCGCAACGCCGGACGGATCGAACTCGCGGGACTCTGGCTGGGGATCGCGGGCGGAGCGGTCGTCGCCGCGGTCGTGCTGGCGGTGCTGTTCGCGCGCGAGGGACAACGGAGCGCGCCGTCGGACGCTCGCGCGCCGGACGCGGACCTCGCCGCGCTGGCCCGCTCGATCGGTGCGCTCGACGCGCGGCTCGTGTCGATCGAGCGCGCTCTCGCGCTGGGCGATTCACGCGGCGTGCGCGAGCCGGCGGCGGCCGGGCGTGCGGCGGGTTCAGGCGCTGCTGCGGATCCGTCCGCCGCCGCGGTGGGGGATTCTGCAACTGCGAGCGCGCTCCCCAGCGCAGCCGAGCTGCACGCCGACCTGCTGCAGATGTCCAAGCGCATCGACCTGCTCGCGAGCTCGATCCAGGAGAACCGCAAGCCCGCCTTCGTCGTGCCCACGCTGGAGCAGATCCACGCCGCGCGCCGCGATGTCGACTGGGCCTTCGTCGAGAGCGTGCGCCAGCTCTGTACGAGCGACCCCGCGCAAGCTCTCGAGCGCGTGCGCCTGATGACCTTCGACGATCTGTTGCGCAAGGTCGGCGTCCCGACGGAGATTCGGGTCACGGACGACGGCAGCTGGATCTACGCCCGTGAGTCGCACGACGGCAGCGGCCGCCCCTATGGCCCCGGAATCCGGCTCCGTTTCGTCGGCGACAGTGTCTCGTTCGTGAACCTGTGGTGACAGTGCGCATCCAGCGCGACCGCACCCGCGAATGGTGAACCCTAGTTGATCCGCAGACGGCCCGAGGCGAGCGACACCCGCGCCTGGGGCGCGGGAGCCTGAGCGAGAGGAGCCGCGGACAGCGCGAGCACGCAGATCGAGTGCATCGAGCTCGGAGACGCGCGGCTCTGCGCGGTCTTCCCGCGAAGGAACTCGATCGAGCGTCCAGCGGCCGGGTTCGCGCGGAACCCGCGCGAGCTCAGTGCTTCTCGAGCCAGCGCGCGTCCTGCGCGCGGTCGTCGGCCACGCCCGCGAGCTCGATCCGCGCGCGCAGCTCGTCCCAGCAGCGCAGCGCGCAGCGATAGGCCTGCAGATCCGCGCCGGCGAGCGACTCGGGATCGAGCTTCGCATCACAGAAGGCGAGCTGCGAGGCGCCGAACGAGAGGCGCAGGCGCCGCGGCGCGAGCCACGTCTCCTGGCTCCCGAGCGTCACGCTCGTCCCGCCGAGGATCTGCTCCTCGGCCGCGCGCAGGCTCTTCCACGCGGCCTCGTCCCAGCTTCCGAGCGTGACCGTCTCGTGGATCGAGTCGTAGCCGTCGACGCGCACCGCGAGACGGTAGTTGCCGTTGTCGAGCACGCGCAGGTCGAAGCTCGATCCCGGCACGTCGACGGCGCCGGCACTGGCACCGGGCTGTGCGCGGTGCGCATGGATCACCTGCGCCTCGCCCGAGAAGCGCAGCAGCGTCTCGACGTAGTTCGTGACGTCGACCAGGCGCGAAGCTCCCTTCGGAAGCGTCGATCCCGGCGCGCGCAGCGCCAGCGGCATCGCATAGTGCGAGACGTACTCGCACTCGTCCTGCCTGTGGATCGCGATCAGCCCCTGGCCGCCGCCCATGTTGCGCAGGATCGTCGTCGTGCCGAGCTCGTGCTGCACGCGCTCGCGCACGTCGCTCGGCCAGAGTCGCTCGAGCGACGGCGGGCCCATCAGGAGCAGCCCGCGCACGTCGAGGCCGGGAACCGTGCTGTCCTCGACCATCGTCGACCAGCCCTCGTGCCAGAACTCGCGCAGGTCGGCCGGTCCCTTGAGCACGCGCTCGACGCGCACGTGGCCGAACACGGCGGAGGTCGGCTGCCCGGTGAAGCGGTTCGGCGGGAGCTCGATCGTCTTCACGGCGTCGACGGTGCCGATGCAGATCACGCTCGCTCCGTCGATGTAGGTGGCGAAGTCGACCGTCGCGCGGCGTGGTTCGAGCGCGAGCAATGCGGAGGCCAGGGCGAGTGCGTCGAGCATCGGGAGCGCAGCGTATCGCACCCTGTGCGATTCGCCGAGCCCACTCTCGGCCAGACCAGTCGATCGAGAAGCCGTCGTGCACCGAGGAGCCTGGGCCTCTACGGACATGTGCGCGCTGCTGGCGCGGGTCACGATCGCAGCGGTACAAGGGTGAGCATGAACACCGACGCTTCCCTCGACTCCTCCCGCACGCGAACAGGCCGGGTCGAGCTGGCCGGGTTGGTTGCTGCACTCAGTCTGGCCGCGCTGCTCGCAGTCGTGTTCTTCGGCTGGTGGCCGGCCCGAGTTCGCTCTGCGGAGTCGGAAGCGCCGCGCGGCCTGCCGTTGCCGGTCGGGAGCGATACGTCCGCGCTCGCGGGCGGCTTCGATGCACTGAACCAGCGCCTCGCGGTGATCGAGCGCGCGCTCGAGGTGCGGGCGTCGTCCGGAACGCGCGCCGACGTTCAAGACCCTGCGTGCTCGCCAGCGTCGACCTCGAGCGAGCCTCCGGTCTTCGCGCCCGCGCCGGGTTCGGAGCTCGCCGAGCTGCACGCGGACCTGCAGCAGCTCTCGAAGCGCGTCGATCTCCTGGCGGGCTCGCTGAAGGAAGGGCAGAAGCTCGCCTTCTCGCTGCCGACCCTGGAGCAGGTCCACGCCGCGCGACGCGATGTCGATTGGGTCTTCGTCGAGACGACGCGGCAGTTGTGCCTGAGCGATCGAGATGCCGCGCGTGCGCGGGTTCGCTTCCTGACGTTCGACGACGTGCTGCGGAAGATCGGCCTTCCGAACTCGATCGCGGTCGACGACGGACGCTGGACCTACGCGAAGACTCGAATCGGCGATGGCGGGCAGCCGATCCAAATGGGGATTCAACTGGTCTTCGTCGGGGACACCGTCAGCTCCGTGACCTCGTTTCCCTAGCCGTGTCCTCTGAGCGCACTCATCGCTGGCTGGGATCCCGGTCGTGATTCGCGCGGGCGACGCCATCAGCGCGTGCGCAGCCGCTCGCCCTTGAGCGTGTCGAGGTCGAGGGTGAGCACACCGACGCTGGAGGACGCGATGTGCGCCACGTGGCCGCTGATCTCGAGATCGCACGCGCCGGCCCCGGAGTTCCAACCCGGCGTGATGCACGACCAAGTGCCCTCCGCGTCGCGACGGAAGATGCCGGTGTCGTCGGTCAGTACGCAGGGCCGCTTCTCACCGTCGAAGGCCAAGGCGAGGAACGAGTGGCTCGGCTCGCCCGACCGCGGGTGCCGAGGCGGCGGAGCGTTGCCACAGACCAACTCCATCGCCCGAACGGGCGAGCTCAAGAGCGCGCTCCACACGTCACCGTCGCGGACGAGAACCTGGCCGCCTGTGGACATGACCGGCGCGCCGCACGTGACGTACACGCGGCCATCGGGTCCGAGATCGACATCGCGAACGTAGTTCGCTCCCTCCGGGAACGAATCGTTCTCGACGCGCGCGCGCCCTGTGTCGATGTCCGCCACGATCAGCTCGCTCGCGGGCCAGTGTTGGACGATCAGGAAGAGCTCGCTGCCGACGAGCAGCGCGCGGTCGAAGCGCGCCCTCGTCCCGTCTCCGCGCAAGGCGAGCGGGACACGAGTCCATCGACCCCCAGCGTGGCGCAGGATCGAGTCGCCCCGACAGACGACGAGCACCTCGCCGCAACCCGCGATGGCCCACGCCATCGGCATCTCGGCTCGCGGGTCCTTCGGTTGCATCTCGTGCGGAATCGGCCGCGGTCGCCAGCCGTCACCCAGATCCGCCGCGACCAGGAGGATGCCGTCGCCAGCGCGCCAGAGTTCGGCAGAGCCGCGCTCCCAACTCGTCGCGTCGATGAGCGTGCTCCCGGGCTCTTCACGGGACATCTCCTCCGCGTAGGCGGAGTCGCCCTCGTCGATCCAGTACGACGCGTGTTCGCTGATCGCGCACAGGCTGCCGCGCGTCCTGCGCAGCTTCGAGCAGGGCGGGAGGCTGGGATCGAAGATGCCTGGCGGGATCCAGTCGACCGCACGCTCGCGCGGGGAACGCCTGGTGTCGGGAAGCTGGCTGGTGGCGACGAGCAGGAAGCAGAGCGGGAGCAGCACTCTCATGACCAGAGGCTACTCCCGCTCGCGTTTCCGGCAACGACCGAAGCTACTTGTCCTTCGGATCCAGCCCCATCCCGCTGCGATCGGGATACGCCGGACGCGCGGGGCGCACGAACGGGTGCGCCTTCAGCTCGCCGAGCATCTCCTCGATCGCGCGGTCCAGCTGCGGATCGCCGCCGTCGACCATCTTCGAGGGATCGTCGACGACCTCGATGTCGGGCTCGACGCCGTTGCCCTCGATGCCCCACGTTCCGTCCTTCTCGTAGAAGGCGAAGCTCGGCACCTCGACGTCGCCGCCGTCGATCAGCGTCGGATAGCCCGACAACCCGATCAGCCCGCCCCAGGTGCGCATGCCGATCAGCTTCCCGAGCCTGGCCTGGCGGAAGTAGTAGGGGAACGCGTCGCCGCCCGAGCCGGAGAGGCCGTTGATCAGCATGCACTTGGGTCCCTGCTGCGCATCCGGCGGCCAGATCCAGTCCTTGCCGTCGCGGCGCGCCCAGTAGTTCGTCACGGGGCGGTTCAACAGCTCGATGAAGCGCGTCGGGATCTGTCCGCCGGAGTTCCAGCGTTCGTCGACGATCAGGGCCTGCTTCTGCAGCTGGCCCTGCCACTGGCGCACGAGGTCGTTCTGTCCGTCGAGGCCCGTGCTCGGCACGTAGACGTAGCCGACCTTGCCGCCGGTCTTCTGCTCGACGTACTTGCGGTGCTCCTCGATCCAGGCGCGGTAGCGCAGGTCGTGCTCGCTGCCGAGCAGCTTGACCACGAGCTTGCGCGCGCTCGCGTCGAGCGTCGGCTTGGCGCTGACGGTCAGCGTGACCGTCTTGTCGGCGAGGTTCTGGAAGGCGGCCCAGGGGTCGAGCTTCGCATCGAGCGCGACGCCGTTGACCGCGAGCACGAAGTCGCCGGCCTTGACGTCGACGCCCGGCTGCGAGAGCGGGCCGCGCGCGTCGGTGTCCCAGGGCGCGCCCTCGATGATGCGTGCGATCTTGTAGGCGCCCTGCTCGAGCGCGAAGTCGCAGCCGAGCAGGCCGACGCTCGCGTGCGGCTCGTCGCCGACGTCGCCGCCGTTGTAGTAGGCGTGGCCGACGTTGAGCTCGCTGATCATCTCGCGGATCACGAACGAGAGGTCCTCGCGCGAGGCGCAGTCGGCGAGCATCGCCGCGTACTGGTCGTGCACCTTCTTCCAGTCGACCTTGTGCATGCCCGGGTCGTAGAAGAAGTCGCGGTAGAGGCGCCAGGCGTCCTCGAAGAGCTCGCGCCACTCGGCGCGCGGATCGATCTGCGCGCGCAGGCCGGAGAGCGGCACGGCCTCGAGCTTGGTCTCGGCCTTGGCCTCGCCGATCTGCGGCCCGCCCTGCGTCAGCGCGAGCAGCTTCTTGCCGTCGGCCGAGAGCGCGAAGGCGTTGGTGGTCGCGACGGTCTTCTCCTCGGGCTTGTCGGCGCTGACGTCGAGGATCCTCAGCGTCGTCGGCGACTCGTCACCCTGCGGCGAACCGCGCAGGAAGAGCAGCGCTCCCGCATCGTTGACCGCCATCTGCCCGAAGATGCCCGGCTCGATCGGCAGGAGGATCGCGCGGCGCTCGAAGCCGTCGAAGTCGATCTTCCAGGCGGGCTTCTCGTCCTTCTTGGCCTCGTCCTTCTTGTCGTCGCCGTCCTGTTTGCCCGCGGAGTCGTCCTTCTTCGCGTCGGACTTGCCCTCGTCCTTCTTCGCATCGGGCTTGGCGCCGTCCTTCTTCGCGTCCTCGTCCTTCTTCGCCTCCTCCTCGTCGCTCTTGGGCGCGAAGGGCGACTTGACGTCGGCGCGCAGCGGCACGAGCGCGAGCTGGCCCGTGTTGGCGTAGATGAAGCTCGTCTCGATCTCGCCGTAGAGCGGCTCGAAGTGCCCGCGGCGGCGGAAGTAGAGGTAGTCGCCCTTGCGGTCGAACGCGGGCTGGCTGTCGTCGAACATGCCCGAGGTCACGTCGTGGCGCACGCCGCCCTCGACCTCCCAGATCACCAGGTGCGCGTTGGTGTTGTCCTCGCTCGACTCGCTGAAGGCGAGGAAGCGGCTGTCCTGCGACCACGAGGGCGGGAAGCCGATCAGGTCGCCGGACCAGGGATCCTTCGAGATCGTGCGCGGCTCGCCGCCCTCGGCGGACTCGAGGAAGAGCGTGCCGGTCTTGTCGCTGAAGACGATCCACTTCGAGTCGGGCGACCAGCACAACAGGCGCCGGAAGGCGTGCCCGTCGTGCGTCAGCTGCTTCGGCTCGCTGCTGCCGTCGGCCGGTGCCAGGTAGATCTCGTACTCGCCGGTCGCATCCGAGAGCCACGCGATCGACTTGCCGTCGGGGCTGAAGCTCGGATCGCGCTCGGCGGCGCCGCTGGTGCGCGTCAGGTTGCGCGGGCTGCCGTCCTTGGCCGGGATCGACCAGGCGTCGCCGCGTCCGCCGACCGCGAGGCGCTTGCCGGTGGGGGAGATGTCCCAGTTCGAGAGGAACTTCGAGACGTCGACCTCGCGCGGCCGCAGCTTGGGCTGCGCGCCGGGGATCGTGACGTGCACGACGCTGGTCTTGCCGCCGGCGATGTCGTAGAGCGCGAGCTCCGCGCCGTGCTGGAAGACGATCTCGCCGCCGCCCTTCGCGCCCGGTCCGATCGCGGGCCACTTGACGTCGTAGTCGGCGTAGTTCGTCAGCTGCTTCCTCGCCAGCGTCGCCGGATCCAGCGTCCAGAGGTTGAGCCGGTGCGAGGGACCGTCGTCGGAGAGGTAGTACAGCTGCGAGCCGTGCCACATCGGCGCCGTGTCCGTGCCCTCCCAGCTCGTCGCCTGCTTCGCCGCGTGCGACTGCAGGTCGAAGAGCCAGATGTCCGTCTGCATCCCGCCGCGGTAGCGCTTCCAGGTGCGGTTGTCGGCCGTGTGCGGCGTGTACGCGAGCCACTTGCCGTCGCTCGAGATGTCCGCGAACGCGCCGTAGGGCACCGGCAGCTTCTCGGGCATCCCGCCCTCGGGCGCGACGCGGTAGAGCTGCACCTGCCGGTCGCGCCCGGCGAACGCGTTGGTGAAGAACAGCAGCTTGCCGTCGCTGGTCCAGTTGCTGAGCGACTCGCCGCCCGGCATGTGCGTCACCCGCGTCGGGATGCCGCCGCGGGTCGGGATCGTGTAGATGTCCTTCGCGCCGTCGTAGTTGCCGACGAAGGCGATCGAGCTGCCGTCCGGGCTGAAGCGCGGCAGCACCTCGAGCCCCGGCGGGCTCGCGAGCGGCATCGCGACGCCGCCCTCGCGCGGCACGAGCCAGAGGTCGTCGGCGTAGACGAAGACGATCTGCGTCGCGCTGACGTCGGGGAAGCGCAGCATCCCGCCGTGCGGTTGCACGCCGGCTTGCGCGGCCTTCGGCGCGTTCGCGGCCGCGGCGCGCGCAGGTTGCGGCGCGCTGCTCGCGTCGGCGGGGGCCGAGGCGGCGCAGGAGAGCAGGCAGATCGAGGAGAGTACGAGTGCGGTCGCGGTCTGGGGGCGGCGATTCATGGGGCGGGACTCTATCCGCCCGCCGAGGTCCGCACATCGTCTCGAATTGCAAGGTTTGGGAATGCCGCGCGGACCCGCCTCACGGCGTTTGAATCGGAATCTGGAGCGTCCTCGCCTCTCCGTTGTGCAGTTTGAGGAGCACGGCTCCCGGGATCGGCGCATTCCGGTCGTAGCTGGCGCGGGGCACGAGCGGATGCAACACGTACGTGCCCGACTGAATGCCGCGGAACCCGAACGGTGCTCGAAGCTGCGTGCCGGTCACGGATCGTCCAGTCGACTTCCAGGTTCCGCTCGTGTCCCCCGGACCGACAGGCTCGAGCGAGTACGTGAATGGGCCGGTGAACTCGGCTCCGTCACGCGTCGTGAACTCGATGCGGACGCTGGCGAACTCGTCAAGCGGCACGGCGAACTCCACGGCTCGGTCGCGCAGCACGTTGGTGATCGGCGTTCGATCAACGGGATCGGGAATCGGGTGCCCGCCCCAGAGCGGGAGGTAGCTCGCGCGGTACGCGCCGACCGGTACGCCCTGGACAAACGTCTCGGCGTGGTGCGGCCGGATCCGGTACTCCAAGGCCGCTCCCGACTCCGACTTGAGACGCAGGGTCCCCGTCGGGTACTCCGCGGCTTCGCTTGCGAGCGAACCCTGGCGCAGGAAGCGGATCCGGATCGACCCGAACGACTCGACGCTGCGTTGGATGCTGACCGATTGGGGTTGGATCGGGTGCGCACAACTCGTCGCGAGGTACTCGATGCGCGCGGGAGCGTAGCCGGGCGCTTCCAGTTGCAGCGTGGAGGCGACCTGCCCCTCACCGGCCTCGTCGGCGAAGAACAGCCGCAGCAGCTGACCCTCGGGCAGATGGAGCCAGTTCTCCTGCGCTCCAGCGGCGATCGACTCCGCGACCAGGTTCTCGACCAGTCCGCCCGGCAGCACCTGCAGCGGAACGGAGTAGTCGCAGTCCAACTCGTTGCTCGCGAGGTGCGCGGGCTCGCCGAACTGGTCGCGGATGTCGAGGATCGCGGCGAGCAGCCGCTTCATCTCGAGCGTGCACTCGTCGCCTGCGCGCACGAACGGCCACGGATCCGCATCGCGCTTGATCGAAGTCCAGCCTTCGCCGCCGGCGAGGATCGAGAAGCCCACGGACGCACGCACGCACGGAATCCGGAAGCGTCCGTCGGCTCCGGGGCGTGCGCTCCCCGCGCAGGTCTTGAGCCGCGCGCCCTCGATGGCCCACTCCGCGCTGGACGACTCGATCGCATACACCGTCACGGACTCGGGGCGGAAGCCGGGTACGCGGGAGGTCACCGTGCCCGTGATCACCTGCAGCGCCTCGAGCACCACGAGCCGGTCGGACGAATCGGAGCCCCCCGGCACTTGCGCGCTGCGGAAGAGCGGATGCCGGACCTCGAGCGCGTCGCCGCCGGGCTCGTTCGGAATCGTCGCGACACCGTTCACGTCGGTGGTCGCGAGGATCTGCTCCGCGCGTCCATCGCGCCGGACGATCGTCGCGCCGGCGAGGGGGTGCGCACACTCGTCGTTGACGACGACCCGGACCGATGCCGACTGCGCCGAGCGCGAGCTCGGGGTCGACGCGACCATCTCGCCTGAAGACGGACTGCCTTCGGCACGCGGGAGCGAGGGAAGGTCAGCTGCTGTGCTCCGCTCGGACCCGGGATGCGGAAGCACGTTCACCGCGACGAACGTCGCGGCAGCCAGCGCGGCGAGCGCAGCTGCGCTGATCCAGAGCTTGCTGTTCAACAAGACACCTCCCACGGCAAACGGGACACCTGACGTCGCGCGGAGCGCGGGATCGCCCTCGGTGATCAGCGTGCGCGCGAACGCCAGGCACCACACCCCGCGCCCGCCCGCCGAGCGATCGAGCCGGCGCCGCAACTCCTCGTGCGCCGCGCCGAGCCGTGCGTGCACGACACGCGGCGTGAGCCCCTGGCGGCGCGCGACAGCCGCGACGCTCTGACCGTCGAACCAGTGCGCCAGCACGATCGAGCGCAGCGGTTCCTCGAGCGTCATCACCTCCTCGACGAGGCGGCGGTGCAGCTCGCCGCGTTCGACGAGGTCGTGGTCGGCGACGTCTCGCTCCGGCGGTGCGACCGCTGCCTCGCGTTCGGCACGGCGACGCTCGGCTCGGCCGAGGGAGCGCGCCGCGTTGTGCACGACGGCCGCAAGCCAGGCGCGCAGGTTGCGCCGGTCGCGCGGCGGCGACCGCAGCGCGTAGGCCCAGACCTCCTGCGCGACGTCGTCGGCCATGCCGGCGTCGGCGACCAGGTGCGCGGCGAGCCGCCGCACCCAGCCGGCGTGGGCCAGGAGTTCCTCGATCCGCACCGGTCCGGGGTCCATCGCGTGGGGGAGTGCCGCTCGGGGAGCGACCTTACCGCGGAACTCGGAAAAGCAATGTGCGCGGGCGGCGAGGCCGGGAGAAGGAAAGCGTTTGCAGGGGCCGCGTCCCCCTTCCCGCCCTTCCCACCGCCGCGGTAGCATGGCGGGGCTCGACTCATGTCATCCTGGCCGGGAATCGCCCTCGCCGAGGGCGTCCGCCGGCAGCCCCTCTCCCCAGGCTCCCTGCCCGAATCCACCTCCCAAGGCATGTCCGAGGGTCAGATCCGGATCCGCAAGGCGCGCCAGAACAACCTGGCCGGCGTCGACGTGGACATCCCCAAGCACCGCCTGGTGGCGATCACCGGGGTCTCGGGGTCCGGAAAGTCCTCGCTCGCGTTCGACACGCTCTTCCGCGAGGGCCAGCGGCGCTTCCTCGAGACGCTCTCCGCCTACGCGCGACAGTTCCTGGGCGAGATGGAGAAGCCCGACGTCGAGTCGATCGAGGGCCTCTCGCCGGCGATCGCGGTCGACCAGCGCTCGATCTCGCGCGGGGCGCGCTCGACGGTCGGCACGCTGACCGAGATCGTCGACCACCTGCGCGTGGTCTACGCGCGCGCCGGCCGCGCGCACTGCCCGGCCTGCCAGAAGCCCGTGCAGGGCCAGACGCCCGAGGAGATCGCGCAGGCGATCCTGCGCGAGTTCGGCGGCAAGAACGTGCTGCTGCTCGCCACGCGCGTGCGCGACAAGAAGGGCCACCACCGCGAGCTGCTCGAGGACCTGCGCAAGCAGGGGTTCGTGCGCGCGCGCGTCGACGGCGTGGTGCAGCGGCTGGAGGAGGTGCCCGAGCTCGCGCGCTACGTGCGCCACACGATCGAGGTCGTCGTCGACCGCATCAAGCCCGACGCCGAGCACCTGCCGCGGCTGCGCGAGGCGCTCGAACAGGCGCTCGAGCTCGGCGGGGGCGACGTGATCGTCTCCAGCGACGGCGCCGAGCGCAGCTACTCGACCAGCCGCAGCTGCCCGGGCTGCGGGCGCGAGCTGCCGCCGCTGGAGCCGCGCCTGTTCTCGTTCAACTCGCCGCACGGCGCCTGCCCGGACTGCCAGGGCCTGGGCGAGGTGCGCCGGCCCTCGCTCGCGGCGCTGGTCGCCGACCCGAAGAAGACGATCCGCGGCGGGGCGTTGGCGGTGACGCGCGCCTCGGGCGGGGCGCTGCTCTTCCCCAACGTCGACTTCGGCTTCCTCGCGAAGGTCGCAGAGGCGCACGGCTTCGACCTGGACACGCCCTGGCGCGCGCTCGCCAAGAGCGCGCAGCGCGTCGTGCTGCACGGCAGCGGCGAGGAGCGCTTCGAGGACGAGAAGGGCTGAGCTCTTCGCCGCGCAGCGCTGCGAGGGCTGCCACGGCTCGCGCCTCAAGCCCGAGGCCGGCAGCGTGCTGCTCGGCGGCGTGTCGCTGCCCGAGCTGGTCGCACTGCCGATCGCGGACCTTGGCGCGCGCCTGAAGTCGCTCGCGCTCGACCCACGCGAGGCGCGCATCGCGCGCGACCTCGTCAACGAGATCCAGCGCCGCCTGGAGTTCCTGCTCGAGGTCGGGCTCTCGTACCTGACGCTCGACCGCGCGGCCGACACGCTCTCGGGCGGCGAGGCGCAGCGCATCCGCCTCGCGGCGCAGCTGGGCGCGGGGCTCTCGGGCGTGCTCTACGTGCTCGACGAGCCCTCGATCGGCCTGCACGCGCGCGACCACGCGCGGCTGATCGGCGCGCTCGAGCGCCTGCGCGACGGCGGCAACACGGTCGTGGTCGTCGAGCACGACGAGGCCACGCTGCGCGCCGCCGACTGGCTGGTCGACGTTGGGCCGGGCGCGGGCCGTCACGGCGGGCGCATCGTCGCCAGCGGACCGCCCGAACAGCTCGCCAAGGCCGACACCGCGACGGCGAAGCTGCTGCGCGGCGAGCTCGTGCTGCGTCCCGAGGGGGCGCGCCGCGCGGGCAACGGCAAGGCGCTGGTGATCCGCGGCGCGCGCGCCTTCAACCTCAAGGACATCGACGTGCGCATCCCGCTGGGGATGTTCACCGCGGTCACGGGCGTCTCGGGCTCGGGCAAGTCGACGCTGGTGCAGCGCATCCTCGAGCGCGCGCTGACGCGCAAGCTCGGACGCGAGGCGCCGCCGCCCGAGGAGCACGACGCGATCGAGGGCCTGGAGGCGATCGACGAGCTGATCGCGATCGACGCCGCGCCGATCGGCCGCACGCCGCGCTCGAACCCGGCGACGTACACCGGCGTCTTCGACCCGATCCGCGACCTCTTCGCCGAGCTGCCCGAGGCGCGCATGCGCGGCTACGAGAAGGGCCGCTTCTCGTTCAACGTCGCCGGCGGACGCTGCGAGGCCTGCGGCGGCGCGGGCGCGAAGTACGTCGAGCTGCAGTTCCTCGCGCCGGTGACCGTGCCCTGCGACGAGTGCGGCGGCGCGCGCTTCCAGCTCGAGACGCTCGACGTGCGCTACAACGGCAAGTCGATCGCCGACGTGCTGGCGATGACCTGCGAGGAGGCTCTGGCGCTCTTCCAGGACCATCCGAAGATCGCGCGGCCGCTCGAGATCCTCTGCCAGGTCGGCCTGGGCTACCTGACGCTCGGCCAGCCCTCGACGACGATCTCCGGCGGCGAGGCGCAGCGCATCAAGCTCGTCACCGAGCTGCAGAAGCGGCCCAAGGGGCACACGCTCTACGTGCTCGACGAGCCGACCACCGGCCTGCACATGCAGGACGTGCAGAAGCTCGTCGCGGCGCTGCAGAAGCTGGTCGAGCTCGGGCACAGCGTGCTGGTGATCGAGCACAACCTCGATCTCGTGCTCGCGGCCGACCACGTGATCGACCTGGGGCCCGAGGGCGGCGCGGGCGGCGGACGCCTGGTCGCGCAGGGCACGCCCGAGGAGGTCGAGCGCTCGAAGAGCTCGCACACCGGCGTCGCGCTGCACGAGTTCCGCTCGCGCCAGCACTGGAAGCGCAAGGCCGCGGCGCACGTGCACGTGGCCGAGCCGACGCAGATCCGCGTCGTCAACGCGCGCACGCACAACCTCAAGAACGTCTCGGTCGACATCCCGCGCAACGCGCTGACCGTCGTCACCGGGCCGAGCGGCTCGGGCAAGAGCTCGCTCGCGCTCGACACGATCTTCACCGAGGGCCGCCGGCGCTTCGTCGAGTCGCTCTCGACCTACGCGCGACAGTTCCTGGGCACCAAGGACCGCCCGCCGGTCGACCGCATCGAGGGCCTGGGCCCGAGCGTGGCGGTCGAGGCCAAGGGCCTCTCCTCCTCGCCGCGCTCGACGGTCGCGACCACGACCGAGCTGCACGACCACCTGCGCGTCTTGTGGGCGCGCGTCGGCACGCGCCGCTGCCCGACGCACGGCGGAGCGCTGGAGGCGAGCGATCCCTCGCGCGTCGCGCGCGCGATCGTCGCGGACTTCGACGGCCGCGCGGTCTGGATCGCGGCGCCGCTCGCGCGCGGCACGAGCCTGGCCGAGCGCCTGCCGCAGTGGAAGGCGGCCGGCTACCTGCGCGCGCTGGTCGACGGCGCCGAGGTGCGCCTGGACGCGCCGCTGCCGAAGCTGGGCGAGGACGCGCGCGTCGAGCTGGTGATCGACCGCCTGACGGTCGCGGCCGCGTCGCGCGCGCGCATCGCCGAGGCGGTCGGCGCGGCGGAGTCGATCTCGTCGGGGCGCGTGCGCGTGCAGGCGCGCGACGGCGAGCAGCGCTCGTACTCGACGCACGGCGCCTGCCCCGCGTGCGACTTCGTGCTGCAGGGCGAGCTCGAGCCGCGGCACTTCTCGTTCAACACGCACGTCGGCGCGTGCGAGGACTGCGACGGGCTGGGCGAGCACCTCTCCTGCGACATCGAGCTGCTCGTGACGCATCCCGAGCTCTCGCTCGAGGAGGGCGCGCTGCACGGCAAGCTCGGGCGCTACCTCGCCAAGGGCAAGGGCTACTACGAGGGCCTGCTGCGCGCGGTCGCCAAGGCGCACAAGATCGACCTCGCCCGGCCCTGGCAGTCGTTCACGCCGGCCGAACGCGAGCTGCTCGCCCGCGGCACAGGCGCGCGCGAGAGCTACCACGTCAAGCTCGAGCGCACGACCGAGAACGCCGAGATCGCCGAGGAGTTCCGCGCCGCCTGGCCCGGCCTGTGCGGGCACGTCGACGCCTGGCACAAGAAGACCGAGGACCCCGAGTGGGCCGGTCTGCTCGAGCAGGTGATGCAGCGCCAGACCTGCGCGAGCTGCCGCGGCGAGCGGCTGCGACCGGAGTACTGCGCCGTGACGGTCGGCAAGCTGCGCCTGCCCCAGCTCCTGACGAGCTCGGTCGCCGCCGCGCACGAGTGGGCGCGCGAGCTCGCCGGGAAGCCCAAGCTCGTGCAGAGCGTCGGCGCGGTCGTCGAGGAGATCCGCTCGCGCCTGGCGCTGCTCGACCGCGTCGGGCTGGGCTACCTGACGCTCGAGCGCCCGACGGCGACGCTGTCGGGCGGCGAGGCGCGCCGCGTGCGCCTGTCGGCGAGCCTGGGATCGCAGCTGACCGGCGTGTGCTACGTGCTCGACGAGCCGACGGTCGGCCTGCACGCGCGCGACACCGAGGCGCTGACCGACGCGCTGCGCGAGCTGGTCGAGCGCGGCAACAGCGTGCTGGTGGTCGAGCACGACCCGGCCGTGATGCAGCGCGCGGACTGGATCGTCGACCTGGGACCGGGCGCGGGCCGCCACGGCGGCACGATCGTCGCGAGCGCGCCGCCGGCGGAGCTCGCGCGCCATCCCGAGTTCGAAGACGGCGGCGCGCTGCGCGGCGAGATCGTGCTGGCGCGCGAGGCGCGCGAGGCGGTGCAGGGGCGCGACAGGATCGCGTCGAGCCAGCGCGGCGCGAGGCGGCACAACCTCGTCGACGCCGCGCTCGGCTTCGAGTTCGGCGCGCTGACCGGCGTGTGCGGACCCTCGGGCTCGGGCAAGAGCACGCTCGTGCTCGACTGCCTCGTCCCCGCGCTGCGCGGCGAGCGTCCGCAGGGCCGCTGGAAGTCGCTCGCGGGCTTCCCCGCCGACACGCGCGTGGTGGTGGTCGACGCCGCGCCGCTGGGCCGCACGCCGGCCTCGATCCCCGCGACCTACACCGGCCTGATGGAGCCGCTGCGCGAGCTCTACGCGCGCACGCCCGAGGCGCGCGCGCGCGGCTGGGACGCCGGGCGCTTCAGCTTCAACTCGCCCAAGGGACGCTGCGCCGCCTGCGAGGGCAAGGGCGCGGTCAAGGTCGAGATGCAGTTCCTGGCCGACCTGTGGCTGGAGTGCGAGGAGTGCGGCGGCAAGCGCTACGCGCCGGAGGTGCTCGAGGTGCACTGGCGCGGCCGCTCGATCGCCGACGCGCTCGAGCTCTCGGCCGAGGAGGCGCTCTCCTTCTTCGAGCACCAGCCCGCGCTGGTGCCGCCGCTCTCGACGCTGTGCGACGTGGGGCTCTCGTACCTGCAGCTGGGGCAGAGCTCGACCACGCTCTCGGGCGGCGAGGCGCAGCGCGTCAAGCTCGCGGCCGAGCTGTTCCGTGCCGAGAGCGGCGGGCGCAGCGTGCTCGTGCTCGACGAGCCGACCACGGGGCTGGCGCAGTCGGACGTGCAGCACCTCGCGCGCGTGCTCGACCGCCTCGCCTCGCGCGGCAACGCCGTGATCGTGATCGAGCACCACATCGGGCTGCTCGCGATCTGCGACGAGCTGGTCGAGCTCGGACCGGGCGGCGGCGAGGCCGGCGGCCGCGTGATCGCGCGGGGCTCGCCGGCGGAGCTCGCCGCGGCGCGCGACTCGGTCACCGGGCCGTTCCTGGCGCGCGAGCTCGCGCCGCCGGGGCGCGGGCGCCCGCGCGCTCGCGCGGAGGTGCTGCGATGATGCGCCCCGACAACCCGCTGATCGTGCAGAGCGACCGCTCGCTGATGCTGCACACCGTGCGCGCGGTGGTCGATGCCGCCGGCCGGCCGGTCAAGGACGCGCAGGGCCGTCCCTGCACCGAGGAGCACCCGCGCTTCGCCGAGGCGCGCGACCAGCTGGCGCTCTTCGCCGAGCTGGAGAAGAGCCCCGACTACCTGCACACCTACCGCATCACGCCGATCTCGATCTGGAACGCGGCCGCGATCGGCATGACCGCGCAGCGCATCGAGGAGATCCTCGAGGACCTCTCCTGCGTGCCGGTGCCGCGCAACGTGCTGCACGAGATCCGCGAGTGGATCGGGCGCTACGGACAGCTGCGCATCGAGCGCGTCGAGGGCCAGGGCGAGCGCTTCGAACTGGTCGCCGGCGATCCGCGCGCGCTGCAGGACGTGCTCGGCCACGAGGCGATCCGCAAGCTGGTCGAGCGCGAGGGCGAGCGCGTCTTCCTCGGCCCGCTCTCGCGCGGCACGCTCAAGCAGGCGCTGATCAAGCTGGGCTACCCGGTCGACGACCGCGGCGGCTACCTCGCCGGCGACAAGCTGCCGATCGAGCTGCGCACGACCGCGCTCTCGGGCCGGCCCTTCGGGCTGCGCGCCTACCAGTCCAACGCGGCCAAGGCCTTCCACGCCGGCGGCAGCGTCGCGGGCGGCAACGGCGTGATCGTGCTGCCCTGCGGCGCGGGCAAGACCGTCGTCGCGCTGGCGGTGATGAACCTCGTCGGCGAGAAGACGCTGGTGCTGACGACCAACACGGTCGCGGTGCGCCAGTGGCGCGAGGAGCTGCTCGACAAGACCGGCCTGCGCCCCGACCAGGTCGGCGAGTACACCGGCGACGAGAAGAGCGTCTGCCCGGTGACGATCTCGACCTACCAGATGCTGACCTGGCGGCGCTCGAAGGCCGGCGAGTTCGAGCACTTCCGGCTCTTCTCGCGCCAGAACTGGGGCCTGGTCGTGTACGACGAGGTGCACCTCCTGCCCGCGCCGGTCTTCCGCGTCACGGCCGACCTGCAGGCGCGCCGGCGCCTGGGCCTGACCGCGACGCTGGTGCGCGAGGACGGCAAGGAGGACGAGGTCTTCTGCCTGATCGGGCCCAAGCGCTTCGACGTGCCGTGGAAGGTGCTCGAGGGCCAGGGCTTCATCGCGCCCGCGACCTGCGTCGAGGTGCGCGTGCCGCTCGAGCCGACGCTGCGCTCGATCTACGCCGCGTCCGACGCGCGCAACAAGTTCCGCGTCGCGAGCGAGAACCCGGCCAAGCTGCCCGTGATCGACAAGCTCGTCGCGCGCCACCAGGGCGCGCACGTGCTCGTGATCGGACAGTACCTCGACCAGCTGCACGCGCTGGCGCGGCACCTCTCCGCGCCGCTGATCACGGGCAAGACGCCCACGGCCGAGCGCGAGAAGCTCTACGCGGCCTTCAAGAGCGGCGCGATCCCGCTCCTGATCGTCTCCAAGGTCGGCAACTTCGCGATCGACCTGCCCGACGCCAACGTCGCGATCCAGGTCTCGGGCACCTTCGGCTCGCGCCAGGAGGAGGCCCAGCGCCTGGGCCGCGTGCTGCGGCCGAAGTCCGACGGCTCGGGCGCAGTGTTCTACTCGGTGGTCACGCTCGGCACGCGCGACCAGGACTTCGCGCAGAAGCGCCAGCTGTTCCTGACCGAGCAGGGCTACGCCTACGAGATCGTCGAGAGCCAGGGCCTCGAGGCCGGGAGCACCAGCAGCAGGATCCCATGAGCAGCGGCACGAACAGCGGCGAGAACGACAAGACGGGCGCGCACAACGGGCAGAGCGCGCCCAACGGCCAGGCGCGCGCGCCGCGCCTGCGCGCCAGCGAGGCCGTCGGCGCGCTGCGCGAGACGGACCTGCCCGAGCTCTACCGCTTCTGGTCCGGCCAGCGCCAGGCGCGCGTGCCCGAGGACCGCGAGCTCCTGCGCCGCCAGGTGCTCGAGTGGATGAGCGACTCCAAGCTCGTCTCCGAGCGCGTGGCCGGGCTCGGCAAGCGCCTGCAGGCCGTGCTCGAGCACCACCTCGACGCGCCGCGCTACCAGTGCAGCTTCCCCGAGCTCGTCAACGCGCGCGCCCTCTCGTACCTGTCGAGCTACGACCTCGAGGCGGCGCTGCTGGCGCTCTCGCGCCACGCGCTGGTGGTCGAGAGCCGCAGCCAGTCGACGCTGGAGTACGGCACGCGCGCCTTCAGCGTGCCGGCCGACCTGGGCGACACGCTGGTGCGCTCGCGGCGCGCCAAGCAGCGCGGCGTGTTCGACGTGTTCAGCCTGCGCGGGCACCTCGACCGGCTCTACGAGGACCCCGTGCGCGCCGCGCGCACGCCGCCCTCGCGCCAGCGCGAGCTCTACAAGATGTACGTCAACGAGGCCGCGGCCGTCGCGCGCGTCGAGCGCCTCGCGCCCGAGCTGCGCGCGCTGGTCGAGAAGGCCGTGATGGAGTTCGGCGGCATCCTGCCCAAGAACCTCTACGAGCGCATGGACACGGCGCAGGAGTGGGGCGGCCGGCGCTGGGGCCACCTGCTCGAGGAGTCGCTGGTCGGCACGGTCGAACGCCTCGATCTCGCGCGCCACGGCATCCAGCACAACGACGAGACGCTGCTCGTGTTCAACGAGGTCGCGCTGGCCTGGCTGCGGCGCGTGGCCGTGCCCGGCGACCCCGACCGTCCGCACGAGGAGGCCGCGCTGGGCGTCGACCTCGTCTCGAACATCTCGCGCTTCCTGGGCTTCATCCTCGACCACAACGTGCGCTTCACGGTGCGCGGCGACATCTTCAAGACCAGCGAGAAGAGACTGCTCGAGGAGCTGATCCCCAACCCCGGCCGCGAGCTCTCGCGCACCGAGGTGCTCGAGTTCATCTACGCCTTCGCGCGCCACGAGCGCATCATCGAGTCGACCGGCGAGCGCACCTTCGCGCTGACCGCGCACGGGCGCGACTGGGAGAGCCAGGAGCTGGAGGGCAAGCTGCGTTCGCTGCTGGAGTACGCGATCGAGGAGCGTCCCGCGCACGGCGAGGCCTTCCACCAGGTGCGCATGCGGCGCATCCTGATGCGCCTGTTCAAGCGCATCGAGCCTGGCGTGTGGTACGACCTGATGTACGGCCCGTTCCTGGCGCGCAACACGTACCTGTGCAGCCTCGACGAGCTCGAGGTCGAGTCGCACTTCGGCGCGCGGCTCTCGGCCGGGCAGTACGTGCCGCACGAGGACGTGCAGCGCATGGCCTGGAACCTGGTCGGCTGGGTGCGCCACCGGCTGTACCTGCTCGGCCTGGTCGACCTCGGCTACGACAAGGGCGGCCGGCCGGTGGCGATGCGCCTGACGCGCTTCGGCGCGCGCCTGCTGGGCGTCACCGACGACGCGCCCGAGGGCGCGCCGCGCGTGGGCAACCTGGTCGTCACGCCCGACTTCGAGGTGGTGCTCTTCCCGACCGGCGACGACGCCGAGCTGGTGCACGACCTCGACCGCTTCTGCACGCGCGGCGCGGGCGGGGCCGTGATGCACTTCCGCATCGGCGAGCGCTCGGTCAACCGCGCGCTCTCCGAGGGCATGTTCCTGCGCCGCATCCTGAACACGCTCGAGAACCACTCGCGCACGCCGGTGCCGCAGAACGTGCTCTACTCGATCCGCGACTGGGCCAACCAGGCCGGGCTGATGCACCTGGGCAGCGACCACGTCGTGCGCGCCGAGGACCCCGAGCTCGTGCGGCGCTTCCAGGCCGATCCGGGCGTCAAGCCGCTGCTCGCCTCGGTGCTGAGCGAGCAGGCCGTGCGGCTCAAGCCCGGCTCGACGCTGCGCCGGCTGCAGTCGCTGCTGCGCGACCTGGGCTACCTGGTCGAGCTCGACGAGGGCTGAGATGGACGTCGAGCTCCCGGTGCTGCTCGCGCTCTCGCCCGGCAACCTGCACGAGCAGCGCGTCGAGACGCTGCTCGGGCCGCTCGCGCGCGCGCTCGACGCGGGGCTCCAGGCGCTGCTCCTGCGCGAGCCGGGTCTCCCCGATCGCGCCACGCTCGAGCTCGCGCGGCGCCTGCGCGCCGTGCTGGGGGAGTCGCGCCGCCTCGTGCTGCACGACCGCGCGCACCTGGTCGCGGCCTGCGGCGCGGACGCGCTGCAGCTGGGCTACCGCTCGCTCCCGCCGCTCGCGGCGCGCAGCGTGGTCGGCCCGGCGCTGCCGATCGGCTTCTCCGCACATGCGCACGACGACGCCCAGGCGCGTGCGGGCGCCGACTTCCTGCTGCTCGGCCCGGTGCTGGCGACGCCCTCGAAGCAGGGCCTGCTCGAGCCGCTCGGCTTCGAGCGCCTGGCGCAGGCCTGCGCGACCGAAACGCGCCCGGTCTGGGCCCTGGGCGGCCTCAAGCCCGAACACGCCGGAGACGTGCGCGCGGCCGGGGCGCGCGGGATCGCGGTGCTCTCGGGCGTGCTCGGCGCGGACGACCCCGCGCGCGCGGACGAGCGCTACCTGGACGCCTGGAACGCGGCCGGCTAGACCACTGCTCATGAGCTGGGACGAGGATCGACTGCACCGCTGGCTGGCGCGTCTGCCTGCGCCGCGCGGCCTGGCCGGCGCGAGCGGCCACGACGCGGCGGTGCTGCGCGCGCTGCACGGACTGCCGGTCGTGTGCGTCGACACCTGCACAGAAGGCGTGCACTTCGCGCGCGGCACGAGCGGCGCGCGCGCCGGTGCCAAGGCGGCGCTGCGCGCGCTCTCCGATCTCGCGGCGACGGCGGCGCGACCGCGTGCCGTGCTGCTGGGCCTCTCCGCGCCGGCCGCGGAGTCCGAGGCGCGCCTGCGCGCGGTGATCCGCGGCGTGCGCACGGCGGCGCGCAGCGTCGGCGCCGACCTCGTCGGCGGCGACCTCGCGCAGCACGCGGGGCCGCTGTGCCTCTCGGTCAGCGCGCTGGGCGAGTACGTGCTGCGCGGCCGGCCTCCCGCGCGGTCGCGCGCGCGTGCGGGCGACCTCGTGCTCGTCACCGGTGCGCTGGGCGGGAGCCTGCTCGGCCGACACCTCGTCCCGGTGCCGCGCCTCTTCGCGGGGGAGCTGCTCGCGCGCGGCGGGGCACGCGCGCTGATGGACGTCAGCGACGGGCTCGCCTGGGATCTCTTCCGCCTCGCCCGCAGCGCGGGCGTCGCGATCGAACTCGATCTGGCGTCCGTGCCCGTGCACGCCGACGCGCGCCGACGAGCGCGCACGAGCGGGCGAACGCCCTTGTGGCACGCGCTGCACGACGGCGAGGACCACGAGCTCGTCGCCTGCCTCTCCGCGCGGGACTGGCGTCGTGCCGAGCGCGGGGCGCGGCGCGCGATCCCCGGCGTGCGCGTGATCGGCCGCGTGCAGCGGGGCAGCGGTCTCGCGCTGCGGGACGCGCACGGACACGCGCGGCGCTGGCGGCCGGGCGAGGGAGGCTGGCGTCATGGCGGGCACTAGTCGTTCGTTCGTCTCGCACGCTCCGGAGGCGACCGAGGCGCTCGGCCGCTGGCTGGGCGAGCGCCTCGAGGCGGGCAGCGTGCTCGCGCTCGACGGCGAGCTGGGCTCGGGCAAGACGACCTTCGTGCGCGCCCTGGCGCTGGGGCTGGGCGTCACAGATCCGGTGACCAGCCCGACCTACGCGCTGCTGCAGACCTATCCGGGCCGGCTGGAGCTGGCGCACTTCGACGCCTGGATGGAGGGACGCGAGCGCTCGTTCCTGGCGCAGGGCGGCTGGGAGTGGCTCGGCGCCGAGGGCGTCGCGGTGGTCGAGTGGGCCGCGCGCGTGGCGGAGTACCTCCCGGCCGAGCGTCTGGCGATCGAGTTCGCTCACCGCGGCGAGGAGGAACGCTCGATCGTGGTGCGCGTCGCGGGCGAGGGACCGCGCGCGCGGAGACTGCTCGAGCTCGTGCATGAGCTGCCGGTGCCCGAAGGAATGACGGAAAGCCCGTGAGCGTCGCGGCGCAGAAGCGCCCGGCATGTGGCTTGCACCCCCCGGATTCCACTATCCTCTCCCCCCGATGATCCCCGTCCGCCGCCCGTTCAGCCTGCTGGCCGTCCCGCTCCTCGCGCTCCACGGGCCGCTGCAGGCGGCGCAGGACGCGCCCGCCGCGGCGAGCGCGCAGGAGCCGCACGCGGCCGGCGCACAGGAGCTCTATGGCCCCGGCCGGGGCCTGGAGATCACGCTCGAGGCCGCGCGCGAGATCGCGCTGCAGCAGAACCTCGGGCTCGCCTCGCAGTCGCTCGACACCGACCTGGCGCTGTTCAACTACCGCGCGAGCTTCGGCACCTTCGACTGGCTCTTCCACGCCAGCGGCGGCGTCAGCGACACCAAGGGCCAGGCGCAGAGCATCTTCGGCGGCGAGAACGTCAACACGCAGCAGGGCAGCGTCGACTTCACGCGCAACCTCGACACGGGCGGCAGCTTCAAGGCCACGTTCTCGAGCCTGAACACCAAGACCAACAGCACGATCACCACCGTCAACCCCTCGACGCGCGACATCGTCTCGCTGACGTACACGCAGCCGCTCCTGCGCGGCGCCTGGCGCGAGTACGCCACGGCCGTGCAGCGCGAGTCGGAGCTGGTCTGGCGCCAGCAGATCGAGAAGGAGCGCCAGGCGCGCCAGCAGCTCCTGCGCGACGTCAGCAACGCGTACTGGGACCTCGTCGCCGCGCGCGACACGCTGGACGTCAAGCTCTCGGGCGTCGAGCTCGCCAAGGCGCAGGTCGACCAGGAGCAGAAGCGCCTGGACGCGGGCGTCGGCACGCGCCTGGACGTGCTGCAGGCGGAGACGCAGGTCGCCACGCGCGAGCAGGAGCGCCTGCTCGCCGACGTGCAGATGCGCTCCGCGGCCGACAAGCTCAAGGCGCTGCTCTTCCCCGGCAAGGACCGCGACCGCTGGGAGACCGCGCTCCTGCCGCGCACGCCGCTGCCCGAGGAGGTCTCGACCGAGAGCACGCCGGCCTGGTCGAACGTGCTCGACGTCGCGCTCGACAACCGCTCCGAGCTGCGCCAGCAGCGCCTGGCGATCGACATCATGGCGCTGCGCCACGACCTGCGGCGCTCGGACAAGCGCCCGCGGCTGGACCTGGAGCTGGGCGCGAGCAGCGAGGGCTTCAGCGGCAAGTCGGGCACGGCCTTCGACGACTCGCTCAGCTACACCAACCCGACCTTCTCGGCGTTGGTCAACTTCTCGGTCCCGATCGGCAACACGCAGGGTCGCTGGGCGCTCGAGGCCGCCTGGCTCGCGCTGCGCAAGTCGCGCCTGGACTACGACCAGCTCGAGTCGCAGATCGCCGCGGAGGTGCGCGAGGCCGTGCGCCAGGTGCTCTACCAGGCCGAGTCCGTGCGCGCCGCGCGCAAGAGCATCGAGCTGGCGAAGAAGCAGCTCGAGGCCGAGGAGGCGCGCCGCAAGGTCGAGATCTCGACCAACTTCCAGGTGCTCAAGTTCCAGCAGGACCTCGTCGCGGCGCTGTCCTCCGAGCGCGCCGCGCGCGCCAGCTTCGCCAAGGCCCTGGTCGCGCTCGAGCACGCGCAGGGCCTGCTGGGGGATCGGCCTTGAGGCTCGCGCCCCTGCTGCTCCTGGCGCTCGGCGCGGCCGTGACCGGCCTGGGCGGCTGCTCGAAGGAGCACGGCGCGCCCGCGCAGGCCAGGCTCGATCCGCTGGCGCAGGACGACCGCATCGCCTGGCTGCTGCAGAGCCGCACGCGCACCGAGCCGTTCCAGGAGGACACGAGCGAGCTGGTCGCGGTGCTGATCAGCAAGCTCGCCAGCGGCCAGTCCGACCCGCTGGCGCAGGCCAAGCTCGACCTCGCCGACATGGGCGAGCGCGCGCTGCCCGCGCTGCGGCGCTTCTTCGACGCGCACTACCCCGACTCGATCTCGACCGCGCGCGTGATCAACGCGCTGGACGTGGCCTCGCTGCTCTCCGATCCGCTCGGCCACGAGATCCTGCTGCGCGGCATCGACCACCCGGTCGGCAGCGTGCGCCAGGCGGCGCTGCGCGGGATGATGCGCCACGCGCTGCCGGAGGACTTCGAGCGCCTGCAGGCGGTCGCGTCGGTCACCGGCTCCGAGGGCCAGCTCGAGCTGGGCCTGGCGCTGTGGCACGCCAGCCCCGAACGCGTCGTGCGCGCGCTGCCCAACTGGATCGAGGGTTCGATGAAGGCCGCCGTGGTGCTGGCCTTCGCGCCCAAGCTCAGCAGCGTCACCGACCCCGAGCTGCTGGCGGTGCTGCGCAGCCTGCTCGACAAGGTGCAGGGCGAGTTCCGCGGGCGCATCCTCTCCGCGCTGGCGCACTCGGGCGACGCAGCCGCCCTGACCGAGCTGCGCACCTGGCTCGAGTCCGAGGACATCCCGCGCCGCGAGATCGCCGCGCACTGCCTGCGCGACGCGGGCATGCAGCGCGAGCTCGTCTCGCGCCTGCGCCAGGACGGCTACGCCCCGATCCGCAAGCTCGCGGTGCAGGCGCTGGGCGAGATCCCGCTCGACGACGAGGTGCGCGCGGCGCTGCAGGACGCTGCCGGCGATCCGTCCGAGGAGGTGCGCACGCTGGCGCTGATCGCGCTCGTGCACGCCGGCGATGCGGCGGGCGAGAACGAGGCGCTCGAGCTGCTCAAGGGCAGCAAGAGCGAGCTCGAGCGCGGGCTGGTCGTGCTGCGCGAGGCCTGGGGCACGCGCCGCGAGCTCGCCGAACGCGCGCTGGCCGTGCTCGACGGGTTGCGCCAGGGCACCTTCGGCACGCTGCGCGTCGAGCGCGGCTCGATCTGGCGCGCGATCTCGCAGGTGCCGCTCGAGCGCGCCGCTCGGATCCTCTACGACGAGATGCAGCACAACGCCTCGCCGGATACGCACTTCAGCGCGCATCGCTGGTTCCTGACGCAGATCGGCAACACGGGCGAGGAGGGCTGGCGCTTCGTGCGCGGCCTCTGGCGGCAGGAGACCGACCCCGTCAAGCGCGTCGACCTCCTGATGGCCAGCTGCTACGACCGCGGCGAGGCCGGGCGCGCGTTCCTGGAGGAGGCGCTCGACAGCGGTCGCATGACCCCGCTCGAGGTGCTCTTCGCCGCGCGCGAGCTGGCGCGCATGGGGCCCGCCGAGCGCGTCGCTCCGCGGCTCAAGCGCGTCGCGCTCTCGATCTCCGATCGCGACGTGCGCCCGGCACTCAACAACCTGCTCTGGTCGTGGTATGGTCTGGAGCGATGACGCGCTCCGTGGCGCGCGTGCGCGCCTCGCCCCCCCAGCTCTCCTTCGCGCTCGCGTTGTGCCTCGTCGCCGGCTGCTCGAAGCCGGCCGCCGACACGACGCTGCCGGCGACCCCGAGCCTGCCGCCGCCGTCGGCGAGCGTGCCGGGGCGTCTGCGGCAGCTCTCGGCCTTCGGTGACGAGCTGCGCCGGCGCATCGACCCGCGCCAGGACGGCTGGACGAGCGAGACGATCTCGCTGGCGGTCGAGGCACGGCTCTCCGCCGCGATCCAGTCCCTGCTGCGCGGCAGCGCGCCGCCGAACGAGGCCTGGCGCGCCCTGCTCGCCCAGGGCTTCGCGGGCGCGAGCGAGCTCTTCGCCGCCGAGCGCCACGGCGTGTTCGACGACGGCACGCTGCTGGTCGAGGATGCGGCCTCCGCCTCCGCGCCCGGCGGCGCGCGCCAGGAGCCGGCGCAGCTCGTCGAGCAGCTCGCGCGCTGGAAGAAGAGCCTGGGCGCGCTCGCCTTCGAGAGCGTGTACCTGCACGTCGACGGCGTCGAGCTCGCCGCCGACGGCAGCGCGAGCACGCGGCTGTCCGTGCGCATCAGCGCGCGCAGCGGCGCACAGTCGCAGCAGCAGAACCTGGTCTGGAAGGCGCGCTGGAGCGCGAGCCCCGAGGGCGCCGAGCCCCGGCTGGTCGAGCTCGCGCTCGAGCGCTGCCAGTTCGTGACCGCGCGCCAGCCCGTCTTCCGCGAGCTGACGCAGGAGGTCTTCGGCAAGCTGCCCTTCTACAAGGAGGAGATCCTGCGCGGCGCGATGGACTACCACCTGCGCCAGGACGTGCTCTCGCGGCAGCCCGTGCTCGGCATGCACGGCATCGCGGTGGGGGACGTCGACGGCGACGGGCTGGAGGACCTCTACCTCGCGCAGCCCGGCGGCCAGCCCAACCGCCTGCTCCTGCGCCAGAAGGACGGCAGCGTGCGCGACGCTTCCGTCGAGGCCGGCGTCGCTCTGCTCGACAACACCGGGCCCGTGATCCTGGCCGACTTCGACGGCGACGGCGACGAGGACCTCGCGCTGGCGATCGTGGGCAACATCGTCGTGCGCTGGAACGACGGGCACGGGCACTTCAGCGCCGGCGACGTGCTGCTCGCGCCCGATCCGGCCGAGATCACCAGCATGAGCGCGGCGGACGTCGACAACGACGGCGACCTCGACCTGTACGCCTGCCGCTACGTCGCCGGCGGAGTCGCGGGCGGAGCGCCGGTGCCGTACCACAACGCGGACAACGGGGCGCGCGACCTGTTCTGGCGCAACGAGGGCGGCCACCACTTCCGCGAGGCGCTGAGCGAGGTCGGCCTGCAGGAGCACACCGAGCGCTACGGCCTCGCGCTCTACTTCGAGGACTTCGACGAGGACGGCTGGGTCGACCTCTACGTCGTCAACGACTTCGGGCGCAACTGCCTCTACAAGAACGACCACGGCCACTTCCACGACGTCGCGCCCAAGCTCGGGCTCGAGGACCAGGCGGCCGGCATGGGCGCGGACATGGCCGACGTCGACGGCGACGGCTTCCTCGACCTGTACGTGACCAACATGCACTCGCCGGCGGGTGGGCGCATCGCGCGCCAGCCGGCGTTCCTCGCCGGACACCGCGAGCTCGAGCCCGACTACGTGCGCCACGCGCGCGGCAACACGCTGCTGCACGCGCGCGGCGACGGCACCTTCGAGGACGTCACCGACGTCGCGGGCGTCGCGCCGGCCGGCTGGGCCTGGGGCTCGCGCTTCGTCGACTGGTCCAACGACGGCTGGCCCGACATCTTCGTGCCCAACGGGTTCCTCTCGAACTACCGCCGCGACGACGTCGAGAGCTTCTTCTGGCGCGAGGTGATCGCGCGCACGTCGGCCGCGCCGCCCGTTCCTCCCGAGTACGCCGAGGCCTGGGACGCGATCCGCCACTTCTCGATGTTCGAGGGCTGGTCGTGGAACGGCTGGGAGCGCAAGTACGCCTACCTCAACCTCGGGCACGGCCACTTCGCCGACGTCTCGGCCGCGACGGGACTCGACTACGAGGACGACGGCCGCGCCGCGGTGACGATGGACTGGGACGACGACGGGCGCGAGGACCTCGTGCTGCGCAACCGCAGCGGTCCGCGCCTGCGCCTGCTGCTGGGGTCGCAGCCGACCAACAACCACTTCCTCGAGCTCGCGCTCGCCTCGCCGGGCCCCAACCGCGACGCGATCGGCGCGCAGGTCTACGTCGAGGCCGGTGGCCGGCGCTTCCGTCAGAGCGTGCACGTGGGCCAGGGCTTCATGTGCGCCTCCTCGCGCCGGCTGCACTTCGGCCTGGGCAAGGCCGCGGTCGCCGAGCGCGTGCGCATCCGCTGGCCGGACGGCACGAGCGAGGAGTTCCGCGACGTGCAGCTGGACGCGCGCTACCGCGTGCTCGAGGGTTCGGGAAGGCTCGAGAAGCGCGCCCGCGCGGTCGGCGGCGAGCTCGACGCGCTCCCCGGCACGCGCGTCGACGCGCCGCCGACGCCCGAGCCGCGCATCGTGCTCTTCGACAAGCTCCCGCTGCAGCCCGTGCTCCTGCCCAGCTTCTCCGGCGCGCCCTCGCGCGTCGCGGACCTCGCGGGCAAGCCGCTGCTGGTGACCGTCGTCAACTGCGCCGACGCGCGCTCGCGCGCCTGGCTCGAGCTGCGCTCCCGCGCGCACGCGGCCTTCGCCGCGACGGGCTGCGACGAGCGCGTGGTCGTGCTCGACGAGGGCTCGCAGCTGGAGGCGGCGAAGAAGCTGCTGGGCGAGCTGGGCTTCCTGGATCACGCCGGCCCGGCCGGAGCGCGCTTCCGCCAGACGCTGGAGGTGTGCCTGATCGAGGTGCTCGGACCGTTCCCCTCGCTGCCGCTGCCGCTCGAGCTGGTGCTCGACCGCGGCGGGCGCCTGATGGCCGTGCACGCGGCGCCCGACGATCTCGCGCGGCTCCTCGAGGACGTGCGCATCGCCGCGCGCATCGATCCGGCCAAGGAGGGCACCGAGGCGCTGATGGGCGGCGAATGGGCGCAGCTGCCCGCGCGGCACTTCGACCAGGTGGCGGAGGTCTTCCGCGCGCTGGGGCTGAACGACCTGGGCGAGTTCTACTCCGGCTGGGCGCGCACGCACGCGCGGCGCTGACTCGGGCCGCGTCGCGCGTGCCTAGTGGGCGAGCACGCGCCAGCCCGTGCCTTCGCTGAGCGCCTGGATCGCATCGGGCGCGCGCCCCGGACCGTCCCAGCTCCCGCGCGTGTTCGGGTTGCCGAACAACCCGCGCGCCGGGCTGTAGACGAAAGCACCCAACCCCGTGTGTCCGTGCTCCCAGGGCCAGCCGCGCAGCGCCCATTCGCCCGGACCGATCTCGATCGCGTCGAAGACGTAGCCGTGGCGGCGCAGTTCGCCGCCGGCGAGCAGCTCGAGGTCCTCGAAGCGGTTTTCGTGGCGCGGGCTCGATGCGAGCAGCGCGGCGATGCCGCCGGCGGGGAGGCTCTCGGCCTGCTCGCTCATGTCGCCGCCCAGCGACTCGAGCAGCGCGATCGCGTCGAGCTCGTTCTCGCGCAGCGCGAAGCGCCGCAGGCGCGGCAGCGAGACCAGCACGACCACCAGTCCGATCAGGAACAGCGTCATGTAGTCGACGGCCGTCAAGCCGCCGCGCGTGGTGGTTCGTTCGCTGCTCGCCGGCTGTGCGCCGACGGAAGCCGTGGCCTGGATCGTCATCGGGTCCCCTCGGCACGCTGCGGATCCGCCCGCGAGCGTGCTACGCTCCAATCCATGATCCGGAGGCCCGCGATGCAAGACCTTTCCGGCGCTCTCGCGTCGGCGGCGCGCTCGATCGCGTCGCGAATCGCGCGCGAGGGACACCAGACCTGGATCGTCGGCGGTGCGGTTCGCGATCTCGCGCTGGGCCGTACGCCGAAGGACGTGGACCTCGCCTCGGCCGCTCATCCCGACGAGATCGAGCGCTGGTTTCCCCAGACCGTTCCGGTCGGCAAGGCCTTCGGCACGATCCTGATCGTCGAGGCGCAGACGCCGGTCGAGCACACGACCTTCCGGTCGGAGTCGGGCTACAGCGACCGGCGCCGGCCGGACAGCGTGCAGTTCGGGGCGTCGATCGAGGAGGATTCCGCGCGCCGCGACTTCACCTGCAACGCGCTCTACCTCGATCCGCTGCGCGACGAGTGCGCCGACCCGCAGGGCGGGCTGGCGGACCTCGCGCGCGGCGAGCTGCGCTGCGTGGGGGAACCGCGTGCGCGCTTCGCCGAGGACGGCCTGCGCCTGGTGCGGCTGGCACGCTTCGCCGGCGCGCTGGACCTGGGCCCGGCCCCCGGCGTGCTCGAAGCGGCGCGCGAGGCCCGCTCGGCGCTCGCCGGCGTCGCGCCCGAGCGCGTCCTCGCCGAGTTGGAGCGCATCTTCACGCGGCCGGGGCACGCGAACGCCTTCGAGGTGTTGCAGGCTGCCGGGCTGCTGGAGGTGCTCTTCCCGGACCTGGGCGAGCCCGCCGCGCGCGTGCGCCGCGTCCAGGCGCTGGGTTCGTGCCCGGGGCTCGCGGCAGGCCTGGCGGCGCTCTTCGCGGGCGATCCGCGCGAGGGAGAGGGACGCCTGGAGAGCCTGCGCACCTCGCGCGAGACGCGGCGCCTGGTGCTCGATGCCTGGAGTGCGCTGGCGGAGCTGCAGGCGCTCGATCAGGGCGCGCGCGCCCGCCGCATCCGACTCGAACGCCGGCCCGGCTTCGAGATCGCGCTGGCGCTGGCGCGCGCGCAGGGCTTCGATGCCACGCGCTGCACCGAACTGGAGGAGGAGAAGCGCGCGCTCGGACCGCTCGGCCTCCAACCCGAGCCGCTCGTGCGCCCCAGCGACCTCGAGGCCGCCGGCGTGCCGCGCGGGCCGCGCTGGGGCGAGCTGCTCGCGGCAGCCGAGGAGGCGCAACTGGACCAGCGACTGCGCTCGCGTGCGGACGTGGCCGAGTGGCTGCGCCGCACCCTCGCTCAGGACGGCGGGAAGACCTGACGCAGCGCCCAGGCCAGCGGGTAGGCGAGGATCACGAGCAGGAAGGCCGCCAGCGAGCCGGCCCCCAGCTCCGCCACCGCCGCGCTGTAGCCGAGCAGGAGACGCAGCGCGCTGCCCATCGCCTCCAGTACGTTGGCGCGCGACCACTCGCGACGCAGCGCGAGGACGAACAGGCCCACGCTCGCGAGCGGCGAGGGCCACAGCGGCGCCCAGAGCAGCGGCACGAGCTGGCACACGGCCCCGGTCGCGAGCAGCCGGCTCGGCCGCCGGCCGATCTCGCCCGCCTCGCCGTCCTCCAGGCGACCCAGGCGCGAGACGAAGAACACGTACGCGCCGTAGCCGGCCGCGAGCGAGAGCGGCTGGAGCGCCCAGGCCGCACCCAGAACGCTCATGCCCGCGAGCAGGTTGCCGGCGCGGCACAGGCCCAGCAGCAGCGGGCCGCTCCAGGGGCCGCGACCGGCGACGTCGTAGAGGGCCGCGAGGAGTGCGACCGCGCTCAGCACGATCCCCGACGCGTTCGAGGCGCTCCACGCCAGCGCGGTTCCGCCGGCGAGCAGCGCGATCGCGAGCCTGAGCGCGGCGCGCGCGCTCACCGCGCCGCTGGGGATCGGACGGGTCGGGCGCGTGCGCGCGTCGTGCTCGCGGTCGGTCCAGTCGTTGAGCGCCAGCGCGCCGTGGTAGATGCACAGCGAGGCGCCGACGAGCAGCCAGGGTGCGCGACCGCCCGGCCAGCCGTGCGCGGCGAAGAGCGTGCCCGCGACGATGTCCGCGGCAGCCGTCGGCGCGAGCGAGAGCCGCACGAGGCGGCCCCAGGCGACGAGGGCGCTAGCGGATGATCCAGCGTTGGATGTCGTTGAAGGTGACATAGACCATCAGCGACACGATCAGCACGATGCCGACGATCTGGCTGTAGGACAGCACGCGTTCGGAGACGGGCGAGCCCTTGACCTTCTCGATCAGGAGGAAGAAGAGGTGTCCGCCGTCGAGCACCGGGATCGGGAGCACGTTGAGGAACGCGAGGTTCATGCTCAGCATGCACAGGAAGAAGAGCAGCTTGGCCAGTCCTTGTCCGGCCCAGCTGTGCGAGACGACGCCGATCGTGATGATCCCGCCCACGTTGTCGCCGCTGACCTGGCCCGTGAGGATGCGCCGCAGCGTCAGCCAGGACTCCGCCAGGAACTTGAACGAGGAGCGGAAGCCGACGAGCACGGCCTGCGAGGGGCTCGCGGCCTGGTAGACGTAGTTGGCCTGCTCCAGCGCCAGCCCGTACGAGAGCGCCAGCGCGCGCGGACGGATCGAGAAGGAGAGCTCGCGCTCGACGCCGTCCTGCACGCGCTTGACGACCACATCCAGCGCGTTCGCCGATCCGGCCTGCTTGATCAGCGGCTGCAGTTCGTCGAAGCGCGCGATCGGGTGGCCCGCGACGGCGACGATGCGGTCGCCGTCCTGCACGCCGGCCTCGGCCGCGGCGCTCTGGTTGCGGACGGAGACTCGGTTGGAGGCCATGTCGGGGCCCAGCGCGATCTCGTCGAAGAGCGCCAGCGCCTCCGCGCGCTGCAGGGGCGGCAGCTCCAGTCGCCGCGTCTCCCCGCCGCGCTGGATCTCGAGCACGCGCGTCGGGAGCGGGGAATCCAGCGCGAGCAGCAGGTCGTACTCGCGCAGGATCGGCATGCCGTTGACGGACACGAGGCGATCGTCCTTCTCCAGCCCCAGGCGCTGCATGCGCTCGCTCGAGCGCAGATCGGCCACGCGCGTCAGGAGCGGAGCGACGCCGAGGATCGGACTGGCGCGGGCGGAGAACGGCTGCGGATCGATGCGGGCCGTGCGCTCCTCGCGCCCGCTCTCGCGTCCCTGCTCGTCGAGCGTGACGCGCAGGTAGCGCAGCTCGAGCGGGCCCGACTCGCGCGTGGCGAAGTCGAGCTGCCGGTCGATCGAGAGCCCTGCCGGCGCGCCCGCGACCGAGAGCAGCCGGTCGCCCGTGCGCAGGCCCGCCTTCCAGGCCGCGGAGTCGGGCTCGACCTCGATCGAGGCCTCGCGGTCGAGCGGCGGGTTGATGCCGATCGTGTACCCGCCCATGGCGGTCGAGTACTCGGGCTTCATCACGTACGTGCGCGGCTGCGCCGCGCCGGGCTCGAGCACGCTCAGCGTCGTCTCCTCCGACGGACCGAGCGCGACCTCGGGCGGGATGTTGAGGAAGCCGAGCACGTCGTGGCCGTTGACGGCGAGCACGCGCGAACCTGCGGGCACCCCGGCGTGCCAGGCCGGGCCGCCCGGCGTGGTCGAGCCCACGACCGGCTCGAGCATCGGCACGCCGGTCGCGAGGATGATCGGGAACACGACCAGCGCGAAGACGACGTTCATCAGCACGCCGCCGGAGTAGATGAAGAAGCGCTGGCCGACGCTCTTGGCGTGCAGCTCGTCGGGGGCCGGTGCGCGGCCGTCCTCGCGCTCCTCGCCCGCCATGCGCACGTAGCCGCCCAGCGGCAGCAGCGCCAGCTGGTAGAGCGTGGCGCCGCGGCGCCAGCCGAACAGTCGCGGTCCGAAGCCCAGGCTGAACACGTCGACGCGCACCTTGCACAGGCGTGCGGCGAGGAAGTGCCCGAGCTCGTGCACGAAGATCACCAGGCCGATGCCCAGGACCACCATCGCCATGCGACCGAACTCGCTCACGAGGCCTCCTCGGCGCGCACCGGCGCCGTCCGGCGCGGGGCGAGCAGCGCGAGCTCGCGCCGTGCGGCCTCGCGCGCGAAGGCGTCGGCGGCCAGGAGATCGGCGACGCTCGAGGCGCGGCCGGGGCGTCGTTCGAGGACGGCGCGGTTGAGGCGCGCGATGGCGGGGAAGGGGATCTCGTGCTTCAGGAAGGCCTCCACGGCCACTTCATCGGCCGCATTGAGCACCGCGCCGGAGTCCTGGCCGAGCTCGACGCAGCGGTAGCCGAGCTCGAGGGCGGGGAAGCGCTGCAGGTCGGGCGCCTCGAAGTTCAATTGGCGGAAGAGCTCCAGGTCGAAGCCGCGGCGCGGGCTGGGTGCCCTGTCGGGATCGTGCAGCGCGTAGTGGATCGGCAGCCGCATGTCGGGCGGGCCCATCTGCGCGATCACCGAGCCGTCGACGAACTCGACCAGCGAGTGCACGATCGACTGCGGGTGGATCACGACTTCGATGCGCTCGCGCTCGAGGCCGAACAGGTGCGAGAGCTCGATCACCTCGAGCGCCTTGTTCATCAGCGTGGCCGAGCCGATCGTGATGCGCGGGCCCATGCTCCAGTTGGGATGGCGCAGCGCGGCCTCGGGCGTGGCGCGCTCGAGCTCCTCGCGCGTCGCGCTGCGGAACGGGCCTCCGCTGGCGGTCAGGATCACGCGACGGACGCGGTCGATGCGCTCGCCGCGAAGGCACTGGAAGATCGCCGAGTGCTCGCTGTCGACGGGCAGGATGCGTGCACCGTGCGCGGCGGCGAGCGGCATCAGCAGCGCGCCCGCCATCACCAGCGATTCCTTGTTGGCCAGCGCCAGCGTCCTGCCGCGCTCGAGGATGCACACCGAGGCGGGCAGGCCCGCGGCGCCGACGACGCCGTGCACCGCGGTGTCGTAGGCGCACTCGCGCGCGATCTGCTCCAGCGCGGCGGGGCCGCGGAACAAGCGCGTCCCCGGCGCGAGCAGCGGCGCGAGGCGCTCGGCCGCGGCCTCGTCGGTCAGCGCGACGCAGCCCGGTCGGAAGCGCGCGCACTGCTCGGCCAGCTTCTGCCAGGAGCTCTGCGCCGCCAGGCCGTTCACGACGAGCGCGCCGGCGCTCTCGCGCACCAGATCGAGGGTCTGCGTGCCGATCGATCCGGTGCTGCCGAGCACGAGCAGGGATTGCATGGTGGGGAGTTCGTGGGGAGGCGCGTCGTTGCTCGCGCGGCGGTGGGCGACTAGTGTAGGCCCGGGAGGTGCTTCGAAGGAAACCCCTTTGTTCCGCGGATGTGGCAACGACGAGCCAAGCACTGCCCGCTCTGCGCAGCCGCACTCGCGCGGGCGACGCTCGACGGACGCTCGCGCGTGCGCTGCGTGGCCTGCGAGTTCGTGCTGTACGAGAATCCGGCCGCCGCGTCGGCCGGTCTGGTGCTGGACGCGAGCTCGCGCGTGCTCCTGGTGAGGCGGGCGATCGAGCCCTTCCGCGGCTCCTGGGCCCTCCCGGCGGGCTACCAGGAGATCGACGAGCGCCCGGAGGAGACCGCCGTGCGCGAGGTGCGCGAGGAATCCGGTATCGAAGTCGAGGTGCTCGCGCTCTTCGACCTGCTCTTCGTGCCCGAGGACGTGCGCCGTCCGGCGAACGTCGCGGTCTACCGCTGCCGGCCGATCGGAGGCGCGCTCTGCGCGGGCGAGGACGTGCTGGAGGCCGGGTGGTTCGCACTCGATCGGCTCCCGGCCGATCTGGGGTTCGGCAACGGGCCGCGCATCCTCGAGCGGCTGCGCCACGGCCCGGGGAGCTGAGTTCCTTGGGGCGCGGTGGCGGCGCATGCTACGCTCGCGCCCCGAGCGAATCCCCATGAGCCACCCCTCGCGCTACGCCGAAGCCGGCGTCGACATCAACCGCAAGTACGAGGCCGTCGAGCGCGCCACCGAGGCGATCCGGCGCACGTTCACCGCCGGCGTGGTCGGCGACGTGGGACTGTTCGGAGGCCTCTTCGATCCGGCGCGCGTCGGCTGCGCCGGGCAGGTGCTGGTCGCCAGCGCCGACGGCGTCGGCACCAAGCTCGAGGTCGCCAAGCGCTGCCGCGTCTACGACACGGTCGGGCGCGACCTCGTCAACCACTGCATCAACGACATCCTCGTGCAGGGGGCGCGGCCGCTGTTCTTCCTCGACTACGTGGCCGTGGGCAAGATGGAGCCGCCGATGGTCAGCGCGCTGATCCACGGCTGCGCCGAGGCCTGCCGCGAGAGCGGCGTCGCGCTGCTCGGGGGCGAGACGGCCGAGATGCCGGGGCTGTACACGCCGGGGGATTTCGACCTCGCCGGCTTCATCGTGGGATCCGTGGCGCGCGAGAAGATCCTCGACGGCAGCCGCGTGCGCCCGGGGCAGAAGCTGCTCGCGCTGCGCTCCAGCGGCCTGCACACGAACGGTTTCTCGCTGGCGCGCAAGGTGCTCTTCGACAAGCTGGGGCTCTCGGTCGAGGACCGTCCGCGCGAACTCGGTGGCCCCAGCGTCGGCGAGGCCCTGCTGGCCGTGCACCGGCCCTACTTCCGCCAGCTCTGGCCGCTGCTGGAGAAGGACGCCCTGTCCGCGATGGCCCACATCACCGGCGGCGGGCTGGTCGACAACGTCCCGCGCGTCCTCGGGCGCTGCGACGCCTGGATCGACCGCACGCGCTGGACGCCGCCGCCGCTCTTCCGCTACCTGTGCGAGAAGGGTGACGTCGCGCCCGACGAGAGCTATCAGGTGTTCAACATGGGCATCGGGATGGTCCTCTTCGTCGATCCGGCGCGCGAGCGCGACGTGCGCGCAGCGCTCGAGGCTGCGGGCGAGGACGTGCTCGAGATCGGCCGCACCGAGGCCGCCAGCGGTCCCGAAGGAGTCGTGCGCTGGACGCACTGAGCCTGCTGGGTGCGCTCCTCCTCGCGCTGCCTGCGGCGGGCGGCGAGTGGCGAGGTGTCTGGGACGACCTCGAGCGATTGCAGTCGCTCACGCCGGGGACCGCGCCCGCCGAGCGCCTGGAGGTGGAATTGCGCACGCTCTCCGCCGCGCGCGAGCGCGAGGCGCGCAAGGTGCACGACCGCGCCGAGGCATTCCGCGCGCGCGTGCTGATGGCCCAGCTCGAACGCTGGCGCGGCAATCAGCCGCGTGCGCTGGCTGCGCCCGGGACACAGATCGACTACGCGCCCCGCGAGGCGCGCCTGGCTGCCGAGGTGCTCGCCCCGTGCGAGGATCGCGCCGCGGCGGCGCTGGCGGCGCTGAAGGATGCAGCGGACGAACGCGGCGTCGATCGGCGCGCGCTGGCCCTGAGAGTGGCGCAGGAAGAGCTCCGTGCTTGCCGCCTGCAGGGTGCACAAGCCCTGGGCGAAGCCCTGGCCGAGACCCGCAACGACCTGCCCGCAGTGCTCCTCGTCGTGCGTTGCGAGAGCCTCTCCGGCCACGCCGCGCGGGCAGAGCAACGGCTCACGGCCCAGCGACAGAGCGCCGCAGGTGCGGAGGCGATCGCGCTCGACCTGCTCGAGGCTGAACTGGCCTTGGCGCGCGAGGAGCCGGGCGCGGCGCGCCGGGCGCTCGGGAGAGCCTGGGCCGCGGGTTCGCCGGCCGCAGCGCTGGGACTCGCCGCCCGAGACCTGGAGGAGGGACAGTGTGCGCGCGCCGCACGACTCCCCGCGGGGCTGCTGACGGACGGCTCGGGGCTCGAGCGAGGCTCCGCGCGCCGCGCCTGGATTGCTTTCGGGCTGGCGCTGGTGCCCCCAAGCAAGGCAAACTCGGCATCCGGCGGTCCGTAGCCTGGCCGAAGCGTCCCCATCGCGAGCCACCGACAACCCACACAGAACGAAGCCATGCGACAACGCACCTTCCTCACCCTCGCCCTGGGCGGCGCCCTGGCATTCCCCGTGCTCGCCGCTGCACCGCTCGAAGAGGTTCTCAAGCCGGCCGATCAGGAACAGCTCGGGGCCAAGATCGCCAAGTACTTCGACGCCAAGCAGAAGAACACGGGCATCGACAAGGCCAAGGAGGAGCTCTCGAAGGAGCTGGAGAGCATCCGCACCAAGAAGACCAACGGGCGCGATCCGCTGGCCTTCTGCGACGATCTCGGGAAGGCGTTCTGGCAGTCGTTCAACTACAAGAACGCGCGCGGTGTCGCGGCCGGGAAGGTCAAGGACATCACGTTCCCGGCGACGTTCTACGGCGAGAAGGCGACGCTCTCCTACGCGGTGTGGGTGCCGACGAAGTACGACCCGCGCAAGGCCTATCCGCTGATCCTGTGCATCCCGGAAAAGGGCGTGAAGCCGGCACAGCACATCGGGGAGAAGTGGAACGACAAGCAGACGCGCGAGGAAGCGATCCTGGTCGGCGTGCCGATGCCCGACGACGTGATGCAGTGGGGCGAGGCGGGCTCGGCGCAGCAGGCCGGCGGCTTCGCCAACGCGATGCTGACGATGAAGGAGATCCTGCGCACCTACGCCGTCGACTACGACCGCATCTATCTCGCCGGCCGCGGCGAAGGGGTCGGCGCGGCTCTGGCGATCGCCGCGCGCGCTCCGGACCGCTTCGCCGGTGTGATCGGTCGCACGGGCGACCTGGACGCGAAGGGACCGAGCAGCGACAACTTCAAGAACCTGCCGACGTTCTTCGCCGGCGCCGGGGCCAACGCGACTGCCTTCAGCGAGAAGTGCACCAAGGACGGCTACAACAACTGCTCGATCAAGCCCGACGCGCAGGAGCCGGAGATCATGGCCTGGATCAAGGATCACCCGCGCCTGGGAACGCCGGCAGAGGTGGTGCTCTTCCCGGGCAAGCCGATGCCCAATCGCGCCTACTGGGTGATCGTGCCGCCGAGCGAGAACAAGGGCGACGAGTACGTCAAGGCCAAGGCGGACAAGGCCAGCAACACGATCACGATCGACGCCTCGCCCGGCATCACCAAGGTCACGCTGTTCTTCAACGACGACCTGGTCGACCTCGAGAAGGAGGTCAAGGTGATCTGCAACGGCGCCGAGCACGTCGACAAGCTGCCGCGCAACCTGTGGTCGACGATGGACTGGATGTACGGCTCGACCAGCGATCCGGGACGTGTGTTCACGGCCAGTCGCGACTACGACGTGCCGCCCAAGCCCAAGCCGAAGGACGAGAAGAAGTAGGCCCGATGGCGCGGGGAGCCCGACTCCCCGCGCTCGCGTTCGATGAAGCCTGATCGCCCTCTGCGCGCCGGCTGGATCCTGGCCCTCGCGTTCACGAGCGGCGCCGTGTCGCTGATCCTCGAACTCTCCGCCGTGCGCCTGCTCGCGCCCTGGTTCGGCGCGACCAGCGGCGTGTGGACGCACGTGATCGGCGTGATCCTGCTGGCGCTCTCGTGCGGGTACCTCTGTGGCGCACGGATGGCGCGCGCGGAGCACGCGGTGCGGTGGCTCGCGAGGGTCCTCTGGATCGCCTGCGCGAGCGTGGCGTGGCTGCCGGCATTGGCGCGCCCCGTCGCGGGTTGGCTCGTGCCGGACGGGCTGGCGCTGGATCAGGCAGCGGGTGTGCTGCGCTGGGGGAGCTTCGCCGCCGCGCTCCTGCTCTTCGCGCCTCCGAGCTTCTTCCTCGGCTGCGTCGCGCCCCTCGCGAGCGAGTGCGTGCAGCGCGCGAGCGGTTGCTCCGCCGGGGAGTCCGGAGGGCGCGTGCTGGGGGTCTCGACGCTGGGCAGTCTGCTCGGGAGCTTCGCGACGACGTACTGGCTCGTGCCGGAACTCGGGTTGACGCGCACGTACCTGGGATGCGCCATCGCGCTCGCGCTGCTTGCGGGGATCGCCACCTTGCACGCGCAGCGTCGCGGCGTGGAACTGGGGAGCCTGCTGATCCTGCTCGCGGCACTGGCGCTCTCCCGCCGGGCAGAGCACTCGCTCGGGGCCGATTGGCGCGTGCTGGAACAGCGCGAGTCCCCGTACCAGTCCGTGCGGGTGGTCGAGCGCACCGAGGAAGGCACTCGGCTGCGCTTCCTGCAGGTCAACGAGGCCTTCGATTCGTTCCAGTCGGCCTGGCAAGCCGAGCCGGGACTCTTGCCCGAGGGCTACTACTACAACACCTTCGCACTGCCCGCCGCGTGGGACGGGCGTAGCGCCGGTGCCTGGAACCTCCTTGTCCTGGGGCTGGGCGCTGGCAGCGTTTGGCGCGTGCTCGACGGAACCCTCCCCTCAGGAGTGCGACTCGAGGGCGAGGGACTCGAGATCGACCCTGTGGTCGTCGCCCTCGCACGCCGCTGGATGGACCTCGAGGAGCGTCCCGGCCGGAAGATCATCACCGGCCTGGACGGACGCGCGGCCCTCGCGGGGCTCGCAGGTCCGTACGACCAGGTCGTGATCGACGCGTACGCCAACCAGATGGAGATCCCGGCGCAGCTGTGCTCGCGCGAGTTCTTCTCCAGCCTGCGCGAGCGCCTCGCGCCGGGCGGCTGGGTGAGCTCCAACATCGGTGCCTTCGGCCTCGAGGACCCCGTCGCCGAGGCCCTGGCGGGAACGGCTGCGGCGGGCCTTCAGTCGCGCGTGCTGCTCCTCGCAGTGCCCTTTTCGCGCAACGTCGCGCTCGTGGCGCGGCCCGGGGCGATCCTGCCCGAGCCGGGCACGTCCGAGTTCCGCGCGGTCCAGCTCCCGGGGCTTGCGCGACTGGCGAGCCAGGTCTCGCTGCCGGGCACGTGGCGCTGGATCGATCCTCCTGCCGGATCGGTCCTGACGGACGACCGCAATGCGATCGAACGACTGCAGCAGCGCTCGATCGAACTCGCTCGCGCCCGAACGGAGCAGACGCGGTGATCCTCGAACTCTGCCTCGTCTGGACGCAGGCGGACGCGCTGCAACGCGCGATCGGCGAGTCGCGTGCGGGGCGCTTCAGCGAGGCCTGGGAGATCGCCCAGAGCGCTCCGACCGCGTTGGAGAGGGCTCAGGCCTCGACGTACGTGCGGTACCACGCCGGCGACCTCGCGGGTGCTCTGCGTTGCGTCGAGCCGGGGTTGGACGCGGCGCCGGCCGACGAATACCTGCTCTCGACCGCAGCAGAACTGGCGCTCGCCCTGCGGCACGCGAGCGGAGCCGCCAGCTACGTCGCGCGCTGGAAGGAGCTTGGGAATTCAGGTCGGCAGGCCGACGTCGCACGCTGCGAGCAGGAGCTCCAGCAACTCCTGCAGGCGGAACAGAGCGCCGAAGCCGCTGCCCGGCGCGCGTACTGGATCGGCGTCGCGGGAGTCGGCCTGGCTCTGTGCTGTCTTGTGCTGGCCGCCGGAACCTCCGGCTCCCGCTCCCTGGCCGTCGAGCCCTGAAACACAGCTGCCCGTCCCTTGCGGGACGGGCAGCCGAATCGCATTCCGTGCGGGGCCGACTCAGAGGATGTCGAGCAAGCCGGTGCCCTCGGGCGTGGTGAGTGTCGAGGTGTTCGCGCGGTAGTTGATGTTGGTGGAGATCTTCGAGTTCCAGGGGAACTGCTCCTTGTCCGCGACGATCCCGAGCGCGACCGCGGCAAAGCCGCGCGCCGACGCCGTGATGTCCTTGTTCTTGAGCATCTCCACGAGCGGGTCGATCGAGCGCGAGTCGCCGATGAAGCCCAGCGCGGAGGCCACGGCGGCCTGGCTCGCGAGGCCCTTGGCGTCGCGCAGCATCTCGATCAGGTCGGGAACCAGCGACTTGTCACCGAGGAGACCCAGCGCGATCGCTGCCTGGCGCAGCAGTTCGGGCTTGTACTTGGAGTCCTTGACGATCGCCTTGATCTCCTCCTTGGCGTCGGCTGCGCCGATCAGGCCAAGACCCAGGCACATGTATCCCTTCGGGGTGTTGTCGCCGAACTTCTTGACCTTGTCGCGCAGGAGTTGGATCGCTTCCGTGTCCTTGGCGATGCCAAGCGCCACCGCGTACGAGCCGGCGACGTCGGACGCATCGCACTCCTTGAGAGCTTCCCGCAGGGCCGCCTTGGCGTCACCGCTCGGGGGAAGCGAGGAGGATCCCAGATCGAGCAGTTCGCGCTCCATGACGCCAACGGCCATCGCGGCCCACGGGCGGCCACCGGTGCTGCCCTTGTCGATCTTGCCGACCAGGAATCCGCGCACGTCGCCGACGTTCTTCTCGGCACCCTCGCCCTTGCCGGGGTGGCCACCCACCTGGCCCAGCGCGATGGTTGCGAAGTAGCGTTCCTGCTGACCGCCCTTGTCGCAGACGCGCTTGAGCGTGTCGCGGATTTCCTTGTCGAGCGGATCATTGTCGAGGTCACCCAGCTGTCCGAGCGCGAGCACGCAGCTCTGGCGCACCTCTTCCTTCTCCTTGGCGTGCTCGCCCAGCGCATCGACGAGCAGCTTGGTGGCACTGTCCCGCAGGCCCTTGATGTCCGCCGGCGCATCCTTCTCCTTCGTGAGCAGGCGGGCCATCGCGGTCGGAGCGTGGGCGCGGATCTGCGAGTGGTTCGATTCGGTCTGGAAGTACTTCTTCAGGTACTCGATCTGCGCCTGCCGCGAACTCGAGGCACCTTCCTTCTTGTCCAGCGCTTCACCCGCGGAGTAGTCGATTGGGGTCAGGCCGAACGAAATCAGCGCCGCGACCTTGACGTCGCGGGTCGAGGTCTCCGGCTTGCTGAGCAATTCGACCAGCGCGTCGATGATGTCGCGTCGAACCTGGTTGGAGGTGGTGCGCGCACCGATCAGGCCCAGGCCGTAGGTTGCGAACGCGCGCGTGCGGAACTTCACCTCG